>CAZRYF010000004.1:104839-149599 GCA_964604165.1 uncultured Enterobacterales bacterium
CCACATCTACAGACAACCCCCTACTGGCCGATGACTCGTACCATGTTCCGTCCGCCGCGCTCTCCAAGAGAGCCAGATCATCCCAGCTGGTGATCAAGAGGTCCGGCAAGGTGTCCCCATTGAGGTCCCCCAACCCCAGCCCCATCCCGAACACCTGCACTCCCAGACCGGTCTCATCGCTGACATCCTGGAAGTTCCACGTGGAACCTTCCGTGGTGTTCCGGTAAGCCAGGTTTGGCACCACCCGGGAGCCAAAATCATTCACAAAGTACAAATCCAAGCGCCCGTCCCCATCCAGGTCGTGAAGTCCACAGGCATAGCTGTACCCGTCATGGGCCTCCTGGGGAAGCAAATCCGAGCGACTGAGAAACGTGCCATCTCCCAGGTTCTCGTAGAGCTCGCTCGGGTCCGCCGGCCAAGGATTCTCCTGGTCCCAGCCCGCCGTGGGACCGGTGAAATGGGCGCAAATAAACAGATCCAAGTCCCCATCCAAGTCCAAGTCTCCAAAGCTCCCCCCGATGGACCCCAGGCCCAGGTCCTGGAAGCCCGACCCGTCCACCACGTCGAACCGGCCCGCACCGTTGTTTCGGTACAGGCGATTTGGGTTGCCCCGGTTAATGGTTACGAGGTCCGGCGCACCATCTCCATCTACGTCCGCCGCAACGGAGCCCTGCGTCCGGTGAAAACGCAGCCCGAAGAGCTCATCCGTTTGGTTTAGCCACACCCCGTCCCCTTCTCCCATGAAAAGTTGATCCGGGCCCAGGTTGGGCAAAAAGATGTCGTAGTTTCCATCCTGATCGAAGTCGACAACCGAGAGCCCTCTCCCAAGGTCCAGCTCGGACTCCCCCTCAAAGGTCGCCTGGCCGGCCCAGTCCGGCCCTCCGAGGATGACCTCAAACGGCCCCTCACTCTCCCGTAGATCAGGCGATGCACAGGTGACTGTGGGACCAGCCTCCAGACGGACCGGAGCACCTGTCACACCGGCGTCCATTCCGTCTTCTCCCGTCTCCTCAAGCACCACCGCGGGCCGGCAACCCATTGAAATTACGATAATCATCATCGATGTGAAGGAAGGCCGCATGGTCACCGCAGACTAACTGCGGCTGGAGCCCACCGCGACCCCGGCTCCTCTCACCCCTTGACACTGCAGGATCCACACCCCATACAAGACCATGCCCACGCTCGCCATCCTCCTGTTCCTCTCTTTGGCGGAGGCCCACCGTCCCCACGCGGTCTTGACCTCCGTGACACACAGCCAGTCTTCCCACTGGGCCCTGCTCGATCCCCACGACGTGTCCCAGCTCGTGATCTCCGAGGATGGCGGACGCCATTGGAACCACCTGGCGACCCCCGCCATGGAATCTGCCCTGGTGTCCGCCACGCTGGACTCTGGCAATCGCCTCCACCTACTCGCCGCCGATGGCTCTCATTATTGGGAGGAGGAAGGTGGAGACTGGGTCCTGGAGACACTCCCAAACCCACCACTGGTGGCGTATGACTCCGCGGCGCTTGGCGGCGCCGTTTTGTTCGCCACAAGCAACGGGCTGTATTGGCATAACGCTGGCACAACCACGGCTTTTGCGGATTCCCAGATTGTTGCTACAGCAATAAATGTTTCTTGCGACAGCGCCTGCTCCGTCCTGGTTGTGGGGGGCTCTGGCGGGCTCTGGCGGGCGGGCGGCATTGCCTTGGACGGCACATGGGAGGAGTTGCCTGAATTGGTGCCACTGCAGGGGCTTCCAGGAGGCCGGCTCGGTCTTTCCGGGCTGGAATCCGGGGGTATCATCTACGTCGGCACGACTTCAGGTGTCTTGCAATCTTCCGACCAGGGGGGAAGCTGGGAGATTTGTGCCGATTTGCCCGTGTCTCTCTCCGGAGAACACTCCGAGGCTGTTCCGGCGCTCTTTGCGGGCGAGTCCGGGGCCATCCTTGCCGCATCAGGTCAGGAAGCCGTATTTGTCAGCACAGACTCATGCGAAAGCTGGACCTCTCTCCCCTCCGGCCTGGAGGTGGCCTATGGAGGCACGGGCAACGCCACCGACCCCACCCAGGCCTGGGTGCATCTGTCCCTGGAGGCATCCAGCGGGCTGGTGGCGGGATTCGGGGGCGCCCGCACCACCGTCGATGGCGGAACGACCTGGCAGCCCTCAGCGCTTCTTCGGGGTCGGTACACCCGAGCGGTGACCGTTTCCAGCGATTGGCCGGAGGATCCCCGGATCTACACAGCGGGCTACGGTGGCGGAGTCTCCTGGTCAGACGACGGCGGCAGCACTTGGGATGGTTCCGCTACAGGCCTGGATTCGGAGGTGGTTGCCTATGACTTGATCTCCGCTCCAGGTGCACCCAACGTGCTGCTGTATGCCGGACTGAGTGCTCTCTTTCGAAGCAGCGACAGCGGTGCCACCTGGGGGCCCGTTTCTGTGCCCATGATCCGCTCACGGGCCGTGCGATCGGTGGGGGAGACCCTGTATTTGCTGGGAGAGGATGTGGGCCAGGCCATGGCACCGGTGCTGGCGCGATCTGGGGATCAGGGGAAGACCTGGGCCAAAGTCCCAGGCTTCGGTGTGGCGGTCGGCAGTGCGCTCCCCCGCGACCTGTTCGGCGCCACCTGGGAAGGGGAGTCCGCTCTCGTGGTGGTCACGGATGTGCCCGCCGGCATCTGGTTCAGCAAGGACGGTGGCGATACCTGGGAGGCCCTGTCCGTTCTTGGGAGCGAACCGGCCGCCGGGGGCGCTGTGGTTGAAACAGCGACGAGCAATCGGTTGGTTTTTGCAACCCCGACCGGCGGGGTTGAGCTGCTGGACGAAGGAGACACCGAGTGGAGATCGCCGAGCGCCGCCCCGGAGGGGTCCCCTCGTCGGCTGGTGGCGGGTGAAGGGGACACGCTGTGGTTGGGAACTCGGGGAGGAACCGTCTGGAAGTCAACAGATGAAGGAGACTCCTGGGTCCAGGTAGGGGAGCGCCTCCCCAGCGCAATCCACGACCTCTTTCCCGTGCCCGGAAGCCCCAACGCGGTACTTCTGGCCACCCAAGTGGGCGTCTGGTGGACGGATGGAGGCTCCCTGCAGCCGCTGCCCTGGATGGAACGACTGGAAAACGGCGGGGTATTTCTAAGCTGCGGTGATCAACGGGAGGCGTGCAATGACTACACGGAGGAAGGACAGGGGGCCGGGGGCGGAGTGGCCCTGGAGACCGGTGAGTCTCTCTTCTTTTCCACAGAGGGCACCGAGGTTTCCCTGCTGGTGAGCGGGGAGGCCGAGTGGGATGTATGGATCGACGGCGCACAGACCGCCTCGAATGAAACTGAGTTCACAATGGAAGAGGGCTGGAAGGACCTGGAGGTGAAGGTTCTGTCAGGCAGGCTTCACCTGGACGCGGTCGAGGCCTGGGGGGAGGGGACTCCGCTTCCGGTTTCTCTGGATACAGGCACACGTGACACAAGCGGTTCTCCCGCCGAAACCCCCAAGGACGCTCCCCGCTGTAGCGGCTGCGCATCAAGCAGCGGTCGCCAGGCGTCCTGGACCTTTCTTCTGCTCCTTGCTTCTTCCTTTCTGCGCCGTCAAAACGTTCGACGATAGCCCACGGAGCGTCGGGGCTTACCTTCTACTTCGTAGTGTTCCACGTGGAACATCTCAAAACCCTCGGCTCTCGGCGGGTCCTCCCGGGCCACCAAAACCACGGCTGTACCGCCAATCTCAAGCATTGGACGCACGGTCTTCAACATGGCAGCCGGGGGTTGAAATGCCCGGGCCACCACTCCTGCCAGGGACTCCGGCGCGAGCCCCTCCACACGCTGGTGGAGCACTTCCAGGTTGGCCAGACCGCACACCACGGCCAATTCCTTTAGGAATATCGCGCGTTTACGTCTTGACTCCACCAGGGAGACCTGTGCCTTCGGATGCCTGGCCGCAAGGGCAATACCAGGAAAGCCTGCGCCGGACCCCAGGTCCGCCCACGAACCGCAGGCATCCAGCCATGCCACCGCATGGGCAGCGTCCCTGAAGTGGGGTTCCAGGGGGCCGGGACCCACCAGGTCCATGGCATTTCGCCATCGCGCCAGGTGATCCATGTGAAGTTGTTCCGCGGGCGTAAACTTCAACCTCTCTCCCGGGCCACGTGGAGAGCCAGCGTGGTTACAGCGGCCGGAGTCACCCCCGGAAGCCGGGCAGCCGAAGACAGATCAGCCGGTCGTCCCGCCTCCAGGCGATGCCGCACCTCGTTGGACAAGCCGGCCACCGTTCCGAAATCCACGGCGACCAACGACACGGTCGCCATCTTCTGGGTGAGGGCAGCCCGTTGTTCCTCTCGGGCAAGGTAGCCGGCATACTTGGCGTCCGTTTCCACCTGTGCCGCCACCACAGCGGGGAGCTCCGGCAGGCCCAGCACCCGGGCCACGTCTGCGTACCGAACCCCGGGACGCTTGACCAGGTCCCGTGCCTCACAGGCCTTGCGCAGAGGTCCCAGGCCCGCCCCCTCCATCTGCGCGCAGGTAGCGGCATCGGGGATAATTCGGGTAGAAAGCGCCTTTTCTCCCGCCCGTATCCCTTCTTGCCTCTCCAGGAACGCCCGCCAGGCATCCTCTCCCAACAGGCCCATTTCTCGCGCAAGGGGCATCAAACGCCGGTCTGCATTGTCCTCTCGCAAGCGCAGTCGATGTTCCGCACGGGAGGTGAACATGCGGTAGGGCTCCCCCCCGACTCCCCGGGTCACAAGATCGTCCACCATGACCCCCAAGTAGGCCTGGTCGCGCCCGACCAGAAAGGGTTCTCCCAAACAGGCGGACACCCCCGCAAGCAATCCCTGGGCCGCCGCCTCCTCGTAGCCGGAGGTTCCGTTGACCTGGCCGGCCAGGTAGAGACCCGGGAAATTCCTGTGCTGCAAACCCCGGTCCAGGTCCCGGGGGTCGGAGGCATCGTATTCCACGGCGTAGCCGTACTGCAGAATCTGCGCTGACTCGAGTCCAACCACCGAGCGCACCATGGCGAGCTGCACGTCCCTTGGCAGAGAGGTGGACATACCGTTGACGTACAGGCGGTGGGTATCCAACCCCTCTGGCTCCAGAAACAAGAGGTGCCGCGACCGGTCTGCAAACCGCACAATCTTGTCCTCAATGGACGGACAATACCGGGGCCCGACACCGGTGATCTGGCCTGAGAACATGGGGGACAAATCCAAGGCGCCCCGGATGATGTCGTGGGTGCCTTCATGGGTCTCCGCAAGGAAGCAGCGCACCCGGGGGAGGCGAGACGTGGGCGGCGTAAAGGAAAAGTGACCCTCGGTGTCCTCCTGCGCCGAGAGACGCGAAAAATCGACGGTTCGCCCGTCCAGTCTGGGAGTAGTGCCCGTCTTGAGGCGAATTGTCCGCAGACCAGCATCCCGCAGGAATTTCCCAAGGGCGTTGGCTGCGCTGCTTCCCACACGTCCCCCCTCCACCTGCTCTTCACCGAAGTGCATGCGGGCCGAGAGAAAGGTCCCCGTGGTCAACAGGACGGCCGAAGCGTGCAGCTCGCTCCCTCCATTGAGGACCACGCCGGACACCCGCCCCCCCTTCATCTGCAGACGCTCGACCTCCCCTTGCACGACTGTCACGCCGGGGAGCGACATGATTCGAGACTGGATCTGGGCAGGATATCGATGGATGTCCACCTGTGCGCGACTGGAGCGCACAGCGAGGCCCTTGCGGGTGTTGAGGGTCCGGAACTGGACGGTGGCCGCATCTGCAGCCTGCGCCATCAAGCCCCCCAGAGCGTCTATCTCCCGCACCAGTTGTCCCTTTCCAAGCCCCCCCACGGCGGGATTGCAGGAAAGGCGTCCGATCTCCTCCGCACGAGTTGTGACCCATACCACCCGCCGGCCCAGTCGGGCCGCAGCAGCAGCCGCTTCCGCGCCCGCATGTCCGCCCCCCACCACGATGAGGTCATTGGTGCTCATGTCGCGCTTCTAACCCACACCGCGCACGGCGCCCGGGCCGCCGAGGTACCATCACGTCGTGCAGGAGCGGTCTCGAGACGGGCTTGCAGCGTTGCTTGTGCTGGGGTTGGTGTTGCCCTTCCTGGGGCGCCCGGTGCATGTGGACGAAGCAAACTTCCTGCGGCTTGCCGCGGGGGCCAGGGCCGATCCGTGGCGCCCCCATGCCATTCCCATCAACTGGCAAGGGGTCGAGCAGCCCGCCCTGGAGGTGCTCTCCAACCCCCCCGGGATTGCCTGGTGGCTTGCCGTGCTTCCTTCCAACGCCCCGGTCTGGCTCCTTCACGCGTGGATGCTCCCTTGGCTGGCGCTGGCGCTCTGGGGTATCCACCGACTCGGACACACGGTTTCCGGGCAGGGGAGGGGACTGCTGCTCCTCTTGGGCACCTCTCCCATCGTGGTGCTTTCCGCCCAGTCCCTCACCCCGGACCTGCCTCTGCTGGCCTGCACCGTGGCGGGCCTGGCTGGTTTTCTCTCCTCCCCCCGCCCTGCTCGCTGGGCCTTTCTGGTGGGCTGCGCGAGCCTGTTTCGCTACTCGGGTATCTGCCTTGTACCCCTGGTGCTCCTTGCGGGCTGGCAGAGACACCGGTGGAAGCCCGCGCTGGCAGCTGTTTTGCCCCTGCTGCTGCTCCTGGCCCATGATGCCGCCGCCTATGGAGAGCTGCATCTGTTCTCCATGGTGGGCTTTCAGTCGGTGGCAGGCTCCCCCGGGGAACTTTGGAGAAAGGCCGTAGCGAGCGTGGCCATGCTGGGAGGCGCGGGGCTTCTTCCGGTTCTTGTTCGAGGGCGACCCGCAGGGATCGGGGCAACCATCGGTGCGCTGGCTGGGTCGGGGGCTGCCCTGGCTTCCGGGCACCAGGGAGTCGGGTTGGCGGCCACGGTGTTGGCCACGGCTGCAGGAGGGGCGACGCTCTCCAGCGTGCGCTGGCGAGACTCCCTGGAGCGATGGCTTGCCTGTTGGGCGTTGGGGGGCCTTCTGTTTCTCCTGGCCCTGCGCTTTGTGGCAGCACGGTACTGGATACCGTTTCTCCCCGCCTTTGGCCTGTTTCTGCTTCGCGGAGACCCGGGCCCCAAGAGGCTCGGGGTGGCCGTGGCCGCGGCAAGCCTGCTCAGCCTGGGAATGTCTTGGGACATGGCCGCCATGGCCCGGGGGCATGCCCAGGTGGCGGAACAGGTCACAACCCGGGGCAAAGGAGCGTTCTCAGGACACTGGGGTTGGCAGCACCACTTGGAGGCCGCTGGGTGGAAGGCACTGGACGAGGGAACCCGCCCCACAGGCCTGTACGCGGTTTCCCAAGTCACCTGGCCCCAGGAGCCAGCACCGGGCGGCTGCCTCAAGTCACTGGAGCGTTGGGAGTTGGAAGATACCTTCTGGGGTCCGCGGGTCCATACGGCGAAAGGCGCAGCCAACTACCACGCCCACCTGGTCTCCCATTCTCCACCGGTGGAGACCTACAGCCCGTGGTCTCTCTCCAACGAGCCCTATGACGTGATCGAGCTGTTTGGGCCCTGCCCCTGAGACATTGGGGAGGTGGCTCGCGTCCTCTTCATTCGCTTGCGACCCCGCCGAATCTCGTCTCCACAGCCCAGAAGGCAGAGCAGGTGGTGCACCCCCAGCCAGCACCAGCCTCGCAGGCCAAGGTGGGGCGCAAGGAGAACGGTGCCCAACAGGGCCACCGCCAACCAGGCCCACGCGACTCGCAATCGAAAGTCCATCACCGACGACCATAGATCCGATTGCCGGAATCCAGGGCCCAATTGGACACCGCGAGGTCCCGCTCGTGGGCCACAAGGTACCGCACCTCGAGCGCACCGGCTCCCGTGACCCACCCCCCTGCGGCGACGCCCCCTGCGACCTCCAACACCCTTCCTCGCCCGGGCACTGCCAGGATCTCGCTCCCCATCAAGGTCTCTTCCTGGTGATGGCTTCCATCCACGTCTTCCCACCCAAAAGTCTCGACCACAGCGCTCTCTCGGGAAACCCACCCTGGTGTGCCAGCGGGCAGCTCCCCCTGGTTGAAAAAGACGCGTACAGCCCCCCACCAGGCGCCGGCCACCACGTCCAACAACCCATCTCCATCCACATCTTCCAAGGACACCGCCGAGGCATATTCCAAGAAGTCCCCGGTCTCCCAGCACAAGTGATAGTCCGGGCCACACCACAGCCTGGCGGCGCCTGGACCCCCCATTTGGCTGTTGTCAGACACCAGAAGATCCAGGTCCCCATCCTGGTTCACATCTCCCCAATCCAGCGTGTTTCCCTCATAGCTTCCCTCCGGCGCCTGCCAGCGGGGCGAAACATCGAGGGCACCCGCCTGGTTTCCAAAGATCGCATGGCCCGAGAGGGAGTTGGCCACCAGGAGATCCAGCCAGCCATCTGCATCCATATCCGCCCAGGCCACGTCAAAGGCGTGCCCTGCAGGTCCGCTCTCCCAGCTTGGCTGATCCCCAAAGTTACCCTCGCCATCGTTTTCATAGACCACCACCGGCGCCGGCTCATCGCTGTGGTGGTAGGTCTCCCCCACGGCCACAGCCAGATCCAGATCTCCGTCCCGATCCACATCGCCCAGCGCACAGGAGAACGTGAAAAAATCCTGGGCCGACTGCCAGGTCGGGGTGGGCTCCAGCTCTCCTCCCCGGTTCAGGTACACATCCACACCGCCCGGCGATGAAAACCCGGCATTCCCGAGAAAACGCGACACCGCCACATCGGGCAGACCGTCGCCATCAACGTCTCCCACCGAGAGCTGACCGTGAAACCCCACTGAGGTGGATCGCCACGAGGGCTCCGTCTCCAGCACCCCCTCCCGGTTGGCATACACCACCAGCGGACCTTGTTGAACATCGTTTCCATAAGCCACCACGAGGTCCGCAAATCCATCTTGATCCAGATCTGCCCAGCCCAGCCCAGTTCCCACACCCGGATCCTGAGACTCCCACGCCACGGGATGGGCAAGACCTCCAGGCCGGGTACCCGTGTCGTCCGGGCTGCCCGATTCGCCGGTGTCCGGCACACCGGAATCCATCCCCCCGGCACAGGACAATAGAACCCACCACATCCCAGCACAATACCTTGTTCCCATGGAACCCCCCCGTCCCATCACTGTGGACCCGGTGGCCGCTGGCATGCGAGCCGATGTGTACCTGGCCCAGCGCTTTGCCCTGTACTCCAGGAGTGGGGCTGCCGAAGCCATCCGCAGCGGGGAGGTCCTGTCCACGTCGCGATCCCTCAAGCCCGCGTCGCTGCTGCGGGCGGGAGAGGTCCTCCACCTCCTCTCCCCAAAGCTCGCCCCCCAGGGGGAGAAGCCGCCGTGCCCACCCATCCTGCACGAGGATGACCACATTCTCGCCTTCAACAAGCCAGCGGGAATGCTCTGCCACCCGGTAGGCCAGGCCTTTGCATGGGGCGTCATCAACCTGGCCCGGGACCAATACCCCGGAGAGTCCCTGCACCTGGCGCATCGCCTGGATCGGGAGACCTCGGGGGTGCTGCTCCTGGGGCGATCCGACGCCGCAAACCGACACCTCAAGGCCAGTTTCAAGGCCCGCTCGGTGAAAAAGACCTACCTGGCCGTGGTCCGGGGCCAGGTGGCCTGGGAACAACAGGAAGTCGATGCCCCCATCGGCGACGACGAAGACTCCCCCATTCGCCTCAAACAAGGCGTGCGATCCGACGGCCAACCCGCCCACACGAGGTTCATCGTGAGAGAGCGCCAGGGGAGTCGCACCCTGGTGGAGGTTCATCCCCACACAGGACGCACCCACCAGATTCGCGTGCACCTGGCCCACCTGGGACATCCGATCCTTGGAGACAAAATCTACGGCCAGCCTCCCGAGGTCTTTCTGTCCCTTTTTGAAGGGTGGGATCTTCCCGGTCGAGACGAGCTCTTGGAGCACCCCCGGCACTGCCTCCACGCCGCCAGCCTCGATCTGACCTCCCCAAATGGAGCGCCCCTGTCGGTCCATGCGCCATTTCCTGACGACATGCGAACAGCCCTTGACTCGCACCCCCCCCCGGTTGGCGGTACCATTTAGCGCCTTCACAAGAGGACCCCATGGCGCTTTGCACAGCTACTAGCCTCGCAATCCTACTGGCAACCACGCCACCTGCCCGGGCTGACGTGGAGCCGGTCATGGCTCCGCCCCCCGTTCAAGCAGCCCCAGCAGAGGCTACCGCGGCGTCTCCGCCTCCCGCAGAACCCGCCGACACGCCACCTTCGGAAGCCTCCCCCCAGGCCCTCCGAGACTACCGGGCGCGCTACCTGCGGATTGAGTCCGAGGCCGTGGAGCAGGAAGGGGAGGTCTGGGTCATGTCCACAGGCCATCCCTTCTGGCCTGGATGGCACAGCTCTGCCACGTATGTACACCAACAACCGAGCCAGGTGATTCGAACCTGGGGGGTCTACCAGGACTTCATGCGCCTGAACATCCCCGCCTTTCTCACAGCCGTAGGACAATCGGACAATGCCGAGGCGCTGCGAATGGAGATCGCTGAGCTCCAGACCAGGTCCTCCCGGCGACGCTGGATCGGCGTGGCCGGAATCGTGACCTCCATGGGCGGGGCCATCGGCTTGAGCCTCACCGCAAACCCCATGGCCTCGGCTGCCAGCGGCGTGGGATTGCTCGCCACCGCCGCCGGCTTCTTCAGCGCAGCGATACCGGACCAAAGAGCCCGGAACCTCCGAGACAGCTACCCGTCTGCCTTTGACCCGAGTGAAGTTCGCGCCCTCGTGGATGCCCACAACGAACAACTTCGTCTTGACTTGCGACTGAGCCCGGCCGAGGCAATGATGCTGGAATCAGGGCGCAGAGACCGATCCCACTGACCAGATGAGTCCGATGATCTCCACCCGCGCTTCCGTTCTTCTCCTGCTCCCCCTGCTTGCAGGCTGTCCATCCCGAAATGACAGCTTCAACATCGGCGGAGTGGAGACCGGCATCATCACCGACGACACGGGCCTGGGCCCTGACCGGGACGGGGATGGGTTCCCCGCGGGGGAAGACTGCGACGACGCAGACTCCGAGATCAACCCAGGCGCCGATGAGAAATGCGACGGCATTGACAACAACTGTGATGGGGAAGTGGACACGCCAGACTCGGTGGATGCTGGAACCTGGTACACCGATGAAGATGGCGATGGATTTGGCGCCGTGGATGGCGAGGTCCGCGGGTGTGATCAGCCCAGTGGCACAGCGGAGTTGAACACCGACTGCAACGATGCCGACCCCAGGTTTCATCCCGGCGCCACAGAAAATGACTGCACCGACCCCAATGACTACAACTGCGACGGCAGCGTGGGCTTTTCCGATTCGGACGGCGATGGTTTCGCAGCCTGCGAAGAATGCGACGACGACAACGGCGATGTCCACCCCCAGGCCCAGGAGGTGTGCGACGAAATCGACAACGACTGTGATTTCCTCGTGGACGACGCCGATGCCAGCCTGGACACAAGCACCGCCGGCTCCTGGTACTCCGACGGAGACGGAGACGGTTTTGGCGCACCGGCCTCGGAGCTCATCGCCTGTGTTTCCCCCGACGACATGATCGCCCTCGGAGGCGACTGTGACGACACACGGGACGTGGTCTACCCGGGGGCCCCCGAGCTTTGTGACGGACTGGACAATGACTGCGATGGGTCGATCGATCCCCTGGAGCTCGCAGACGCTGATGCAGACGGTTTCCTGGCCTGCAACGACTGCGATGACCTGGCCGCCACAAGCTGGCCCGGCGCCCCTGAGCTGTGTGACGGGCTGGACAACGACTGCGACGGAGCGGTGCCCCTGGAGGAGCTGACAGACGACGATGCAGACGGATTCGTGCTCTGCACCGACTGTGACGATGCCACGGCGGACACCTTTCCCGGTGCCAGCGAGATCTGCGACGGACTGGACAACGACTGCGATGGCGCGATTCCGGTCGATGAGACCACCGACGACGACTCGGATGGCTTTGTGGTCTGCGAGGACTGCGACGACAACTCCTCGGACACCTGGCCGGGAGCCGCCGAGATCTGCGACGGAATCGACAACGACTGTGACGGCGCAGTGCCCACCGACGAGGTGGACAGCGATGGCGACTCCTTTCTCGCTTGTGACGACTGTGATGACACCGATGCAGCCGTCCACCCGGGCGCGGTCGAGATCTGCGACGGAGTCGACAACGACTGCGACGGCCAGCTGTCCACCGGAGAGGGCTCCGATGCAGACGGGGACGGCTTCCCGGCGTGCGCAGACTGTGACGACTCAGACTTCAGCATTCACCCAGGCGCTGCCGAACAGTGCAACGGACTGGATGACGACTGCGATGGCGTCGTCGACAACGGCGTGAATGTGGACGCCGACGGAGACGGCATCTCAGCGTGCAACGGCGACTGCGACGACAGCGATGCCACCGTCTTCCCCGGGGCCACCGAGCTTTGCAACTACGTGGACGACGACTGCGATGGGAACGCTGATGACGGCTTCAAGACCGGAGCTCGCTACACACTGGACACGGACTGTGGCTCCTGCGGAAACGACTGCGCCACCTATTCTTTCGACAACGCCAGCTCATTCTGCAACACCGGTCCAGCCACCCCCTTGTGCAGCTACCTCTGCCAGAGCGGGTACCACGATGTCAACGGCGCCACCTCGGACGGCTGCGAGTGCCAGTACCTCTCCGCCATTGACGATCCCTTCGATGGCATCGATGCCAACTGTGATGGCGCCGATGGAAACCACGGCCTGGCGGTGCACGTCAGCGTTTCCACAGGCTCTCCCACAGGCGCTGGCACGGCCACCGACCCCCTGGACAGCGTGCAGGACGGCATCGACCTGGCCGTCACGGACAACTACGAGTACGTCCTTGTCGCCCGTGGCACCTACAGCGAAGCCATCTGGCTCGAAGACGGCGTGAGCCTCTTTGGTGGGTACTCCACGGACTTCAACACCCGGGATGCCACCCTGTACACCACCACCCTGGATCACAGGGGAGTGACTGCGGGCTTCCCGGGAACCGTCTCTGCCCAGAACATCACGTCCGCGACCCTGTTCGATGGATTCGAAGTCCTGGCGGATGCAGCCGCCGCTTCCGGCGAGAGCGCGGTGGCTTTCTGGCTGGAGGATTGTGACTCCAGTCTGACTCTTTCCAACAACGTCATCGAAGCGGACCAGGCCCGGGACGGAAGCGATGGATCCTCCGGGTCAGATGGCAACGCTGGCGGAGCCGGGGCCAACGGACGAAACGGTCGAATCACCAGCTGCAACAGCATGCCCGCAGGCGGGCTGGGGGGCACCAACACCTGCGGAACAACCCTGACGGATGGGGGAGATGGCGGAGACTCCAGTTGCCCTGTCGCCTACTCCTACCAGTCAGATGGCACCAACGGCGCTCCCAACACCAGCGGGGGATTCGGAGGCAGCGGCTCCTGCGACGGGTACATCTCCTCCCAGCTGGACTGCGACGAGTGCTACATCGACACCTGCTGGGACAACGGGCAGGACGGCTTTGACGGCAGCAGCGGCACCGACGGAAACGCCGGAGTCGGCTCCAGCGATTCGGACGGCACGCTCAATGCCGGCGTTTGGACCGCCAGCAGCGGCACAGCGGGGGGCACCGGCACCCACGGCGGCGGCGGCGGCGGAGGCGGCGCTGGAAGCGGCACCGAGGTGAGCGGTTGCGGAACTGGACACCACCTGGGCGGCACCGGCGGCGGCGGCGGCGCGGGAGGGTGTGCAGGCACACAAGGCACCGGCGGCACCGGCGGCGGCGGGTCCATTGGCCTGCTCTACAGCTCCACCACCGGAAGCCAGGACCTGCCGGTTCTTCTCGACAACACCATCATCGCTGGGGATGGCGGGGACGGAGGATACGGTGGCGACGGAGGACTGGGTGGCTTGGGCGGCTTGGACGGCACCGGTGGAACTCGCGCGAGCTCCACAGCCTGGTGTGCCCAGTCCGGCGGGGACGGGGGACGGGGCGGAGATGGTGGCGCCGGTGGTGGCGGTGGCGGCGGATCAGGTGGCGTCAGCCTCTCGATTCTGGCGATGGGCGTGACGCCCTCGGCCACCTGGGCGAGCGCCTCCAACCTGCTCTCCTATGGAAATGGGGGCACAGGCGGCGGCGGCGGCTCGGGGGGCCGCGGCGGCACCAACGACGGCGGACCCGGCTCCAGCGGCCTGGCAAGTACCCAGAACTGGTAAGCGCAGGGGCCGAAAGTCAGCCGAGAAGCACATGGCCCACAGCCCCGGCCATTTGGAGCAGCGTCCAGGCGAGAAGGCCGATGCCAATGCCCGTGGAAACCCGGAGGAGCCGGGGACTTCCCTCTCGCCCGGGAACAAGGCGATCCCCGAAAAACAAGGCGCATGCCGCTCCACCCAACATGCCACCCAAGTGCCCAAGGTTGTCGATGCGCGGCACGCTCATCCCAATCACCAGGTTCAGCACCACCCAGGGCATGAGTCCCCGCCCAAACACGGATCGCAGCGGCAAAGGGAGCTTCTGTCGGCTGCGCATTCCAAACACGACCCCGGCCCCCATCAGGCCAAAAACCGCCCCGGACGCCCCCACAGACAGCTCGGTACCGCCGATGTGGGAGAGCACGCTCCCGAGGAGTCCCGAGACAAGGAACAACCCCAGGAGCCGCTTCGGTCCATACACCGCCTCGCACAGTCGTCCGAGCCCAAAGAGCGCCAACATGTTCAGGGCCAGGTGAAAGAACCCCGCATGCAGAAACACGCACGATAGGAGTCGCCAGGGCTCTCCCGAGCGAATCAACCAATCCGCGCGGGCCCCAAACAACACCAACACCTGTGGAGACCGGTCTCCCAGGAAAATGGAGAGGCGAGGGGCCCCGGCCCACACGTCCACCCCGCCTACCATCAGGTGCAAAACAACCATGAAGACCACGAGAGCCGTGGTCAAGGGCGGCCAACGATGCTGCCCCGCTCGAAACGACTCCATGACGGACTCCCGAATCAGGGTGTCCCGAATGTGGATGGACTCAAAGCTGGGGAGATGGGAGATCACCAGAGAACCTCGTACACGCGCACCCGCTCCAGAGGGTGGGTGGAGAGCCCCACCGGAAGAATGCCAAGCGTCTCCCCGTGGTAGCCGACACGGGCCGGCTGATCCAACACCCGCAACGGGAACTTGTCGGGCGTGGTGAGCTGCTCCAGGAGCCGGAGCCGGTCGACTGGCACTTCAAAAGGTCCCGAGTTGACCGGGACCGCGAGCACCTCCCCGCGCTGGAGGGGCTCCCCCGGGGTCCAGATCTGCCAGCCTTCTCGGGACATTCGCCACCGAAAGGTCCACTCCCCGGCAAAACGCCCGGCCGGATGGCGCTGAGCCACTTCGGCGGCCAGCCCCGACACGGCCTGGGCCTGTCGCAGCTCCGACGTGGCCATCAGGGACCCGAGGACCGCCCAGGCTGCAATCGCAACCCGACCCCACCCCAGGCCCAACCTGGTGCCTTCCAGTGTCCGGTGCAAGCCCAGCACCAAGGGAACCGTAGCTGGCAGCAGGTACCTTCCACCGGAGTAGTTGTGTCCCACCACAACCGCCAACACGCTGGCGAACGCCCAAGCGCCCAAGAGCCAGGAGGCGCTGTCCGCGCTTCGACGGAGGCCCAGCGCAGCAGGCGCAAGCACCATTCCGGCACCCGCGCCAAGCATCACCAACAAGCCTGTTTCCAACGGCTGGAGAGCGTCAGGTCCCATGGCCAGGGGCAAGCCGATTGCAGCCACCCCCGCACCCAGGCCGGCCCCTGTGAGAAGCGCTCGCGCCGCGACCAGGAGAAACGGACAAGCCACGAGCCCCAGGCGCATCAAGACCCCAAAGGCGCGATCGGTCCCGTCCCCCCGTGCGATCTCACCGGCATGGGTGAGCACCGCCCAGAGGTGAGGGGTGCCGTACTCCAAGGCGAGCCACCCCTGGAGACCTCCCCAGAGCACCCCGAACCCAAGCCAAACCGGCCAGGCCGCCCGCACCAGCCCCTGCCGTCGTGCGTGAAGCAACAGCACGAGCACCACCACCAGGCCCGGGTACTTCGTGGCGCAGCCCAGGGCGAGAAGAACGCCGGCCGCCCAGGCCCAACCCCTCCCTCGTTCATCGCAGAAAGACCACCAGCAGGCAACGGCCGCCGTGCCGAGCGCCGTCAAGGCCAGGTCCATCATGAGCCCGGAATGGACCGCCATCACCACAAGAGGGCACGCCAACCAAAGGAGCGCCGCGCGGGACCCCCGCAAGGTGAGACCCTCCGAGAGTCGCCCAACACCCCAACCCAGGAGAATCAACCAGGGAAGCGCCACGACCAGCCTCAACCCGGGAAAGCTGCCCACCCAAGTCCGACAGATCGACACCCACCACAGGTGCAGAGGAGGGTGAGCGAACAAAAAAGCGTTTCCAGGGCGGCTCGCACCCCATGGCTGCCAATTCCGCCACCAGTCGTAGGGTCGATCCATGTGGGCGGAAATCTGCGCCGCAATGGCGAGGTAGCTCTCCTCGTCCACGACCGGCGGCTTCTCCAGTGCCGGGAGCAGCACAAGGATCAACGCAACGGGAAGCCAGTGGGAGGGTCTCACCCGAAAAAGACTACCTCTCCGGGGACAGGAAGCGCCGGAAGAGTTGGTAGGACTCCGCCAACAACCCGACGTCCGCAGTCTCCCCGGCCTGGTGGGCCTGAGCCGAGTTCCCGGGGCCAAAGTTCACCGCATCCACCCCCACCTGAGCCAGGCGAGCCACATCGGTCCATGCCTGCTTGGAGGTCACAGCGACCCCGGTCTGGGCCACAAACTCCTGGAAGTGAAGATTGTCGGTGACCACCCTTCCAGCCGGAGACTGATCCACGAAGACCACCTCGGCCCGGCCAGCCACCAGGGACTCCACCTGGGCACAGGCCTCTTCCAGGGTCCGATTCGGGGCAAACCGGTAGTTCAAGTTCAGATCGAAGCTCTCCGGCACCACGTTTCGTGCCCGGCCGCCTTCGGCCAAGGTGATGCTCATGACCTCCTTGAAGATGTGTCCGCCACAATCCACTTCCCGGGGGGCAAGCCTCGACAGATCCAGCAGCAGACTTCCCGCCTTGTGCACGGCATTGTCTCCCTGCCAGGGCCGTGCAGAGTGGGCAGATCGGCCGTGAAAGGTGACCCGGGCGTGCAAGGTGCCCACACACCCAACCTGGACCACGTTGTCAGACGGCTCCAGGCAGAAGGCGAGGTCCACGTCCTTGAGCCAGTCAACGGCCTCGAGCAGCGGGCCCAGCCCGCTCCCGTCAAAGGGGCCCTCCTCCGCATCGTAAAAGACCCAGGCCAGGTCATAATCCAGGGCCTTCAGGTCCAGGTCTTCTGCGAGGGCCAACATGACCGCCACCCCCCCTTTCATGTCCGAAGATCCCAACCCCAGTACCTGGCCTCCAAGCAACGATGGCACCGGGTCCCCCGGATGGGGTGGAACCGTATCCGTATGACCCACAAACGCGATCTTCGGCCGGCCGATCCAGGGTCCCCGGACCGCAAGGCTCCGCCCGACACGGGTGACCTCCAAGCCGCCAATCGAGGCAAGCCGCGACTCCAGGTCGACACAGATGGCCTCCTCATCCCCGGTGACCGAGTCGATTCGGCACAGATCGAGGGTGAGATTCGCCAGCCGATCGGCCAGAGAGTCAGACGGAGACGGAGAAAGCACGAAGCACGTCGTTGAGAGAGGTCTTTCGGTCTGTGGACTCTTTGCGTTGGCCAATGATAAGAGCACAAGACATGCCGTAGGAGCCCGCCGGGAATTCCTTTTGTCGCGTGCCGGGCACGACCACGGAGCGGGCCGGAACTCTTCCGGTGTGGACCACCTCTTCGGGACCGGTCACATCGATGATTCGGGTAGAAGCGGTCAGCACCACGTTTGCACCGAGAACCGCCTCTTCTTCCACCAAGACGCCCTCCACCACAATGGACCGGGATCCGATGAAGGCTCCATCCTCAATGATGACCGGTTGGGCCGAGGGCGGCTCCAACACGCCGCCAATGCCCACGCCCCCCGAGAGGTGCACCCCGGCCCCAATCTGTGCGCAGCTTCCCACGGTGGCCCATGTGTCCACCATGCTCCCCGCCCCCACCCGGGCGCCAATGTTTACGTATCCGGGCATGACCACGCAACCGGGTTCCAAAAAAGCACCATACCGAACGGTTCCTGGCGGCACGACCCGCACCCCTTGTGCCTCCAGGTTGGTCTTCAGAGGCACCTTGTCGTGGTACTGGAAAGGCCCCATCTCCACCACCTCCATGGGGGCATGGCGAAAGTAGAGCAGAATCCCCAACTTCAACCAGTCATGGACCATCCATGCACCGGCCTGCTTTTCCGCGACCCGCACCCGTCCCATGTCCAGGAGCTCCACCACAGTAGCGGCAGCCGCGAGGGACTCCGCCTCGGACAACTCCCCGGCCCAAGCTGCCCGAACCTGTCGTTCCAGCCCTTCCATGGGGGCCTCCTTCCGCGGGGCACATAACCGGATACTTCTCCTGGGAAGGAGGTTGGAGAAGTCCCATGTTCGCCTTTCTGACCACCTGCCTGCTCTCCTGTTCCATGCTGGAGGCCCGCTTCGACACGCCCGTCGACGAAAGCGACGACACCCGGGTGGTCTTCGAGGTGCCCAGGGGCGCCACCGCGCACTCCATCGGTCCGCGGCTTGAAGAAGGCGGTTTTGTCTCAAATGGCCTGGAGTGGCGTCTCTTTCTGAAGATTCGCAAGACAGGCAGCTGCCTGAAGGCAGGCCGCTTTGAGATCTCGCGATCCATGTCCTTGCCACAGATCATGTCGGCGCTCTGTGGAGTGCCCCTGTCCGATTCTGAGCCCTTCACCGTGGTGGAGGGCTGGCGAATTCGGGAGATTGATCAAGCCCTGACCGAGAGGGGTTGGACCACCCCCGGTGAATACTCCAGAGCGGCCATGAACCCCAGCCGCTTCAAGCTGCCCGATGGACTCACCGGTGTTGAGACCCTGGAAGGCCTGCTCTTTCCGGACACCTACCAGGTGGAACCCGACCGATTCGATGTCAGCCGGTTCATTCAGCGGCAGGTCGATGCCTTTCAGGATCGCTTTGTGGAGCCCTCAGACACGGCGGTGAACACCCGAGGCCTCTATCCCCTGGTGATCATGGCGAGCCTCCTTCAGCGAGAAGAACCCAAGGCGGAGAACATGCCCCTTGTGGCCGGGGTGCTGTGGAAGCGCCTGGACAACCAGTGGAACCTGGGCGTGGATGCCACCTCTCGGTACACCCTGCAGATTTGGAACGATCGGCGAGCCTTTCTCAAGAAGCTGCGAGACCCCAACGATGTCTACAACACGCGCCTGAGACCGGGGCTCCCCCCGACCCCCATCGGAAATCCAGGCATTGACGCCCTGGAGGCCGCCTTGTCCTCTCGAGAGAGCGGCTACTGGTACTACCTGCATGACGGCACCGGACAGATTCACCTGTCCCGATCTGCCAAAGAGCACGAAGCCTTCCGCAAGCGCTACAACGTGTATTGAGAGGGTCTCAACCGGTTCGAGGCCAGGTGTTTTCTTTGTGCTCGAACCATGTGGCCTCGTGAACCGGCTCTCCGGTTACGGGTTTCAGCTCACTCAGACCGTAGCGCCGCTGGTACTGGGACGTAGGCCCCTCACAGATCCGCGTGAACTTGCAAGACGCACAGGCGCTGTTCATCCGCGATTCTCGGATTTCGTCGCAGATCATGCGGCGGACCTCTTCGGCTCCGCCCAGGTTGTGGATGTCCACCTGCTTCATTCGCTGGGTGGCTTCCAGGCCCCACTCCCACGGGTCGTACTGGGTCTGGTAGTAGTTGATGCAGTTCTTGTCGAAGCCAAACTCCGAGGCCACGCAGAAGGGGAAATACCGAACATTCACCTCAAAGCCCGCGGACTCCGCAATCTCCACAGCATTCCCCACAAAGGGCGCAAGCTCCGTCATCTTGACCTGAAAGTCGATGGAGTCCATGCCGTCCCAGGCCCCAAAGGGATTGAACTGGATCATGTTCCAGGCAGTGGGCGCATGGTTGTCCGCCAACCACTGGGCCATTTCTGGAAGAATCTTGAAGTTGTGGGCCTGCAAGGTGGTGTTGAACCGAACGGGTCGCTCCATGTAGGAGAGTCCCTCCAGGAGGCGCTTGAAGCCTCCCTCACCGCTTCCCTTTCGATTCACGACGGCCTTGTCATGGGCATCTCCCAGCCCATGAAGGCTGATGAGCCAGTCATCGAGTCCTGCTTCTTCGACCTCCCGAACCTTCTTCTCAGAACAGTTCTGTCCGTGGCTGATCAGGGTGGGCCGCAGGCCAATGTTGGCGCAGTGTTCCACGACCTGGCCCAGCTTCGGGTAAATCGTGGGCTCCCCGCCGCTGATGTCGCAGGCGTCCAGGCCGTACACCCATCGAAACCGGTTCGCGATCATGAGAATCGTGTTCAGATCAAAGAAGACCAGGTCCGGTTGGTAGGCGTAGTAGCAGAACTTGCAGGCCTTGTCACAAGGGCCACCGTTCTCCCCCAAAAACAGCCAGCCACGACCGGTAGGCCGATCGTGGGGGCGGTAGATGGGACGGGAAAAGTCTGTAAACCGGGGTTGGATTTGGCGGGACTGAGCGCTCATCGGTTCACCTCGATGTCCAGGAGGGAGAGCCGGGTGTCCCCGTACTTCTCCACCAGCTTTTCCGTGTTTCCTTCCAGGAGACCTTCAAAATCGTACTTGCTGAAGGTCTGGCTTCCCTCGTGGTGGATCCAGACGCTCTGGGCCACCACCACGTCCCATCCGGCTTCCCTTACGCGCAGGGACAAGTCCGTGTCCTCGCTGTTTCCGGGTTCGAACCGCTCATCGGCAAGCCAGCCAACGGCCTCCAGGGCCGATCGACGGAACATCACCGCAAAGGAGACCACCACCGGGATTCGAGGAGTGCCTCGTTTTCCCTGGGCGCCATCCTCGCGGCTGAACTCGCGCATGTAGGTCTCGGGGCAAGCCTCGATGTGCTGGCCCCCGCACACGTAGTCCGTCACGGCGCCCGCGCAGCCCACCGTGGGGTCCTTGAAACAAGCAATCCATCGCTCGAGCCAGCTGGGATCCTCCGCAGGTGGGGCTGCATCATTGTCCATGAGGATGACAAACTCGTGGGGCTCCAGGGCCGCCAGGACCATGCCGGCGTTGATCCCCCGGCAGGAGCCGAGGTTGCTGGGAAAGCGCACAAACTCCACATCCTCAAACCGGGCGGTAAGTCCGTTGAAATCATTCACTTCGGAGCCGTTGTCCACGTAGATGATCCGCAGCTCTTCGGCGGAGTGATGGGCCCGCAGACCGGCAAGGGCCCGGGTGGTCATTTCCACATTGCCCCAGCCGCGCACAAGCGCACAGACCCGAGCCGTGGAGCGGGAGACGAGATTCTCTCCCCCCAACTGAACCGGCTTCTCCATGCGAGCTGCCTGGATGCGTCGCACCAGGGCGCCGTGCTCACGAAGTTCCTTAAAGAAAGGGCGCACAAGATAGCGACCCCGCGCCATGCGCCGAGCCTCTTCGTCATCGCGTGCCACCTTGACACCAAAGGGAGGCCGGGCCGCCGCCAGGTCACGGCGAGCAAGGTCCGGATCGGCGGCCACCACCACGGCCTCAATAAGGCAGGGGTGCACACCCTGAAAGCAGAGTCGATCCACGGCATCCACCACCCGTCCATCGCAATCGGATGACTGAAGCACGACGCTGACGACCGGGGGCCCTTCTGCTGAGACAGCGGGCCGGGCGGGAAGCTGTCCAACCACCTGTCGACAACGCTCCGCAACGTCGGCTGGCTTGCCCACCAGTGGCACGCCATGGATGAGGTTGCTGCCTGTTTCCTTGGTCCCCAGCAGGAGCACGGGAATCCCCCGCTCCACCGCCAGGGCCTGTACGGTATCGGAAGCCTCCATCTCCGCGGAGAGCACCAGGACAGCGGGGCGAGCGGCCTCCAGGAGATCGGTAATGACCTGTACATCTGCTGCATTCTCTGTGCTCGAAAGAAGCGCGATCAGATCGGGCCCCAGGCCTCGAATGACAAAGCCCTCGGACTCAAGGGTCAGGGCCACAAAGGCAAGCGCCTCCCCCATTTCAAGACCGGTGCTCACAAGGAGAGCCTCCGGAAAGTCAGACTGTTCCACTCCGGTGGTCCACACCTGCTCTTGAAGCTCCGCCGAATCAGGGACCACCTTCAACAAACGCCGGGCGAGGGGAACAGCCCTTGCGCGATCCCCCGTTTCCCAAAGCACATGGTTCAGGTTCGCCTGTGTCGCGACGTCCTCCGGATCCAACTCCAGGGCCTTTGCAAGGGCCTCCAGCGCACCCTCGTGTTGCCCCAGCCCAAAGAGACTTACTCCCAAGCCGTTCCAGGCACGGGGGTTGTCCGGGTGACACTCACAGGCGTCCAGAAACCGCTGGGCCGCGCCCTCCATGTTTCCCTGGCTGCTGATGTCCTCGGCTTCGAGGATGATCGCGGGGACCTCGGTTACATCCACCGGCGCCTCGTTCTCAACCGAGGCACGCTTTTGGTTTTCCATGGAGCACTCCTTGGCGCAGCAGCGCGCCTTGAAGAACCCTTCGGCCCAAATGCCAGGAGTTGTAGAGATTGGTCTTGCCTGTCCAGACCGGGCGGTCTCCCAAGGCGGGCTGGGTCAGGCGTGCAAAAGGGCCCGGGCGTCCTCCGGCGAGGCAATCTCCCGACCGGCGTCGCGGGCCACTTGGACCAGCGCCTCCACCAGCGCCCCATTGCCCGACGTTCTGCTTCCATCCGGCAGATAGAACGTGTCTTCCACACCCGTACGCAGATGCCCGCCCATTTCAGCCGTTCGGCGGTGCACATCCCAGACTTCCTGGCGCCCAATGGCAATGGTCTGCCAGTGGGTGCCCTCGGGGAGCTCATCCACCAGCAGAGGAAGCCAGGACGCCTTGGCAGGCATGCCCGAGGCAACCCCCATGACCAGGGACACGTGGAGCGGGTCTGCCAGCAGGCCCGCCTGCTTGAACATCGCGATGCTTCGAACAATGCCCGAATCGAAACATTCGCACTCCGGCACCACGTTGTTCTCGTTCATGGCGGAAAGAAAGGCCTCCACCTTGTAGACCGGGTTGTCGAACAACAACGGAGGCCATGCCCAGCTGCCGTTGGAGCGCACCTTGAGGTAGTTCAGACTTCCGGCATTCATGGCGGCCATCTCCGGTTTGCACCGGGCAAGACAGGCGACCGGCTCACTGATGTCGTCTCCCATCACCCCCGTGGAGAAGTTCAGCACCACCCCCGGGCAGGCTTCTCGGATGGCGTCCGCAATGGCTGCGGCCACATCCGGTTCCCACGTCGGTAGATACCCCATGCCGGGTTCCTGGTTTCGAAAGTGCAAATGCATGATCGACGCACCCGCATCAAAAGCCTCCTTGGCGGAGCTTGCCATCTCCTCCGGCGTCACAGGCACGGGATGCTGCGCCGGATTGGTCAAGACACCCGTCAGAGCGCAGGTCACGATGGCTTTGTCACTCATTAGAATTCTCCGTCACTCATTAGAATTCTCCAGAAAGTCGAATCAGCCCGCTCCCGGGCTGGATGTCCAGGAACAACATCGTTGCGGCTGCCCCACCCAACCCCAGCACGGTGGCTGTGCCCCCCAGGCCCGCCTTGGTTCGCGCCGGACGAATGTTCTTGGCCCAGTACGCCTGCGCCTCCGGACTGGTGGGCTCGAACCGGTAGAGGTTCTTCCACTCGTCCACAAAGGCGTTGTTCTCTTGAATGCCACGGATCATCAACACAGCACCCACCACGCCCACACCCGCCGATCCCACGGAAATTCCTACGCGCTTGGTGAGGGAGGCGCGATCTGTTGCACGGGAGCCCCAGCCGCCATCCAGCTCGCTGAGTTCGTCAGGGGTCCTCGGCGCATAATCCGAATCCCGGTCCCCCTGCTCGAACTCGTCTTCGAATTCCACGTCCACGTCGTCGTTGGGCAGATCAAAGCTGAATTCATCTTCTCCCCCAAACTCGGCGTCCATGGGGTCCTCGTCCAGCTCCTCCTCCAGGAACTCACCCTCACTCCTCTGGGGAGCAACAGCCCCGGGATCGGCCCGGTCAATGCCTTTTGTATCGAACTGGGCCTTGATGCGTGTCCATTTCCCACGGGTCACCACCACCATGTCCTGCCAGGGCGCGATGCCGGGGGCCTCCACCAGCAGTCGGTGGGCGCCACAGGAAAGCTCTGCCTTTCCCTCCACAAATGGCACGGGGACGTCGTCCACCCATACCTCCGCCCTGGGAGGAAGCGCCGAGAACCGAACGGTCCCTTCACCGCCCGTATTGTTCATGGGCAGAGTAGCCCTTACCAGCTGGGAAGCGGTGACCTGCACCCGAACGCTCCCCGTCATGCAGCCATACACCACCGAGACCTCGTGCTCCCCTACGGAGACCCCGTCCAGTGTGGCAGGCGCATTCTTGCCCGTGGGAAAGCTGTCCAGCACGACCTCACCGGGCGCCCCTTCCGCCACCACCTGAATCCGTCCCGTTTCAGCCAACGCAAGGCCAGGCGAGACCAGAAAGAGCAGTATGGCAAGGTGGATGCGCATCGAATTCGAGCCACGAAATTGCCACGTTCGGCTTGCTCTGGCCACCCCTGTCCCGGGGATGAGGGCTAAGGAGCGGAAAAATGAGCGCAGGTGTAGAACCGGTTGATGCGCTCGTCGTGCAGATCCTCCACCCGATCCAGGAGCCAGGCCGTCGGCAGACCCGGGGTAGGATCGAAAAAGGTCCACAGGCGAAAAGCGGACTGAACCCACACCGGATGGGCATGATCCGGGTCCAGGCTCTTACAAACGAGCACCACCCGGGCACCAGGACGGGCAACGCGCAGAATCTCTCCCAGCACCCGCTCGGAGTCATCAAAACGCCCCAGACCTCCCACGTGGAGAACCCGGTCAAAGGTGTCATCAGAGAAGGGGAGGCGGTGGGCATCTGCCGCCACAAGTCGCGCATCTTCCACAAACAGCGCATCGGACCAGCGAGAGCGACACAGGCCCAACAAGCCCGTGCTGGTGTCCATGCCCCAGATCTCGCTGCCTTCGGGCAGCACCCTCTGGAGCTGCGGCAGGTTGGAGCCTTCCCCGATGCCGATCTCCAGCAGGCGCACAGGACCTGACATAGGACCCAACGCCGACAGAAACGCCTCGCGAAGCGTCTTCTCTCGTCCTGCGCCAAGGAGGGGCAAGGCCATCTTCAGTGCCGGCTTGTGCGCCCTGGGCAACGAGTCGTGGAGGATGCGAATACGGCGGTCCGTGCTGCGCAGGTCGGAGTCCGAGTACATGGTGGGAAACCCGTCCTCGACAGGCCAGGACACATCACAGATCTCGCAGCCGAGCTGTCCGTCCTGGAGGATTCCCTCCAGGTTGGTTCCCTCCCAAAAGAGATCTTCCTTGCAGCCGGGGCACACGAGCGTGGGAAGGTCAACGAGCCGCATCAGTCGCTCTCATCACCCTCATTTGGATTGGTGTCGTCCCAGCCATCGTTTTCGCCATCCAGAAACCAAAAGGTCCCGCCGCCGGGGGCCTCCTCCTCCACCGGCCGCTGCTCTGCGGGCACAGGGGGCGTCTTGGCGGCGGGAACAGCCTCCTTCGGCGCCGCGTCTTGCGGCGGGGAGTCCTTCCACAGGGGATCATCCGCAGCCCGGTGCCCTGGAGGACGGCCAGGGTACTTTGCCTCCTCCTGGATCGCAGAGATCCCTTCTTTCACCAGCTCAACGCTGGTGGAGACCCGGCCTTTGATTCGCTTCAATATGCCCACGGATGGATTCTACAACGATGTCCAATTCTTACTGGCTGATGAGCTTGGTCAAGGAGCCGTACTGGCGCACCTTGAACCAGGTCAACTCGCCATCCTTGAAATAGCGCATGGCCACCCAGAACATCTTGGCGTAGTTGGACGCCCAAGCCAGGTAGTACACAGGCTCGATGTTCTTCTTCCAATACTCCCGGTTCTCGATGAGCTGGCGAATGAAGGACCGGGGGACAAAACTCTTGGAGGCCAGGCAGAAAATAGCCAGGTAGAACTTGTCCTCGTCCGAGCGGGGCCAGTCCATGCTGACCCGGAACTGGTACCAGGCCTTGGTGTTCTGGCCCTCGATCATGTCCGGGGTGAGAGAGCCGTCTTCCAGGGACTTCTTTGTGAGGGTGGTGCCCGGAAAGTAGTTCAGAGAGTAGAAGTAGATGTCATAGGGACGTGGCAGATCCAGCAGGAATTCAGCTGTCTCGAGCTTCATCTCTTCCGTTGCGTGGATGTTGTCCACGATCACGTCGTACACAACGCTCAACCCCAACTCCTTGTTGGCCTCGGCGAACTTCATGATGCTCGTGTTGCCCGGGGAGCGGTTGTGGAGCTCCTTGCTCTCCTTTGCTGATCCGCTCTCGATCCCCGTCTGCACCCGGACCAGCCCCGCATCTTTCAGACGCTTCAGCATCTTGGGCCGGAGCATCGGGGGAATCAGCAAGCACTCAAAGGGAATGCCGATTCGGGCGGGGTACTTTTCGATGAACTCATCCATCCAGTCGGCCCCAAAGGCAAACGAGGTGTCGTCATCCACCTTGATGCGAGCCACCTTCGGGAAGTTGCGCTTCACGAATTCAAGCTCTCCCAGGATGTGCTCCACGGAGCGAGCACGGTAAAAGCGCTTGCCCTGCTCGTCGTACACATCTCGCAAGATGGACACGTAGCAATAGGAGCAGTTGTAGGGGCAGCCGCGGGAAAAGTAGATTCGATACTCGGCTGTTCGCTTCCAGGGCTCCTCCCGTCGAATCCGATCCCCTTCGATGTAGATCTTGTTGTCGTCTCCCACATCCGGGTAGGGAAGCCAGTCGAGATCCTGCAGCAAGGGGCGAGGATCGTTCTTGTGAACTTTCCCGTCCAATCGGGCCCAGACATTTGGAATGCCAGTCGTGTCCTCCCGGGCGGAGAGGGCCTTGACCAGATCGACCGTGGCCATTTCTCCCTCGCCGCGACACACGTAGTCCACTTCTTCGATGCACCCTTCCGGATCCGAGGTGGGATGGATGCCGCCCCAGACCACAGGCGTCGACGGAAACTGCGACTTCACGCGCCGGGTCAGCTCTCGTGCCATGGGCAACAGGCTGGACATGAAGCCCACACCCACAAGGTCGGCGTCCCGCTCCTGGATGACATCCAGAGCCTTTCGAAACTCGGCGTCCGAAGGCATGGTCAGCCGGTTGTGCACCCAGTCCCGCAGAAAGACGATGGTGGTGTCCACCCCCTCGCGCTGCAAGGCCGCTGACACGTAACGAATGCCGGCGTTCTCAATGCTGTAGATGGTGAGCAGCACCACCCGGAACCTCCGCGAGGGATCGCGGGGGGAGGGGAGAAATGCCCGCTGTTGGGAGACCTGATCTTCCATGTTCAACCGGTGAGAAGGCGCAGCCCGGCGACAGCCTTGCGCTTGAAGTCAGTGGCAGAACGAACCTGGAGAACATTGGCCGCCACAAAGCTCGGCCGCCAATAAAACTTGCGCCAGGCCAGGTCCAGCAGCTCTCGCAGCTCCTCTCGGGTGAAGTACTCGTCCCAGACCTGGGCCTTGAAAGACTCCTCCGGGGAACGCATGAATTCGTACCAGGGGCGCGGATCCAGCACGCCATCGCGTTCCCCTTCGTCCCACAGGGTGGTGCCGGGAAAGGGCGTCAGGATGTTGTACATGACAAAGTCGGGCTTCAAGCGAATGGAGTAGTCGATGGTGTCCAGCACATCCTGGCGGGTGCGCTCGGTGGGGGTGCCAATCATGAAGTAGGCCACCGTGCGAATGCCCACCTCCCGGCAGAGGCGAAAGGCGTGGCGAATCTCCTGGGCGGTCACGTCCTTCTTCAAGCGCAAGAGGCCTTCCTCCGTACCCTGCTCCACGCCGAATTGAATTCGGCTACACCCGGCGGCCTTCATTTTCTCAAGCAGGTTTCGATCGACTCCCTTCACGCGGAAACGCACGGTCCAAGAGAATTCCAAACCTCGGCGGAGGATTTCATCGCAGAGGTCGATCACCCGCTTGTTGGTGATGTTGAAGGTGTCATCCACGAAGTAGATCTCGCGGATGCCCAGGTCGATGCAGGTCTGGATCTCGTCGCAGACCCGCCCCGCAGAGTTGACCCGGTACCGGTGCCGCGGCGTGTTGCAGAAGGTGCACCGATAGGGACATCCACGGGAGCTGATGACCGTGGTGAAGATCCCGCCCTTGCCCATGACGTCGTAGTAGCGTTCGTACTCGATGAGCGTTCGGTCCAGGATGGGGTAGTCGTCGAGATCGTTGCTGAAATAGACGTCGTCTTCCGGGACGGGGTCGTCCGGATGGGCCACCACCCCTGGGATTCCCCGGGCCTCCTTGCCTGCGTCCCAGGCCGCCAGCAGATCCAACATGGGTTTCTGGCCCTCGCCCTTCACAACCGCATCGACCCCGTTCATTCCCACGGACTCCCGGGGGAAGTCGTTGATGTGGGGGCCACCCAGCACCAGCCGCTTGATGCAGGCAAGGCTGCGGGCTGCCTCGATGGTGCGGCGACAGTCCACCAACTGCACCGTGAAGACGGTGATTCCCACGACGTCGGGGGCGAACGCCTCCATGCGCGCTCGAAGCTCCTCATAGGAGAGGTTGTGAAGTTGTGCATCCAGGATCTCGACCGTGTGGTCGGTCTGGTCCAGGAGGAACTGAGCGATCGAGAGCAGAGACAGCGGTGGGTAGGACAGGTTCTCTGCCGCAACCGCTTCAGGAACCTCGCTCTCCACCGTGTGCCGGGCGGGAGGGCGTACCAGTAGAACACGCATCAGCCTTCCTCGGGGTCCATTCTGGCGTCACAGCCTGCTTCCGTCAATGACAGAACACTTTGGAGCCAATCGGACGAAACGGAAATCTCACCTACCTCTTCCACGGGGCCACGAATCTGCACCTGCATCGAGACGTCTACTTCCACGTCCAACACCCCGCCGTTCATCTCCACCTGCACCCATCCCGGAGCGATGCGACCGGAGACAAGCGCGGCCACGGCCACCGCCGAAGCTGAGCTTCCAGAGGACAGAGTGACCCCCGCCCCGCGCTCCCAGATTCGGGCCCTGAGCCGGGTAGGGGTCAGCGCCTGTACGAACTGGACGTTCGTCCTGTTTGGGAACCGCGCATCACTCTCCAGGACGGCCCCCCAAACCGACCACGGCAGCGAATCGACGTCCGTATCCAGGAACACCACGCAGTGGGGATTGCCCATGCCCACCGCCAGGCAGGAGAGAGGTCGGCCATCCAGGATCACCGAAAACTCCGACGCGGCGGCGGGGATCTCCGCGGGCTCCACGGTGGCCTGCCCCATATCCACCTCCACCGTGTCCTCACGCACCCGGGCCTGCACCACTCCCGCGGGGGTTTCAATGGAGAGATCCCGCGGAGCCCCGCGGTGATCCACGAGGAACCGGGCGAGGATTCGCAGGCCATTGCCGGACTTTTCGGCCTCCGAGCCATCCGGGTTCAAAATACGCACCCCCCAGTGGGCCACCTCGGAAGGCAGTGGCACCAACACCCCGTCTGCACCGGGCCCAGTGTGGCGGTGGCAGAGGGCGCGGGCAAGGGCGCCGTCCACCCGGTGGCCGGCGTCGTCCGACACCACCAGGTAGTCATTGCCCAGGCCATGGAGTTTGTGCAGTTGCATGGTGTGGTTGCCATTGTTGGGGAGTTCCCCCCTGCCACGGTATCCTTGCCCGGTGATTCGACAAGACCCCAACAGCGCAAAGGCGGCCGCCGTGGTGGAAGCCCTGAACGCCACCGGCGCCCTGGAAAACCTGCCGGAAGAGGTCTGCGTGGTCGTCGGGGGAGACGGTCACATGCTGCGGGTCATTGACGAGCTGGGGGAGGCCCCTCTGTACTTGGGCCTGAACGCCGGGACCCTTGGGTTCATGCTCAACGACGTGGAGGACTTGGACGCCACGACCCGGCGAATGCAGAGCCAGGCCTGGAATGTGCTCCAGGTGCCCCAACTGCAGCTCACGGCTTCCACCGTGGGGGGCGTGGAAATCACTGCCACCGCGATCAACGACATCTACCTGGAACGAATCAGCGCCAACACCGCCCACCTGCGTGTGCAGGTCAACGGGGTGCAGGTCGTGGAGCGCATGGCCTGCGACGGATTGATCGTCTCCACGGCCATGGGTTCGACCGCCTATTCGTTCTCCGCGGGTGGCCCCGCCTGCCACCCGAACCTGCGCCTGGTCCAGCTCACCTCCATCTGCCCCCACCTGCCCAAACTCCCCCCCATCACCCTTCCGCCGGACTCCATCGTCGAGGTGGAGGTTCTCTCCACGGAAAAGCGCCCCACCCGCGTGGTGACCGATGGGCGAGAACACCCGGCGGTGCACAGGGTGCGCATTGAAGATGCTGGGCGCGATGTGCGCCTGGCCTACCTGGAAGGCCACCACCCGACGGGGACGTTGATCCGGAAGTTGCTCAAGTAGGCGCGGTAGGGCACCGGGACGACGACTTTGGGATTCACCCTCCCGATTGAATCGCCTCCACAGCGCCCGCAACGGATAGAACAGGCAGCGCTGACCCGGCGAACCCGCGCCGGTCTCGAGTCACAATCGCCTGACACCCCGCCTCTACGGCCGCGGCAGCACAGACCGCATCCTCAAAGTCTGGCCATTCCATGGAGAGGGCGACCCGAAGAGTGGTCTCCTCCACTGGGGCGACCCCAAAGACTGTAAGGACAGCCACCACGCACTCTTCTCCAAACGACTGCCCCCCCGCTTGAGGCGCGAGATAGTGCAACGTGGTCACACAATGGGCTGCCAATAGCCCCTCCACTCTTCCCGTCTCCACTGCCGCCCAGAGTGCCGAGGCCTAGCCAGTTACGGGGCCACCACCCGACGGGGACCCTGATCCGGAAGTTGCTCAAGTAGGTCCGTCTTCCTCGTAAGGCATCTCCCCACCGATCTTCCACGCGGCCATCCACCCCACGGGAAGCAGCGAGAACGCGCACAATGTGACGGCGGTCAGACCTACCAACACCAGGAGTCCCAGGGATTGAATGCCGCGCTGGCTGGCCAGGGACAGGGCTGCGAAGGACAAGACCGTGGTGGTGGAGGAGAGGGCCGCGGCCCAGCCCGTGGAGGCCAGGGCGTTCAGCATCCGTCCCGGGCCCTCCTCTCGAATCCGATGCAGCAGATGGATCACCACGTCGACACCGATTCCAAGAAGAATCGAGATACCCACCACGTTGACCATGGAGATTCGGATGTCCAGGGTGGCGGCTGCGGCCCCTGCCCAGAGCATGCCTGCCAGAAGCACCCCCACAGCGCCGGCAGCCTGCACGGGACGACGCAGGTGCAAGAGGGTGCCAAAGCACACCAGAAGAAATGACAGCAGGGAAATGACCGGTGCATCCCGGCTCAGGATTCGGTACAAGCTGCCCAACACCATGTACTGGCCCGCCGCAGGGGTGTCGCCCACTTGGGCTTCCACCGACGCCAACAGGTCGCTGGACTGGCGCAAATCCCACAGGTTGCCCCGGGCAAGCAGCATCAGGTGGTGTTTTTCCGAACCCGCCCCGAGCAGGTCCTGCAGCCCCTGGGGCAGATCCGATGCGGTCAGCGGCGACAAGGAGGCATCGGCAAGAGGGGCCAGGTTCTGGCGTACCGCCGGCGGCAGGTAGCCGTAGCTCTCATGGCCCGTCATGGCGGCAATCTCACGCAGGATCTCCAGGCGCGGCGCCTGGTCACGGGGAATCAAGCTGTGCACCGAGAGCACATCAGAGACCCCTGAGAACCCGCCTGATCGCGCCAACTCTCCCAGGGAGTCGTGGGCCGCAGCCATGGCCTCGGCATCGTCATAGGAAAGCACCACCGGCGCAAAGGACTGGCGGGCCAGCTCCTTGCGCTCGGCATCAAGGTCCTCCCAGGACTGTCCATCCCGGCGAAGCTCGGAAATGTCGTACTCGGTCTCCAGGTTGGTCACGCCAATGGCCGCAAAGCCGGACCCAAGCACCAGCAGCAGCAAGACCAGTGGAGCAAACCGGTAGGTCGGTGGCGCCCCCCCCTTGGGAAGCCGGGGCTTTCGGGGGTAGGGGACGGGCGTCTTCTCCCGCCAATAGATGAGCAACGGCAACACCACCAGCACCGACACGAGGCAGATTAAGACCCCGGAAGCCAGCAACAGCCCCAGCTCGGCAAACCCCCGAAAGTGGGCCGCCATCATGGACGCGAATCCCACCGACGTGGTGGCAGCCGCAGCAAGACAGGGAGGCCCCACCTTGTCCCAAGCTCGAACCACTGCCTCCTCCAGGGTGGAGGACTGGGCCCGTTCTTCCCGGTAGCGGGTGTAGAGATGGATGGAGAAGTCGACCCCCAACCCAAACAGGACCGTGCCAAAGAAGCTGGTGAAGGTGTTGAGCTCCTTCACCACGATGGCGGCATAGCCAAAGGTCAGTCCACACCCCACCAGGAGCGGCACAAAGACCAACAACAAGACCCAGGCATCCCGAAAGGCCACCGACAGCAAGGTGAAGATGAGCAGAAAGGCCAGCAGTCCGGTCCACTTCATGTCGTGCACCACGCCTTCATAGTCGTCGTTCGTGTGGTGGTAGGGACCCCCAACCCAGAGCACTTCCACCTCCCGGTCCTCCTGGGCCAGCTCGTCCATGACGCTCTCCAAGTCCTTCATCAAGGACCGGGTGAACGGCAGGTTCTGCGGGGACTCCGAAGGCCGGAGAATCATCCGGGCAAAGCCCTCCGTGGGCAGAAAGGCAAACTCGCTGGTGTTCTCCTTGAGCCGCTTGGTCATGGGGCCCAGGTCCAACAGGCTTGCAGCCACAAAGGGGTTCGCCACCGCCGGGCCCAGAATCAGCGCACCCTTCAGACGATCCGCAAGGGCCTCCAGGTCCTTCGGCGGCACCTGCAAGAGCCCGAGATGCCAAGAAAGATCACTCGGCATCTCGTACAGCATGGAGCGAATGCGCTCATCGCCTGCAAAGCGCTTCTCCACCTCCTGAAACCAAGCCCTCGTGTCCTCCGGCTCCCCCTTCAGGGTCAAGGTCACCAAGGAAAGGCGCCCACCCACGGCTTCCAGCTCCTCCAGCGCCAAGACCGTTCGGTCATTCTCGGGAAGGAGAAACCAAATGTTCGGATTGATCCTCAGGGTGAGGGCCAAACCGACCGAAAGGGCAATGGCAGCCACAACACTCCACGCCGTGGCGCGGCGTCGCCGAAGCACTCTGACTGCCAGGCGGCCAAAGATGGTTTCCGGTTGGGCAGTGGAATTCATCATTCAAAGCCGCCGCTATCGCCACGAACCCAAAGATTCAAGGGTCCCCTCCCCCGGCAGCAACCGGGCCGGAGAATGAAAAAGGGGAGAGTACAAAGAGATACACGTATATCTTTACACCCCCCGCACCTGCCGCCCGAAATCAGCGTAACTTATTGAAATTATTGATCAGCGATTTGGCACGGCCCTTGCGAAACAAGAGGGGGCAACCCAATCGGAGGGCAGGAAACATGGCCGCACTCGCACCCATCATCGAGACCACCGACCCCCGCGAGAGGATGATCCTCGAGCACTACCCCCTGGTCCGCACCATTGCCTGCCGCATGGTTCGTCGTTTTCCGAGCAGCGTGGATGTCGACGAGCTCATCAACGTTGGCGCCATGGGTCTTATCGACGCCGTCGACCGGTTCGATGCCACCCGCGAGGTTCCCTTCAAGGCCTATGCAGAGATTCGCATCCGCGGCGCCATTGTAGACGCCCTTCGCGGTGCAGACTGGGTCCCCCGATCCGTTCGTCGCAAGTTCATGCGCATCGAGAACGCCCGGGTCAAGCTCTTCCGCAGCCTCGGCCGCGAGCCGGACCGCGAGGAAATGGCCAAGGCCCTTGAGATTCGCCCCGAGGAATACGACGACCTCTGTGGCGATGCCCGCATTCGCCGGCTGGTCTCCCTGGACGCTCCCGCCGACGAAGACAACCACACCCCTCTCTCCGAGCGCGTCTCCTCAAACGATGAAGATGTGACCGAAATCTGGGCCCGTGCCGAGATTCAGCAGGAAGTTGTCGCAGCTGTTCACAACCTTCCCGCCAAGGAACGGACCGCCGTTTCTTTGTACTACTTGCACGGCCTGACCCTGAAGGAAATCGGCGAAATCCTTGAGGTCACCGAGAGCCGCGCCTGCCAACTCCGCGCACAAGGAATCAAGCGCCTCAAGTTCCGTCTCCATTCTGCCGTTCAATAGGGGCGATGGGTCGGTCCAAGAATTCTCCGGCCCATCAGAGAGGTCGGGATGAATCGGGATGCACCCAAATTGGTCGTAGCGCGTGAACGCCAGGCCCCCCTGCAACCCAGGGCGAGGCGGCGATACGTGGCAGAACTCAAGGAGCGTTATCGCGAGGGCACACTCGATGAAGTGCTCTTCCCGGAAGGTTTCGACGTGCCCGAGTCTCTGATGCGGGCCCTGTTCCCGGAGCTCTTCAACCGCCCGGAGATCGAGGTCTAAGAGACCGAGGTCTAAGAGACCGAGGTCTAAGAGACCGAGGTCTAAGAGACCGAGGCCCAAATGGGCGAGCCTTAGAATTCGTCCATTTCGTCCAGGTAGAGGTCTTCGACCGCCACCTCGGGCCCGAAGAGATGCACCACGAGGCTAAGCTCCAAGCCAATGGAGAAGCGCCCCAGGGTGTTGGCATCTTCCACCTGGATCATGCCAGCATCTTCCCGGTAGACATCAAAGGGAAGCCCTCCCACCCCGAGGCCAACCGGAAGGCTCACAGCAAGATCCGCCGCATCAGAGAGCTGCAACTCCACGCCAACAATCGCCTGAACCTCCATGGTGGAGGGCACTCCCAAGGTCGGCATCGTCGTACCGCTTGACCCCGTGGGAATCGCCTCCCAGTAGTCCGTGTAGGCATGGCCCTTTCGCCAGAGCACCCCCACCCCCACCAAGGGGCGGACAGGCTCCGTGAAGCGACGAATGGAGAGAACCCGCACGCCAGCCCAGCTGTTGAGCTGCTGCTCATGTTCTGGTTGGCGCTCCTCAGGAGCATCCGGTCCTTCCTGGCGACGCACATACATGGTGTACCGGCCCCAGTTCACGCCCCCCCCCAAGTCCACCTCGAAGCTGGGTGCAATGCCAAAGCCCACCCATCCGCCTCCCGAGAGACCGTTGCCGGACTCAAATCCCTGCCAGGCATAGGTCTCCTGCAAGGAGAAGTCCTCTTCATCAATGGCGTAGATGCCGAAATACCGGGTGTTGAACGGCCCCCAGGCGGGTCCCACGACCGGCCTTAGAATCACCTGGCCACGCCTTCCAAGTTGGCTCTGCTTCCATCCGTGGACGGTCTGGCCAGAATTGCGGAACCGAAGATACTCCTGGGACGACATGCCCAAGAGCTCCCAGGGCTTGGCGGCATCCGACTCCCCCTCCATCGCCAGGTCGTCCAGTGTGTAGTCGGGACGAGACACTTCTCGATCCACACGGCTGTTGGAGACCCCCCCCAGCTCCTGCGCCAGGGCCTCCAACTGCTGGGCCACGGCGTCCCGATCGATGGGGGGAACGGTGTTGGTTGGAGCTTCGCCATGCCGGATGTCCTCCAGCTGCCCTGCTCGACCCTCCACAATGGAGACCAACATCCGCACCACCCCATCGGCCAGGCGATCGTCTCCACCAAGCTCCAGGCCCACTTGCAGGGAAAAAGCCTCCCGACCGTCGACCACATCCACCACCGAGAGCTCCACAGCCCTCTGGCCCTCGGCCTCGTGCACCACCCCCACCAGGGCATAGGCCGCCTCCAGCTTTCCAGCGACCACATAGGCACACCCCACCTGTTCACCGGGCGGACAAGTCTGCAAGTAGAGCAGGGCAGTGTGTTCTCCCAGCTTGGGGGCATCGTAGACCGACACCGTTCGCAGGAGGGGGTGATCGTCTACGCGCCCCTCAAGAAAGTCCCGCATCAACCCGGCGAGCCCAGCAGACTCCATGGAGGTGGACTGGAACTCTGAGATGAAAATCGGCACCTGGTCCGCCACGAGGAAGTCATCCTCCATGCCCTTAAGCCCCGTGGGCCCCACCAGTAGTTCGTCATCCTGTGCCTGTGCTGGGAGGCCTTGCACCGCCAGCAACACCGCCAGGAGCAACCTCATCGAACCACTTTCCTACGCGGCGCCCGGCGAGAGGAGGTCTGTTCTCCCCCCGGCGGCTCCAAGAGGGCCACCACCTCCAAATGGGGCGTATTCGGGAACATCTCGTAGGGGACGATTCGCTTGATAGTCCAGTCCCGGGCCACCAGCTGGGTCAGGTCCCGCGCCAGAGCCTTGGGGTTGCAACTCACATAGACAATCGAGGCCGGGTCAAGGTCCAGGACCCCATCCAGCACGCCCTGCTCCAGGCCCCGCCGGGCAGGATTCAGCACCACCACCGGATGGTGCCCGGACAGGCGCTTCCGAAGGGGACCCAGGACATTCGTGACCTGCCCATGCATAAACTCTGCGGGCAAGTTGTTCGCGGAGGCGCTCTCTCGTGCTTGCTTGACGGCAGACCCCACGGACTCCACCCCCAAAGACCAGCTGGACCGGCTCGCTGCCGCCAGCGCAAAGCCGCCCACCCCGCAGTAGAGGTCCACCAGGGCAGCCCCGCTCTCTTCCACGCCGGTCATCTCCAGGACATCCCGGTAGATCCTGTCCGCCACGATGGGGTTGGTCTGAAAGAAATCCGCCGGTCCAATGCGGTAGTCCACATCCGCCAATCGATCCGTGATGGTCTTTCGACCCACCAGGTGGGACGTGGGGATGTTCCCTTCTTCATCTCGCCAGAAGATCGCGTTTCCTTCCTCGCCGTTGATATGCAGATGGGCCCCCACCACCTTCTCGCAGCGACCCGACAGGCGATCCGCCACATCCCGCAGCAGAGGATGATTCTGACCCACCACCATGGTGATGAGGATCTCCCCTGTGGAAGCCGACTCCCTTGCCACAAGGTTCCGCAGCAGACCGCGGCCTCTCACATAGGGGCGAATCTCCAAGTCGATGCAGATGCGCACAAAGGCGTGCATCACGTTGTGCAGCCCAGGGGTCACAACCGAACACTCGGGAATCGGCACGACCCGCCGGCTGTACCCGCCGGGCGCACCAATTCGCAGGTGCCCCCGGTCGGTTTCATCCGCCGCCAGCTTCATGACGTGCCGGTAGTGGGAGAGCACGCCTGGACCGATTTCTCCTTCGGGGGCAGGGGAGTCAATGCCAGCTTCCCGCAGCGCCGACTCAAGCAGAGACAACCGTGCGTGGGACTGGCCCCGGGCATCCACATGCATCAGCGGACAACCACCACAGCTGTGGTAGCGGGGACAAGTTGGTTTCACGCGATGGGGGCTCGGAGACCTTGATCCCACCCACCGGGCCATTTGTCGGTGAGCCCCCTTGCGACCCAGCTCTACCTGGCCGGCCTCGCCGGGGATGCCTTGCCAAATGGCAATCTCCCGGCCTCGCGGATCCGAAGCTCGAACCAAGGCCTCCCCATGGGGAAGCCATTCGGTGGGGGTGAATGTGCCCTTCCAACCGGCCATGTTGATCTCCGCTGCGCCAGGACCCCCAATACGCCCCCCAGCACACCTTCGCCACTCGGCATGTCTCAAAAAGTCTTGACACGTCCAGAAAAGTGTTAGACAATCCTCGTACCTTTCCTTCCCCGGGTTCCCACCCTCCTGGAGCATCTCGCTCCTTCCTCCGCCCACGCAGCAACATGCAAGCACTCGCACCGCAAGCAGCCGCACAGATTCCATTCAACGAGCTTCCACGAGGCGACGGAGAGTCCGGCGCCGTGCGGGAGATGACCGACCTGCTGGACCTCCACGGGTTCGATGCAGGCACCCGTCTCTACGACGAGGCCCTGGCCCTGGCGAGAGAAGGCCATCTCGGCCGCGCCCGGGACCGCCTGAACATTCTTCTCTGCATCGATCCCGATGATGCCCTCGGGCACCTGCTTCTCGGCAAAATCTACGGCGCCCAGCAAAGATGGCAGGAGGCCCTCTCGGAGCTGGCTGCCACTTCTGCCTGTGGCATGCGCCCCCCCCAGGGACTGAAGGAGGCCTTTGAGGCCCAGCGCGACGCCAAGCTTCAAGACAACCGTGCCGAACAGGTGGCAGCCCGGGTGGGTGCAGAAGTCCGTGCTCTCCGGGAAGAAGCCCGGCGTCTTCGCGTGGACAAAACCCGCCTGGAACGCGCTGTACGAGACTCAAACCGCAAGGCCCGTTCCTGGTCTTTGACCGCAGTGCTCACCACCGCCCTCGCGGTGGGACTGCTGGTAACGTTTGTGAGCAGCGGCCTGTCCAGTGGCGCCAACGAAGGGGAAGTCCTTGCATCGGTTGACCCGGTGATGGCCGAGCCTTTTGAAGCCCCGGCAGAAGCTGTCATGCCCACGGAGGCGCCTGTTGCATCCTTGGACGAGCTCCTCGCGGAAATGGACGACACCCCGGAGCCCGCCGAGGCCCTCCCGGTGGTCCAGGCCGTGGAGCCAGTCATCAAATCGACTCCCGACCCCGCCACTGTCTCCAACGAGCTGTACGTGGTGGTGCCCGGCGACAACCTCTCCCTGATTTCCAAAAAAGTCTACGGAGCCTCTTCCAAGTGGAGAGACATTCAGGCCGCCAACGTCGAAGTACTCGGCAACGGCGACTCCCTGGCCGTGGGCATGGAGTTGACAATTCCCAAAATTTGACTTGGTTGTGGAGGTGTGGAGCGGCGGACGGCTCCCCTCCCCGTAGTGGCTTTACCCCCGTGCCAGGGGTTCACTGCGGAGACTCGGGAGGGCCGGCTACACGGACGGAGCCGGCCCTCCCAACCAAGGCAAGTCACCTGCCAGCGCCCTCTTCCGAGCCGGGTCTACTCTTTTCAAGGCGGGCAAGGCGCTTCTTGCTGGGTTCATAGTTGTCGATCTCAACCGCCTTGCGAAAGGCACTCTTGGCTGCCTCCCAGTCGCGCTCCCGCACGTGGATGTCACCCTTCCGGTGCCAACCCACGGCCTGGTACAACGGCTCAAGGGGAAGAGACAAGTAGAGATCAATGCTCTTGTGGGCCCCTTGATGCTCGCCCGTTCGCATGAGAGCGGTGGCGCGGTAGTAGTGAACCCGGTGGTTGTCGGTGTCCACCGCCTGCACCCGATCCAAAAGGACCAGGGCTTGCCTTAGCTTGCCTCGCATGATGAGCACCCGGGCGAGCACCATGTTGTTGAGCACGTTGTCCGGGTAGAGCGCCTGGGATCGCAACAGGGCCGCCTCCGCCTCGGCAAGCCTTCGCGACTCCAGGTGGGCATAGGCCAGAGACAAGCTGGCTGCAGGCGCCACAAAGAGCGCCTCCTCTTCCACCTTGCGCATGAGCGCCAGTCCCTCTTCCTGGCGATCCTCCCCCATGGGAATCAGTCGGGTCTTCTGGGCCACCGCCGTGCGCCAGTAGTGGTACAGGCCATTTCCCAACATTGGATCCACAAACCCCGGGGCGATCTCCCCCAGCACCTCCAGGGAATTGAGGGCCTCCAGGGCCCGGGCAAGAGACGCCACATACTGCTTCTTCCGCATCATGTGGATGCTCTCGATGCCCACCACGCCGCCCCGGAGAAAGGCCTCCCAGGCCTCGTTCCCCGGCTCCTTTGCTGCCTTGTCCAGAGCCTTGAGAGCCATAGACGAGTGGGTCAGGTACTGTTTTTCAAAGCGGTAATCAAGATTCTCCAGCATCAGGGACTGGTAAATGAGCAACCGACCCACGTGTCGGGTGGCAGTGCCAGGAAAGTCATCCTCCAAAGTGTCCCACTCGGTCTTGGCCCCCTTGTAGTCCCGCAGATACACCAGCTCGATCCCTTTGGCAGCCCTCTGCACAAAGCGGGGTGAGATGCCGAGCCGCTCACCGCCCTTCACAAAGCGATCTGGGACTTCCACGGAGGCGCCGGGGCTCGCGTCTGCCCTTCCGAGAGAGACTGTCCCGAGAAAAACAGCCCCGGCCAGGGCAGCCCAAGCGGCCGAGAGTCTCAACCTTTCCGGTCCTGGTGCAGCTCCAGCGCACGGTCGCACAGCTCTGCCGCAAGATCCCGTTTCTGCAAGGACACGATCTCCCGAATGCCCGTGGGGCTGGTCACATTGATCTCCGTGAGCCAGTCTCCGATCACGTCAATTCCCGTGAATAGCAGGCCTTCGTCCTTGAGGCGTGGCGCGAGCTCTTCACAGATCTGGCGGTCCCTTTCGGTCAGCTCGCAAGCCTCGACCCGCGCACCCACGTGCATGTTCCCCCGGTGATCGTGAGGGCCCGGCACCCGGGCAAACCAACCCCGGGCCTCTCCATCCACCAAGATGATGCGCTTGTCCCCGGTGGTCTTGATCTCAGGTACGTAGAGCTGGGCAATGCAGTACCCCTTCCCCGCCTGGGTCAACAGCTCGGCCATGGCCCCCAGGTTTCCATCGTGCTTGCCGGAGATCACCACCCCATAACCGCCGTTTCCATCCCAGGGCTTCAGCACAATCCGGTCATGATCCAAAGCAAAAGCGCGAATGTCCTCTACCTTGTTGGTGACCAGGCTCGGCGGGCACAAATGTGGCCACTGGAGGGCGTACATCTTCTCGTTGGCACACTTGATGGAGCGCGGGTCGTTGAACACCAGGGAGGTGGGCAGCGCCAGATCCAACAGGTAGGTCGAAAAAATGTAAGCCATGTCGAAAGGCGGGTCCTTTCTAAGCCAGATGCAGTCGAAATCCGCCAGCGGTTCCACCGAGAAGGGGGCCTCGTCCCGAAAAGGCTGGCCCTCAAGGTGAGCAGTCACCACCTGGCAGCGGGCCTGGGGACCCGAGGGCGTGGTGAAGAGGTCCGCCGGAGTGCACCAGGCGATTCCCCAGCCTCGCCGGGTGGACTCGGCCATCAAGGCATAGGTTGAATCTCCTTCCAGGTGAAGTCGATCCAGGGGATCCATCACGAAAAGCGTGCGCATGGAGACTGACCCTAAAAGCGGGCGGCAGCGCCCGCGGCAAATGTATGTACCACCGAGCTTCCCCGGGCGGTGGTGTCCCGAAAGCCGACCTCGTAGTCCAGCCCAAGGGTGAAGTCCACAGTCTCTCCGCGAACGACAGCGTAGCCGAAACCAGCCCGGGCAGAAGCATCCCAGCGCAGCCCTTCTGGCTCCCCCCACAGGTGTACGCCCGGTCGAACCAACAGCGCTCCATGGGCAAACGGCGGGCGGTCCTCCGGGGTTTTGGCCGTCAACTCCAGGGGAATTCCCAGGGTGAGGGCAGACGTACGGGGGGAGGGGTCCACCCACCGCATACGCACATCCAATCCCATTCCGCCCTGCACCAGGTCTCCCGCCAGAAAAAAGGTGGCCATGCCGCGCACAGGGGTCAGATCCACGAGGCCGTCGTCATCGTCCACGACGAGACGGCCCAGGCTCCACGCCCCCGTGAGCAGGCCCTCCTCGAACTCCGTTCGACCCGCCAAGACCGACACATCCAGTGCATCCAGCGCGGCCTCGTCTCCATCGGCCTCCAGAAAGTGCCAGGAAACAGAAAACGGCGCCCACACCATCGCCTGAGCAAGATCGCTCTCCCCCCAGGGATTCACCGACAACCCCAGCGCCATGCTGGACCCATCTTTATCAAGCTCTTGGACAAGCGAGAGCCCTGCCCCCTCAAATCCCGCCTGGGCAATTCCCAGGCCCCAAGTCAATGCGAAGAACATCATGCGACTCCCAGACTATCGCGACTTTCAACCCACGGGAGGAACTCCCACCGAGTTTTGGCCGGCGGTTCCAGAGCACCCCAGGCGGACAGGCGCCATGGCATAGAATCGGAGCGCCCGGAGGCACCCATGTTCCAGCCACAGCTCGACGCTCTTCAGGACCGCTTTGACTTGCCCCCCGAAGCGCTCACCGACATCGAATCTCTGCTCGCGCAGGCGACCGGTTCCCGCGCTTCGGTTCTGACCACCCTGATCGATGCGCCGGAGACGGTATCGCTGGCGGCGCTAGAGGACGACGTTCGCACCGAGGACACCCAGGAGCGGGAACTGATTGGCTCGTCGGATCGCTACGAGGATCTCGGGCTGCTCGGCACCGGCGGCATGGGGGAGGTGCGGCGGGTGCGGGATCTCGGGCGCACCATGGCCATGAAAGTGATCCACCCGGAGATGATGAATCAGCCGGCGCTTCTGGCCCGTTTCATTGAGGAGGCCCAGGCCAGCGCCCAGCTTCAGCACCCGGGGATCGTGCCTGTGCACGAGATTGGGCGCATGAGCGATGGGCGGTTCTACTTCACCATGGCCGAGGTCAAAGGGCGGACCTTTGCCGATGTGATCGCCGAGGTCCACGGCGCGAGCCGCGGGGATCGCTGGGAGCCAGGGGCGGCCGGGTGGACCTTTCGGCGGCTGGTGGATGCGCTGGCCCGGGCCTGCGAGGCGGTGGCCTATGCCCATGACCGGGGGGTGGTGCACCGGGATCTCAAGCCCGAGAACATCATGCTGGGCGCCCACGGCGAGGTGCTGGTGGTGGACTGGGGTCTGGCGAAGGTGGTGGGGCGACCGGATCGGGCGGCGGAGGCTGGGGACCTGGATGTGGTGTCCACCGACCGCTCTGCTGGAGCCGCCCATAGGACCCAGGTGGGGCAGGTGGCTGGCACACCGGCCTACATGCCGCCGGAGCAAGCAAAGGGCGAGGTGGACCAGATCGATGCGCGCTCCGATGTGTACTCCCTGGGGGCGATCCTCTACGAGGTGCTCTCGGGCCGGGCGCCGTACACGGGCGAGAGCGCCCGGGGCGTGCTGAACAAGGTGCTGCGCGGCCCCCCGGCGCCGGTGGGGCGAAGCGTGGAGAGCAGCGCGACCTTTGCCTTTGGCTTTGAGGACGACAGCCCGGCCCAGCGCACGCGTCCCGCCGGTCCGCCGCTGCCGGCCGAGCTGGTCGCCGCCTGCGACCGCGCCATGGCGCGGGCGCCCACGGATCGATTCGAAGCCGCCGCCAGCCTGGCCGCCGAGCTTGTGTCCTGGCTCGACGGCGCCAAGCGGCGGGAGCAGGCGCTGGAGGTGGTGGCCCAGGCCACGGCGATCGCGCCTGAGATCGAGGCACTGCACGCAAAGGCCGAGATCCTAGAAGCCGAGGCCGAGGCGCTCCTGGCCGAGGTGAAGCCCTGGCAGCCCGAAGAGGACAAGGCCGCCGGTTGGGAAAGGGAAGACCAGGCCGAGGCCGCCCGCCGAGAAGCGGAGGCCCTGGACCTTGAGTCCGAGCAAGCCCTCTACGCCAGCCTGCGAATCGCCCCGGATCTCCCCGAGGCCCACGCCGCCCTGGCCGAGCGCCACCGGGCCGCCCACGCCTCCGCCGAGGAAGCCCGCGACGCCGAAGCGGTGGCCCGGGCGGAACTCCACCTGCGCACCCACGCCGAGGCCCTGCCTCCTGCACACGAGACCGCCGCAGCGTGCGCCGCCTATCTCAAGGGCAACGGCGCCCTGACACTGCACACCGATCCCCCTGGTGCCGAGGTGCTGCTGCACCGCTACGAGGTGCAGAACCGGCGGCTGGTGCCGGTGTTTGAGCGCTCGCTTGGCAAGACCCCGCTGGCGACGGTCGACCTGGCCATGGGCAGCTACCTGTGCGTTATCCGCGCCGAGGGCCGCGCCGACGTCCGCTACCCGGTGCACATCGCAAGGGGCCACCATTGGGATGGGGTGGCGCCGGTCGCAGGGACCGTAGGGGCGACCCCCCGTGGTCGCCCGCCGATGGGGGACGGCGCGGCGATCGGGGCACCGTTTCCTATCTACCTGCCGCACCCCAAAGAGATCGGCCCCGAGGACTGCTATGTCCCGGCGGGCTGGTTCCTAAGCGGAGGCGATCCCGAGGCCGCCCACGGACTGCCACGCCGCCGGCTGTGGGCCCCGTCACTCATCTTCCGCCGCTTCCCGGTCACAAACCGGGAGTACATGGCCTTTCTCGATGACCTCGTGGCGAGCGGCCGCGAAGAAGAAGCCCTGCGCCATGTCCCCCGCGAGCGGGCCGGCCAGGTGGGCGAGCAGGGCGCCATGGTCTACGGCCGCAAAGACGACGGCACGTTCAAGCTGGTCGTCGATGCCGATGGCGACGCCTGGCTGCCCAACTGGCCTGTCTTCATGGTGGACTGGTGGGGGGCGCAGGCCTATGCGGCCTGGCTGGCCGCAAAGACCAGCCAGCCCTGGCGCCTACCCGGAGAGTTAGAGTGGGAGAAGGCCGCCCGGGGTGTCGATGGACGCTTCTTCCCCTGGGGAGACACCCTGGACCCCTCTTTTGGCTGCATGCAAAGCAGCCACAAGGAGCACCCGCTGCCCCAGGGGATCGACTCCTTCCCCATTGACGAGAGCCCCTTTGGCCTGCGGGGTATGGGCGGCAACATGCGCGACTGGTGCGCCGATCTCTTCACCAGTGATGGCCCGGCCACCCTTGATCATTGGGTGTCCGCACCGCTGTCCAACACCACCGACGACGACACCACCTCCCGCGCCTTCCGGGCCCTCCGGGGCGGCGCCTGGGGCAGCCTCGCCCGCTACGCGCGCTGCGCAAACCGAGACCGCTTCGAGCCCGGCTTCCGGAACGCGAGCTTCGGGTTCCGCGTGGCTCTTGCGCCCGCGAGCACATTGGAGCTTGATCCTTGATCTTTGTGTGTTTCTCGCCGTGCTGGGCGAATTGTTATTGGTTGACAATTGTCACCCTGGTGTCGACAAGTGCACCGTAAGCTTGTCACTTGAGTTCCGGGGACACCATACTTAACTCCAAGGAGTTAAGTATGGTGTCCCC
>CAZRYF010000005.1:0-9494 GCA_964604165.1 uncultured Enterobacterales bacterium
CGCCTTTGATCCGGAGGTTGCTCAGGAGCTGGAGGCGCTTGGATACGTGGAATAGTCGTGAGATTCTGCGGGAATTCGGATAGAGTGGCCAGCATCATGATGAAGTTCCTTGCAGTTTTTCTTGTCTCCGTTCTTTCTTCCGAGGTGCGCGCCGAGGAGGAAGCGGTCGAAGTGTTCTCCTTGTCCCAGTGGGTGGAGGAGAACGGTGGATGGGATGCGGTGGACGCCATGATCGCCGAGGAAGCCGCTGCGGCTGCCCAGGAGGGGTTCTTTGAGAACCCGGCAGCATCCGAGGAGGCAGCGGAAGCGGCCAACCAGGCCATGGAAGATTGTGGCGTGCAGATCGGCAGCTTCGCACCCTCCATGGGCGGGCTCTCCGACAGCATCAAGAAGGCGGACGCGGCGGTGGCGATCTCCATGCCTTTGGATGACCTGTTTAATTTCGACTTCTCCAACGCGACGGTTGCGGCGGGCGCACACGGCTACGGCATGTCCACCAACGCGGCCCGCTTGTGGGCGGATCCAGAGGCTGCCGCGGAGTGCGTCGAAAAGAAGGTCGACGAGCTTGTAGACAAGATTATCGAAGAGAAGAACAAGCTGGAGAACGGCGACTACAGCACCGTCAAGAACGCGCTCTCCGCAGCGGTGGTGAAGATGGCCATCGACAAGGCTTACGAGTACGACAGCGAGCTCGGTGAAGCGCTGGATACCCTGTCCAAGCTGGCCACCCACGACGATACCTGCGGATAGAAGCCGGTTTTCTACCCGGCCTCGGCCGGAAGGCCAAAGGGATACGTGCGGCGCACGAACATGTCCAGTTTCTTGAGCTTGTAGACGATCTCCTTGCGTCGAGTTCCGGGGACAGCATACTTAACTCTCGTCCCCGGAACTCCTGGTGTCCCCGGAACGCTGCTGGCCTCTCAACCTGTGGTTTCGAAGGTCTCCGCCATGCGTCTTGCGATGGTGCGCTGGAGACGGGCCGGGTCCACGCCGGCGGCTTTGGCCATCATGCCCAGCTTCAGGGAGATCTCCACCTGGGTGTCGTCGACAGTCACCGTACCCGACACGCCCATTCCCTTGATTTGAGCGGTGTCACCGGACCATGCCAGGGTCACCCCGAACTTGCCCATCATCTCCTCGAAGGGGGCCATGCTGGACCGTGCGGTCGCTCGGTCGGTGCCGTGGGGATGGCTTACGGTGACGCGGCTCATGCTGGAAGCCTACCGCACGTAAAAGGCGAGATCAAAGAGCTCGGAGAGGTCGCCACAAGTGATGTCGTGGTGGAGGCTCGCCAGGTGAAAGGCCGTGACCTCGGCACCCACATTCCCTTGGGTGGGGCCATTCCAGATCCAATCGTAATCGGCGGTTCCGCAGGTGTAGGCAGGCCGGAAGGACAGCTCGGAGGAGGAGTATCGGGTTGGATCTGTGATGAGATCCGAGCAGAGTAGATTCACGTCTGCCCCTCCTGCTTCCACAAAGACGTAGGTAGCAGACTGGCCCATGTGGTTGGAGGCTTCGTAGTCCACTGTGTAGAGGACCTCTCCGCCGTTTGGGACATCCACGTCCTTCACGAATGCCATGACATCTGCGTTTGCATCCTCGTCGCACCAGCTCAGGGCATCGCTGGTGGTCGCCCAGTACCCCATGTTGTTGGCAAGCTCAGTGAACTCCGCCTCGAATTCCGCGAGGGTATCTCCGTCGTCCTCCCGGTTCCAATAGGCGATGCGTGTCCAGCCGCCGCCATCGGTGGTCATGTCGCACTCTGTGGTACGAGCGACGGCGCCGACGGGCTGAATGTGCCAGGCACCGTCCCCAGCGGAGGGCTGATCCGTGAGAATGGCCTGGCAGCTTGTTGCCGGGCAGGCTGCTCCGCTCCCAAGCAATCCGTTGTCCGCGGTTCCATCGCAGTCGTTGTCCTCCCCGTCGCAGACCTCGTTGGCGCCGGGGTAGGAGCCGAGATCCGTGTCGTCGCAGTCGTTGCTGTTGTCGGCGTGTCCAGAGGGTTGATCGCAAGCCACCTGGCTGGACCAGGTGCCGCCAAAGCCATCTCCATCCAGGTCTACGTGCCACGTGCTGGCATCGGAAGCGCCGTTGTCGATGGTGCCGTCGCAGTCATCGTCCACGGTGTTGCAGGTCTCGGTCGCAGACGGGCTCACGTCGCCGTTTGTGTCGTCGCAGTCGTCGTTGGATGAAACGAATCCGCTCGGTTGGTTGCAGGCAGCGGTGGGGGCGTCTGCGCTTCCGTGGCCATCGCCATCTCCATCCGCAAACCATGTCAGGGCGTCGGTGGCGTTGTTGTCGATGGTGCCATCACAGTTGTCGTCCACGGCATTGCAGGTCTCGCTGGCGTTCGGATGGACGGCGCTGTCACCGTCGTTACAGTCGTCGTCGTTGGCCACATGTCCGCTTGGAGAGGCGCAAGCATCCTGGGACACGGCGCCATTGCCGTGGCCGTCCCCGTCGGTGTCCGCAAACCAGGTGCTGCTGTCCAGCGCGTTGTCATCGACCTGGCCGTTGCAGTCGTTGTCGGTGGAATCGCAGGTCTCCAGCGCTCCCGGGTGGGTTGCTGGGTTTGCGTCGTCGCAGTCATCACCGTTGGACGTGTACCCGGCCGGGGCCAGGCAAGCCTGCGACGGCGTGCTGGCGTCTCCATAGCCGTCGCTGTCCGCATCGGCGTACCAGGTGAGCAAGACGTCCTCGTCCACGGCTCCATCGCAGTCGTTGTCGGCTGAATCGCAGGTCTCGACGCCGCCGGGGAAGCTCGATGCATCCAGATCATCGCAGTCGTCGCGGTTGGAGACGAACCCGTTGGGGGCCTCGCAGGTGGTGGAGGTGAACTGGCTACCGCCAAAACCGTCGCCGTCCGAGTCTCCGTACCAGGTGGGTGCGTCGGTCGCGTCCTCATCTACGCGGCCATCGCAGTCATCGTCCAGGTCGTTGCAGATCTCTGTTGCATCCGAGTGGATGGCGGCGTCTGTGTCGTTGCAGTCTTCACAGGCTGCGAAGCCGTCGTCGTCGCCATCGGCATATCCAACGGATCCGTCGCAATTCCAGTCGGTGGGGTCTGCGCAGTCGTCCTCGGTGGCGCCCGGGTGAAAGTCCGCGTCTGTGTCGTCGCAGTCGCCTCCCTGGGAGGCTGCCCCGTCCGGAAGCTCGCAGGCGGTGACGGCGGCGTTGTCGTCACCATATCCATCGCCGTCGGCGTCCACGAACCAGGAGATGGCGTCGGTGGCATCGTCTTCGTCCACCTCCCCGTCGCAGTCGTTGTCCAGGTTGTCGCAGACCTCCTCGCCGTCTGGGGACACGTCGGCGTCGTTGTCATTGCAGTCTTCGGGTTCGCTGAACCCGTCACCGTCGATATCCGCCTGGGGGGCAGTGTCGGTTGGGACCTGGGTGTCAAGGGACACGGTGCCGTCCTTTCCGCGACAGGCAGTGAGCAGAAACAGCAACGGAACCAGGCGCATGGGGCTCCCTCTCGGCCGGTTTGGGTGCGGGGCCGGACACGCACATTACACCATAAGGGAGTCAACGGCCCCCAGAGCGGGTAGGGTCTCTCTTCCTTCTTGGGCGTGGACAAGGTGTAGAGAGAAATGTGGATTTCATGGCTGGCAGTTGTTGGGTGCGGGGAGCCGGTGGTCTCTTGCAATGCGCTGGAGGAGACCCCAGGGGCCGACCTGTCCGCCGCGCCTCATCCGGACATGGCCTCTATTCTCCAGGCGGAGTGGACCCAGACCTGTGCAGCCAACACCTGGCTTGAGTTCTTCTTTGACGACACGTGGCACACAGCCCCCCCTCGGGATCTGGTCCTTGGCCACGCGACCGAGCTGGCACTTGGAATCCCCTTTCAAATGGAGGTCTCCCTGCGGGTGGCCTGGGACTCCGAGAGCGGCGTTCAGCGAGGGCCTGAGATTATGGTTGAGACGGGTCCAGTCCCCGAAGGAGCGCCTCGGGTGGAGTCCATGGTGAGAGGAGCGGAGGTCTGGGATCCGGACACGAAATGGATCTTCACCTCCCTGAGCAATGGCATGTCGGGGGGGCCGTCGGGGACCTTTTCGTTGATCTTGGACCGTCGAGGGCGCCTGGTCTGGGCCCGCAGAACTGAGGCCGACTATGTCAGTCTCCACGTGCGGACTTCTCAGAACGGCTCGGACTTGTTGGTGGACAACAACGCATACTGGGCCTTCTCCCAGGAGCGCAAGACCTCCCAGGTGGTGCGCATGAAGATCGACACGTCCATCGTGGAGGTCCACGAAACGCCGGGACTGCACCACCCCTACACGGACCTGCCGGATGGGTCCATCGTGTATGCAGCGGAAGGAGACGACGGCATGAACAAGCTCCTGCGAGCGACCCCAGAGGGGGCGTACATCAACATCTGGAATTGTGATGCCTACCACCAGCGGCTTGGAGAAGCCCGTGGCTGTATGGCAAACACCGTCTGGTGGAACGAGGAAGGTGACACCTTTCTTGTGTCGTTCTACTCCACCGACAGCGTGGTGGAAATTGATCCTGCCACCGGCGCGGTGCTTCGTTCCTTTGGTAGCCTTTCGGACTCTTGGACATTCGATCCCCTAGACAGCGCCTTCGAGTGGCAGCACGGGGTGCACTTCACGGACACGGGGACCTTGCTGGTGTCGACCCAGAGCCGCGGGGGAATTGGCGTGCGGGAGTACGCGTTGGATGAAGAGAACGAGGTTCTCTCGGAGGTCTGGAACTTCGGACTGCAAGACGGGATTGCAGGGCACGTCATGGGGGAAGCTCATCGTCTTGGAAACGGAAACACCCTGCACAACTCTGGAAGCTCACCGCGCCTGCGGGAGACCACGCCGGAGGGGGAGGTGGTCTGGGACGTGCAGTGGCCCAGCCAGGGAATCGGACGAAGCACGCCCCTGAAGGATCTGTATGCGTTTGCACCTTGAATGGATAGCCCCCCTTGTTGTGGTGGCCTGCATGCCCGGTACGGAAGACTCCGGAGAGGCGGACACGAACGCCCGGGACACGGGACTCCCCGAGCGAATCGCGCTGGAGGCGCGAACCGGACAGGCCCAGGTGACCTTGGCAGAACCGGAGCGCTACGATGGCCAGGAGATCTGGACCTTCACGGGGGACTCTGGGGCGGGGGAGGAGATCTGCCGAATACAGTACGCCCTGAACTCCACCGGTGTCCGGGAGGACTGTGATATCTGTGACTGGGCCTTTGATGTGTCAATTTCAGAGGCAGAATTCGTCTCTGAGTCAGAGCCTGGATGCAGGGCGACCTTCGGGATCGGACCGGAGAATGTGGGGGATCTCAACGGGCTGTGGGCTGGGTATGGCTACAGCGCCGAGTATTTCGGGCACGCTGCGGTGTTTCTGCTGGAGACGGAAGGGGAGTGGGTGGCGGTGAGTAATGCGGTCTTTGATGAGGCCACGGGGGCTTACTCGTATGAGAGGCTGGATGGGTATGTGGCGTACTGATGGTTGGGGAGGAAAGGGGTTGGGTGCTTTGTCGTTCGATGCTCGATGCTCGATGATTGACAACCTCTCTTCTCAATTTCGGAGCCATGCTCGCTCGAATGTCGTGTGGATAGGGGCCAAGAGGGGTTTTCTCCTTCTGAAGGGGGATCGCCGCGGGCTCCTGTGGGCTCTTGTGGGTGGGTTGGTTTGGGTGCTTTCCATTGCGGGGTGCTCTCCCACTCTGGTGGTCACAGGCGACCTCGCGGATGACAACAACTACTCCTTCACCGGCGCCTTGGATGTGCCTTTGACGGAGACGGTGTCCGGGCAGGATGTGGAGCTGTGCTGGGAGGGCATGTCCCAGGACATCCGCTGCCACGATGTGGATCCGGTGGCTGACATCGATAACGTCTCCCTGGTTCGGTTTCCCCATCTGGAGCAGGAGGAGATCGAGGCCGCGATGTCCGCAGGAACCCTGCAGCAGGCGGACATCAGCGGCTACGTGGAGTCGCGGGTGGAGGAGGAGACCTGCACGGCCTTGTCGGACATGTCCTTTTTTGGAACAGAGATCGATGTGGCCCAGGAGTACACCCCAGACGCGGCCACATTCTTGCTGCTGCTCACCACGGGCACAGAGCCGGCGGTGGGGACACGAATGTTGAGTTTTTTGGAGCCAAAGGAGGGGTCTGGTGTCTCCAGGGTGGACCTTCCGAGCGGTTGTGGGGTGCTGGACTTTGAGGCCGATCTCCAGTCGCTCTCTCCCTTGGTGCTTTGGGCGGAGGGTCCCTGGGACATTGACTGGAGCGGGGTCACCACAGATGGCCAGGGCCTGCCCAACGACTTCGCCTCCGTGGATCGGGTCAGTCTTGCCTTTTATGCAACAACGGATCTGGGGGCGCTGGAGGCGGGGTTCCTGGATCTGGAGCTTCTCGCGGACAGGGCCTGGGAGGCAGAGGTGTCGCAGGGAACCTCGCTGGATCTGGCGGATCTCCAAAGCGGTGGCGAGCCCTTTGGTGGATTCCACGGGGAGGGTCTCTGGATCCTTGGGCTTCGGTGCGGAACCTGTGTGAACCCCGCACCCTTGTTGCTGACCCTTGTGGAGCCGGTGGAGGGCAGTGGTTCATGATGTTGTGGTTTGCGGGGGTGTTCGCGTGTCAGGGAGGCTGGGCCACTGTTTTTGATGTGACTGCAGAGCGATCGGAGACCATCTCCACTGTGATCACGGTCCGTTGGAAAACGGATGTGCCCACCACCGGTCGTGTGGACTTCGGGGTGGGGGAAACCATGGAGCACAGCACCCCCGTGGAGGACGATCCCGCCAGGGAACACTCTGCGCAGCTGTTGGGAATTCCGCCGGAGAGTGATGTGGCGTTTCAAGTGGTGCTGGTGGACGGAGACGATGAGCAGTTGGGGGACATCGACCGCGCTCGCACCGGTGCATTGCCCGGGGACCTGCCTCGGCTGGATGCTGCGGGGGCCAGCGATAGCGGAGCCTTCATGGCTGTGCCCATTCTTGGGGGAGTCACCGTGCCTGTGTTGCTCTCTCCTGAAGGAGCGATCATCTGGTACTGGGAGGATACCTCCGGGCTGGATGTGTACCGGGTCCTGCCATCGGTGGACGGAGAGAGCGTCCTCTACAACGCCGCCAGCGTGTCGGGGGATCCTTCCGATGCCTCCCAAATCGTGCGGGTGGCGTTGGATGGATCGTGGTCCAGCACGGTGGATGTTCCTCTCCTGGCCCATGATTTTGTGGAACATTCGGACGGCACCCTGGCGGCCATCGTGGTGGAATACCGGGAGGTGGAAGGAGAGATGGTTCGGGGGGACCAGATCCTGGAGATCGACCCAGAGGGAGACACTCGGGTGGTGTGGAGCACCTGGGACTGCCTGGACCCGTTGGAGAATCCGGGGGAGTCTACAGGCTGGACCTTTGCCAATGCCCTGGACTTTGATGAGGAGGCCCAGGAGTACACATTGGGAATGCGCAACCAGAGCAGCATTGTGCGCATTGACCGGGACACCGGTGCCTGCCTCTGGGCCCTGGGGGGCACGGGGGGCACGTTGGAGTGGGCCCCGGGGTCGATTGCTTTTCTGCATCAGCACCAGTTCGTGGTGGAGGATGACCGGTTGCTGGTCTTCGACAACGCCGGGCTTGCAGGAACCGAATCCCGGGTGGTGGAGTACGCCATTGACACGGCGGCCAACACGGCGTCGGAGGCATGGAGCCACAGCCCAGATCCCGCCATCTTCAGCTTTGTCCTGGGAGATGTGGACCGATTGCCAGGGGGCGATGTCCTCGCCACGTGGTCTGTGGCAGGTCAGATCGACCGAGTCACGACGGGAGGAGAGAACCCTTGGCGCCTCAACTCGGAGCTGGGCTACGCCTTTGGCTTCAACACGGTCTTGGGCTCTCTCTATCGGTAGAATTCGACAAGTCGGTACTCCGGAGGAGCGGGCCTTTGCCGTCCTACGGCTTTGCCGTCCTACCGGATGTAAACCCCGAAGGTTCCGCCCACCCCCGTTGAGTAGTTGTGGGTGTGCCAGGTGACCATGTACACCGGTGAACCGGAAAAGACCGTGGGACACGAGTTCCCGTGGCTGTCGCTGTAGGTGGAGAAGCCCCGGTTGTTGTAGTGGCCGTTGCAGGTGCCGGTGCTGCCGTCCGCAGCGGTGCTGGTGAAGCTCTGGTTGGTCCACTCGGTGCTCGAGAAGCTGCTCCAGGCGCTGCTGTCGTAGGTCTGCAGGTAGGTGCTGGAGCCGTCTGACTTGGAGACCAATGCTTGCCCCTGGCCGGCCTGGGCCAGGGCGACAATGTCCGCGTCGTCGATCTTTGCGTGGGTGGTGCGGCCGGAAAGAGAGCTTTCGCTGACGGCCGCGGTGGTAGCATGGAATCCGCTGATCACCCACTCCACCAGCGTCCATCCCCCGCCGTCCGTGGTCATGTCGCAGTAGAAGTCAGCTGCCGCCTGGCCGTTGACGGTCAGGGAGTAGATGCCGTCGGTGGTGTTCCCCTGGTTCAAGAGATCCAGGCAGGAATTGCAGGCGGAAGTGCTGCCGCTTGTGTCGTCACAATCGGTGGAGTTGTCCACATAGCCACTGGGCTGGGTGCAGGCGGTTGTGGTGTTGTTGGGGTCCCCAAACCCATCTCCATCGCTGTCGAGATACCAGGTGGATGCATCGGTGGCGTCGGCGCCGTCCGCATCCCCGGAGCAGTCGTTGTCGAGCCCGTCTGCGCAGACCTCCGTGCCGTTGGGGTTTACAGCGGCCCGGCTGTCGTCACAGTCTGAGGCGTCCTCGATGTACCCGCTGGGCTCGGAGCAGGCCCAGATTCCTGTGAGGGGATCGCCGAACCCGTCTCCGTCGCTGTCCAGGTACCAGTCGTCGGCGTCGGAGGCGCTGTCGTCCACGGAGCCGCTGCAGTTGTTGTCGATGCCGTCGCAGACCTCTGTGGCTCCTGGGTTCACGTTGGCGGACAGGTCGTCGCAGTCGCCGGTGGTTGCCACAAAACCGCTCGGCTGTGTGCAGGCAGTGCTCGTGGTCCAGTTGCCGCCGTACCCGTCTCCATCCAGGTCGCCGTACCAGGAGGTGGCGTCTGTGGCGTTGTCGTCGACGCCACCGCTGCAGTCGTTGTCGATGCCGTCGCAGACCTCCGGTGCGCTGGGGCTCACGGCGCCATCTGTGTCGTCGCAGTCATCGTTGGAGGGCGCGTAGCCGCTCGGCGCAGCGCAGGCGAGCGTGTCGCCTCCGCTTCCGTGCCCGTCGCTGTCTCCGTCCAGGTAGAAGGTGGATGCGTTGGCTGCATCCGCCTCGTCCACGCTCCCGTCGCAGTCGTTGTCCACGCTGTCGCAGAGCTCGGTGGCGCCGGGGCTGACCCCTGGGTTCGAGTCGTCACAGTCGTCGGCGTTGGCGGAATACCCGGCGGGCGCGGAGCAGGCATCGGAGTAGGAGGTGGCGTCGCCAAACCCGTCCCCATCCGCATCGGCGTACCAGGTCAGGGTGACCCCCTCGTCCACGCTCCCGTCGCAGTCGTTGTCCACGCTGTCGCAGACCTCCTGTGC
>CAZRYF010000005.1:9594-15984 GCA_964604165.1 uncultured Enterobacterales bacterium
CCTCGTCCACGCTCCCGTCGCAGTCGTTGTCCACGCTGTCGCAGACCTCCTGTGCCCCCGGGTGGCTTTCGGCGTCCAGGTCGTCACAGTCATCCTGGCTGGCCACGTACCCGCTGGGGGCTGTGCACTCGGTCACCATGTACTGGGTGCCCCCGTGCCCGTCGCCGTCTGAGTCCCCGTACCAGGAGGAGGCGTCGGTGGCGTCGTTGTCGACCAGACCATCGCAGTTGTTGTCGGCCCCGTCGCACACCTCGGTGCCCGAGGGGTTCGAGGTGGCGTCGTTGTCGTCACAGTCCTCGCAGGCGGCGTAGTCGTCGTTGTCGGCGTCCGCGTAGCCCACGGAGCCGTCGCAGTTGTAGTCATTCGGGTCGGTGCAGTCGGCCTCCAGGGCCCCGGGGTTGTAAGTGGGATCGGTATCGTTGCAGTCCCCCCCGTGGGACTCGTAGCCCTGGGGTTGGTCACAGGCGGTAACCGGATCAGTGTCCGTGCCGAACCCATCGCCGTCTCCGTCTGCGTACCAGGTGGTGGCATCTGTGGCGTCGGCCTCGTCCACCTCTCCATCACAGTCGTTGTCCCGGCCGTCGCAGGTCTCGGCCGCGTCCGGGTGAATGGCTGGGTCTTCGTCTTCGCAGTCCAAGGAGGCGGGAAACCCGTCCCCGTCCACGTCGATCACCTCCCCCGTGTCTGGCGGTCCCGTGTCCTGGGTGTCCACGGCCGAGTCGAGGCCGCTCTCCACGGTGCCGGTCTCGGTGGGCTCGTCCTTGTCCGAGCGGCAGGCGGTGGTGCAGAGAAGAAAAAGGGCGAATCCGGCAATTCGGGCAGGTCGATTCATGTGGGCCTCGCGGTAGACCCAGTTCTACCATGCGGCGGCCCTCCGTTTCTGACCTACCAGAGCCGGTAGACCCGGGGGCCGCTGGCCCCGGTTAGGGGGATCTGGTTGGACTCTATCGCCTCCACCAGGGCCCGGTGGGGGTCTGTGCGCCGGCCCACGCCGGGTCGGACCACCAGGTAGCGGATGTCTTGTGCGCGGGCAGCCGACTCGACTTGGGTTGGGTCCCTTTGCAGCGCCTGGGCCGAGAGCCCCTCCCAGAAAGCAAGCTCGGTGGCGCTTGAAGGTGTGTTCAGGGTCATGGTGAGCGGGTGGCCGTGGAGGGTCTGCTCGTACAGGGCAGCGCCGCTGGTCTCCGCAGGAAAGTGAACCACTGCCCCTGGGGGTTCGTCTCGCAGGGCCTGAAGCGGGGCGGAAGCCGCGAGGGAAACTGCGGGCACCCCCGGCTGCACTGGGGAGAGAAACAGGAACTCCCCGAGAATGCCGACTGCCAGCAAGGGGCCGAGCCAGGGCCGTCGGCTGCCCAGGACCGCCGCGAAGAGGGCGGCTGCAAGCAGGGGAGCCAGGCCGATTCTCCATAAGAGTGAGAGGGAGGAAAACCCGGGAAGGGACTCCAGGAAGCCATAGGGTAGGGGCATGTCCATGGGGCCGGTGGGGCCCATGGCGAGCAGGGCACCGGTGCCCCCGGCCAAGAGGAGAAAGGCGCCCCGTTGCTTAAGAATCCAGGCCCCGGCCAGGGCCGCCCAGGTGGTGACCCAGCCCAGGTGGTGGGTGTGCCAGAAGCCCTCTCGGGGAATGGGGGTCGCAGCCAGCCAGCCGTTCGCTGTGGCCGCCCCGGCCCCTCGTCGAAGTCTGGACAGGTACCCGGGGCTCTCGATGGAGACCAGCGACTCCGGGTGGTGGGCCGCCAAGCCCACCCAGCACGCCCAGGCGCCGACAAGGGCCAGCCCAAGGACCAAGGTGATCCACCGGTCCCTGGCGCCACCCCGGGTGGGGACCCCCGGTCCGAGAACCGCCAGCGAGCCCACAAACAAGAGGGCCACGACGGCCCCATACCAGCCGGAAAAGGCGCACAAGAGCATCGCGCCGCCTGCGGCCAGGATCCGCCTGCGTCCTCCGTGCACCCCCGCTCGCCAGGAAAGCCAGATCGCCGCGAGCACCCAGGTCGCGTTGAAGGTCTCGGAGGTCCCGTTGTACACCCCGGCCCACAGCACGCTGGCGGTGACCCCCGTGGCGCCCGCAGCCCAAGCGCCCGTGGGGTTTCGGTGGCTGTGGGCCAACCAGTCGGCTGCAAACCCGTGGGCCAACACGCCCGCCAGCCAGAGGCGCGTCCAGGCCAGGAAACAGTAGCTCCCGGCGAGCCCCAGGAGAGGCTCCAATCCCGTCACAAGAAGCACCCCGGGGAGGTCACCGGGAAGCAGGGTCCCTCCGGTCGGGAAGCCCAGGTCCTGCACCCTCCAGGGCAGATCCCCTGCGAGAAGGGACTCCCTCCCAAACCACAAAGACCAGAGGCTCTGGTACAAGTCTGTGCCTTCTGCCCCGGGCACGGCGGGCCAGGGCGCCGCGGCGATGGCCCGGAGGGTCCAGGCGCACGCGACCCCGTACACCAGCGCCGGCAGTGCCAAGGAGCGGAGCCGGGCGAGATTCACGGGCGGCGCTTCCTGCCTGCATGAAACGGCACATAGACCCACTTCTCCTCTTCCAGAGGCCGAATCCGCCATAGCGCCGTCTGGTCTTCGGTTCGCCAGGGGGCGCCCCAGAGCTCGGTGAAGAAAGCGCTGTAGGTCTGGGCCCACTGGCTGCGCAGTCCTGCCGGGTAGGCCGCCGGCTCCACCACGGCGTAGGCAAGCCCCATGTCCTGCAGGCCCCGCACGTCCTCCGGGGTGAGGGTGGCGCCCTGGAAGGAGCCCTGTCCCAGGTCGGCCAGCGCTGCGGTGATGCCGTTGCTCTGCAGTGCATCGGTGTACCCGGGGGGGCGGTGCTCCACCAGGTGGTCTCCATCTCCGGCGAGAATGGGCTGCCCATGGTGAGTCTGGAGGCGAAGAAGGATCCTCGTGTCGGAGAGAATGGGCAGCACGGGGGTGGTGAGGAGCCCACCCTCCAGCCCCTCATAGACCCGCGACGGGTAGGTGCAGTGGACCTTGGAGGGCAGGGGCAGCTGGGGGTTGCGGGTGCCGGATTCGGCGAACAGTCCTGCCACGAGGAGGGGCGGTGCAATCCAGGCCATCTTCTGCCACCTCTCAATGCCGGACTGAAGCTGCAGGGCCGCCAACACCAGCAGTGGAATCCAGACCAGGATCTCCAGGCGGTGGGGCCACCAGAAGCGATCAAAGAAGGGCAGGTGGTCGTACAGGAGCAGGTAGGGAAGCGGGATGTGTGTGGGGGCTTTGTCGGCCAGGTGCAGGTAGGGCCCCAGGGTCAACACCCAGCCAAACAGGGCCATGGAAACCCACGGCTTCCAGCCCGGTACCCGGCGCACCCCGGCCACCACCGCTGGGATCAAGATCACCAAGGCAATCTGTTTGGTGGGGTAGGCCCAGGGCCAGGGCTCCAACAGGGCGGGCCACAGGGGCCAGTGCCCCCAGCGTATGGCGTTGGCCAGGCCAAATTCCCCTCGGTCCAGGCCCGGGACGGCCATCCAGCTCATGGCCTTGCGGTTGACCCCGGGCAACGCATCGAAGCCTTGCACCAGCTGCACCAGGATCGGCAGGCAGACAAGGGTGGCCACCGCCACGGCCACCCCCAGCTGCCCCAGGACCCGGCGGCTTAGTTGGCGCCGGTACACCCCGAGCAGGGGCACCACGGCCAACACCAGAAAGAGCCCGTAGAACCAGTAGGAGAGCGCGGTCGCGGCGGCCAGACACCCGGTGCCCACCGCCCACCCAAGGCTCCCGCTTCCCCGCAGGATTCGAAGGCACCCACCGAGGGTGAGAATCCAGAAGCAGAGCAGCGTCTGGGAGAGCCGGCCCTCCCCGGCCTGGTGTAGCAGAAAGGAGCTTGTCACCAGGCCTGCCCCGGCCACCAGTGAAGCGGCGTGTCCTGCCCCGGCCTCCCGGGCGAGCCAGTGCACCGCCAGGGCGCTCGTCACGAAGAAGAGGACCAGCACCACGTTGTAGCCCAAATGGGGCCCCAGGGTGTGCACGAAGGGGGTGGCGATCAGCGCATCCAGGAGGTTGTAAAACGCAATGGGGGACTGGCCCGTGGGGAGGAAGTTGGCGGTCGCCTGAAAAGGGCTGATCCCCTGCTTCAAGGCCTCCCCGACCCACCAATAGGCCCAGAGGGTTCCCTCCATGTCGACGGGGTCGGCAAAACCCAGGGTGCGTCGGGTGGGGTCCGACCAGGCGGAAGCCGTGACCAGGAGCACCACCCCCAGGTAGAAGGCGGCCGCCCCGAGCCAGGGTTTCCATGCGTTCGTGGTCTTGCCCGTCATGGCCTGGTCCTGGGGGTTGGGCGCGGCGCGGGCGGGCACAGGGGCCCGCCTCTACGGGGGTTGATTCTCATCACCGGCTCCTGCGGGAGGGGCGCTGGTTCGACTGGAAGCTCACGGCGATCTCCACGGGCGTTTCAATGGGCCTGATCCTCCAGGCTGTGACCTCGCCGGCGGTGAGGTCGGGGGGGCCCCAGAGCTTCTCCAGGAAGAGCTCAAAGGTGCGCACCCACGAATACCGCAGTTCGGGCTCAAAGGTCTGGGGATCCAGCACCACCCACCCGAATCCCACGTCGAGGAGCTCCTGTACATCGCCCGGCGAGAGGGTGGTGTGCCCAAAGGCCCCGTTGCCCAGGGCCCAGAGAGAGTCGAGAAGCTCGTTGGACCGCACGAACTCCTCAAACCCCGGGGGGCGGTGCCCTGCGTGCTGCTCTCCAAGTCCTCCGAGAATGGGTTGCTCGTGGTGGGTCTGAAACCACAGCTGATGTCGGGAGGTTCCCTGCAGGGTCATGAGCGGCAGGGTCACCACGGCGCTGTCCAGCTGCTCGTACAGGTCCCACTCCGTGGAGATCGGTGCGTGGCTTGGAATGGGCAGGTGCGGGGTGCGCCAGGGGCTGTCCATCAGCACCAGCAGCGGGGCCGCGAGAAGCCAGGGCTTTTTGTTGCGCTGCGAAAGAAGCTGGTCTGTGGCGAGGGCCGCCAGGACAGCGAGTCCCACCACCGAAAGCAGCTCCAGGCGCTGGGGCCACCAGAAGCGGGAGAAGAAGGGCAGGTGGTCGTACAGAAGCAGATAGGGCAGGGGGATCGAGGTGGGGTCTTTTCCCAGTCTCAGGTAGGGACCCAGGGTCAGCACCCAGCCGAGTCCCGCAACGCCGCCCCAGGCGGCCCATCCCGGCACCCGCTTCCAGAGCCCCCACGCCGCAAGCCCTAGGAGGCCGGCGGAGATTTGCTTCTCTACGTCGAAGAAGGGCTCGGAGAGGAGGGGCCAAAGGGGCCAGTGGGACTGGGAGAGGGTGTTCCCCAGGCCAAACAGGCCCCGGTCGAGGCCTGGATAGGCAAACCGGGGCTCCACGGGCTTGTCCACGCCGGGAAGGTCCTGTAATGCACCGGCCAGCTCCCAGACCGCTGGCAGACAAAACAGGGCTGCCATCGAAACCATGAGGCCCAGGAGCTTCCACTCCCGCAAGCCGAGGTTCTCCCGGTGCACCCAGAGGATCGGCAAGGCGGCCAGCACCAGGAACAGCCCGTAGTACCAGTAGGTAAAGCAGGCGCCCGCCGTGCAGATACCCGCGCCGAGGGCGATTGGGAGGCTCCCTCTCCCTTGCACCACCCGGACGCCGCCAGCCAGTGCGAGGAGCCAGAACAGGAGCAGCGCCTGGGCCGGCCGGCCATCGCCGATCTCCAGGAGCAGGAAGTTGGAGGTGGTGAGCCCCAGGGCGGCCACCACGGCCCCGGTGGGCCGCGCTCCGGCGACCCGGGCCAGGACATGGGCCCCCGCGGCTGTGCCCAGGAGGATGGCCACCACCGAGAGGTTGTACCCGAGTCGGGGCCCAAAGAGCGCGACCCAGGGGGCTCCAAGCAGGCCGTCCAGCAGGTTGTACTGGGACAGGTGGGCCTGTCCTGTGGGGAAGTAGTTCCAGGACCCATCAAAGGGGTTGATCCCCTGCCCGAGGGCGTGGCCCATCCACCAGGGCGCCCAGGTGGAGCCCGCCAGGTCGGTGGTGTGCTCTCCGCCGATGATCTGCGGTGTGGCGGTCCACCAGGCCGGGCCTGTCAGCAGCACAGCCAGCAGCGTGTACAGGGGCACCACCCAAACCGCCTCCCGTCTCACCGGTGCCTCCGATCCGGGCTGACCGGGAGCCAGCGTCCCTTCTCCCCATCCCGGGTGATCTCGGCCAGGCAAGCGGCCTCCCCCCCCGCGAGGCTCAAGGCCGGAGAGTCCGGGTGGAAGCGAAACACGGATCCCACAGGGGACCAGGGGCGCCGCCAGGTGGCGTGCACCGAGAGGGGGGTGGAGCCCACCCCGTGGATCAGGAGAAGACAGATTCCCCCGGCCGCCATGGGAACCACCCGGCCCTGGACTGGGGGGCGCTTCCGAACGGCGGGCACCCCCTCCAGGAGGATCCCCAGGGGG
>CAZRYF010000005.1:16084-67525 GCA_964604165.1 uncultured Enterobacterales bacterium
AGGATCCCCAGGGGGCCCGCCAGCACCGAGGGAAGCCACCCGGCCAGCCGGGAGCGCTTGGTCGGCCACAGGTCGGGTGCGTTCTGCAGGTTCGAGAGGATTCCCAGGCAGTAGTCCGCGAAGTCGGCGCTCATCCACTGGCCAAAAAGGAAGCGCTCGGCGAGCCACCCATCCGAGGCCGCCACCCACAACAAACCGGCCAGGAGCGCCCAACCGGGGGCCATGGGGTGGCGGTGTGGGGGCTTTGGAGGCGACATCGCCGGTCAGCCTATCCGAAAGGTGATTGACAGGGCGTCCATTCAGGCCCGATGATGCAGCGTTCGGCACGTTCAATCAGGCGATCCTCACCGCGAGCTCCCCCATGACCCTCTCCCGTTCTTTTGTTCTTTCCTTGATCCTCCTCACCAGCTGTTCCCCAGGGGATCAGGACTCAGGGGATAGCAACGCTGAGTATGAGGCGGCGTTGTTTGCCTCTACTTCAGAGGATGAGGCGGCCATCTCGGATCTTGCGGCTGTGCAGTCGGCCATGCTGCCCCGGGACGAGGTGCGGGTCTTTGGAAAGGACGACGAAGGTCGCTACCGGGTCCACGCGGGGCGGTTTACGGCCCACCTGGACGATGCGGGCGCTGCGTTTCGTGATTTGCGTACGACGGATGAGCTGCAGGTTTGGTTGGAAGGGTGGGGGCGGGCTGGCGATCTGGAAGCGGTGGTGCCTGGAGCGCTTGCGCCCCGGTTTGGGGCCCACGGGGGAGTGGAGCGCTTGGAACGTCGAGCGCCCGGCATCACGGAGTGGTGGCAAGGGACTCCGTATGCGGTGCAGCAGGGCTGGGAGATCGCCAGCCGACCGGCGGGCAAGGGGTTGCTGACGCTTTCACTTGGGAGCGATGCCAGTTTTGTGGAGACGGATGGGGAGCGGGTTTGGATGGAGGGGCGTGCAGGTCCCGGCTGGGAGGTCAGCGGGCTGGCGGCCTGGGGTGCCAACGAGCAGTTGTTGGATGCTTGGTTCGAAGTCCAGGACAGCGGTTTTGTGGTGCGGGTCGATGACTCAAGTGCCACCTACCCAATCCAGGTAGACCCTTGGTACTCCGCCAATGGCACGGAAGTTCAACATACTGCGAGCGGGTCTTACCTCGGGACTTCTGGACTCACGGGACAAACTTGCCAGTCATCTGATTGCAACAACACTCGCTTTTCGGAGACGGCAAGGGCTTTGGGGGACGTCAACGGAGACGGATATGAGGATGTTCTGGTCTCTACCAATGACTGGTTAATCTGCAACAGCCGAGGCGGTGGCGACGGCCGTGGCGGCAGCAGCGATGACCCGTGCAACAGTTCCACGAGATACGGCCGCTTCTGGATCTACCACGGGACCGCCGTTGGTTTGGACACCACCGCGGCCTTTTCGGTCCAAAGCAGCGGTGAAGAGGAGTATGGCTACAGCGTAGAAGTCGACGGTGACTTCAACGGCGACGGGTTCAATGAGGTGGTGATCGGCGCCTACGGCCGGGACGACAACGGCTCCAACTCGGGCCAGCTCTACTTCTATGCTGGCAGCAGCAGCGGCATCCAGAACTCGACTGCCTTGGAACTGGATGGTTCTGCTGCGGAAGAGCAGTACGGCTGGGCCTTTTCCTCCGCCGGTGACATCAACGGCGATGGTTTTGACGATCTTGTGGTCGGTGTGCGCTACGACGACACCACGGCCTCCAGCGCCGGAAAGGTGGTGGTCTACCTCGGCTCCTCCAGCATGTTGGACACCACCCCCCATGCCATCCTCTACGGGGAAAACGCCGATGACTATTTTGGCTACAGCGTGGATGGGGCCGGGGATGTCAACGGGGACGGGTATGACGACATCCTCGTGGGGGCCCGGAACAACGACGACAACGACTCGGATTCGGGAAAGGTTTATGTCTATCTGGGCAGCGCCAGTGGCTTGAACACCACCGCCGCCGCCACCCACTACGGCACGGGCAGCAGCAACAATTTCGGGGAGGTGGTGTCGGGGCTTGGAGACATCAACTGCGACGGTTTTGACGACGTCTACCTGGCCGGCGACTCGGGCAACGCGCGTGTCTTTCATGGGGGCACCGCGGGCATCTTCGGCCCGGCCGACCAGTCCTGGAGCCGCTCGGCCCCGATTCCGCAGGGGGACGTCAACGGCGACGGGTGTGACGACATCATCTGGAACAACAGGCTGATGTACGGGGACAGTTCGGGCACGATGACCGAGAAGTACTCGGGGTCCAACCTGCAGGGCGTGGGGGACATCGATGGCGATGGCTACATCGACCTTCTTTTTGGCGAGGGTACTTGGAGCAGCAGCAGAGGCCGCCTCTACATCCGCTACTACTTCATCTCCGACAACGATCTCGACGGCTTCCTCGAGTCCGAGGAGTGCGACGACAACGATGCCACGGTCTACCCTGGCGCCACTGAGGTCGTGGCCAACGGCGTCGACAACGACTGCGACGGCAGTGAACTCTGCTACCAGGATCTCGACGGCGACGGGTACCGCGACACGAACGGCACCACGGTGACCTCTTCGGACACCGACTGCGAGGATGGGACCGAGGCCACCGCCTCCATGCCCGCCACGGACTGCGATGACACCTCGGCCGTGCTTCGTCCCGGGGCCACGGATCTGCCTGGCGACGGCATCGACCAGGACTGTAACGGCGCGGACATGTGCTACGCGGACCTGGATGGAGACGGCTACCGCGCCAGCGACGGCACCACGGTGGCTTCCACGGACATGGACTGCACAGACGCGGGAGAGGCTGCGCCCTCGGTCCCCGCCACGGACTGTGATGACGCCAACGCCAACATCAACCCCGGGGTCACCGACACGGTGGGCAACGGCATAGACGAGAATTGTGACGGCAACGAGGAGTGCTACGCGGATGTAGACCAGGACGGCTACGCCGACGCCTCGGGCACGGTGATCTCCAGCGACATGGACTGCGTGGATCCCGGCGAGGCCGGCCCCAATGTGCCCGCCACGGACTGCGACGACTCGGACGGCACGATCTACCCGGGGGCACCAGAGGTCATCGTGGATGGCATCGACCAGGACTGCGACGGCGGGGATGCCTGCTACGCGGATGCAGACAACGACGGCTACCGGGACGCTGGCGGCGCCACGGTGAACTCCGCCGATGCGGACTGCACGGACTCTGGGGAGGCGGATGAGACCGTTCCCGCCACGGACTGCGATGATGGGAACGCCGCCGTGAACCCGGCGGCCTCTGAGACCGCCGGCGACAGCGTGGACTATGACTGTGACGGCACGGAGATCTGCTTTGCGGACGCCGATGACGATGGCTTCGCCGATGCGGGCGGGGGTACGACGGTCTCGACGGACACGGACTGCGACGACTCGGGCGAGGCGGACAGCTCAGTCGCCGCCACGGATTGCAATGATGCAGACGCCACGGTTTACCCCGGTGCCGCGGAAACCGCCGCCGACGGCATTGACTCCGACTGTGACGGTACTGAGACCTGCTACCTGGACTTTGATGGGGATGGCTATGCCGCCAGTGGCGCGGCCAGCATCCAGTCCAACGACGGTGACTGCGACGACGCCGGGGAGGCGGTTCTCACAGCCGAGCCAGACTGCGACGACACGGACGCGGCGGTCTACCCCGGCGCTCAGGAGATCGTGGTGGACGGCATCGACCAGGACTGCGATGGGGGCGATGCCTGCTACGCCGATCAGGACGGCGACGGGTTCCGGGATGCCAACGACGGCACGGTACTCTCCACGGACGCGGACTGCAACGACGCGGGAGAGGCGGACGCCAGCGTGCCCGCCACGGACTGCGACGACGCCAACGCGGCGGTGAACCCCAACGCGGTGGAGGTGGTGGCCGACGGCATCGACTCGGACTGCGACGGCTATGAGGCCTGCTACGAGGACGCGGATGATGATGGCTACCGGCCGGTCGCTGCGACCACCGTGCTCTCCACGGACGATCTCGCATGCGACGGGGCCGGGGAGGCCACGGACGCGGCTCCTGCCACGGACTGCAACGATACGGACGCCAGCATCAACCCGGGCGCGGCCGAGGTCATCGCCGATGAGACCGACCAGGACTGCGACGGCGCAGAGATCTGCCTGGCCGATGCGGACAACGACGGCCACGCGGATGTAAGCGGGGCCACGGTGGCCAGCGCTGACGCCACCTGCTCCTCCAGCGGCGAGGCGGCCGCGGTAGAGCCCCAGGACGACTGCGACGACACCAACGCCGGGATCTACCCGGGGGCGGTGGACGCCGTGGGCGATGGGCTCGACAGCGACTGCGACGGGCAGGAGACTTGTTTTGCGGACGTGGATCACGACGGCTTCGTGGACGCCACCGGCGCCACGGTGGGCTCGGATGATCTGGACTGCGACGACGTGGGCGAGGGCGGGGTCAGCGACCCGGCCACGGACTGCGATGACAGCGATGGAGCGGTCTACCCGGGGGCCGCCGAGATCCCGGGGGATGGTTCCGATGGCGACTGCAACGGAGAGGAGTTGTGCTTCGTGGACGGCGATGGTGACGGCCACGCGGAGACCACCGGCGCCACCTCGGCCAGCATCGACCTTTCCTGCGCCGCCACGGGGCTGGCGGACGCCACGGCACCCGCGGACGACTGCGACGATGCGGACGCCACGGCGTACCCCACCGCCACGGAGCTTGTAGCGGACGGGGTGGACAACGACTGCGATGGCTTTGAGGCCTGCTACCTGGACGCCGACGGCGACGGGTACGGCGATGCGAGCCTGGTCACCATTGTGTCTTCGGACATGGCTTGTTCCGACACGGGAGAGGCCTCCAACGCCGATGAAATCGATTGCGATGACTCGGACGCCGCGGTGAACCCGGAGGCGGAAGAGGTCAGCGGCGACGGGGTCGACAGCGACTGCGACGGGGCGGAGCTTTGCTGGGCCGACTACGACGGCGACGGCTACCGGGGCGATGAGCTTGTGGCTGTGCAGGGAGACCTGTCCTGTGCGGGGGAGGGCCTGGTGGATGAGACCGCACCGGCTGGGGACTGTGACGACGGCGACAGCACGGTGAACCCGGATGCCGAGGAGTACGTGGCCGACGGCGTGGACTCCAACTGCGATGGGGAGGAGATCTGCTACGTGGACGCGGACGGCGATGGCTTCCGAACCTCGGATGGGTCCACGGTGGCCGATGCGGATCTCGGGTGCGAGGCGGAGGGGCTCGCGGGGATCGACGCGCCGGCGACGGACTGTGACGATGAGGCCAGCGGGGTCAATCCGGAGGCGACGGAGTTGATCGGTGACGGTGTGGACTCGGACTGTGACACCGTGGAGTGGTGCTACTCAGACCTGGATGGGGACGGCTATCGAACCCCAGAGGTTTTGCAGTCCGTGGATGCCGACTGTGATGATGCGGGGGAGGCCAGCGCTGAAACCCCGCTCATCGACTGTGACGACACCCGGGCCGGGGTCAACCCGGAGGCCGTGGAGATCGAAGGCGACGGCATCGACCAGGACTGCGATGGCGTGAGCCCCGGCGATGAGCTTGTCAGCGGCGGAGGCACCGGAAAGGGCGGAGGTTGTACCTCCGCGCCTGAGTCAGAAGCGCCCTGGGGTTGGCTGGCGCTGTCAGGGGTGGCCCTCTCCCGGAGGCGTCGAAGGGTCTGAGTGGCCTCTTTTCTTGAATTGAACCAGGAGAATTCCAATGTCTAAGATCCTCCGGGCCTCGCTTGGTGCGGCAGTTTTGTCCGTTCTGGCTTGTTCCAAGGACTTTAAGGATGGGAGCGACGATCCACCGTTGCTGTGGGACGACACGGCTGTGGATGATGCCGACGATACCGACGATACCGACGATACCGAGGTTGTGGATCAAGACGGGGACGGCTTCTCCACCACAGACGGAGACTGCGAGGACAGCGATGCCAGCGTCCACCCTGGGGCCGCCGAGGTCTGTGACGGCGTGGACAATGACTGCAACAACGTCATCGATGACGTGGAGGAGGCGGCGCTTCCCGTTTGGTACCTGGACGCTGATGGGGATGGATACGGCGAGACCGACTCTGCCCTCCCTGCCTGCGAGGCCCCCTCCGGGTACGTGGCCAATGCAGACGACTGCGACGACGCGGCGGCGACCGTGTACCCGGGGGCGGAGGAGCTCTGTGACACCCTGGACAACGACTGTGACGGGAATGTAGACGAGGGCGCTTCCTCCCTGGGGACCTGGTACGAGGACTACGACAGCGACGGGTACGGCGACCCCAACGTGTCACAGGAGAGCTGTGAGCAGCCCGCCGGATACGTCTCCAACGCCGATGACTGCAACGATGTGAACGACGACATCCACCCGGGCGCCACGGAGTATTGCAATTCCGTTGATGACAATTGCGATGGGAACGTGGACGAGTCCCCGGCCACCGGTGGTACCACCTGGTACGAGGACTGGGACTCGGACGGGTATGGGGATCCAAACGTTTCTGTCGAGGCTTGTGCCCAACCCACCGGCTACGTCGACAATGCAGACGACTGCAACGACGTGAACGCCTCCATCACCACGGCTTCCACCTGGTACGAGGACTACGACAGCGACGGATACGGCGACCCGAATGTCTCCATGGAGGCCTGCACGCAGCCCGCTGGCTACGTCGCCAATGCCGATGACTGCAACGATCTGAGCGCGTCGGCGACCACAAACTGCTTTGGGACGCCGGAGACCTTGAGCGACTGGGTCAGTGACTACGGGGAGGTCTCAGCCGTGGGGGTGGATTCTGTGGGCCAGGTCCACGTGGTCTACTTCGACGCGGTCTGGGAAGGGGTTCGTTACAACGTCCGAGACGCCACTGGCTCCTGGGACAGCGCGTCGGACCTGGTGTGGCACTCGGGCCACGCCGCGGGGGCTCACCTGGATGCCGTCATGGATGGCCTGGACAATTTCCAGGTGGCCTACACCTACGATGAAGATGGTAACAGCGACCAGGAGCTCTGGTACACCTACGTGGCATCGGATGGTACCTCTGGCCCAGAGAGTGAGCTCTTCGGGACGACTGGAACCGACGCCACGGGCTACTACGTGTCTATCGATGTGGACACCAGCAACTTCCCGAGCATCGCCTTTTACGATGACAATGCCGGCCTGCCCTACCTGCTGGACTGTTCGGCGCTGACGGGGAACTGTTCTTACGACAACGTGGACGACTACTACACGGGCTCCACCGGGTACTACACGAGCCTGGCCGTGGACTCGACCAACGACAACCACGTCGCCTTCTACGACCCCAACGCATGGAGCGGCACCTGGTTCTCAGAAGAAATCCAGTACACCCGGATGGACTCCCAGCTGAACTCTTACGAGTACTCCGAGGAGGTCACCACCATTGAGCCCTATACACAGGTCTTGAATGTGAAGAGCGACAACACCCCTTGTGTGGCCTACTACGAGCCAATCGGCGGGGATCTGCTCTATACCTGCCGCACCGCTGGCGCCTGGACCACCCCCGTGACCGTGGACTCCACAGGTGAGGTGGGAATCTCACCGGCCATGGCGTTCAACAGCTCCGACTTGGGGGTGATCGCCTACTACGATCTCAGCAATGGGGATCTCAAGGTGGCGGTCGAGTCAGCAAGCGGCACCTGGAATGTGTCCACGGTGGACAGCTCCGGAAACGTAGGGCAGAACCCGTCCATCGCCATCGACGCCTGGGACACGGTGTACGTGACCTACTACGACGCAACGAACCAAACGCTGAAGCTGGTCGAGGGGTAGCGGGCGGGCTTTCGAGATTCCGGCGGGCTACAGAGGATTCATGCCCCGGAGGACCCTGTGACCTTCTTCAGTGATCTATTTGCCGAGCTGGAACCTGCGGGTCGCTATGACCTCTTGGAGCAGGCAGAAGAAGTCTCCTTTGCCGAAGGCGACACCATCATCCACCAGGATGACGCCAATCGGGTCATCTACGTGGTTCAAGAAGGGGCAGTGCGGGTAGAGCGGGCTCCTGGAGAGGGAGAGGATGCCCCGGTGGTCCTGGCCCAGTTGTACTTGGGAGCTGTCTTCGGAGAGATGTCCTTTCTGACCCACGAAAAGGCAAGCGCCACCGTGATCGCGGAAGAGTCGGTGCAGCTTCTCTCTCTGGAGCACGACAAGATCAAGGCCATGTTGGATGCGGACGAGGGGTTTGCAGCCCGGTTCTACCACTCTCTGGCCGTGACCCTGGCGGATCGGCTGCGGGAGACCAGCAACGCCCATTGAACGGGGACTGAGACGAGAAAGGCCCCGCACCCGGAAACCGGACACGGGGCCTTCTGCGTTTCGTGGAACGATCCGTACTACTCTTCGGAGGTCTCCACCGCCTCTCCCTGGACAAAGCGGATGTCCAGTTCGAAGTCGCTGGACAGGTACCCGTGGACACCCACGTAAAAGGAGCCAGGCCCTTCCAGGGAGCACTCCTCGTTGGAGTCCCCGGCGTAGGGGCGGCAGTCGAAGTTGGTTCCTGTCGCCGGGGCGCCCTTTCGCACGTAGAGGTCGGCATCTCCGCTGTCCGGGCCGGTCATGTTCACCGTGACGTTGCCTTCCGCGGCCAAGAACGGGCCAAAGTGCTTCCACTCGTTCTTGTCTACGTGACCGTTCTCGGTGCGCTCCACAGCCTCACCACTTTCGCCGGTCTCCACGGCTGCATCGCCAATGGACTGAGTCAGCAGGTCCTTGATCTTGTCGTACTGGATGGCGCCACCCGCAATGGACTGCCACTCGTTGCGTCCGGTGGGAAGCCACAGGAAGTCCGGGTGCATCGTCTTGCTGCGACCGACCCACTCGCCACCGATGATCTCTCCATCCGAGTCGACTTCCAGGATGTACTGGTACTTGTCAGTCCGGGTGTAGCGGTCGATGCGATCGGCCAGGTTGCCGTTGGTCGTGGAGTTGGACTCGCTGATGTAGTCCACCTCGAGCTTCACGTGGAAGAGCTTGGTGGCGTCGTCGTTGAACACGTACTCGGTGCCTGACGGCGTGTCGTCCTGGCCCTCGCCCTGGATCTTCACGGTCACGGAAGCGTTGACGTCGTCCTCGTAGGCGAACACGGAGACATAGACCGACTCCGTGCCGACAGGTGCCCGGAGCTCACAGGACTCGGTGCTTCCACCCTTCCAGGGGCGGCAGTCGTAGTCGTCCTTGGTGGGCTGGCTGCCAAACCGCACGTAGAGGTCGCCGTCGTTCTCGCCGGTCATCTCCACGTTCACGATCTGGTCGGCCTGAACGGCATACCGGGGCTGGTGGTGCCACTCCCCCTTGGGGGGGGCTGCCTCGAAGGTCTCCTCTCGGGTCTCGGCGATGTCCTCGTTTCCGGGCACGTCCAGGAGCTGGTGCGCCTCGCTGGCGGTCACCTCGTTTTGGAGGGTGATGCGGTAGCCGCGCAGGGGCTGGTTCCAGACCTGGGCGTCGAAGGTGCGATCCTCGACGAAAGACTGTCCCGCCAGGCCCAGGTAGTTGGCCAAGAGCACGTGGTAGGTGCCTGGGTTGGTGTCGCGGCACTCCTCGTCATCTCCCGTGGGGCGGTTGTACTCGTCGTACTCGATCTCATCCCGGCTGTTGCTCTCGTTGCACCGCAGGGAGACAAACTTGCTGCTGCTGCGGTTCCATCCCAGGGTCAAGAGCGCCTTGATGTCGTTGACCTCGAAGGTCACATCGTTGACGGTGACCGGTTCGACGGGCTCGGGCTCCATGATGGAGACAGGGGCCCAGGCATGGCAAATGCCCCACCAGCGGGGGATGCAGTAGCCCTCGGTCTCTCCGTTCCGAATGGCGCAGGTCTCGTTCTTGTTGCTCTCGCAGACCTCGCTGGAGGTTTCCTCGGTGCAGGCCGTACGGGAGGATTGGTTGTCAATGCCGTGGTTGGAAGACACCTTGTCCTCGACGTCATCGACACCGAAAGCCTCGCCATACTTGGCGGCCGGCGAGAGGGAGTCGCTGCCGGCCCACTTGAAGTTGATGCTGTCCTCTGAGGTCGGCCAATAGGAGCTGGCCCATGGAATGCTGAAGGCTTCGCCCTCCGTGGGGAGGGCGTCCATCTTGTATTCCAGGTCCCCACTGAAGAGGGTGGGATCATCTTGGTCGGACCAGCCCTCGGCGTTCTTGCGATCGCCGTGTGGGTTGGCCTCCTGGCTGGAGAAGGGGGCGGAGCAGGCGTTCAACGCCAGCAAGAAGAAGAGAGGAAAGCGCTTCATGCGGCACCTCGACCTTTTTTCGCGCGTCCTGCGCGGTTTGGGTAGTGAAACTGCATGAACGGACGGCTCAAGCAAGTTCCATGCCAGCGCTTATACAGAACTGGCACGGAACATGCAATGGCTTTCTTTTGTTTTTTGGATTCGACGAAATCTGTTGTGGTGGGCCTGAGGCGCGGCGTGTTTGGGATAGGGGGCGACCATGGGCCGAATCCGCTTCCATTTTGTTGCCGTGTTCGTGCTTCTGCATGGCCTGGCGATCACGCTCGCCGCGCTTCCTGCGCCGGTGGGGGCCATGCGCCGTGCGGAGTGGGCAGAGCCCACGGTCCAGGATGAAATCCAGCTTTGGACCGACAGGCTGAACGAGTGGGGGGTGGAGCTTACCGCCGCAGAGCTTGAAGAGAGAATCTGGCAATTTGCCCGGAAATGGCTGGGCGCAAGGCGTGCGCTCCTGGAGCCTTTTGACCCCTACTTCAAGTACTGTGGGACCTACCAGTCCTGGCGTATGTTCGTGGCCCCCCATCGCTATCCTTCACGCTTGGTGGTGGATTTGAAGGTGGAAGGGGAGTGGGTCCCCCTCTACCGGGGACGGGACCCGGAGCTGAACTGGCACGCGGACTGGTTTGACCATGACCGCATGCGAAGTGTGGTCTTTCGCTTTGGTTGGAAGTCCTATCAGCGCACCTACAACAAGTTTGCGCACTGGCTGGCCGATCGGGCGGCGGAGGAGTTTCCAGAAGCCACGCACTTGCGGGTGCGTTTGCACAAGGTCCGCACGCGGTCTCCGGAGGAGGTTCGCCAGGGAAGCGAGCCGGTGGGGGTCTACAAGTCGGTGCGGGTGATCGCGCTTTGGGATGTGCAGCCTGCCCCTGCCCCTGCCCCTGCCCCTGCCCTGGGAGAGACCCCGTGAAGGCCTGGAACAAGTGGCGAGCGTGTATGGAGGCCAGGGAGCCCGCGGAGGGGCTCGCCCTCTTCCGCGTGGCGGTGGGGTTGTGTGTGTTGTACGCCCTGCTCTCGGTGTTGGCGCCGGGTCTGGAGCCAGTGATCTGGCGTGACGTGTCCGAAGGGGGCTACCTGGATCTCCATCGGGGCCCCTGGCTGGTGGATCTGCTGGGGGGGCCGGCAAAGGCGACCCTTCGCGGGCTCCTGGGGGTCGCGTTGGTAGGTGGGGTGGGGATGGTGCTTGGCTTTGGAGGAAGGGTGACTGCCTTTCTCACCTTGCAGGCCTTTCAGGCAGTCACAGACTTGAATCCCCAAGCTGGGGGCAGCTACGACTACCTTCTGGACAATGCCTTGTGGCTGCTGGTCTTGGGGGGGGGGACCCAGACGCTCTCGGTGGATGCGCGGCTCGGGACGGGATCCTGGCGGCCTGTGGCCACGGTCGCCAGCTGGACCCGGTGGTTGGTTCTTTACCAGTTGGTGCTGGTGTACGGGTCCACCGGTCTTCACAAGGTCTCAGCCTATTGGACCCCGGCCGGTGGGTTCTCCGCCTTGTATTACACACTTCAGCAGCCAAGCTGGCACCGCTTCGACATGTCGTGGATTGCCTATGTCTATCCACTCACGCAGGTGGCCACGGCTGCAACATGGGTGTTCGAGCTGACGGCGCCCCTGCTGCTATGGGTCTTGTGGATGCAAGGCCGGCCCGCGGATGTTTCCCCTTGGGGGGAGCGCTTGCGCAGAGTGCGGATGCGCCGGCTGTGGGTCTCCTTTGGTGTCACCCTGCACTTGAGCGTCTTTCTGCTCATGGAGGTGGGGCCCTTTACCTGGATCACCCTGGCGTACTACCTCCCCATCGCCCGGGGGGATGAGTGGAATTCCCTGGTGAATTGGGTTCAACAGCGACTCTTTGGTTCAAGAGTCGGGGATTCCAATGTGCAATTAGGGTAGGATGAACGTGGCACAAAACGTCCCGAGGCTTCATGCAATGAAAGAAGGACTCTTTCCACGGCTTTCGGACGAGGTGGTTGTGCGGGGTTTTCGCGAGAAAATCCTGGTGCACCACGTACGCTTTGGCACTCAGCTTCAGGCCAACACTGACCACCTCGCGGTGCTGGAGAGCATGAACGGCCAGCACTCCATTGAAGACATGGAGTCTATTCTTGTAGAGGCTCGTGGCACGGTGGCCTACCAGGAGCTTGCCGTGCTCCTGTACCAGCTCTGGGATCGTGGGATGCTGGAGAACGAAGAAGAAGTTCGGGTGGCTCTCTTTGAGCACCACAAGCACCGCACTCTGGACCGGGCGCTTGCCTGGCGGCGGGTTCGAGCCCTCTTTGGTTGGTCCATGTACTTTCGGGCTGCCTCCACGATGCTGTCCACCCTGGCACCTCTTGGGAGTGCGCTCTGCTCGACCTTGTTCTACGGCCTTGCAGCGGGCTTGTTCTTGGGGGGCTGGGTGGTTGTGGGACAGGGAGGGGTCGAGCTCCCGGACGCCCTCTTTCTCCAGGAGATTCCCGGACAGAAAAGAGGTGGTTCTTGGGTCCTCGGGTTCGCCAATGTGTACACGGCTGCAGTCTTGGTGTTGTCCCTGCGGGGCCTTGCTCGTGCGGCGATTCTCTCCGGGCCGGGAAACGGCCTGAAAGGAGCGGGGCTGCGCTGGAGCGCGGGTGTCATCTATCTGGACGTGGATGACCGGGAAGCCTTCCATCTGCCCCGCAACCTGAACCTGCGCTTTGGGCTCACGGGGCTTGCGGTGCCAGCCATGTGCGGAGGCCTCTTTGCCATGTTGGCTTCCGCTGGTATGGGATCCTGGTTGGCGGCCTGGACAGGGGCAGCCTGGCTGATTCTGTTCTTGGATCTCTGTCCATTCTTGCCCACCGACGGCGCCCGTTTGGTGGAGGTGCTGACCTCAGTCAACCGACAGCGCTACCGTGTACGCACCTTCATTCGAAGGCGGCTGGTGAAGGGGCTTGCCAAGGAAGGCGAGCCGGGAATGGGGGCGTTTCGGGTGGTTGCGAGCTGCTGGATCCTCTGGTTCATGACAGCGCTGCAGATCTTCAGCGACTTCTTTCTTGGGCAGATTTACGCCTTGCAGTTGACGCTGATGGGGGAGGCCGGTGGACTGGAAATGGCGGTAGGAGGCTTTCTCTTTGTCTACCTGTTGGTGTTGGTCGCAACGTTGCTTTCGATCGGGGCTTGGTTTCTGGTGAGTTTTGCCCTGCAGGTCTTTGAGGGGGAGCGACAGTCCAAGCCCCACCAGCGCCAGGAAGCCTCGGCCCTGGGCGACGAGGCTCGACGTGCGGTCTTGAAGACCCTCTCGGATGTGGAGCTGGTGAAGAATGTGAGCGAAGACACCTTGAACAAGCTGGTCGATCACATGGATCATCTGCACTTCAAGGCTGGCGCTTGGATTCATCGGGCCAAAGTAGAGGGGGATCGGCTCTACTGGGTACAGAGTGGCCGGGTGGACTTGTTGTTGCCGAAATTTGAAGGGGGACATGACTTTGTGGCCAGTCTCGGCATGGGGGAGAACTTTGGCGCCATGGATAAGCTGGGCCTGGGGAGTCCCCATGATGCACGGGCAGCCAAGGAGACCCAGGTGCTCGCCCTGGATGTCCAGGCTTTGGAGCACGTTTTGTCGGTGGACACTGAAGGAGCCGGCCGCGTCAAGGAGAACCTGGACCTTGCGGTCTTTCTGGATGGGATTCCCGAAATGGCTGGACTGGGAAACTCAGGGCGCTTGAGTCTGGCCGGAAAGGTGGAGATTCGAGAGGTTGAAGAAGGTGAGCACATCGTCCAGGAGGGAGAGGCGGCCGACTGCTTGTACCTGATTCGCGATGGCCAGTGCGTGGTGTGGCGAAAGGGTGATGATGGAAGCGAGGAGGTGCTGGCCAAGCTCGGGCCGGGCCAAACCTTCGGCGAGATCGGGTTGCTCTTTCAGAAACCTCGAAGCGCCACTGTCACCTGTCTGGAGCCCACCACGGTGATTGAGGTGTCTCGCGGGGCTCTGGACCAGGCTCTTAGACAGTCCTTTCATGTGGGCCTCGCCCTGGAGAGGCTTGCCAGCATTCGATTGGAGGGTGCAGCATGACCCTGACCCAACTCTTGCCCTTGTTGACCGCGGCCGGTGTCGGCGCCACGCAACAAGAAGAGATCCTGGCCATGATCGAGACACCCATCGACATCGCGCGGGTGGCGGCCGTTCAGGCCGAGTTGTCCAACATCAAGAAGCTCGTGCGGCTCGACATGATCACGGACAACCTGCCTCGGAACTTTGAGCGACAATTCTCGGACTACGTGCGCAAGTACATGGAGTCCGAGGGGCGCGACACCTCCATTGATTTCTGGGGAAACCCCTACCAGGTGGCCGAGTACGACGACGAGTTCCAGTTCTGGTCTTATGGCCCGGATGGTATTGATGACACCGAGGATGACGTCTGGACGTCCTTGAAGAAGCAGGACTTTACCCTCTGAACCGCAGAAGTCCCCGCCGGAGGAGGCGTCTCTTTCGGCTGGCCATCTCCTGGGTACCCCTGGTGGTGCTTGGGGTTTCTGTGGAGCTGGGGGTTCGGCTGTTTGGGTGGGTGCCCGCGCCGGGCCCGCCCGCTGAAGGGGTGCCCCTTTCGGCCCACCCGACCCGCATGTGGGCCTTGTCCCCAGGGGCTTTTCACCAACATGGTGCTGAGTATGCCGTAGGAGAAAATGGGCTGCGAAAAGTCGAGGAGGAGGGTGCGCCCCACCGGGTGTTGACCCTTGGGGATTCTTCGGTATTTGGCCATGGCGTCTCCGACGACGACACCCTGCACTGGGCCCTCGGGGAGGCACTGGAAGAAGCCGGGGTCTCTGTGGACGTGCTTTGCGGCGGAATCCCCGGCTATTCAACCTTGCAGACCCAGGTGCTGCTGGAGGAGGTTGGCTGGGGCCTCTCCCCGGAACTTCTTGTGGTTGGAAGCCTTTGGAGCGACAACCATTACGACTTTTTCGAGGATGCTGCCTGGATGGAGGCGCTCGCTCGTCCCGCGTGGCGGCTGGAGTTTTTGTTGGATCGAAGCCACGCCTGGCGGTGGTTGCGGAGAGGGACGGTGTCGCCGGAAGAGTCCGAGAGCAGAGAGATCGAGGCCAAGATCGGATGGATTCGATCGCCGTACTCGACCCAGGGCCGGCGGGTGGCACTTACCCGGTACGCGCGGGCTTTAGACGAGATTCTCTTGGAAGCGGCAAAGAGAAACGTTGGCGTGGTGGTGCTTGCACCCTCCAACCGGGTCCGACTTCGCCGAGACCGGGGGCCGCATCCGTGGGACGACTACTTTGCCGTCATGGAGAGAGTGGCCAGCCGACGGGGGGCGTTGTGGGTGGATGCGGTGGACGGCCTGCTGTCTGCGGAATTGAAACCTGAACAGGCTTTTTTGGATGAAATGCACCCCACGGGCGATGGGAACCGGGCAATCGCCGCCGAGCTGGCCCAGGGCCTGGCAAAGGCAGGGTGGCCAGCATCGTCGCTGGTTCCAAATGGGACCTTGCCGCTCTTTGATGAACCCCTGGAGGACACATGGATACTGGGTGGTTCCGGTGCGGGTGATAGGGTGCGGCCATGATCTGGTTCTTGCTGGAAATGGCCTGTGGGTCCGGCATTCGCTGCCCCGAGGACATGGTCGGCGTGGTGGGGGAGAAGGGGCCGTTCTGCATTCACCAGTACGAGGTGCAGGTGGTGGGGGCCCTGGGAAACCGTGATCAAGGGGCGGGCTTTCCGGATGGTTCCACCCAGGGGACGCCCCAGGCGAAGAAGGGGGGAACCCCGACCTTGGCCACCTGGTACCAGGCCTTTGCTGTGTGTGTTGGAGCAGGGTTTTCCCTGTGTACCAGCCGCCAATGGGAAGATGCTTGCGATGGTGTCTCCGGCGCCGGGGGGCGGACTTACCCGACGAAGGGAGACAAGGCCGGGCCGGGTGTGTGCGCCATTGGTGACCGTTCAAGCTTCGAGAAGGTGCCCCTGGCAAAGTCTGGTGCTTTTCCGGCGTGTCGGACCTCGGAAGGTGTGTACGACCTCATGGGAAACCTCTGGGAGTGGGCCGATCCCGGCAAGAAGGATGCTGCGGGGCTGCCCCAGATCGACAAGAGGGGCGGGGGCCACTACGGCGCAGAGGCGGTCCCTTGCACCTATGGATCTCCAGGCAGCCACGCCCCATCCTTTGATGGAACCATCGGTTTTCGATGCTGTGTTTCCGCCCATGGGGGATGACGGCTCTCGTCGGCTGTGAAAGGATCCGGGAGTGGCGGAACAACGAACCAAACCCTGGTGGCTGTCGGTCCTCATGTTCTTCCTCTACCTGGCGGTCTTGGAGGGGGGCGCAAGGTTCGTGTTCGGGGACACGCTGCGGCATGCGGAAGCCCCCCCTGCGCAGTCCAGCGAGAATGCCTCCAACCTGACAGGCAGCCCCTACCTGTTGTGGGAGCTTGAGCCGGGGACTCGCACCATGGATGGGGTCCCCGCCAAGATCAATCGGTTTGGAATGCGGGGGGAGGATGTCGCGGTGCCCAAGCCTGAGGGTGTTCGGCGCGTCCTGGTGACCGGGGACTCTTCGAATTTCGGGTTTCGCGTTTCCGATGAGGAAGTGCTTGTGAGTGTGGTGGTGGAGGCTCTCGGGGGAGAGCGCGCCGGGATTGAGGGAATCAATGCATCGGTGCCCGGGTACAGCACCTACCAAACCATCAATTTCCTGGAAATGCGGGCTTGGGACCTGGAGCCTGACGTGGTGGTCATCGGGAATCTCTCCTCCGACAACAACTTCGATGCTTTCGTGGACAAGGAGCTTCTCGCTTCCTACAGCCGCTTTGAAGATGGCTGGATCGGCTCCCTTCACAACGCCCTCAAGGTCTCGGCGGTGTACCGGATCCTCGACCACAAGACCCGGGTGACAAAGGGAGTGGATGCAGCGAAGAAGGTGGGGTGGGGGCTTGGAACCGGCTCGCAGATCGGCAAGAGGCGGGTGGAGGTCAATGACTTTGCCCGCAACCTGGACCACATGGTGCGGGAGGCGCATGCGCATGGGGCTGAGGCCGTGTTTCTCCTGCCGGCGGTGAGTCGGGACATGGATCCGGATGTGACCGAACCCGGGGCCTGGGAGTTGTATCGACAGGTGATGCGGGACGCGGCGTTGCGCTTGGGGGTCCCCATCCTGGAGCTGCCCGATCTCTTCAAGTCCAGCGGATACGACGCGAGCGAGCTCTTTCTGGATGAGATGCACCCGACCGCCCTGGGGCACCGCATCATCGGAGAAGCCCTGGCTCGCACCCTGACCCAGTGGAGAAAGGGACAGCCCGGCGAGAGGTCGGGGCTTCGCAAGCCAGGGAATGGGAAGCCCCTCTCCGAGTACACCGATCGCTTTCTGTTTGTGGAAGGCAGCGAACAGGCACCGCTCGACGCTCCTGCTCCGTCGGCGGCGGTGGAGTCAGGGGAGTGGCACAAGGTCAAGGGGGAGATCCACGTGTCCGGCTACGACGGCAAGATTCTCCAGGTGGATGCCCGCAGTCTCGACGCAACGGACCAGCCCGTGGTGGACTCGGAGAAGCTGGAGGGGCCGGGACCGTTTTTGTTGTCGATTCCCGTGGAGGTGACCCGCGTGGGGCTCGTGGTCTACGTGGATCGAGAGGGGGATGGGCCCAGTGCCCGCGACCAACGCTTTGACTTCATGGAGAATCCCCTGGCGGTAACAGGGGCGGTGGAGGGCGTTCAGATCGATCTGGACAAGGGCGGGATTCAGCTTCCTGAGTGAAGCTCTTCCTCGCGGGTCAAGCGGGATCCGTGGGCAGATCTGTGGCGTCCATGTCCGCATGCAGTCGCGCTGGAGGGAGGTTGAGAGAGCGGTCCAGGAATCCGACATGCAGCCTTAATGGCCGGGTTTGGGGTGTCGGTCCCGGGGACGGGCGGCCTTGCGGGGACGTGTGCATTGGATAGGGGACAGGCCCGAAGGGAGCCCATGTCTGAACCGAGCCAAGATGTCTACCGCGATGCGCTGCATCGCCTCGATCTTGCCGCCAAACACATGAAGGTTGAGCCGGAAGTGGTGGAGAGGCTCCGCGCACCCCGCTCCGCGCTGGAGGTCTCGATCCCTGTTCGAATGGACGATGGATCCTTGCGCGTGTTCACCGGATACCGGGTGCGTCACGACGACAGTCGCGGTCCCACCAAGGGGGGCTTGCGCTTCCACCCGGACGTCAGCATTTCTGAGGTCAAGGCACTGGCTTTTTGGATGACCTTCAAGTGCGCCACCGTGGGCATACCCTATGGGGGTGGGAAAGGAGGCGTCATCGTGGATCCACGTGAGCTCTCCCGCATGGAGCTTGAGCGCCTCTCCCGTGGTTACATCCGCCGCGTGGCGGACTTCATTGGCCCTGAAACGGACATCCCCGCGCCAGACGTGTACACCAACGCCCGGATCATGGGATGGATGATGGACGAGTACTCCAACATCCAGCGAAAGCCGTGTCCTGCGGTCATCACCGGGAAGCCCATCTCCCTGGGGGGCAGCCTGGGCCGTGACGATGCGACGGGCCGGGGTGCGTACTACTGCATCAAGGAAATTGAGCGGAAACGCGGGTGGAATCCCTCGGACATCACGGTGGCGGTGCAGGGGTTCGGCAATGGCGGGCAGCACGCCGTTCGGCTCCTGCATGCGGATGGATACAAGATTGTGGCCATCAGCGACTCCCGGGGCGGGATCTACCGGGCGGGAGGTTTTGATGTGCCCAGCATCATCCAGGCCAAGAACGACACCCGCCAGGTGAAGGCTGTGTACTGCGAAGGCGGCGTTTGTGAGCTCATCGAGTCGGAGAACCTCACCAACGCGGAGCTGCTTGAGTTGGACGTGGACATCCTGATACCCGCAGCACTGGAGAACGTGCTCACGGAGGAGAACGCCCCGAACGTGGGCGCCAAGGTGATCGTGGAGGTGGCAAATGGCCCCTGCACTCCCCAGGCCGACACCATTCTCAAGGAGAAGGGCGTGCTGGTGGTGCCCGATATCCTGGCGAATGCCGGGGGAGTGACCGTGAGCTATTTCGAGTGGGTACAGAACCGAACGGGGGACTACTGGCCCGTGGAGGAGATCCACACCCGTCTTCGGGAGATCATGTCCCGTGAATTCACATCCGTGTACGACCGGATGGAGGAGATAGGAACCGATATGCGCACGGCCACCTATGTCCATGCCCTTACTCGTTTGAACGAGGCGATCGATGCCCACGGTACCCGGTCCTGGTTCTCTGGAGAGTCGTCATAGGCGTCTTCTTCAGCCAGATCTTCTTGACCCTTCTCGCCGGTTGTTTCGGCGCACTTTCAGGCCCCCACGCCTCGGAGAACGAAATGTCCCTGTATGAATTGTCTCTGGTGGCGCTCGACGGCAGCCCAATGGACGCCGGCTCGCTTCAAGGCAAGGTGGTTTTGTTTGTGAACGTGGCCAGCAAGTGCGGGTTCACAAAGCAATATGCCGGGCTTCAGGCGCTCCATGAGCGGTATTCGGACCAGGGGTTGGTCCTTGTGGGAGTCCCCTGCAACCAGTTTGGACGCCAAGAGCCGGGTGCGCCGGAGGAGATCGCCTCTTTTTGCAGCGCCACCTATGGGGTCAGTTTTCAGCTGCTGGAGAAGCAGGACGTCAACGGCCGGCATCGCAGCCCCCTCTACCAGGTGCTTGTCGAGAGTGAGGCAGGCGGTGGCAAGAGCGTGAAGTGGAATTTCGCGAAGTTCCTGGTAGGGAAAGACGGTCAGGTGAAGGCCCGGTTTCCATCCGCCATCAAGCCCCTGGATGCGGCCCTTGTGGGCGCCATTGACGCCGCGCTCGCAGAGTAGAGTAGAAACAGGGCTCAAGATCCGGGTGTTTTAGCCCGATGCAAGGGGTGGAGAGGTCTCTTTCGACCTTTCACCTACCTCGCTGAATCTTGCTGAAGCTGCCGACGAACCGGGCGATCTAAAAGGCCCTCGAAGAGGCCCCCAACGCGGGCCCTTCAGATCGCGGCTACCCTAGAGACAAGATGTTCCTTTTCCTTTTCCTTTGCATGTCCCAGGCGAATGCGCTCGAGCCGGACGTGGTCGAGCACTTGAAGCGCGGCACGGTCTTCGTTCGCGTGGAAGGTGGGGGGGAGGCCAGCGGCTTCTTTGTCTCCGAGAACCTTGTGGTCACCAATCGCCACGTGGTGGAGGCGGTAGGCGTGGGTGGAACCCTGGAGATTGTTGTGGACAGCGGCACCTCCAATGGAGCCCATTTGCAGGGCACTGTGGCACATCTCGCTGCGGAGAGAGACCTCGCCCTGGTGGAGGTTCCTGGCGGAAGAGAGCGGGCATTGGAGTTCGGTTCGCAGCGGCTTCCACACGAAACAGAATCCGTCGTTGCCGTCGGTTTTCCCATGGGGTCCGTCCGCAGTCTGGGCGATCTTCAGACGGATCCGCCTGCTTCCTTGCGCCCGGGTGCGGTGACAGCGCTTCATTGGGCGCGAAATGGCGAAGCCCTGTACATCGAGCACAACGCCAACATGCAGACTGGCAGCAGCGGGGGCGCTCTGGTGGACGACCAGGGTCTGGTGATCGGGGTCAATGTGGCCATGTTGCGCCAGGATCAGACCACGAAGCTGGCCATCCCGGCGCAGACGGTGGTGGAGTACCTCTTGCACTGGCGAGAGCGTCCGTCCCTTGGGGTGGGTGCCTCTCGTACACAAGCGGTTCTTGGAGAGAGGCTTCGAGACCAGCTTGCCATGCCTTTCCGCGAAGGAAGGATTCTGGACCTCGGGTTGACGCCGGATGGCCGCGCTTACGTGATGGACGACAAAGGGGGCGTCTTTCGGGTCACGGAAGAAGGCTGGGAGGACATTGGAGCCGGACGCAACAATGCAGACCTCGCGGTCGACGACCTGACCGGGGACTTGTTTGTGGTGGAGTCGGACCAGGGACGCGTGCTTCGCCGTGGCGCAGAAGGCCGCTGGAAGGTCGTGAGCCAGGGGCCCTTTACCCGCATCGCTGCTTCTGCAGGTGTGCTGTGGGCTCTTACCGAAACTGGGGAGGTTCACACCGGAACGGACCAGGGATGGCGGCGCCTGGACATCCCGCACATGGATGATCTGTGGGCTTGCGGTGGGCTCGCTCTTCCCATTTCCGAGGGGCAGGTCTGGGGCCTGGACAAGGAGGGGGAGGTCGCGAACAACGGGCGAGCGCTCGTGGGGGGACTCAAGTCCATCTCCTGCTATCGGGATCAAGTGTATGCCCTGCAGCTGGATGGCAGTGTTGTGGATGTGCTCCGAGGGGAGCTGGTTCCCGAGGCAGGCGTGCGAAATCGCGCCGTTCATGCGCTCCCTAGTGGCCTGTTGGCCTGGTCGGAAGAGGGCCGGCTCTCCTGGGTCTCGTCGGACGAGGCCGGTGCAAGCCGTGTCCAGACGACGGAGAACCACTGACCCGCAGCTTTCACTGGCGCACTCTGGACCCTCGCAAAATGGGCCTGATAGAAAAGGAGGGCTTACCGCCATCCGACAGGTTCGGGCAGCGCTATGCGCCTCGCCAGCAGTTAGGGGTGATGAAAGGCTGTTGTGCCACATATTCCGCAGGGTTAGGACTGATTCGCAATGCAGAGTCGTCCACGCTTTCGAACCCTCCCCATGGCACTGCTGCCGTTGTGGGTCTCTTGTGGGGGCACAGTGGATGCTGGACTCGAGTCGGAAATCCAGGTGTCTTCTGCCACCGCCGTGCGGGTGGACGTGGCACGGCTGGAGCTGTCCGACGCCTCCCTGGACATGACTTTTCCGGGAGAGATTGAAGCTGCACGGGATGCCCTCCTGGCCACCCCTTCCGGGGGTCGTGTGGAGCGGGTGCTGGTCTCGCCTGGAGACGCAGTGCGGACCGGATCCCTGTTGGTGAGTGTGGATCGCGCCCTCCACCAGGCTGGCTTGGAACAAGCCCAGGCCCAGGCAGCGCTCGCGGCATCGGAGCTCTACCGGGTGGAGAAGATGGGGGATCTCGCTTCACCCGCCCAGATGCAATCTGCAGAGACCCGCTCGTTGGTGGCGGATGCTGCCGTGGGGCGTGCGGAGGCCTTGCTCTCCCATGCAGAGGTGCGGGCTCCGTTCTCCGGAATCGTGAGCGATGTGGCTGCGGAAGTGGGAGAGGTGGCGGCCCCGGGTGTGCCCCTGGTGCGCCTGGTCCAAATCCATCCGGTGAAGGTCAATCTCTCGGTGCCGGATCGGGATGTGGTGGCCTTGCAGTCTGGGCTTCCTGCACATGTGCAGGTAGGGGCCCTCATGGAGACCTGGGAGGGGATCATCTCGCACATCTCCCCCGCGGCGAACCTGAAGACGAGGACGTTCTCTGTCGAGGTGCAAGTAGAGAACTCGGGCAGTCGCCTGCGCCCGGGCATGGTGGCTCAGGTGGCGGTTTCCAAGCCTATTGCCACGGGTGCGATGGTGATTCCCCAGGACTGGGTGGTGACCGGCCTTCAAGAACAAGGGGTTTTTCTCCTGGAGAACGGAGTGGCGAGCTGGCGGACCGTGGAGCTTGGCGCCGTCATTCATGACCAGGTCGTGGTGGATTCCGGGCTTACCGCCGGGGACCTGGTGGTGGTGGCCGGTCACAGGGGGCTTGCGGACGGGGACCGTCTGCTGGTGGCCCGGGAGGGCGTCTGCTGCACCCGTGGTCGGGCCGTTTACTAGGATGAAGTCCCAAGGATGAAACCGTGCTCGCCCGGCTGATTCACAACTCCACCACCGTGATCATTGCGGTGCTCTGCATCGTACTGTTCGGAATGCAGAGCTACCTGGGACTGCCAAGAGAGGCGGCACCAGACGTGAAGATTCCGGTGGTTCTCGTGACCACCGTGTACATCGGTGTGGCCCCGTCGGACATCGAGGGGTTGGTCACGATTCCCGTGGAGAACGAGCTCTCGAGTCTGAGGGATGTGAAGCGCATGACCTCCACTTCGGCGGAGGGGGCCAGCATTGTCGCCATTGAGTTTGAGCCGGAGGTCGTCATTGAGGAGGCTATCCAGAGCGTCCGTGACCGTGTCAACCGCGCCAGGCCCAAGCTCCCGTCTGACGTGGAAGAGCCGGAGATCCGGGAGATCTCCTTTTCTGACTTTCCCATACTGATGATCACCCTGGCGGGAGGCGACGGAGAGGATGCGCTGGAGGCGCTGGCTGAGAAGCTGAAGGATCGGATTGTAAGGGTGCAAGGGGTGCTGGATGCCACGGTGGCCGGGGGGCTCTCCCGGGAGATCCAGGTGCAGGTGGATCCGGTGCGGCTGGCTTTTTATGGCTTGTCACTTGGGAACGTTCTCTCGGGCATCGGGAATGAGAATGTGAACATTCCGGGAGGGGAGGTCGCCTCCGGGGATTCCACGGTGCTTGTGCGGGTGCCCGGGGAGATCACCGAACCACGGGAGCTGGAGGAAGTCGCCGTCAAGCGGGTGGGCGATCGGCCGGTTCTCGTTCGGGATGTGGCTACGGTGGTGGATGGAGCCGCCAAGCGCACCACCTATGCCAGGATGAACGGGCAGCCGGCGGTGTCCATTGCGGTGACCAAGCGTGTCGGGGCCAACATTGTGGGGGTGGCCCAGGAGGTCAAGGAGCTGCTCGCAGAGGAGTCGGCTGGGTGGCCGGAGGATGTAGAGGTACGGGTCTTGGCGGACCAATCCGAGATGATCTCGGACATGGTCTCCGAGCTGCAAAACAACATCTTCACTGCCTTGGTCCTGGTGCTTGCGGTCCTGCTCTTCTTTCTTGGAGGCAGGACGAGCCTGTTTGTGGCCCTGGCCATTCCCCTGTCCATGCTGATGGGCTTCCTTGTGATCGATGGCCTCGGGTTCACGTTGAACATGATCGTTCTGTTCAGCTTGATTCTCGCCCTGGGGATGCTTGTGGACAACGCCATCGTGGTGGTTGAGAACATCTACCGCCACATGGAGGAGGGAAAGGACCGGGTCACGGCGGCCATTGACGGTACCCGGGAAGTAGGCATGGCTGTGGCAGCTTCCACGGCCACGACGGTGGTGGCGTTCTTCCCCCTGGTTTTTTGGACCGGGATCATTGGGGAGTTCATGGGGTATCTGCCCAAGACGATCATCATCATCCTGCTCTGTTCTCTTGTGGTGGCCCTTGGAATCTTACCGGTCTTTACGGCCCTGTTTCTCAGGCCCCGGAAGAGGGTCGGTCGCGAGCAGGAAGACCGGGAGCTGTCCGCCTGGATGGGGCGATACAAGCAGGTGCTGGAGTGGTCGATTCACCATCGGTATTCTTCGGCCGCTGGTGGGTTCGGCCTGCTGATTGGGACCTTCATTGCCTTTGGGGCGCTGAACCATGGCACCGAGTTTTTTCCGAACACCGAGCCTGACCGCGCCACGATCGGCATTCGGGCCCCGGATGGAACGGATCTGGAGACCACGGACCGCATCGTCCGCCAGGTGGAATCCATCCTGGCAAAAGAGTCCAATGTCGATGTTTTCGTGGCCGAGACAGGACTTGCGGGAGGGGGGCAAGACCTGGCAGGCTCCCAGGCAGCCCCGAACCAGGCTCGGATTACTGTGGACTTTCGTCCGCACCGCAACCAGGTAGGCCCCGGAGAGGAGGCCCGCATCGAGAGCACCCGCACCACCATTGCCCGCCTTCGGCGCCACACGGAGAACATTGTGGGGGCAGAGTTCACGGTGGAACAGGAAGCGATGGGCCCCCCGGTGGGCGCTCCGGTGGGTGTGGAGGTAGCTGGAGAGGAGTTCCATGCGGTGGGGGAGCTGGCCCGCAGGGTCAAGAGGCAAGTGGCGGCGGTGCCTGGCGTCACGGAGTTGACCGATGACTACCGGGTGGGTCGCCCGGAAATGCGTCTGCGCATCGATCGTGCAGCGGCCAAGAGGGTAGGAGTCAGCTCCGCTGCTGTGGGCAATGCAATTCGGTCCGCGGTGGCAGGTGCCTTGGCAAGTACCCTTCGAGAGGGGGAGGAGGAGACAGACATCGTGGTGAGCGTGGCGCCTCGCTTTCGAGAGGACCTGCAGGGGGTGCTTGACCTGCGGTTGCCGGGGCGAGATGACCGCAGCCCGGACACCTACCCGGTTCCATTGTCCACGGTCGCCAGCTACGAGCTGGTGGGAGGGACGGGGAGCATTCACCACGTGGATCAGGATCTCGTGGTCACCCTGGAAGGAGATGTGCGCGGCGGCTTCAACGAGAACGCGGTTCGCGCCCAAGTCGCGGACGTACTCAAGACCATTGACACCCCGGAGGGCTTCCATCTGCGTCTGGGCGGGGCGGACGATGAGCAGCGACAGGCGGCCTCCTTTCTCTCCCGGGCTTTTCTCCTGGGGGTGGCGGGCATCCTGATGGTGCTGGTGACCCAGTTTAACAGCCTGGCCCTGCCGTTCATCATTCTGGCGACAGTGATTCTGTCCCTCATTGGTGTGCTCTGGGGCCTGGTGCTCACGGGCCTTCCGTTTGGCATTGTCATGACGGGGCTGGGCGTCATCTCCCTGGCAGGCGTGGTGGTCAACAACGCCATCGTCTTGTTGGACTACGTGGAGAAGCTTCGAGAACAAGGCCTGGAGACAGAGGCCGCCTTGGTGCAGGCTGGAATGACAAGGTTCCGGCCTGTGATGCTCACCGCGGTGACCACCGTGCTGGGGCTATGTCCCATGGCCATTGGGCTGAGCGTGGACCTGTCCAGCAAGCGGCTCCTCCTGGGGGGATCCAGCGCGGAGTGGTGGGGTCCCATGGCGGTGGCGGTGATCTTCGGCCTGACCCTGGCGACGATTCTGACTTTGGTGATGGTGCCCACTCTGTACAGCATCGCGGTGGACATCAAGGAGCGCTCCTCCAGGAGGTGGCGAAAGTGGACCTCTCGCGCAGCTGCCTCTGCCTTGCTGGGCGTCTGCATTGCTCCGGGAGCTGCCCAGGCGCTTAGCCTGGAAGACGCCTTTGCTGCGGCTGAGGCCCACAGTCACGCATTGGCCCTGGCCCGTGAAGGAACGGTCCAGGGAGAGGCACGGGTGGGGCAGGCGGCGTCACGGCTGCTGCCACGGGTGGTGGGCAGTGGGTCTTGGACCCGAAATGAGTACGAAACGACCATGGACTTCACCGAGTGGATGCCAGAGGAGTTCAGCGCTTTTTTGGAGGATGTGGAGCCACAGGTAGTGCAGGAGAGGCAGTACCTCTCGGGTTCCGTCGCCTTGTCTCAACCCCTGGTCAACGTGGCCAGCATTCCCGCCTGGAAAGCCGCCCGCACCCAGGCCTTGGCCGCCCACCTGGACGAGGCGGCTGCCCGACTTCAAGTGCGAGGTGCCGTGGCTCAGACTTACCTCGCCCTTGGGGCCGCACGAGAGGCGCGTCGCCTCTCCGCAGAGGGCGTGGTTCTTGCCGAGGCAAACGGGGAGCTGGCTCGAAGGCAACACGACGCAGGGCTTGCTCCGCGCCAGGTGCTGCTCCAGGCGGAGCTCTCTCTGTCCAAAGCCCGTCGCGATCTGGCACGATCTGAGGAGCAGGTTGTGGTGGTGACAGAGGCGTTCACCCGCCTGACGGGCATTGCTGAGACCGGTGTGTTGGACCCCATGGATCCCTTCATGCTTCCACCCACCCTGGAAGCTGCCCTGGAGACGGGTCGGGGCCGGTCCGATCTCATGGCGGCCCGAAAGCGCGTCACTGCCGGAGATGCGCTGCGCAGAGCCCGCATGTACACGGTCTTGCCTACCCTGGACTCCCAATTTGTCTACCGCTACTCGGAGAACACCATGTTCTCCGATGACCCCAGCATGTGGTTCGCCATGGTGGCCATGAACTGGACCCTGTTTGATGGAGGATTGCGACGCCATCAACTGGCGGAGGAGGCCAGCCGCTGGCGCATGGCGATGATTCAGCTGTCAAGCCTCGAAAGCGCAGTCGAAGAGCAGGTCAAGGTGGCCTGGACGCGCTACGCCCGCACGGGGACGTCCTTGGATGCGGCGATTCGGGAGGTCCGGCTTGCAGAGGAGAACCTCGAGCTGGCCCGGGTGTCCTTTGAGAGTGGTTCCAGTACCTGGCTGGAGGTGGAGCAAGCCCGCCTCGGAGCGGAAGCTTCCCACCTCTCGGCCCTTCGGGAGCGGGTGGAGCGGGACATGGCTGCGGTGGGGGTGCTGCTGTCCGTGGGAAGCCTGTAGGTTGGCGGATCAGGCCCGGCGGATCAGGGGCCGCATGCCTTTGGCCTCCAGCAGGTCCGAGAGCTCCTTTACCCGCTTGGGGTCTACCACCCACTCGCTGTCTGAGATGCGCCCCATGAGGAACTCCTCCAGAGGCAACACCGCCCGGATCTCCTCCAGCAGGTGGGGGTCCTCAACCGCCAAGAGTGCCACGCCCCGGTGCAATACGCGCTCTGCCATTACTTCCTCGGCTCAATGCGGTAGCTGTACCCTTGTTCCGTGAGGAAGAGCTGGCGTTTCTCCGCGAAGTCTTGTTCGTTGGTGTCTCGACTCACAAGGCTGTAGAACCACGCCTTGTTCCCAGATCCGGGCTTGGGTCGGAGAATTCTCCCCAGGCGCTGGGCCTCTTCCTGGCGGCTCCCCCAGGTGCCGCTGACCTGGATGGCCACAGCGGCATCCGGCAGGTCCACGGAGAAGTTGCCGACCCGGGAAATGACCATGATCGGGGACTCGCCGCTTCGAAAGGCACCAAACAACTCGTCCCGCTGGGATTGGGGCGTCTTTCCGGTGATGATGGGCAAACGCCACTTCTGTGAGATCCAGTTGAGTTGGTCCAGGTACATGCCCAGCACCAGAATGCGCTCCCCCGCGTGGGTCTCCATCAGCTCCTCGATGAGAACCCCCTTTCTGGAATTGGTGGAGGCGATGCGGAATTTCTCCCGGTCATCCGCCACCGCGTAGCGCAGTCGGTCGTCCTGGGAGAGGCCAATGCGAATCTCCTTGCACTGGGCGGAGGCGATCCATCCCTGGTGTTCCAGGTCCTTCCAGGGGACATCAAATCGCTTGGGGCCGATCAGGGAGAACACGTCTCCCTGGCGACCGTCCTCCCGCACGAGCGTGGCGGTGAGTCCAAGGCGCCTCCGGGCTTGGATGTGGGCCACCGCGCGAAACACGGGGGCCGGCAAGAGGTGCACCTCGTCGTAGATGATCAGGCCCCAGTTTCGCTGGTTGAAGAGCCCGAAATGAACGAACTCGTCGTGCTTGGACTTGCGGTAGGTCAACACCTGGTAAGTGGCAAGCGTGACTGGCTTGATCTCTTTGGAGTTGCCGGAGTACTCACCGATCTGGTCTTCAGTCAACGTGGTCTTGTCCAGGATCTCTGCCTTCCACTGTCGAAGGGCGGTCACGTTGGTGCACATCACCAGCGTGCTCATTCCCAGGCGCGCCATGGCCGCCATGCCGACAATTGTCTTTCCGGCGCCACAGGGAAGGACAATCACCCCCGAGCCGCCTCGAATGCGGCCGTCTCCGTGGAAGGCATCTACTGCATCCACCTGGTACTCCCGCACCGAGAACGCCTGGCCCGACTTGGACTCGGTTCGCAGGGAGAGCTCCAGGGCCTCGCCATCGGTGTACCCAGCGAGGTCCTCCACCGGGTGGCCGGCCTGGGTCAGGGTCTGCTTGAGATCCCCCCGGTGTCCGGGTTCGATGGACCAGGACGTCTCTGAGAGCTGCTTCTTCAGCAGGGGAATCACTCCTTTGAGAGACGCAATTTCCGTCATCAGCACCGCTGAGTCTGCCTCCAGCAGCAGATCCCGCTCTCCGGGACGAAGCTTGAGCCGCCCGAAACGGCCCATGGTCTCCTCCACCCAGACCGGCACATTGGGGGGCACGTCGTACTTGGCGAAGCGCTGCAGGGTTTCCAGCACCTCCTCCACCGGGTGCCCGGCGGCTGCCGCATTCCAAAGGGAGAGTGGGGTGAGCCGGTAGGTGTGCACGTATTCGGGGCTCTTTACCAGCTCCGCAAAGGGAACGAGAGCGTCCCGGGCCTCCCGAAAGTGGGGCCCCATGGTCTCCAGGAGGAGGGATCGGTCCGACTGGACCACGAGGGGATTGTCAGGTGCGTAAGGCATCCCGCCCTTCTAACGCGAAAGCAGTCGCTCCACCTCTGGCGCGAGGTGTTCTGCCACAAGGACATGCCCAGCGCGGTTGTAGTGGTCATGGTCCAGGAAGTAGCTGCGCCAGAACACGTCAAAAGAATCAGCGTTTCGCGCGCGGAGCTGCACGATTCGATCGGCGAGAGGCTGGTCTATCTCCCAGGGAGGGCCACCTTGGGACGTCACGTACCGGGACTGTAGAAGGACCAACAGGTCAACGTACTCCCAACCGACCTTCTCACTGTAGGTCTTCAACCGTGCCTGGGGTCGAGCCAGCGCAGGGGAGCGGCTTAGCTGGAATTGAAAAGGAGACACCACGAGCAAGACCGGGATGTCGTTTGCGGCCTCGTGGATGCGATCCAGCCAGCCTATGGCCTCGGTCCATGCGGCCCGGATCGGGGGTGAGTCAGGGGCATCGATGAGCTTTGTGGCTGCATAGGCTTCCTCGTGTGCTGCCCGCTCCGCCCGGGTCTTGCCAGGAGATCCCAGAAGCCGCAAGGACACGAGCCCTTGTCGCAAGGCCAGGTAGAGCCCGGATCGCTGCTGCAGGACATGGTGCAGGTGGGAGACGTCCTCCACGCCGTGGTAGTCCCGGCCGCTGCCACCGAGGCGCTTGAGGAAGAGGTACGGCTCCACCACGTCGTTCAACGTGATCTGCAGCACCACCAGGTCCGGGTGCAGGGAACGGTTGCGGCGCAGGTCATGGAGCTCCTGCATGGGCCCGTTTCCCGGGGCCGCGGTGTTGATGACCTCCACCGGACGCCCTGACTGGCAGAGGTGCTCCTCCAGCAGCTCGGGCCAGCTCTCTTCGGCCTTCACCCCGTGTCCGAAGCTGATGGAGTCGCCCAACACCAAGATCCGAAGCGTGCCTTCCGGCGCTTCTCGCTCTACAGTTTCATCCCTGTGGCCTCGCGCGTTGGTCTCCACTGGTTGGTGTACGTATCTTCCCTTGTGGTTGGCCTTGAGACGAAAGACCTTGTCCGGGTCGTACTCGAAGATCCCCTCGGTCTGGATTTGACGGGGGACGAACCGGCTTCGGGCGACACCTTCTGCCAGGCAAAACACGGCGAGGGTGAGGCCTGCGGCCATCATCAGCTGTCGACGGGAGGGAATCTTCATCGCATACCGGCAAGGGTTCGCCTAACATGGCCTCAAGGTGGGCTTCTCGCCAAAGGAGTGCCCCGTGGGAAAGACTGTTCGGGAGATGGAGGCCGATCTCAAAGAGAGGCTCACAAGTGAGCAGTACCAGGTGAGCTGCCACGGCGGCACCGAGCCCCCTTTCACGGGCCGGTATTGGAACTGCAAGATCCCTGGCACGTACAGGTGCATCTGCTGCAGTGCTGCCCTCTTTTCCTCTGACACGAAGTTCGACTCCGGGAGTGGCTGGCCAAGCTACACCGCCCCTGTTTCCGCCGACGCAGTGGAGAATCGAGAAGACGATACCCACGGGATGCGCCGGGTGGAGGTGGTGTGTAGCGCCTGCCAAGCCCACCTCGGTCATGTCTTTCCCGATGGGCCCGCCCCCACCGGGCTTCGCTACTGCATCAACTCAGCGTCCCTGGATCTGGAGGAGGGGATGTAGCACCCTACTTGTGGGTCATGACCCACACCCCGTCCCAGTCTTCTGGGGGGGGGTTGGCAGAGAAGATGTCACAGCGGGAGCGGTAGACCTGGGAGACCCGGTCCGTGGGGTGGATGGCGAGGGAAGCCTCAAACCCCTGGAGGGCTTCGCTCCATCGCTGGCCTCTGTAGGCTTGAAGGGCTTCATCGAATGTCTGAATCAGCGCGGGCACATCTTGAATGGCTCCTTCCGGGTAGGAGTCCAGCGCCTCAAAGATGGCGACTGGGTTCTCCTTTCCCTGCACGCGCAAGCGATCCACCTGTCTAAGCGCGTAGTCCTGGTGCAGGGCGGCCACTGTGAACTCGGAGATCAGCAACCGGGTTCCATAGGCCTTGCTCGCGCTCTCCAGGCGGGCGGCGAGGTTCACCCCGTCTCCGATGACCGTGTAATCCATGCGCCGGGAGGATCCGATGTTGCCGGACACCACCTGGTCGGTGTTCAGTCCGACGCGGATGTCGATGGTCTCTTTGCCTGCCCCCTCCCGGCCTTCGTTGAAGAACTCCAGGGCCCGGAACATGCCCAGGGCCGCCTTCATGGCATTGTCGGCATCCTGCTCACCGGGAAAGGGGGCCCCGAAGACCGCCATCATGCCGTCTCCCATGTACTTGTCCAGGATCCCCCCGTGGTTCATGACCATGTCCACCATGACCGTGAAGTAGTCGTTGAGCATGGCCACGGTCTCCGAGGCGCCGGTGCGCTCGGAGAACGCGGTGAAACCCTTGATGTCTGAGAAGAGGATCGAGGCGGTCTGTTCTGTCCCCCCCAGAGCGTCCTGGCCTTCTTCCATCAGCTTGTCGGCAATCTCCTTGGTCATGTACCGGGACATGGTGGACCGAAGGCGCTTCTCGTGGGTGATGTCCTCCATCAGGATCAGGCAGCCAATTCGTTCTTCCTTGGCATCGCTAAGTGGAAGGATCGAGAGATTCGCCTGGGCCTCCTTGTCCGGTTCTACGCCGTCCAGGTCTCCCATGGGGAGGTAGATCGGTACATCGAGAGACTCCCGCAGACCGCCACCCAGGAGCACGGCAGACACCTCGTCTACAACCCAGTCGTTGCCGTCCGTAAAGACCTCGCGGAGTCTGCGGCCGATCAGGTTTTCCATGCTCTCCGGTCGTTCCAGGAACTTGTCGGCAGAGAGGTTGAGCTTGGCGATGCGGCCATCCGCGTTCAGGGTGATCACCCCGCTTCGCATGGACTCGACGATGGCCTCGTTGTAGTTCTTGATGGTCAGCACTTCTTCAAAGAGCTGGGCGTTCTCAATGGCGATCGTCGCTTGGGCGCAAAATGCCTTCAGCCGCCGCTCGTCAAGGGCCTCAAACGGCCCCCCCTTCTTGTTCAGCACCTGCATGACGCCAATGGGCGTGCCGTTTTTCGCCTTGACCTGCACGCACAGAATGGAGCGCGTGCGGTACCCGGTCTTCTTGTCGATGGCTTTGTTGAACCGGGCGTCCTTGTAGGCCTCTCGGATGTTGATGGTGTTGCCGGTGGTGAAGACGTCGCCTGCAATGCCTGCATCATCGGGAAAGCGAATCTGGTGGGTGCCGATGCCCTGGGCCACGTTGGACCAGAGCTCGGCGGCGCCGGGATCATGGAGAAAGAGGGTGCTGCGATCCGCATCCAGAATGTCCGTGCAGATGTCCATGACCTTGTGCAGGAGAGGCTGAAGCTTGATCTCCTCAGCGATGGCGGTGGTGACCTCCAACATCTGGGACTCGGTGCGGCGCACCACCGTGAGCCTCAGGTCCACCAGGTCCTTCACCTCCTTGCGGAACCGCATCAGGATGATGGCCAGGGCGATGGCGGTGAACACCGCGACAAAGGTCATTCGGGTCTCGTCAAGGTCTCCCAGGAAGAGGCGGTTCAGAAAGTCCTTTGTGGAGAACCCCGGGACCGCAGCGGAGACGGTCTGAGTACCCAGCAAGAACAGCCCTGCCGTCCGAACCAAGCCGACGCAGGGGGGAAGGAGGATTGGAGGCCTGAACATGAAGAAAACCGACGGGAAACCCGTTTCTACCACGGTCCAAGATTAAGAAGGGCTTCGGGCCGGTCAACGGGGTTACAAATCGATGCATGGGATGGACCCACGATCAGATGGTGGTGAAGCCCCCTGTGCTTCTGCTGGGTTCCCTGGTGGGTGGGCCGCTGTTGGGGAGGGTGTTTCCAGTGCCTTTGGTTCCTGGAAACGACACGGCGCATGCCTTGGGGATGTCCTTCCAGATTGTGGCGCTGGGTTTGTTCTTCTGGTCGGTCTCGACCTTTCGCGGGTACGGGGAGAAGGTCATGCCCGAGGTGGAAACCGAGACCCTTGTGCAGACGGGGCCCTACCGGTACAGCCGCAACCCCATCTACGTGGCTATGGCCATGTTGATCATCGGCGCGGGTCTCTGGACCCACAACGCCTGGCACCTGGCGCTGCTATGCTTGTGCATTCCGATTCTGCATGGGGGCGTCGTGCTTCGGGAGGAGGCCTACCTCCTGGAGAAGCTTGGGCCCGAGTACCGGGACTACTGCGAGCGGGTGAACCGGTACCTCTGATCCTTGCCAGCGGGTGGGATTGCCTCGAACCCGCTGCTATGTTCTTTCGCGGGTGTCGAGTGCTGCACCCGATTTGGAGACACCATGCGACTGTTGATTCCCTGTCTCATCTCTCTGGCCTTGCCGGCCTGCGACGGCCCAATCAAGACGCCGGACAGCACCAACGAGAACCCTGTGGTGCGCATTGTCGCCCCGAACGACGGGGAGATCGTCAACGCCCAGGAGTTGATCACCCTTCAGGCGTTTGCCTGGGACCTGGAAGATTTGGCGGAGAGCCTGGCCGTGCGCTGGAGCTCGGATGTGGATGGGGAGATCACCACAGGCACCGTGGAGGAGGACGACTTCACCAGCGTAAGCATCGGGCTCTTGAGCGTGGGGGCCCATGTCATCACCGTGAGCGTGCAGGACTCCGATGGAGGCGTGGGAGAGGACTGGATCAACATGGTCATCAACGGGCCGCCCAGCGCGCCGGTGGTGAGCATCTCTCCAAGTGCACCCTCCACAGGCGATGATCTCCTGGTGGAGTTCGACGTGCCCTCCTCGGATCCGGAAGGCGAGGCCATTTCTTACACCTATGAGTGGAGCGTGGATGGGGCGGCCTATGGAGATGTCACCGGCGACACGGTGGCTGCGTCACGGACGGTCCAGGGCCAGGAGTGGAGCGTCACGGTCACGCCTTTCGATGGCCGCGTGGAAGGGGAGGCCGGCACGGCCTCGGTGTTGATTGTGAACTCGGCGCCCACCGCCCCGGAGATCGCCATCACGCCGGAGGAGCTCACCGGGGACATGACGGCGTTGACCTGCATCATTGTGGTGGAGTCCGAGGACGGCGATGGGGATGAAGTTACCTACACCGCCTCGTGGACGCTGGATGGCGGGATCTTCCTCGGAAGCACCGATGGGACCATTGTAGGAGACACGGTCGATGTGTCCTATGTGCAGGCCAACCAGGAGTGGGTCTGCACCATGACCCCCAACGACGGGTACGAGGACGGAGACGCCGCCACAGTGTCCCTGACGGTGACCTACCCGGACCTCGTGGTGGATGGCACCACGGAGACCTTGACCGACGGGGCGTACCTCTTTGACGAGATCACCCTCGTGAACGGCGCCACCCTCTCACTCTCCGGGGAGGTCAGCATCCAGGCCACGAGCTTCCACGTGGGGACCAGCTCCCTGGTGGACGGGGCAGGCGGCGGCGGGTCCGGTGGGTACCGGACGGCCGGCAGCGGGACCGGTGGCGGCGGCAGAGGGGTCTCCGCAGGTGCGGGCGGGGGCGCCTACGGGGGCAGTGGCGGTCAGGGCAGCTATGACGGTGGCGACACCCCCGGCAGTGGCGGGGGGGCCTATGGATTGGCGGACTCCTACGAGATCTTCATGGGGTCTGGGGGAGGAAGCACCGACAGCACCTCCACGGGATCCGGTGGCGGCGGGGGCGCCGGGCTCATGGTTGTGGCGGAGACCATCAACATCGATGGAATCATCGATCTCTCGGGAGGGGACTCCACCTCCTCTGGCACGGTGACCTATGGCGGCGGTGGGGGTGCTGGCGGGGGCTTGCTTCTCCACGGGGATGGCGTGACGATCAACGGCGCCATCAACGCGGGAGGCGGCAGTGGCGGCGGCGGCAACGACTCCGGCGGCGGGGGCGGTGGCGGCCGGGTGAAGGTGTTCTACGGCACGCTCTCCGGGTCGTGCGCCACGGCAGGTTGCTGGACGGTCGATGGTGGCGCGGGCGGACATGGCACCAGCGACACCTACGACTCGGAAGACGGCGAACCCGGCTCGACCTACGAGGCGCAGACCGTTTGGCCGTAGGCCGTGCTGTCTTCTTCTTGGCGTCGGTCCAGTTGACAACGGCTGGGACAGCAAACCTCATATCGGTATACGATACTATCGTAATGCGATATGCTGGGCTGCATGAGCCATCCAGGCGCCCTTCTCCAAGATCGCTTTCTCTCTCCCCTGGGCATCACCGCGTACCGGTTGGCGCAGGGCCTGGGTGTGCAGCAGACTCGGATTTCCCAGATTCTCAATGGCAAACGCCGAATTTCAGCGGACACCGCCGTCCGGTTGGGGGCCTACTTTCAAGTTTCGCCAGTGTTGTTTCTCCAGTGGCAAATGAACCATGACCTGGACCGTGCAAAGCGCGCGGTCGAAGAGGTGTCACCCTTTGAGGGGCACATCACCTATGCCGAGGCTGGGGCCCGCCGGGAGCTTGAGGAGGTGGAATCGCCGGGCGGACTCCGAGGTCTTGTGGGACGGAAGCCTTGAGTGCTCTCGAGCGCCTCGCTGAGGTCTTTCTGGGCGAGCACGCGCCACACTTGCTGGAGCGAATGATCGGGCTGGGGGAATGAACCCGCGCGTGTCTACTTGTGGCGGAAGATGATCCGTCCCTTGGACAGATCGTAGGGGCTCACGGCCACGGTGACCTTGTCCCCCAGCACCACGCGAATGCGGTAGCGACGGAGCTTGCCCGCCAGGTGGGCCTGGACGTTGCTGCCCGCTTCGGTCTCCACGAGGAAGGTACCGCCGGGGAAGACCTCGGTCACCTTGCCTTCAATCTCAATCAGGTCGTCACTGGCCACAGGCACCTCGGGGGTTTCGCCGGGTCCCCCTATTGTGGGGCCGCGTGGAATTCAAGCCGGGCGCGCGGAGGGGGTGGTTGGGGCAACCAGCGGATAGGGTGGATTCATGGTTGTGATGCTCTGGATGGCTTGTACAGGGAGTGACCCGGTTTTCGAGACCGGAGAGACGGTGGAGACCGGTGAGGTGGGTCTGGATGCGCTCCCACCCGATGCGCTGATCCTGGACAACGCCCGCCTGGTCGATGTCACCGGCGTGCGAGAAGGGGCCCTGGTTCTGGAAGGGGGCTGGATCCACAGCGTCGTGGAGGCGGGCCAGGCGTGGCCTGCAGATGCCACGGTCCGGGATCTGGAGGGCCTTTCGGTGTTGCCCGGCCTCATCGACTCCCATGTGCATCTGTCCCTGTCCGGGGCTTCCTGGTGGGTGGAGGCGGACGTGCAGGAGAGCCTGCGTGCCAACCTCGCCTGGGGGGTGCTGGGGGTGGTGGACCTGGGGGGACCGTTGTGGACCCTGGAGCTGGCCGATCAGGTGGCCTCCGGGGCGCTGCTGGGCCCGAGGGTTGCCGCCACGGGACCGTTTCTGACGGTGCCGGGAGGCCACCCGTGTGAGACGGTCTACAACCCGGAGCGCTGCTGGAGCGTGGACGGCGATGCCGCCGAGCGGGTGGAAGAGCTGGAGGAGGCCGGCGCTTTTGCGACCAAGCTCGCCTACGCGGATGTTGCCTCTTGGCCGGCGCCTCGGCTGGACCTTTCTGATGTGGCGGACATTGCTGGTGCTGCTCTCCCCGTGGTGGCACACGTGGCCTCTTCGCAGGATGTAGCGGATGTGTATGCGGCCGGCGTGCGGCACCTGGCCCACACGCCCTTTGACTCGGCGCTCCCCCCGGAGGTGGCTTCGCTTCCTTTTGGCTCCCTCCAGACCACCGTGTCGGCGTTCTCTGCAACCGAGGAGATGCTGGTGCAGGGTAGGAGCGTGGAGGACATGGCTTTCGGTCAGGTACCCCCCGCCGTCAAGGAGGCCTGGGTGTACGCCCAAGAGCACCTGGTGGACTGGGGAGCGCTCTACCTGGCCGCCAACACCGGGTGGCTGGAGACGCTCCAGGGGAATCTTCCGGTCCTTTCAGAGGCGGGGGCCACCGTCCTGGCGGGATCAGATGCGGGCTACCACTTTGTGGCCCACGGCTACGGCTTGCACCGAGAGCTGGAGGGGCTGGTGGCGGCGGGCTGGACCAACATGGAAGCGATCGCGGCGGCGACCTCGCTCCCGGCGCTGCAGTGGGGTTGGACCGAGCATGGGTTCGTTGCGCCGGACTACCGGGCGGACCTGCTGGTGGTGGACGGTCGCCCGGACGAAGAAATCTCAGCCACCCAAGCCGTGCACGCCATCCTGTTGGACGGTGTGTGGCACTCCCGGGACTCCTTGTCGCTCCGTTGACGTTGAACCCCTGTGCGGCACGGGTGGTTCTCTGGTAGAACGAGGGTTCTCTGGAGGCTCCATGGCCGATAATCTCAAGATCCGCGTCTGCGGACTCGACTTCCCCAACCCCTTTGTCATCGGGAGCGGGCCGCCTTCCACAAACGCTCGCATCATCTGCAAGGCTTTTGACGCTGGCTGGGGAGGGGTCGTGGCCAAGACCACCGCGTTGACGGACACGGAGGTGGTCAACGTGCAGCCTCGGTACGGCAAGCTCAAGAGCGGCAAGGAGACCATCGGATTTCAGAACATCGAGTTGATCTCGGATCGCCCCTTTGAGGACTGGGAGGCGGATTTCAAGACCGTCAAGGACACCCACCCGGATCGCGTTCTCATTGGCAGCGTGATGGAGAGCTTTGAAAAGGGGCGCTGGCAAGAGGTGTCGGCCCGAAGTGCCGAGGCCGGTTGCGATGCCCTGGAGCTGAACTTCTCCTGTCCCCACGGTCACCCGGAGCGGGGAATGGGTGCCGCCATGGGCCAGGACCCGGACCAGGTGGAGGAGGTCACCCGCTGGGTGGTCGAGGCGGTGGACATTCCGGTCTGGGCCAAAATGACCCCGAACATCACGGACATCACAAGTCCGGCCGCGGCAGCAATGCGCGGCGGAGCAGCGGGTGTGAGCGCCATCAACACCATCCTGGGCATGATTGGCATCAACATGAAGAACCTGAAGCCCATGCCCACGGTGGAGGGCTACAGCACCCCCGGCGGCTACTCCTACCTGGCAGTGAAGCCCATCGCCCTGCGCATGGTGGCCGAGCTGGCCCAGTCCAACCGGGACATGCCGATCTCTGCCATCGGCGGCGTCACCAACTCCACCGATGCCTTCGAGCACATCCTGGTGGGAGGCAGCACCGTCCAGGTCTGCACCGGGGCAATGCTCCAGGGCTTTGACATGGTCAGCGAGCTGTCCGATGGGGTGCTTGCGCTCTTGGAGCAGCACGGCTTTTCGGACCTGCAGTCGGCGGTGGGCCACAGTCTTCAGTACTTCACGACCCACCACGACCTGGTGGAGAAGCAGGCCGAGAAGAGGGCTCTCAAGGCCGCCGCCATGGCCAACCGGGACACCGAGTGGGGCAAGGGCCGCGTGCAGGACGAGACCCAGGCGTTGACCAGCGACGGGGACTGACCCCCCGCGACGGTTTCTCCTGGTATTCTGCGCCTCTCATGGCACAGGAGTCACTCATGCGAACCGCGCTTTTCCTTCTCTTCCTCGCGGCTTGTCGTGGCAAGGACGCCACCCCTATCGACACCGGATTGGTGGACACGGGCGAGCCCGCCGTGGATGCCGACGGGGACGGGTTCGCGGAAGATGTGGACTGTGACGACGCCGACCCCCTGGTGCACCCGGACGGAAACGAGAGCTGCAACGGGGTGGACGATGACTGCAATGGTGAGGTGGATGACGATGCAAGCGACGCGTTGATCTGGTTCGCCGATGCGGATGGGGATGGCTTTGGGGACGATGCGCTGGAGGTAGAGGCGTGCACGGTGCCGGTCGGACACAGCGGCGTGGGAGGAGACTGCGACGATGCGGACCCGGCCTACCACCCGGGGGCCGCGGAGCCAGACTGCACAGACCCCGCCGACTACAACTGCGACGGGTCTGTGGGCTATGCAGATGGGGATGTGGACGGCTTTCCGGCCTGCCAGGATTGCGACGATGGCAACGCCGCGGTGAACGAGGCCGCCGTGGAGTCCTGCAACGGCATCGACGATGACTGCGATGGACGCACAGACAGCGACGATCCCGACGTGGTCGACGCCACCACGTTCTATGGAGACTCTGATGGGGACGGCTACGGAGGCACCCAGTACCAGGAGAACGCCTGCAGCGTCCCGGCGGGTTTTGTGGCGACTGATGACGACTGCGATGACCTGGACGCCACGAGCTTTCCCGGTGGCACCGAGGTCTGCGACGGTGCGGACAACAATTGCGACGGCACCGTGGACGAGGGGGTGGGGCTCACCTGGTATGCGGATGCGGACTCTGATGGCTTCGGTGACTCCGCCACAACGGCCGAGGCCTGCGAGGCTCCGGTGGGGTTTGTGGCCAACGCGGATGACTGCGACGACACCAGCGCTTCCACCAGCCCCGCTTCCTTTGAGGTGTGTGACGGGGTGGACAACAACTGCGACGGCAACACCGACGATTCGACCGCGATCAACACCAGCACCTGGCACGCGGACACAGATGGGGATGGGTACGGAGACTCCAGCGTGACCCAGGATGCCTGCGACGCCCCGAGCGGATTCGTGTCTGATTCCACGGACTGCAACGACGGTGATGCGGTGGTCAACCCCGGCGGATCTGAGACCTGTGATGGGGTGGACCAGGACTGCAATGGCACCGTGGACGACAACGCCAGCGACACCAGTACCTGGTACGCGGACGCAGATGGGGACGGTCTGGGCGATCCAGCGGTGATGCAGCAGGCCTGCGATGCCCCGTCCGGGTATGTGGCGGACAACACCGACTGCGATGACTCCAGCGGATCAGACTTGGACGCAGACGGCCTCCAGGACTGCGAAGATGACGATGCGGATGGGGACGGGCTGCCAGGCACGCTGGATGCAGATGATCTGGACGGCGGCATCGTTCGCGGACCCACTGGGGGCACCGGCGTCGATGGAGATCTTGCCCTGGTGTCGGGGGACACCCACTCCATGGATGCCTGGACCCGCACGGCCAGCCCGGCCCTGGTAGGAGCCGATTCGGTGGATGTGGAAGACGCGGCGGCCTTTTCCTCCGGCGACGAGGTGCTGCTTCTCTCCCAGTCCGGGTCGGCTGTGGGCACAAAGCAGTTTGTCTTTCTCACGGGCATTTCAGGATCGACCCTGACCTTCATCCCCCCGCTGGCCGCGGACTTTGACGCCGAAACCCTCGCGGTCTGGGTACCCCACTACGACAATGTCACCGTGGACGCGGGCGCCGTCATGCGAGCCGACGACTGGCAGGGCAGCGGGGGCGGGGTGGTGGTCTTTCGGGCCGCAGGGGACGTGACCCTCGACGGGGAGATCGATGCAAACGCCGCGGGATGGCGGGGCGGCACCGGAGTCACTGGAAACGGTTCAGATCCCACCCAGGGGGAGTCCCACACGGGATTGGGGGCTTCTGGGGACTCGAGCGCCAACGGCGGCGGTGGGGGCGCCTACCCCCGGCGGGGAGACAACGCGGACAGCGGCGGCGGGGGAAGCTACGGCACGTCTGGGGCGGCGGGGACCAACTACTATGGCAGTTCAGTGTGCAGCCCGGGAGACACCTATGGGGGCCCCGCTCTGGACGATTGGTTTCTGGGATCGGGCGGCGGCGGCGGCTCGCCGGACACAGAAGGAGATGGCTCCGGGTCTGGAAACGTGGCCACTCCCGGCGGAGATGGCGGTGGTCTCGTGGCTTTGTACGTGGCCGGTACCCTGTCCATTGGCGGCACAGTCTCGGCCAACGGGGAGGATGCCACCCAGGCCTCCAGCAACAGTGGAGAGGTTGGAGCGGGCGGGGGCGGGTCCGGTGGGCAGGTCCTCTTGGTGGCAGGCGACATGAACGTCTCGGGCGACGTCACGGCAGAGGGTGGCGATGGAGCCAACTCTGCTTCCAGCAACGTCAGCACGCCGTACGGATCAGCAATAGGCGGCGAGGGTGGTGACGGTCGAATCCGCCTGGACTACGGCACCTTGAACGGCGTGGCCTTCCCTGGTGGAGACCTGACGTTCACCGGTCCGGTGGCGGGTCACGCAGAGGCCTACCGCGACTGATTCTCGGCCCCCATGGCCGTTTGGGCAGACCTCGGGGTATTCTCCCCCCGGGAGATTCGATGCATCGATTCATGGTCCTGGGCTCGGCCCTGCTTCTTTCCCTGTCCCTGTCCTGTCGCACCGGCAAGATCGACACGGGAGAAGGGGACAGTGGGGCGGCCACTCCGGATACCGGCGAGGAGGAGTGCGGCGTGTATCCAGAGGGCGGCGTCCCTGTGGACTCCTCTTGCACCTATGTGCCCCCCACCGGCGCCATGAACTTTGGCACCGAGTGGGCCATGAGCACGTTTTCCGAGTACCCGGATCACGTCAAGAGCTACGCGAGCCCCATGGTGGGCCAGCTCACCGACGACAATGGCGACGGCGCGGTCGATGACCTGGACACCCCGGACATCGCGGCGGTGTTTGACTCCCGGCAGAACTGGCGGGGGGTGCTGCGGGTCCTGTCAGGGGATGGGACCGGTCCTCATTTTTCCGCCCACGAGATGAAGCTGGGCGGCGACACCTACTGGCCCTATCGCTACGCGGTTCCGGCCCTTGGAGATGCGGATGGAGACGGCTCTCCCGACATCGCCCTTCTCCTCTACGATGACACCACCTGCTACCTTGGGCTGGCCGGAAGCGATGGCGCCCTCAAGTGGGTCCACACCGCAGAGAGCCTGCCCTGCCGGTCCCATGCCCCCTCCATGGTGGACATGGAGGGGGATGGGGACGTGGAGGTGACCGTGGGCCACCTCATCCTTCGAGGGGCGAGTGGCGTGCTCCAGGGACGCGGCGAGGGAGGCCGGGCCTTTCACGAGGAGTACTACAACTCCGGTTACATCTCGGTGCCCATCGACCTGGATGGCGATGGCGTGCAGGAGCTGGTCACCGGCAGCCACATCTACTCCCCTACGGGCCAGACTGTCTGCGAAATGGGCTTTCCTGATGGCTACCCGGCGGTGGCGGATCTCAACGCGGATGGAAAGGGGGAGATTGTCGTCACGGGGAACGAGTGGGTGCGCATCTTTGACGGCGGATGCAATCTCTTGGCTGCATGGACCACCGACGGCTACGGATTTGGCGGGCCGGCGACAATCGCGGACTTTGATGGGGACGGCACCCCGGAGTTCACTGTGGCCGACAAGTCTCGGTTCTCCCTGTACGAGGTGGACGGCACCCTGGTCTGGTCGCTCGTCATTGATGAGACCTCCTCGGGTGCCACCGCATCGTCGGTCTTTGACTTTGATGGGGATGGCGCAGCGGAGGTGGTCTACGGCGATGAGGAGGCCCTCTGGGTGCTGGATGGCCGCACGGGGCAGATTCTCCTGGAAGACACCTCCCACACGTCGGGCACCGTTCACGAGTACCCGCTGATCGTGGATGTGGATGGGGATGGAAACGCGGAGATCGTCGTGACCAACTCCCAGGCCAAGAGCGGCATCTACGTGGTGGGCGAGGTGGACGACAATTGGGTGAGCGCTCGGATGCTCTGGAACCAGCACGCCTACAACATTGTAAACGTGGACCCGCTGCTGCGAATTCCCTCGCAACCCCAGGCCAACTGGCCACAGCACAACAACTTCCGCCAGGGGGCCCCGGGAGACATGAACCCACAGGGGTCGCCGGACTTGACCCTGGTGGGGGAACGGGTCTGCCAGGAAGACTGTGGCATGGGGGTGACCGTGGTGATGCAGCCTGCCAACCAGGGGTTGGCACGGATTGGGGGGGGCATCCGGGTGAAGCTCTTCGGAGAAGATGTGGATGGAAATCGCACTCTGCTGGAAAGCGAGGCGATCACAAGCGTGCTCTTGGCGGGACGCTCCGCCACCGGGTTCTTGTGGGAGTACACGATGGCAGATGTGCTGCCCTACGCAAAGCTTGTGGGGGTGGTCCAGGCCGTGGACACGGCCAATGAGTGCAACGATGCCAACAACGAGGTCGTGTTGGATCTGACCGGGTTGTGTGAGTAGCGTCAGCGCTCCATGTGCTGCCTGCTGGCCCACACCTGGATAGACTTCTCCGTTCTTCCTGGAGAAGCCTCATGGATGCTATTGCCCCGGTGAATTGTCAGAACCTGATTGCAGGGCACCTGGTGCCCGCGATTGCAGGCGAGGTGCAGGAGAATCGCTGCCCCGCGGACACCGACCAGTTCTTGGGTACCGCCCCGGATTCCGGTGCGGAAGACGTGGAGGCGGCTGTTGCGGCTGCCAGGGCGGCCTTCCCGGAGTGGTCGGACACGCCCGCCCCCACCCGGGGAGACATCATCCTGAATGTGGCCCGGGTTCTGCGGGCACGCGGGGACGAACTCGCCCAGGCCCTTTCGCTGGAAGAGGGAAAGATCTACCCGGAGTCCAAGGGGGAGATCCAGAAGACGCTCAAGTACCTTGAGTTCGCTGCGGGAGATGCGCGCCGCATCACGGGAATGACAGCGGAGAGCGAGCTGCCCGGGACCTTTGCCTGCACCATCTGGCGCCCCCACGGGGTTGTGGGGCTGATCACGCCCTGGAACTTCCCGGTGGCGATTCCCTTGTGGAAGATCGCCCCGGCCCTGATCACCGGCAACACGGTGGTGCTCAAGCCCGCCCCCGAGACCCCCCTGACCGCGCACATCATCGGGGAGATTCTCACGGAAGCAGGGGTTCCCGAGGGCGTGGTGAACATCGTCTATGGGGATGTGGCCCCCGCCCAGGCGCTTCTGACCCACCCGGACGTGAAGGCCATCTCCTTTACCGGATCCACTGAGGTGGGCCGCATCATCGAACGCACCTGTGGGGAGAACCACAAGCCGGTCCAGTGCGAGCTGGGGGGCAAGAATCCAATTCTGGTCCTGGAGGATGCAGACCTGGACCTGGCGGCAGGCGCCACAGCCACGGGGGCCTTTGGCTCCACGGGCCAGCGCTGCACCGCCACCTCCCGGGCGATTGTGCACCGGGAGGTGGCAGACGAGTTTGTGGCCAAGGTGGTGGCGGCTGCGCGGGAAGTGCGTGCGGGTCACCCGATGGATCCAGCGACCACCATGGGTCCCTCGGTCTCCCAGCGGCAGATGGAGCAGGTCCTGCGGTACCACGCCATCGCCGAGACCGACGGTGCGCAGCGAATGGTCGGTGGTGGCCGCCTCGAGGACGGCGCTCTCTCCCGTGGCTTCTTTCCGGCCCCCTCGGTCTATGACCACGCCGCGCCCGACTCCCGCATAGCCACCGAGGAGATCTTTGGCCCCTTCCTCACGGTGATCCGGGTGGACTCCATTGAAGAGGCCATCGCGGCGGCCAACGCCGTGGATTTCGGACTCACAAGCGCGGTCTTCACCCAGTCCTTGTCCAGCGCTTTCGCCTGCGTGAAGCACCTGGAGACAGGCATGACACAGGTCAACGCCCCCACCATTGGCGGGGAAGGGCACCTGCCCTTTGGCGGCATTAAGGCCACCGGGGTCGGGCCCCGGGAGATGGGTCCGGATGCCTGGAAATTCTACGCCGAGCTCAAGACGGTATACATCAACCATGCGAGCGCCAAGCGCACGTCCAAATTCTACTAGGAGTCCCCCATGGCAAGAAACGTAAAGGTCGGCCTGATCCAGGTCTCGAACCCGCTCAACGACGAGTCGGTCCCCGTGGCGGACATCCAGGAGGCCATGTTCCAAAAGCACCTGCCCTTCATTGAGCAGGCGGGCGAGGCCGGGGTGCAGATCCTGGGTCTCCAGGAGATCTTCAACGGTCCCTACTTCTGTCCTTCCCAGGACAAGCGCTGGTACGACGCCGCGGAAGCCGCGGACGGACCCACGGTGGAGCGACTCCGGCCCTACTGCAAGAAGTACGACATGGTCATGGTGGTACCGATCTATGAGCGGGTCATGGCAGGGGTCTACTACAACTCGGCTGTGGTGCTGGATGCGGACGGAAGCACCGTGGGGGTCTACCGCAAGAACCACATCCCCCAGACCAGCGGCTTCTGGGAGAAGTTCTTCTTCAAGCCGGGCAACCTGGGCTACCCCACCTTCCAGACAAAGTACGCCCGAATCGGGATCTACATCTGCTACGACCGCCACTTCCCGGAAGGGGCCCGCCTCCTGGGCCTGAACGGTGCCGAGATCGTGTTCAACCCCTCCGCCACGGTGGCGGGGCTGTCCCAGTATCTCTGGGAGCTGGAGCAGCCCGCCCATGCGGTGGCCAACAGCTACTTCATGGCCGCCAGCAACAGGGTGGGCACCGAGGGACCCTGGGAGATCGGTGAGTTCTACGGCAACAGCTACATCTGCAACCCCCGCGGGGAGTTCTTGGTCAAGGCTTCTTCGGCCGCCTTTGATGCGGACCCTGAGACAGGCGAGAAGGTCTTCACCGCCAAGGGCCATGACGAGCTGATTCACGCGGACTGTGACCTGGACATGATTGAAGAGGTTCGGAAGGTGTGGCAGTTTTTCCGGGATCGGCGTCCGGATACCTACGGGGACATGATCGAGCAGCTGCCGTAGGGAGGGCTATCGTCTGTCAGCCGCGAAGTACCCATCTGTCCCGAGTACCAAATAGGTGGGTCCCAGTGTTTGGAGACGTGAAGACATAGACGGTCCCGCCTGTGGGCTCGACAACTCGAGGCTCGAACACGCGACAGGTTCGGGACTGATCCTCTCCCTCACGGACCTACGGGGGGTTCTGCGAGGGCGGCCGTTTCTTTTACGGACCGCCTCTACGGACAGATCGCCTCGGTCACCACCCAGACGTTGTTGTCTTCGTTGCATTCCTCAATCGTGCCGGCGCCGGTGCCGTCGTCGTCGGCGACCAGGCGAAGGGTCGCGCCGGTGACCTGGTTCGGGTCGATGGAGAGGCGATAGCCGCTGGTGGTCTGGCCGGGCGGGATCGGGTCTGTGGTGGTCAGGGTGGCCAGGGTGTGCTCGGTTTCTGCGATGAGAGCGTAGATGGTAAGGGGAATGCCTGCCGGCATCTCCTGGGTGCCTGAGTTCCCCAGGCGCACAATGAGCTCCGCCTGTCCGTTGTCGCACTCGTCGGTGCAAACGCCCTCCAGGACCGGAACTGCATCGACCCACAAGCGATCCACGCCGTTGGTCAGGCTGCCGCTGCGAAAGGAGTTGTACGTGGGCCAGTTCGCGGGAACGGGGGATGGGACCTCGAGGTTTTCATCGATGTTCGTGATGCTGTAGGCGTGCTGGTTCCACACGGTCCGGGCCGGGCGCCAGTCGTGGTCGGCGCTGCCCAGCACGAAGACGCCCCAGTGTTCGGTGTCGCCGTGGCCGCCGCCGTTCACCACCAACACCTCCGCCTCGCCGTCGCCGTCTACGTCGGCCACCACCGGGTACTCGTGCAAGGTGCGGGAGGTATGGCTGTCTGTGGTGTACCGCACGGTTCCCGTGGCGCCGTCGAAGATCCAGAACGCGGTCTCGTCCCCGTAGAGAATCTCAGCGCTGCCATCTCCGTCGAAATCAAAGACCGAGGAGCCGGTGGCGTGGGAGGACTCGTCCTCCACCGGGTGGCTCCAAAGAACCGTGCCGGCTGCCTCGTAGACCGCGTAGCGGCTCGCATCGGCGACCCCGATCTCCACCTCCCCGTCGCCGTCCATGTCCGCCAGAGTGGGGGGGCCTCCATTGCCTGTGCCCGCCAGGGCAAAGGTGGACCGCAAGCCGCAGCTGCCATTGAAGATGTTCACCCGGCCCTCCCCCACGGACACCACCTCTCCCTGCCCGTCTCCATCCAGGTCCGCGACCCCCGGGAAGCCATCCTCTTCGTTTTCCATGACGCAGATCCGGTTGCCCTGGGCATCCTGGATCGACTTGCCGGTCACGATCTCCTGCTGGCCGTCGCCGTTCAAGTCTGCCGGAAAGGAGTGGTAGCCGATCTCCGGGTAGGCCATGAAGGTCCCAATCCCGTCGAGCACCTGGTGCAGCAGCGCGCCGGTGGCTCCGTCGATCACGAGGTTGCCCAGAATCACCTCCACCGATCCATCTCCGTCCAAGTCCCCCAGGGCGGGTGCGTGGCCGCCGCAGGCGATCTCCACGTCGTCCAGGGCCCACTCGAACTGTCCGTCGTGGGTCAACGCCACCACCCGGCAGGGGCTCTCGTGTGTGTCCCGTACCGGGTTCTCCCCCGAGTCCCCGCCCGTGTCGTCCATGCCGGTGTCATCCGCATCGCCGCTGTCCGGATCCGGTGGAACATCGCCTGAGTCTTCTGGCTCCGGGGGATCCGGGTCTCCGGGACCCCCCTGGTACAGGCGCCCCGCCACCATCACGATCTCCGGCAGTCCGTCGTTATCGATGTCGCCGATGGCCACGTTGGTGTACTGGTAGGGGTGGTAGTCCGTGTTCTCGTAGGTGACGTGGTTCACGGTCAGGTGGACGCCGGTTCCCTGGCCGTCCAGGATGCGCAGCACTCCGTGGAAGTTGCCCGCGTTGGCGCCCCTGTCGGTCACGATCACGATGTCTGGCACGTCGGTCGCGTCGATGGAGCCGTCCTGGTTGTCGTCCGTCAGCTGCCCTACCACGGGCGTCATGAGGGTCTCTCGGTACTCCGGGTATTCAAAGGACTCAAAGTCGGTCATGGACCATTCCACCACCACTTCCAGCTCCGGTGTGCCGCCGGCCCGGCAGGTTTCGTCGAGGGTCACCCGACTCGGCGCCTCCGTGGCCTGTGCATCGCAGAGGTCCAGGGGCAGGGGCGCGGCGCTGGAGCCGCTGGCGTGGTGGTCCTCACCGTCTTCGGCCTCCGCCGCCTTGTTGTTGAAGAAGTAGTCAGAGCACCCCAGCGACCCGAAGAGGATCCACCAGACAGAGAAGCGCCGAAAGTGTCGCATTGCTTGACCGTGTGCCAGGGGAAGTATACCCGCATGCGATAGGCTCGAAGCCAGGAAAGGGAGACTTCATGGGCCAGTCTGCGCCAAATCTTCTCTATGGAATTGAGGATGCTCCCCCCACCGGAGAGTGCATGGTCCTGGGATTCCAGCACTACCTGACCATGTTTGGCTCCACGGTGGCGATTCCATTGATTCTCGCCGGACCTCTAGGGATCGACTCAGCCACGCCCGAAGGGGCGAGGGACCTGGGCTTTCTGATCGCCACGATGTTTTTCGTCTCGGGCATCACCACGATGCTCCAGACCACCTGGGGAAACCGCCTGCCGATCATCCAGGGCGGGACGTTCTCGTTTCTGACCCCGGCCATCACCATTTGCGGATTGGCTGGCGTGGCCGAGATGGGGTTCGAGTTCAAGATGCAGCACGTCCAGGGGGCGATCATTGCGGGCTCACTCGTGGAGATCGCCGTGGGGGCCACCGGCCTGGTCGGCCGATTGCTACGCTTTGTGGGGCCGATCACCATCGCGCCCACCATTGCCCTGATTGGCTTGTCCTTGTTCAAGTTTGGGGCCCCTGTGGCGGGCACACATTGGCCCATTGGCGGCCTGACCATCGCGCTGATCATCCTGTTTTCCCAGTACCTGCGCACCCGGTCCCGGGCCTTTGAGCTCTACCCGATCCTCATGGCCATTGTGGGGGCCTGGATTGTGGCCGCGACCTGCACTGCAACTGGCGTGTTCCAGGAGGGCCATCCGGCGTTCACCAGCATGAAGAACCTGGAGAACGCCCCATGGTTCCGCATACCCATGCCCTTTCAGTGGGGCATGCCCCAGTTTGGTGTGGCGGCCTTTGTGGGCATGTTGGCCGGGTACATCGCATCCATGGTGGAGTCTATTGGGGACTACTACGCCTGTGCACGTCTCTCGGGCGCCCCTATCCCCGATCAGCGGACCATCAACCGGGGCATCACCTTCGAGGGCATTGGTTGCCTTGTGGCGGGGATCTTCGGGACGGGCAATGGCACCACGAGCTACAGCGAGAACATCGGTGCCATCGGGCTCACCCGGGTGGGGTCTCGGCGGGTGGTGCAAGCCGGAGCGCTGATCATGATTGTCCTGGGGATGGTTTCCAAGTTCGGGGCCCTTTTCACCACCATTCCCCAGCCGATTGTGGGGGGTATGTACTGCGCCATGTTTGGCATGATCGCGGCGGTGGGCCTGTCGAATCTGCAGTTCGTGAACCTCAACAGCGCCCGCAACCTGTTCATCCTCGGATTTGCCTTCTTCATGGGGCTGTCGGTGCCTGAGTACTTCAGCGCCAACCCGGTGGTGTTTGAGCCGGCCTGGCTGGCCACCATCATGAACACGCTGGGCAGCACGGGAATGGCGGTGGGGGCGTTTACGGCCTTGTTCTTGGACAACACCATCGCGGGAACCGACGAGGAAAGGGGGCTGGTGGCCTGGGCTGCACCGCCGGAAGACGGTGTGGAGGACACGGAGCCCCTGACGAGCCAGTAGGGGCGCTACTCGCAGTACTCGGTCAGCTCCACATAGGCGCGGCCGGTGGCGCTGCCGCTCACGGTGGCGGCGCCCTCCCAGTAGACCTGGTAGTCCGTGCCGATTTCCTGGTCTTCCATCACGGGGGTGACGGTGAAGGTCTCGCCGCCGACGGACAGGTCCCAACCCATGGGGAAGGTGCAGCCGGTGGTGGGGCTGGTCCACTCTCCTGTGGCGGTCACGGTGACTTCTTCTTCCTCAACGCTGTTGCAGTCCGCATCCGTCACCGTGGCCCCTGCGAGCAGGTCGCCATCTTCGGGTCGGAGCAGGAAAACCATGATCTCCCGGCCATCGTCCAGCTGCAGGGCGAACCAGTCCCAGCCCATTCCGACCGCCTCAGCCAGGGCCCCCCACTGGTGGTCAAACCAGCCTGTGCCTGAGACCTCCCGGGTCTCTCCGTCAATCTGAAGGGTGCCTTCCGCGGTCATGCGGGGACGGGAATAGTAGTAGGTGTACCCGCCAAAGGGGTATTCGGTGTAGCCGGTGCTGTGCTGGAGAACCGGTGCCTTGGTAGCCACGAGGTCCAGGTCCAGAACGCTGCTTCCGGTCTCCCCATGCAGGTGGTCCGACCCGTTGGCTCCCGCTGCGTTCTGGTCGCCCATGGAGAAGGAAAACCCGCCCTCTGCAGGCGCGGTTGCTGAGGCGCCCATCTGGTAGTCCACGAGGAAGTCAAAGTCCTGGGCGTCTACATCTGTGAGGGCGTGGTGGACCATCATCGCGGTGGAGGACCCAAAGACAAAGGAGAAGTACACGTGTTCGAAGCCGTACCACCGTCCGGCCTCGTCCTGAAGGTGCCCGGTCCAGTACCACCACTCGACATCCTCGTCGTGGGGGGACTCGTCCAGGGGAAGCACCACGTCTCCCTCGGGGACCGTGTCACAGGCCGAGGAGGGGTCCGTTGCGCTGTCGGCCCCGGTGTCCTCCGAAGGAGGGGTACAGGAAGCCAGGATCCATGCAGCTGCGAGCATCATTCTTCGACCTCCCCAAAGGTGCAGGCAGTGGCTGAGAAGTTCAGCGCGGCCGTCTCTGAATCCGTGATGATCTCCCAGTCTTGGCTGGTGTAGATGGCATTCCATCCGGGCCGGATGTTTGAACTCAAGGCCATGAGCGCCACGCCGAGGTCATAGAACGCAGGGAGCCACGCCAGCCCGACCGTTTCACCTTCAAGGCAGGCCCAGGCCAGCTTTGTGTCGGCAGCGTCAGGTCCCGAGGGGGTTGAGTCATCCAAGTACAGGGTGGGAAACTCCAGGCCCATTTCCAGTCCTGGTTCCGGCTCAAACATCCGGTCCGCACCCGGGGCGCCGTTCAGGGTGAAGTCAAGATTCCCAGTGACCTCCTCGTCCAGGGGCCGATCGGCGATCGGGGTGCCGGAGGCGACCTCCATGAGGCCAAAGGTGGCCATGCGAGCACCCGCTGGAAGAGGTGTTGCGCTGTCGTAGGTTCCACCAAAGGAAAACGACTCCCGCAGGCTGAACACCGTGAGATCTGCCCCGGCGCTGGGACTGCGAATGGTGGGATCGGTTTCACTCCCAAAATCAACGGTCATGAGAAGCCAGGTGTCGAGGGTGTTTCCGTTGTCGGCGGTGTCCTGGTAGACCAGCAGATCAGCGGAAGCACCCCTCACCGAGTCTCCCTCCGTCCAGGTCCCGCTTTCGTCCGCGTCGTGGTACCCAGCAAGTAGAACAATGGCGCCGGTGCCGCCGTCGTCGAAGTCGACAATCATGCTGTCGGCCAGCCCGGGCACCGTGACTTCCAGGGTGTTTTCGTCCGCCGCAACGGTGGCGACCTCGCCGAGCACAGAGAGATCTTCTTCGCCCATTTCCAGGGCAAAGGCCCCGAGCATCCAGCCGGACTCCGGGGAGGCATCCAAGCGGACCTCAAGGGTGATGCTGGCGCGATCCACGTCTGCATCTGCATCTGCATCTGCATCTGCATCTGC
>CAZRYF010000005.1:67625-113840 GCA_964604165.1 uncultured Enterobacterales bacterium
TCTGCATCTGCATCTGCATCTGCATCTGCATCTGCGTCTGCGTCTGCGTCTGCGTCTGCGTCTGCATCTGCATCGGCTTCACCGGTGTCGTCCGTGACGAGCTTGCCCCCGGTGCAGGAAGAGAGAGCCATGCCGAAGAAGGACAGGAGAATCAGGGAACGCATGGTGCCTCCGGTGCCCGATGTCCGGGACTTACAGGGAACGGATCAAGGAGAGGTTGCCGTCATAAAGTCGGCGTAGATCGTCAATTCCATATCGGAGCATCACCATGCGGTCGAACCCCATGCCGAAGGCAAACCCATTCCACTCGGCGGGATCGTGTCCACAGGCGGTGAGCACGTTGGGGTGGACCATCCCGCAGGGGATGACCTCGATCCAGCCCGTGGACTTGCACACGCTGCAACCGCTGCCGGTGCAGAAGATGCACTCAATGTCCAGGTCCAGGCCGGGCTCGACGAAAGGGTAGAAGGCCGGTCGAAAGCGGGTGGGGACCGTGCGTCCCATGAGGCGCTCCACCAGCCCCTCCAGAGTGGCCTTGAGGTGCCCTACGGTGACGTCCCGGTCAATAAACAGACCTTCCACCTGGTTGAAGCAGGCCAGGTGCGTGGCGTCGATGGTTTCGTTTCGAAAGCACTTTCCAGGCGCGATGATGCGCAAGGGGGGGGCGTGGTTTTCCAGGGTGCGGATCTGGACCGAGCTTGTGTGGGTCCGGGGGACCTCGCCGGTGTCCAGGTAGAAGGTGTCCCACACATCCCGGGCCGGATGATCCGCGGGAATGTTCAAGGCGTCGAAGTTGTGCCATTCGTCCTCGATTTCGGGACCGGAGGCCACTGAGAATCCAAGTCCGTGGAAGTGGTCGATGACCTCTGCGAGAAGCCGGGTGATGGGATGGAGCTTGCCTGACCCCTGGGATTGGGGCGGCAGGGATGGATCCAGCCAGCCTTTGGCCAGGTCGGCATCGGCTTTGGCTCGCTCCAGGTGCTCCTTGTGGGCAGCAAGCTGGGACTCGAGTGCATCCCGGAGGGCGTTCACCTGGCTGCCCCAGCCCGCGCGCTCCTCGGGAGGGAGGGCGCCTGTTTGCTTCAAGAGGGCCTTGACCTCTCCCTTTTTTCCCAGGTAGGCGACGCGAATTTCGTCGAGGGACCCCAGGTCTTCGGCGCTTGCCAGCCGGGTCTCAAACTCTTTCTTGATGGTCTCCAGTGGCTTCACTGTTCGCCCAACTCCCGATCGATAATCTCCTTGAAGGAAGCATAGGGCAGTGCACCGGACAGGAAGATCCCGTTCACGAAAAACGCCGGCGTTCCGGTGACTCCGGCCTTGGTTCCGGCTTCCATGTCGGCCATGATCTCCTTTACCTGGGGCTCGGGGTCCGCTACGCAGGCGCGCCAGGCCTCCATCTCCACCTGTGCATCGAAGGCGTACTTCTCCAGGTCGGTATCCTGCAGCGCTCCTTGGTTGGACATGAGGATGTCGTGCATGGCCCAGTACTTGTCCTGTGCTCCCGCACAGTTCGCGGCCACAGCCGCCGGAATGGCGCGATCGTGGAATTGCAGGGGAAAGTCTCGAAACACGACCTGAATCTGGTCTTTGTACTCGGCGAGAAGTTGCTCCATGACCTCGCCGGCCTTGCCGCAGTAGGGGCACTGGTATTCGGCGAATTCAATGATCGTGATGGGGGCATCAGCCGGCCCCTTGGACGGATTGCCCGCCCCTTCCATGGGAATGCGCGGAAGCTCCGGGTAAGGCAGGTCCAAGTGGACCTTGTGCTTTTCCATCAGCTCGCCCAGAAGCACCTGGGCCGCCTCTGAACGGGACTGTTGCTGCCACGCATCCGTCAGCTGGGCCCGGACGGCATCCAGGGGTTGCCCTCCGAAATGCTGGGCATACCGGGCATGGAAGGCCATGAGGTCCTCTTCCGTGGGTTCGCCCACCTGGCCCACCACCTGCTTCTCCAACCAAGGGTCAATCTCCATGCCGGCAGCGGAGGCCTCGGACTCCAGGATTGCATCGATGACCATGCGGTTGGCTGTCTGCTTCATCAGCTCGTGGCGGTTCTGGAGGTACTCAATCTCCAGCTGGCTTAGTTCCGCCTCCGCGGCCTGGCTCAGAGCGCCCAGGGTCAGCGTGCCGCCGCTCCAGGTCACGACCGTGTCTCCGGCGGATGCCTGCGCGGTGGAGGGGAGTCCCAACACTTCTGTGGGGTGGGAACAGGCAGCGAGAAAGAGGAGGTGCATCATCATGGTGCCGCCGGATCTAACACAACCGAACCCCAACGACGCCCATCGCCTAAGCTATAAAGCTCGACGGGAGGCCGTCCCTTGGCCCAAGTAGAATTCCCCACCCCCGATAGCATTGGTCCCTACCGGGTTCTGCGTCCCATCGCCCGGGGCGGAATGGGGGCGGTCTTCGAGGCAGAGGATCCCGCCAGCGGCGAGCGCGTCGCGGTCAAGTTGTTGACCCATCGGGGGCTCGCCCGTCCGCGTTTTGCGCGGGAGTACAAGGCTTTGACCCGCCTGGATCACAAGAACATCGTGCGGGTCTTTCGGTACGGAATGCACGAGGGGAACCCCTACCTGTCCATGGAATTCTTGGATGGCGATCCGGTGCAGATCCATGTGCACCGACAAGGGCCGCCCGGAGATGCCGCTCGCGGAGAAGAGGTCGTTCGGGTGGGGGTCAAGGTGTCTCGCGCCCTGGCCTACCTGCATGATCGTGGAATTGTGCACCGAGATCTCAAGTCCTCAAACATCATGGTGTTGCCAGAGGGGCAGGTGAAGCTGCTGGACTTTGGGACCGCCCGCCAGATGCATGGGGAGGAAGAAATCACCCGACGAGGGGAGTTCGTGGGCACTTTTGCCTATGCCTCGCCTGAGCAGATCACAGGAGAGGCGGTGGATGCGAAGTCCGACCTGTACTCCCTGGGGGTCCTGCTGTATCGCTTGAGCACCGGCCGCCGGCCTTTCAAGGCTGACTCTCCCCACGAGCTCGCCCGGCTGCACGTGGAGCGACGCCCTGTGCCCCCTCGAAAGCTCGTGCCCATGCTGCCGGAGGCACTGGATCAGTTGATTCTGAGGCTCCTGGAGAAGGATCCGGGGGACCGTCCGGCGTCTGCGGCGGTGGTGGCGGATTACCTGGCAAGTCAATTGGTGGGAATACCTCAGGCGGAGCGCCCGACCCTGGGACCCTCGCGGTTGGTGGGGCGCTCGGAGCAGCTGGATAAGGTCACGGAGCTTCTCGCGCAGGAGTCTCCGGGCAAGGTCGTGCTGGTGGTGGGAAGTGCGGGGTCTGGCCGTTCCCGCATGATGCGATCTGTGGTCGCTGGAGCACGACAGAAGGGATGGCGCTGCTACAGCGGTCGCTTTGGTGGGGAGCGTGGACTGGGTGTGCTGTTGGAGGTGGCCGACGATGTCCAGCGAACCCTGGGTATTGAGGACGAGACCACAGCGGAGTTTGGGGACGACATCGAGATGGCCACGGGCACGGTCCAGGAGCAGCTCTTCGGGTACGTGGCCACGAGCCTGATTCGCTGCGCACAGGAGGAGGGTCGCGTGCTTGTGGCCCTTGGGGATCTTCACCGCGCCAGTCCTGTGGCACTGGATGCGTTGTCCTACACGAGGCAGCGCTGCCGGGAGGCGGAGGTTCCGGTGCTGTTCCTTGGAACGGCCCCGGATGACTCCGATGCCCCGGGAACGGCCATTCGAAAGCGCTTGCCCGAGGCAAGTCGCGTGGACTTGCAGCCCCTTGAGGCGGAGGAGGTCCAGAAGCTGGTGCAGAGCATGCTCGGAGGGCAGCCACCTTCCATGGAGCTGGCAAGGTCCATTCACAAGGTGACTGGCGGGATGCCGGGGTTTGTGGGTGAGGTGGTTCGTGCCATGGTCCAGGGGGCGCTTCTCGAGGCCCGCAAGACCCGGGAGGGAATCGAGTGGGTGGATCGAACCGGGGGAGAGATTGGAATTCCCAGTACGGCCCGGGATGCCATTCGCCTGCGCTTGGATGCGTTGCCTGTGGAGGCGCTGCGTTTGCTGCAGGGGCTTGCGGTGGCTGGGGGAGAGGCCCGAACCAGGGTCCTTGCGCAGGCGGTGGAAGGATCCCCGGTGGAGGTGGCCTCGATCCTTCAGGACCTTGTCAGTCGACGCCTTCTCAACTCCCGGGATGGAGCCCGGGACGAGATCTGGTCCTTTCGAATGGGCTTGACCCGGGAGCTCCTGATGGAGCGCCTTCGCGACCTGCGACGCGACGTGTTTCGACGGCTTCTGGCTCAGGCCATGCGCGGGGAGCCACCGGGGCCGGCCAAGATCCGACTCTTGGCGGAAGCAGGCTGGGCGGATGAAGCCATTTCGGAGACGGTGGAATGGGCGGTGCCGTTGTTGGAGTGGGATCGGGCGGAGGAGGTGGCCCCTGTCCTTGCGACCGCGGTGGCTGCTGTCCCCACCGTGAAGAAGCCCGATCGACAGACCCTGGCTTGCCTCTACCTGGCCTCTGCCAGGTGTCGCCTGGTCTCTCATCCGGGGGATCCGGAAGCCAAGCTCTCCATCGATCGGGCCTATGCCATGGCGCCAACGGAGATTCTTCGAGGGGAAATCAACATGCACCATGCAAGGTTGCAAGTGGCCCAGGGAGACCTGGATGGTGCGTGGGACTTGTTGGAAAAGGCCCGCACCCGGGTGGCCCGGGCCCCGGCGCTTCTCAAGGCCGAGGTGGGCATGAACCTGGGTCGTGTGCAGTGGTACCGGGGTCACTTTGTCGAGGCCATGCACTGGTTTCAGGCCGGCCTGGAACACGCTCGCCGTCATGGCCAGGGACGGTACATTGCCCGTGCACTCCTTGGCCGGGGGGTGGTGCACCTCGCCCAAGGAGGGATTCGTGCGGCTGAGACTGACCTGAGGGAGTCTGCTCTGCTTTATGAGCAAGCAGGGGATCGGGAGGGGCTGTGGCACGCCCAGGCCAACCTCTGCGACCTGCTCCGGCACAAGGCGGCCTTTGCTGAGGGTGTGCAGTTGTTGACCGAGGAGCTTCCTGCCTTGCGGGAGGGAGCCTCGGCCTTTCGGTATGCTCTGATGCTGCTGAACCTTGCCGAGCTGGAGGTGGAGATGATCCGCCTGGGACGGGCCCGGCAGCGGGTGGAGCGCGTGGAGACTGAATTGGATCTGGGGGAGCACTTGCATCTTCGTGCGGGGTTGGGGCTGGTCAAGGCAAAGATCGCCCTGGCCAGCGGAGACCACCGCGAGGCCCTCACGCTTCTCGATCCCCTTGTGGGAGAGGCAGAGGACGCTGATCTTCGAATCATCTCCTCCCAGCTGCGGGTCTACCGGGGGGAGGCACGGGTTGGCCTCGGGGAGATGGAACTAGGTGCAGACGACCTGGCTCTGGGAATCCAGGAGCTTCAGGAGGAAGGCCACATGCCTGTGCTGGGAGAGGCCTGCGCGGCACGCGCCCGGGCGCTCTCCGGACGAGAAGACCCGGACCTTTCGTTCGGGCCCGTGCTGAGGTGGATGTTTGACGAGCCCGTCCACGCACTTCGCATGGAGTATCTCCTGGCAAGCGCCCGTTATGCGCAGTCTCTCGGCAGCACCCTCCGCGCACAGAGGTTCTTTCAGGAAGCGGAGGGTCTACTCCAGGAGATCTACCGGGTGATGAGACCTGCGGACCAGGCAGCCATGTCCATCCATCCCTGGGCTGCGGCAATTCGCCGGGGATTGGGGCAGTAGGGTCAACTTGGTGTGAGTGTTCTGTGGGTGCTGGCGCCCACCCGGGCCCGCATTAGGGTTGCACCATGGGAACAGACAAGACCGACACGGTCGATTGCACATCGACGTACCCAGATGATTGGGCAGAGATGAAGGCCTATGTAGGGTTTTCAGAAGACGATTCCAAGCGGCTTGCGGAAGTCTACCCTCTGTTGCGACCCCACTTCAGGCGGATTGTGGGCCACTTTTACGAGGTCATTGCAGACTTTCCGGGTGCGCGAGGTGTGTTGAAGGATGACGCCCAGGTGGAGCGTCTTCGAAAGACCCTTCTGAATTGGCTCACCGAGGTTTTTCAGGGACCCCATGACCTGGCCTACTTTCGGCGTCGGCGTCAAATCGGCGAGGTGCACGTTCGGGTTGGTCTCGACGAGCGATACATGTTTACGGCGATGAGTGTCATGAGAAGTGATCTCCTGGAGGTAGCAGCGGAGGTTTGCGACGGGAAGGCGGTGGGCGCCGTCAGCCAGTCCATTCTTCGAATTACGGACCTGGATCTTGCAGCCATGATCACCTCCTACCTGGAGACTCGAGAATTGGCGCGCTTACAGGCGCTGCACTCTGAGGTCGTACAGAATCTCCCGGCTGGTGTGATCTGTATTGATCGGGAAGGCGAGATTACGGCCATCACGGAGATGGGCCGATCGATTTTGGAGAGGGAAATCTCGGTTGGCGATCGAGCGCTGGAGGTGCTTCCCCAAGAGTTGTTTGGGCAGACTCCGCTGGCACAGCTTCTGGAGCAGGTGGTTGCGTCAGGGACTGCTGTCCATGTTGGCGGGGTGTCCCTTGGTGCCGGAGAGGCGAAGAAACACCTGAGGGTCAGTGTGGTTCCCATGACCCATGATTTGTCTGACGTGTTGATCAAGGTGGAGGACATCACGGAAGAGAGGCAAGGGGAATTGAGGGCGCGTCAGTCCGAGTCACTTGCGAAGATCGGTGCTCTGACCGCGAATCTCGCTCACGAGATCCGGAACCCACTTGCAGGCATTTCGTCCACGGTTCAAGTGGTGATCGGGGGGCTGCCGGAGTCAGATCGGCGGCGAAGGGCGCTTTCCCTTGTCACCGAACAGGTTTCTCGTCTGGATCATCTCGTGACCGATCTCCTCTTGTATGGTCGGGTCATTGCTCCTACCTGTGAGGTTACGGACCTGGGTGCGCTGGCGCTTGAGGTCATCAATGATCGGGGGTTCAAGTCAGAGTTTGTGGACCTGGGGGCCCCCATGGTGTGGGCAGATCCGGACTGTGTGTGCCAGGTGCTCGTGAACCTCCTGCAGAACGCGGCGGTGGCGGCGGGGCCGGAGGGCAAAGTCCTGGTTCGGGTGGGTCCGGGCCCGCAGTTGGAGGTACTGGATGACGGTCCCGGGGTCAGTCCATCTGTCAAGGAGACGCTCTTTGAAGCTTTTGTAACCACCAAAGCACGGGGAACAGGCCTGGGGCTTGCGATCAGTTGCCAGCTTCTGGAGGCGATGTCGGGAACTCTTGAGCTGGTGGAGAACCCGAACCAGCCCCTTCGGGGGGCTTGCTTTCGCCTTGGGCTGCCTTCCGCTTGATTCGAATGCCGTGCTTCTCCATGCGGTAGCGCAAGGCATACCGGCTGATGTCCAGTAGCTTGGCTGCCTGCACCTGGTTTCCGTTGGATTGAGTGAGTGCTTGTTCCAGGAGCGTTCGCTCTACCTCTTCCAGGCTCGCCCCCTCTTCTCCGAGGACCAAGAGGTTCATCGGGTTGTCCTTTTCTGGGGACGGTTCCTGAGATCTGATTTCGAGAGGAAGATGCGCGACCTCGATGGTGTCGTCGGCTTCCAGAATGATCACCCGCTCGATCACGTTTCGAAGCTCCCGGACGTTGCCCGGCCAGGAGTACGTGCACATCAAGTCCATCGCCGCCTCGCTGACGCCAACGATGTCACGGTGGTAGGCCCTGCTGTATTGACGCACAAAGTATTCCACGAGTAGTGGAACGTCGGTCCTTCTCTCGCGAAGAGGTGGAATCAAGAGATCCACCACGTTGAGTCGATAATAAAGGTCCTGCCGAAAGGTCTTGTTCTCGACCTCCTCTGCAAGGTTCCGGTTGGTGGCTGTGATGACCTGTGCATCCATTTGGATGTCGTTGACTCCACCTACACGCCGAAACCGTCGATTCTCAAGAACTCGAAGAAGCTTGGACTGCACACCGACGCTCAATTCTCCGATCTCGTCCAGAAACAAGGTTCCTCCCTTGGCGATTTCGAACAACCCTGGCTTTGCGGTTTTTGCATCGGTAAAGGCACCCCTCTCGTGCCCAAACAGCTCTGATTCGATCAGGGTCTCAGGGAGGGCTGCACAGTCGACCTCCACGTAGAGCCCGTCCGACCTGGAGCCCGAGTCGTGCAGGGCCTTGGCGACAAGGTCCTTTCCTGTGCCGGTTTCCCCCCGAATCAGGATGGCTGGTGGGTCTACGTGTTCAAGCCGCTTGATGAGGGAGAGTAGCTTTCGAATCGCTGGCGACTCACCGACAATTTGTCCATAGTGCTTCTCGCTGCTTTCCTTCAGGTATCGAACTTCCACTTGAAGGCGGTGGGTCTTCAGTGCCTTTTTGATGGCAATTTCCACTTCCCTGAGGTCGAAGGGCTTGCTGAGATAGTCGTGTGCGCCCAGGCGGGTGGCTTCGATGGCAGAATCAATGGCTTCAAACGCCGTAAGGACGATGACCGGCAGTTTGTTGTCAGCCTGGCGCAGGCGACGAAGCACCTCCAGTCCGCCCATTTCCGGCATCCGCAGGTCGGTGATCAAGAGATCGGGTGACACCGCCTCAATTTGCTTGAGGCAATCGGCGCCGTTTTCCGCCTCAAAGACCCGGTAGTCAAGGCCTTCAAGGTGCTCGCGGAGGGCCCATCGAATGAGGGGTTCGTCGTCGCAGATCAGGACATTGACGGGAATGGTCATTTGTTGTGTTCATCTTCCATTGTTTTGAATTGACCCCAAAAGGCTGCAAACGCCATGCCACATGGAGGGCGGCGTTGGCGGTGATCGTGACAGGGCCTGGTAGCCAAGCCTACCCGGTTGTGGGCGATTTGGCACACTGACTGTAGCAAAGGGGCGCTCTTCAATCTCAGGCCAGTGGGTGTTTCTGTGAGCACGGGGCCCTTTGAATGGCTCGTTGTTGGCACACAACGTGCACTTGTGAACGTGCACGAATGCATTGTGGCGCTTGAATCGAGCGCTGTCCGGAGAGCAACGCTGTCCGGAAGGCAACAAGGACAAGAGTATGGCGATGGACTACGCGGCGGCGGTACCCAACAATGTGGACCTTTCAAGTGACCGGCGGCTGCGACGGGCGCTCTCCAACTGGCAACCCAAATTCCTGGATTGGTGGGCAGAAGCGGGTCCGGAGGGGTTTGCGGAGGAGGAAATCTATCTTCGGACAGCTGTCTCTACAGAGCCGGGAGGGTGGTCACGGTTTGGCTTTGTCAAGATGCCCGAATACCGCTGGGGGATCTTTCTTGCCGATAAGGTGCCAGACCGAAAGGTGCCCTGCGGAGACGATGCAGGGCAGGAGGCTTGGCAAGAGGTTCCCGGGGACCGCCGGAGCCTCTTGCAGAGCTTGATTGTGACCCAGGCCGACACCGAGCCGGCGTCGGTCGAACAGCAGCGGGCGCTCGGGAGATCGGCGCCAAGCCTCTATGATGCGCGAAACCTGTTGCAGGTGAACGTGGAGGAGGCTCGCCACTTGTGGGCGATGGTGTACTTGCTGCATCGGTACTTTGGGAGAGATGGCCGGGATCAAGCAGATGATCTGCTGGTACGTCGTGCCGGGAATGCGGACTGCCCGAGAATCCTGGAGGCCTTCAATCAACCCTGTGAGGACTGGCTGAGTTTCTTTTGTTTTACGTGCTTCACGGATCGTGATGGAAAGTACCAGCTGGGCGCTCTTGCCGAGTCTGGATTTGATCCGCTGTCCAGGACCTGCCGGTTCATGTTGACGGAGGAGGCTCATCACCTCTTTGTCGGCGAGCGAGGATTGGAGAGGATTCTCAGGAGATCGGTTCAATTGAGCCGACAAGATACAAATGGGGATGCGAGAGGGCAGGGTGGAATCGATCTGCACACACTTCAAAAGTACTGCAACTTCTGGTTCGCCTATTGTTTGGATCTCTTCGGATCAGAGGAAAGCTCCAACGCTGCGACGGCCTTCTCCATGGGGCTCAAAGGGCGGTGGAAGGAGAGCCAAATTGAAGGAGATCGCGTCTGTTCCCGGGGGGAGGTGATCCTTCCCATAGTGCAGGATGGCCTGCTGGTGAAGAGGAGTGTGCCTCTCCGTCGTGCCATGAACGAGCTGCTTCGGAGAGAGTACGTCAAAGACTGCAGTCGGGTTGTGGAGCGTTGGAATCGAGCTCTGAAGGAAGAGGGGAGTGACTTTGAAGTGCGATTGCCGAGTCATCGTTTTTTCCGGCGAAAGGGGCTCTACTCTGAGCACAGGTTTGATTTGGACGGGCGGCTCGTGTCAGAAGAAGAGTGGATGGAGCACCGGCACGACTGGCTCCCAACCGCCTCGGATCGTGAATACGTTCAATCTTTGATGCAACCTTGCCTGGAACCGGGGAAGATGGCCCAGTGGATCTGCCCACCTCGACGCGGAGTCGATGGCCGTCCGGTGCAGTTCGAGTACGTGAGGTCGTGTTGAGACCCAACGGCAAGCAGGGAGCTTTGGAGGGCGACGAGGAATCGGACGGTTTCCGAACGATCATTGAACCCTTTCGGGTTCGTTCGGTGGAGAAGATACCGATCCTGACCCGGGCAGAGCGGGTCCAGGCCCTTGAAAGGGCCGGACACAATGTCTTTGGTCTTCGGTCCGATGAAGTGACCATCGATCTCCTGACAGATTCGGGCACCGGCTCCATGAGTCGGGATCAATGGGCTGGGTTGATGAGCGGAGATGAGAGCTATGCAGGCAGCTCTTCCTTTCGGAAATTGTCGAAGGTCGTTCGACGGTTGAGCGGTCATCCTCATGTCTTCCCAGTGCACCAGGGGCGTGCCGCGGAGCGGATCTTGGCAGAGACCCTACTCGGTCCTGGCAAGGTTGTTCTGAACAACACCCACTTTGATACCACTCGGGCCAACTTTGAGAACGCCGGCGCACAGGCTGTGGACCTTCCTACCAAGGAGGCTGGGGAACACTGGGCCGCCCACCCATTCAAGGGCAACATGGATCTGGCGAGGTTGGAAGGGGCGTTGAACCATCATGGAGCTGCGGTGGCCTTCGTCATGATGACGCTGACCAACAACGCCAGCGGGGGCCATCCGGTGAGCATGGCCAACCTGGATTCGGTGCGAGAGATCTGCCGTACACACCAAGTGCCTCTCATCTTGGATGCAGCTCGATTTGCGGAAAATGCATGGCTTGTCCATGTGCGCGAGCCGGGGTTTCAGGATTGGAGCCCCGAGGACATTGCGAGGTGCGCATTTCAGATGTCGGATGCATTTACCTTGTCGGCCAAAAAGGACGGACTGGTCCACATTGGTGGGTTGCTGTGCACAGCGCGAAAGGAGTGGGCAGATCTGTTTCGATCGGCCTTGATTCTGGGGGAGGGTTTTACCAGCTACGGCGGACTTGCTGGGCGGGACCTGGAGGCAATGGCGGTGGGGCTGCAGGAGGCTCTGGAGCCTCGGTATCTCGCCTACCGGGTTCGCTGCGTTGCCTACCTGGCTGAGCGGCTCGCGGAGAAGGGGGTGCCCGTTCTTCAGCCCCCGGGGGGACATGCGGTGTTTGTGGATGCAGGCACAGCGCTTCCGGAGATTCCGGACGCCGAATTCCCTGGGTTGGCTTTCTTGAATGCGCTCTACATCGAGGGAGGGGTTCGTGGCGTAGAGGTCGGCTCTCTGATGTTCCCCGGCACCGATCAGCAGCTTGTGCGGCTTGCCATTCCGCGTCGGGTCTATACCCAGGCGCACATGGACTACGTGGTGGAGGTCGCAGAGCGGGTCATGGCTCGGCTGGGGAGCCTCACAGGCCTTCGAATCGTGGAGGAACCCGCTACCCTTCGGCACTTTACGGCAAAATTGGCGCCGTTGTAGGAAACCGGGGGTTCGTCAGAGAACGTCCGCTATGCAGGCGTGTAGCGTGTTCAGGCGCTCGCGAAGATTTCCGGGGATTTCAGGGGCGACAGGAGTGTCGCTCTCCATGGCTTCAGCGACCTCGAGAAGCGCTTGTGCCTCCAGGTGGCCGGGTTGGGTAGCCAACGTCCTTGCTGCCAGGAGGCGCGCTTGCTGGAGCCGCCAGCTCATGTCATGGCCTCGGACGCAAGCCCATTGTAGCCAGGACCTTGCTGCCCTGAGTTCTCCTTCCGCGAGGTCGAGCGTGGGTGTGGGCGCAGGCAGGGCAGGCGGTGGTGGCCCCTCGACAACTTCTGCCTTTGTGAGGGCCAGCAACAAGCTCTTCACAAGCGCTGAGACAGCCACGGGACGTGGGTGAACCCAGTCATAAAAGGCATCGTTTCCCGGCGATGGAGTGGCCTGCTCGACGGAGGCCCTCGTGGTTGCAAGCACAACATTCTCATTCTGGGAGATCCGCCGAATCACCTCGTTGATCTCGCTTGGGGCGCGCAGGGGCAGACCGTCATGACTCACTGCGTCAGACAGGGATCCGCCAGGGTCAAGCCCTGCATTCAGGCGCCTCGTTCCAAGCTGCCAGGAGAGGTCTGCCGAGCTTGGGAACCGGCCCAACAACGCCTGAACCTGCCCCAGAGTCTGTCCGGACAGGTCGGAGAGGGAATCGGGACCTTCCGTGCTCCAGTTGGGATCAAGTCCGGAGAGGTTGGCTGCCTGGGTGGCAAGAATCACGGGAATGTTGGCCGCGGCGCTCTTCTCTACAATTCGTTGAAGGTTCTTTTCAAAGACCCCCACAATTGCTTGTCGGTGTGAAGGAGTTCCGTAGGATGGAGGGCCGATCCAGCCCGGTGACGTCGTAGGCCGGGGAAGCGCCTGGAGAAGTTGGCGAACCAGGGAAAAGCGCCACAGGAAGGCAGGGAATCGGGAGGGGGCTGCGAGAAACTCGTTGTGCCCGTCGTACACGAGCACAGCGCTCGGATGCCAGGCAAGGGCACGGCCAAGGAGTCGCAGGGTGTCGTCGGATCCACCCCCGTTGATCCCAAGATTGATGACTTCGAATTCTCCAGGTGACGCCTGGTCGAGAGAGGCTTGAAGGCTCCCTGCGATGCCGTGGTTGGGTCGGGTGAAGGGGGCATCGCCTATGGGTCTGGTCGGGTATCCAAAGGTGGTCGATCCCCCCAGGAGCATGAGGCGCGTCACTCCCTCTGCGGGCTTTATGGAGAACTGAACGGGACGGAATTGTTGACAACCAAAGGTGACCTTCGTGTCTGTCTCCTCCAGCCAGTACCAAGATGGATCCACGGGCCACGAGAGGTTTGATGCGTAGAACTCCAGGGCGGCGAAGGCGGCAAAGACGGCCAGGGCGGAAGAGAGAGTGAGCCGAAAAAGAGGCCAGAGTCGACGCATTGCAGCCTCTCTCAGAGCAACGGATAGACAAAGGGGCTGATTGCGGGAAAGAGCGACAAGACCACCAAGGCGATCGCAAACACCAGGAGAATCAAGACGACAGGCAGGGCCAATTGGAGCCTGTCGCCGGCCATCGCGACCACGACGGCGCGGGCTGCCTCAAGAGCGGCGCGGGAGGCAGATGCGCGGGTGCGTTTCTTCTTTACGGGTGTCATGTGGTCACCTTTTTGATGAGGATGTGGTCCACCACCAGGAAGGCAAGCTCGCTTCGGGCAAACAGGAGCAGCGCATCGCTTGGCGAGGCAGCCAACGGATAGCCGCGTTCCTCGAGGCCAAACAGGGCCAGGGCGGGGTGTTTTTGGCGTGAACCCCAAGCCTTGAGGAGTCCGTGGAGGCGTGGGTGGCGCTCGGGGCTACAGAGCAGGGGCACACATCGTCCATCCGGAGCGACGCATGCTCCAAGATCAGATCGGGCTGCCGGGTGTACAGTCGAGCGGGTCTGGTTCCAGGGGGTGTCAATGGGGGGATCCACCAGCACCTGGGCTGCATCTTCTGTTGCAATTGCCAGGGAGGGTCGGGAGAAAGGAAGCTTTCCAGTGATCCTCTCGGTGACTTGCCTAAGGGTGTCCGGGTGCTGGGGGGCGGCGAGAATCGCCCGCTCTCCGAGGTTGGAGTCGGCGCAAGAGAATCGGCCCTGGTGCCACCCCATTGCGGCGCCGGACTCCAGGGCCTCCACGCAAGCCGCGAACAAGGCGCTGTCATCGCAATGGGCTTCGTGTTCAACGGCGATTCGTGAGGTGTCTGGACGGCTGGTAGGCATGCGAAATCGTCGCCATGCAGCGGGCCGCATCTGCGCAGCCGTTTGCGCCGCTTGGTTTGCGTCGTAAGCGCGACCGAGAAACGGCCACACACCGCAGGTGACCGGCTGGTTTCGAGAGGTCGCTCCATACAGCGCTGCCCCCAGGGCGTTGCCTGCATCGCCTGCATCTGGAGGTACAAAGACGGATTCAAAGAGTCCGGAATCCTGGATCCTGCGAATGAGATCCGGATCCGCCGCAACCTCTCCTCCGATGCAGATCTGTGAGGAGGCCGTGGCTTCCTGAAGTCTCTCGCAGAGGGCGAGAACCCTCTCTGCGATGACCTCCTGAAGTGAGGCGGCAAGATCTGCAAGCTCCTGATCTCGTTCTTTGGCAAGTGGTTCTTGACTCTCACCGTTGGGGAGGGACCAGGGCTCTCGAACGTCTCTTGGGGGACCAAAGACCGACTCGAATTGCTCTGTCCAGGGCTTGCGGAAGGGGGGGGATTCAAGGCGTTCGAATCGAAACCAGCCCGGTTTGACCTGGTAGCTTCGGTCGTCGTTCTCCACCAGGATTTCTCGGAGCGCGTCGGCTCTTTTGGGTTTGCCGCACAGGGCGAGGTTGTCCAGAGAGTGTGCCATCTCGTCTTGGCGAAAACCGAGAAATGTGGCCACCGATCGACGAACAAGGCCCAAGGAGTGCGGATAGGAGAGGTGCTCGCTCGCGACAATGTCCACGCTTGGGCTTCTCGTGCCCTTTCCAAGGGTGGTGCAAGGCCACTCTCCCTGTCCATCCACGATCAGGATTGCTGCTTCCTGAAACGGGGACGTGAGAAAGGCGTTGGCCATGTGACCGAGGTGGTGCGGAATGAGCTCCACCAGGTCTGGGTGAAGGTCCAGTTTTGCGCTGATCTCGTTGCGAACCCAGAGCATGGACTCCATCCATCGCTTCATGGTTCGAACAAAGGGGGACATCCCACTGGGAATGGCTGCGCCCAGTGTGCAGGAGAAGACGCGACTGAAGCGGCTGTGGGGCTCCTCGTGGTACACGACCAGGTCGAGGTCCTGGGCGGAAATTCCCCCTTCTCCCAGGCAGTACTCCATGGAGTAGACCGGAACGCTGTTTTCCCCCGATTGGCGGGTGAACCTCTTCTCCGAGGCGGCTGCTACAAGTCTTCCCCCCACCACCAACGCAGCGGCCGAGTCGCTGTGCATGGCCGATACACCCAGTACGTTCATGGCGAGCCAGAAGATCTGGATTCGACAAGGCAGGCGGTCTCCATAAGCCTTCTCCTGCATGCCCAGGCACCCCCAAACAGGCCAAGGAAATACAAGATCGTGAGGATGATTCGCATGGGCACCTCGCCCAACCGGTGGGAGAACCGAAGCCAGCTTTCCCAGGCGCGGCGCAGGCGGGCACGTCGGATCCATCGACTCGCCTCCCTCGTCGTGCCAGCGCTGGACAAGAGGAATTTGTAGGTCAGTCCCACGTGTCCAAGCTCGTCCTTCTTGGCTTCGAGAAAGACGGACTTCGCCGGGCAGTTCCCGATTCCGGTCGCATAGGAATTGAACTGATCAAAAACGTCTTTCTCTCCCACATGGGCGTGGGCAAAGAAGGCAGAGTGGGCGTCTGGCCCTTTCTCAGGGTCCAGGATTGGATCCCGGTGAAGCAGCGGCTTGGGTGGGTGAGAGGGCTCGTACGCGTTGGCTACCCGGTCGAATTCACTGGCGTGGTGGAGCTCTTCCAGCGTGTGCTGGAGAACCAGGGCGCGAGCCTGCGGCTCGTCGATGGTTTCAAGTGCGTGAAGAAGCTGCCATGCACTGTCGGCTTCCATGACAGAAAAGTACTTGAGGCGCGAAGCCATTCTTCGTGCGAAGGGCCGCCATGTCAGGGGGACAAGAATCCTTGTGAGGAGGTTTCGCGGCCAGTTCGTCATTGCGTCTCGGTAGAATTCTCCGGAATGGTGGGGGGGGAGATGGGGCCGGTGTCTGCCTCCATTTCCGCCTTTTGCCTGGCGGCACCAGGGGTGCCCTTCAGTGCGGTGAGCGAGTTCACAAAGTGTGCGATCGCCCAGATTTCCTTTGAGCTCAAGGTCTCCGACCAGGCGGGCATCGCCGTGCCGGGAATCCCAATTCCAACGATCTGTGCCAGGGTGGCCAGATCTCTTGCCTTCCTGAGCTTACGGTAGGAAAAATCGGGGGGCACGATCATGAGTGGCTGTTCGCAGCGGCCGTATCGGCAGACCTGGTCCCCGTCGTTGCAGTCGTTGTTCGTACTGCACGTTGGATCCCCCGAAATGGGGATGCTGTACGATTTGCTTTCCTTTGGTTTTGAACGCCACCGGTTGGGACGAAAGTCTGACTTGAACGACATCCCGAGCTTCTCCCGGTCCGCATTGGTGGCTGCACGGGTCTGGTAGGCTGGGTGGCATGCTGAGCACTCTGCGACGCTGTGGTAGAGGGTCTCACCTTGCGCAATGGCCTCTTCGCTATCGGCCCAGGGGTCATCTCCGGGGCTGTAGGGTTCGCCCACCTCCGAGTCTGGATCCCGCCAGCCCTCTCCCTCTGGAGAAAAGGTCTTGAGGTACTGAACCAACGGAGAAATGACCTCGTCTGGAAGCTCCCATTCCAACATCGCGGTCCCGTGCAGTCCTCCGCGAAGAAGCCCCTCAATCGCCGCATCTGTTGGCAGGTACTCAGTAGAGGTCCCCGTGAACTTGTATGTGGCGGTGCGTAGATCCCGTGGTGGAGGAGAGAGGTCGGTGGAGGACCGGCCCCGACCATCACCGTCAGCTCCGTGACAGGAAATGCAGTAGTAGGAGTACGCTGACTTCCCCTCGTTGAGAGTGGCGGCGGATACGGTCTCACCCCCCAGAACCTGTGGTTCAGTAAACGCGGGCTCGCAGCCCATGAGGGCGGAGAGAAGCAGAGAAGAAAGGAATGGAGTCTTTGAGGTCAATGGAGCTCTCCATGAGTTGATCTCGAAAGTTGAACAGGAGCATTGTGGGCCTGGTAGAGCCACCGCCAGAACACCCCCAGGATCAGCAGGGGGAGTCCAAGCATGAAGCCAGTCGCGGCGAGATAGCCAAGCGCCTCATTGCCCGAGAGGATTCCGGCGCAGTTGGGGCAGGCCAAAGCGGTGCTCGCCAGGCAAGCCGATAGGCTCAAAAGAGTTGCCGTTCGCGCTACCACAGGTAGACCAGGGCGTAGAGGGGAGGCCAAACAAGCACCACGAAGGTCCAGTACATTCGGCCTGCACGAAGACGATCCAGGGACGCGGTAGAGGCCGGGTCGGCGAGGGTCAGCTTGTGGATGCGCGTGAACACCACCAAGGCGGCGATGACGTGCAGTCCGTGGCAGCCAACGAGGGAGTAGAAGAGCGAACCATACAGGCTGGAAGAAGTTGTGAGCCCGTGGTGGAGGAGGCGACCCCACTCCACACCCTGAATCAGGACAAAGACCGTCCCTAGTACCAACGAGATTCGTCGAAGGGAGGACGCGATCTTGTGACGCCCCTGAAAGGACTCTGAAACGCTTCGCCAGAGAAGGCCGCCGCTGGCGAGGAGGATCGCGGTGTTGACAGCAGTGGCGACGACCGGAAGACGTGGCTGGTCAAGTGGAGGCCAGATGCCGGCCTGGGCCCGCAACACCACGTAGGCGCTGATCAGCCCGCAAAAGAGCATCGCCTCCGAAATCAGAAACAGCGCACAGCCCAGCACGACGTTGGGAATTGTCGGCGAGGGACGGCTGGTTTCGAGGGTCATGGTGGTGCTCACTGGAGGGGATCTCCGCCAAAGACATAGACGATGTCGGGAATCAGTCCGACGTAGAGAACCAGGAGAGCCATCACGCAGCCGACGAGAAGCACCTTGATGGAGCGCTGCTCCAGCGTCACGTGCATAAAGCGCGAGATCACCAGCCAAGCCTTCATGAAGGCAATCAGGAAGACAAAGGCAATGGACCAGATGTTGGTGGAGATCGCGGTGGCCACCAACGACAGCCCAAATGCGACGGACAGCACCATCCAGACTTGGACATAGCTTAGAGAAGAATGGGAGTCAGACATAGAGCCCTCAACTTGCCAGGTAGAGAAGGGGGAAAAGGAAGATCCAGACCACGTCCACGAGGTGCCAGTACAGCCCCACGTTTTCGACCCACTCAGGACTCTTTTGGGAAGGGGTCTTCCAGGCCACGACGGCGATGGCGGTCATTCCTCCCACGACATGCAGCGCGTGGAGTCCGGTCAGGATGTAATAGAAAGACCAGAAGAGCCCGGTCATGGGGGTGTACCCGGCGTGGATTTCGTGGGAGTACTCGAAGGCCTTGATGCAGAGGAACGCGAGCCCGCCTCCGACCGTGAAGAAGAGAAGCCGCGCGCTCTTCTTGAAGTCTCCTTTGGCTGCCGCCTCGTGGGCTAGTACCGCCGAGAGGCTGCTGGTCAGCAAGACCATGGTGTTGATGGCACCGGCTGCGGCCATGGTGTGGGCGGCCTCAGCGCTCCACTCGGGGTGGCGCATTCTCATGAGCAGGTAGACGGTCACAAGGCCGCCGAAGATGACGACTTCGGAACCAAGGAACCACCACATTCCCAAGCGGCCTGTGGGGGTCTCTGTGGCGGTGCGGCGAATGGCAAGAGTGGACATGGCGGATCATTTCCCCGCTTGTTGGTGGGTTTTATCGGCACCAAGTGGTTGGTCCTGGGCCTCGTCGCTCTGCCAGACGGGGACAAAGTCAGGGCCGTCGCCTGGTGGGCTGTAGGTGTAGGGGCCTCGGTAGCTTGCGGGCCGCTCGGTGAAGTTCCCATGGGGGGGCGGTGAGGCCGCAAGCCACTCCATGGTGGTCGCGTTCCAGGGGTTTTTCCCTGCTTCTTCCCCCCGCCTCATGGACAGGAAGAGGTTGATGACGAACGGGATCTGGAACACGAGAAGAGCTGCCGTCGCTACGGTCGCGATCGCTTGGAGGCTCTCTGGTTCGCCCTGGAGAAAGTCGTAGGCTGTCGGGACAGAGATGCGGCGGTGGTGGCCGAGAAGGCCCAGCCGAAAGAGGGGTATGAAGATGGCGTTGAAGCTGATGAAGGTGCCCAGGAAGTGGATCGTGCCCAGGCGCTCATCCAGCTTTCGTCCGAACATCTTCGGGTACCAGTGGTAGATGCCGGCGAAGGTCCCGAAGAAGGTGATGGGGACCAGGGTGTAGTGAAAGTGCGCCACCACGAAGTAGCTGTCGTGAATGTAGATGTCGGCAGCGGCCGACCCGTTGAGGATCCCGGTCACCCCGCCGATGAAGAACAGGGAGATGAAGCCCAGCGCGAATTGCATCGCGGTGGTGAATCGAATGGAGCCCTTCCAGAGAGTCGCCACGAAGGCAAACATGGAGACCGCAAAGGGCACGGAGATCAGAATTGTGGTCAGGCTGAAGGGGGCGGCCAGGCGCGGATCGATGCCGCTTACGAACTGGTGATGGGCCCAGACCACAAAGCTCAACACCCCTGCGATGATCGTTGACCAGACCACGTGGCGGAAAGCGAACAGGGCCTTTCGTGAGTTCGCGCAGATGACCTCTCCCATGATTCCGAGGGCTGGCAAGAGCAGCACATAGACCTCGGGGTGTCCAAAGAACCAGAACAGGTGCTGGAAGAGGAGCGGGTCTCCCCCGAGCGAGTTGGCGTAGAAGCCGGTACCAATGGTGCGATCCAGTAAGAGCATGACCGCCCCGCCGATCAGCGGCCCCACGCTGACCATGAACACAATGCTGGCGATGACAATCTGCCAGACGACGAAGGGCCAATCCCAGATGCGCATCCCTTCAGCCCGGAGGTTGATCGCCGTGGTGATGAAGTTGATGCCGCCCATCAGAAACGCGATCAGCTCCAGCGCGACCGCGAGAATCCACAGGTTCACACCCCAGTTCACGCCGCTGAAGACCGCGTCTGCTGAGAGTGGCGGGTAGGACGTCCACCCACCGGCGGCTGCACCGCCCGGCACAAAAAAGGAGACGATCAGGACCACCGAGCTCACCAGGAAGATCCAATAGGACATCATGTTGAGGGTGGGAAAGGCCATGTCGTCGGTGCCGATCATCAGTGGGATCAGGAGGTTTCCGAATCCTGCCACCAAGAGCGGCATGGCGACCCAGAAGACCATGATCGAGCCGTGCATGGTGACGTACGCGTTGTACTCGTGGGGCGAGAGGGCTCCCACCAACGGCAAGGGGTCGCCGGGCCAGGCAAGCTGCAGCCGCATGCCATAGGCCAAGAGGCCGCCGATCACGGCCATGACAAGGCCCGTGAACATGTACTGCTTGGCGATCACCTTGTGATCGGTCGAAAAGACGTGTGTGCGAAGAAAGCCCTGTGGTTGGTGCATCATGAACTCTCGTCATTTGCGGCGAGCAGGGTCTGCTGGCCGGATGTGTTTTTTGCCCAGTCTTCGAATGTCTCCGCGGACTGAACCACGAGCTCCGCGCGCATCACCGTGTGAGAGGCGCCGCAGATTTCTGCGCAGGCGATTTCGTATGTGCCTTCCTCGGTGGCCTCGAACCAGCCGGGGATAGACCGCCCCGGTACTGCGTCCTGCTTGAGCCTCAGCTCCCGAACGAAGAAGGAGTGAAGCACGTCCTTTGATTCCAGTTGAAACCGAACCACCTGGTCCTTGGGGACGTGCAGTTCAGAGACCGTGGCGAAGTCATCTTCGGTGCCCAGGACTCCGTCTTCCCCTGCATAGGTGAAGTCCCAAGCGAATTGTCGGGCCGTTATCCGCACGAGCAGATCGTGCTCTGGAATGTCGATCTTGACCTCGTCCCACACCGCGTTACTGCGGATGTCGATCACCATGTCGCAAAGAAACACCAGCCCGACCGGTACATAGATCCATGCGAGGGACTTTCGGGTCACTCCAGGCATCCAGGTCGCGCGGGTTTTGTCCTTGCGGCGAAAGGCGACGATTGCGTACAGCAGCAGACCTTCGCACAGCACCAGCCAAGCGAAAGCCAACCACCAGATAAGAAGAATGATGCCGTCGATTTCCATCCCGGAGGAGGAGACAACGGCAGGAAGGTCTGCGGGCATGAAACAGTTCTCCTGATTCTGCGAATTCATTCCGCCTATGCGCAATGGTCGTGCCAACTTGGAGGGAACGGTAGAACGCTGGTTTCCGGGCCCTTTCTTGGCGCAGCGGACAAACAGAGGGCGTGTGTGCCCAGGTTTTGGGGGTGGGCGGGCCAAATGACCCAGGCCGGGTTCGGTGATACCGCTCAAATCCTGATCCGGGAGAGCCTCTCTTGGGGCATGGATCTTGCTCTCCACTGTGTCCATGGGGAGTGTGTTCTTGCCACGAGGCGCCAGGGCCTTGGTACTTCCCGTTTTTTGGGCGGCCAACTCCTGCATGGAGTCCGAAGAACGTTCTCCTCTGCCGGCCGAGGACAGCTGTGAAGAGGTCGAGAGAGAGCTTTGTGCCGACTTGACAGTGGAGGCCGGTCAGACCCGGCGGCTTCATCAAGAGGACATCGATGGGTTGGAGTTTCCGGATCAAAGAGGTCCGGGATTGGCGCTCGCAGACCTGAACAACGATGGGTGGCTGGATCTCGTCTGGGCAATTCCCGTGGGCGGCTCTCGGATCTTCCTGAACGACAAAACCGGCTGGTTGGAGGAAGTGGAAGGCCGAGTGCTTGGGGAGACGCGGCTTCCGCCAGCCATCGCGGTCGCCGCAGCAGACCTGAACGGTGACGGTGACACAGACCTGGTGTTTGCCTCGAGTACCGGAGAGTCCGATTCGGTCTTGACCGGGCTGGACGGCCTGAACTTCTCGTCGAAGAAGCTCCCGAAGAGTGAAGGCGAGTCGAAGACCATTTCAATCGCCGACGCGGACAACGACGGAGACTTGGATCTGTTCATTTGTGGTTTCTCGGCAAATGTGCCGATCAACCCGACAAACGACCCGAGCTGGACCGAGCCGGTCGGCGAAGGGAATTTCCTGTATTTGAAAGAGCCAGACGGAAGCTGGCTTCAGGCGCAGGACGCGCTGCCGTCGGAGATGCTGAACTCCCAGTGCTACCAGGGAACCTGGCTCGACAGCGAGGGAGATGGAGACCTGGATCTGTACATTTCCAATGAGTCTGGAATGGACTTTGTCCCAAACCAGCTTCTGCTGAACGATGGCGCTGGGCACTTTGAGGTGGATCCAGACTGCAACTGCAATCTTGCGATTGAAGGCATGGGGGGAGCGCTTGGTGACGTCAACGGGGATTCACTCCCGGACCTCTACTTGACGGACATTGGAAGGAACCACCTGCTGGTCAACTTGGGGGAGCAAGGGTTTGTGAACGAGACTGCAGCTCGCCAGGCCCTTCCTGACCAGGAGAACATTGGTTCCTCCTGGGGTACGCAGTTTGTGGACCTGGACCGGGACGGTTTTGAAGATCTCGTGACCTCCTACGGGCGGTTGATGCTTGAAGAGCAGGATGATGCCGAGGGGGACGTGATTCTCGTTCGTCAGGAGAATGGCACCTTTCTGGATGTCTCCCGTGAGGTGGGCTTTGAGGGAGAAGGAATGGGAAGAAACGTCGTGGTGGGCGATCTGGATCGAGACGGTCGACCGGACATTGTCACCGGTGGCGTGCAGCTCTCCCACGGCGCCTACTTTTTCCGCACCTGGTTCTCCCGTGGGGGTTGTCCTACCGGTGTTCGGCTTGTCTTTTCCCGCTCCTTTGGATTCGGGCCGCGGGTGGAGGTGACACTGCCAAGTGGTCGCACCTACAACCGATGGCTGGAAAACTCCAGCACCTATGGCGCTTCCGCCCCAGAGTTGACCCTGGGCTTTGCCGGATGGGAATCGGCGAGCATCACTGTTCATTGGCCTGGAGGCGCATCCCAGGTGTTGGGTTCCTTGAGGTCTGGAGCTGTGCGTGAGGTCCAGACTCCGTAGCTCCCCTTCGGATTCGACTACCGGGGTGTCACCGTACCCGCGCTGTTGGCCCACGCGATCTCGGCGAAGTAGGTCACGGTGTCCTCGCCGCTGATGTGCCGGGTGTCCGTCCAGTCCAGGACACCATTGAGGTACACATTGATGGTGACGGGGTTTGCCCCTTCATAGGCGCTGCCCGGGTAGTCGTGGACGGCAATGGTGTAGGTGCCGTTCGTGGGCGTCTTGATGTTGATGTTCTCCGGGCCGGTCCCCGTGATGTCATCGAGATCCAGGGACGGGTCGTCATCGGTGCTGTTCGCGCTGCCCCAGTTCACGCCGCTCCAGGTGCAGTTGCGCCAGTGGCAGTCCGTGTCGTTGTCCCAGCTGGAGCCGTCTTCGTAGAAGCCCCCTGGGGCGATGAGGTGGAGGTCCATGTCGTCGCCGGAATGAGTCCAGTACATCTCGATCCACATGTCCTCGTCAGGCGCCGACATCACGGTGGTGCGGCAGGGGGCCGACTGCATGCCGGCATCGTTGGTCACAATCAACTGACCGATGTACTCCCCGGCGAGGTCCGGGTAGAAGCCAGTGCGGTTGGCCCCACCTCCGGGCATGGCCACGGCAGATCCGCTGGGGGCGGAAATGAGGGTCCAATCCCAGGACACCAGCGTGCCTCCGGTGTTGTCGTAGCTGTCTTCGCCCCACCAGGTGACGGGATCCACGAGGGGCTCCACCGTGTCGGGGCGAGCCTCGCAGACCGCGACGGGGACGTCCAGCGAGTTGCCATACAGTTCTACGACCACTTCCGGTTCGTAGACATCATTGCTCTGAACCAACACCTCTCCGACGGCCTCTGCACCAGACGGGGTCAAGGCGACCTCGATCTCCACCATCTCAGATGCCTGCATGGCCGTGGGCCACCACTCGGTGAGAATGGCAAAATCGGAGGAACCCGACAGGGTGATGTCCTGGATCTCCAGCGTGGCGTTTCCCACGTTGGTGATGGTGAAGGTCTTTACCTGTGTTTCGGTTACGCTCTCAATGTTGTACGAGAGCTGTGTGGGTTCCACCAGGATGTGCGCACCAAGTGCCTCATCCTTGTTCGTTTCGTTCAGGCTGTAGTCTGAACAAGCGGTCACGCCCGCGACGAGGGCGAAAGCACACAGAACGCGAGGAGAGGGGCGACACACCATTGGAACCTCCGGGCAACGAGCGCCTTATGCCCAGCCAGACCGGGGGGTGTCAAGGATAAAACCAGGGAAACGTCTCTACACTGCCTCTGGCGCGCCCGATGCAAACGCTCTCACCCTGGGGTCTTCCCGAAAGTGGGCATCCACCACCAAACGGCGACGAACCCCCGTATCGAGGTGATCCCAGACCCGCGCCGGGATCCCGTCTCCTGCCCACCAGACGTGAAACTCCTCCGCCAGGGTGTCTCGAAGAAAGTCCACGCGTCCTCGGTGTATTTCTTGACCGGAATCGTCAATTGCTGTGATCCCCGTCATTTCAGACATTTCCCCGTCGTGGGCGGTTTCGGTTCTCTTCTTGCGACGGGCCCTGGAGAAATCAAGGCGAACCACCCCGTTGGGGGCATGAAAGCGAACGAGGTCTCTCACGAGCTGCTGGTGTACAACCCGGCGAAGATCGGGTCCCATTGCGGCCAGGGCAGCGGTGTTCTGCTCCAGATCGGCCGGGTGGGGGCCCGGGCTCCGCTTTGCATAGACGGGCCCAGGGTCCACTGCCTGCGGAGCCGAGGCGTGAGGCACTGGAAGATCGAGCGCCGTCTCCAGTCGATCGGTGGGCACCCAACCCAGGGTGCTTCGGGTGGTCATCGCATCGACGCTGATGTCCCCGGGAGGCAGGGCAGCAAAGGCTGTCTTGCGGCGGCGGGTGTTGCGAACGAGCGGTCGAATCAGCGCATTCAGTTCCTCGCCAGAGTAGGTCTGGGCCCCTCCTATACAGGGAGCCCGACCCGGAACAAAGCTGTCCAGGTGGTCCAGAATGCTCCGGGCCACCTCAGTGCGTGAGGCCGGCGCGTAGCGGGAGGCAGAACGAAAGAGGTAGGGGGCACCTCCATCGGGTGGCCAGACATGGCCTTCGATGATTTCGTCGAGGTAGCAGCTGATGCGCAGAAGCCCCCAGGGGCCGTCGGCGCTGCGCACTCGTTCATCCAGGTGGAAGCTCATGCGGTTGAAGCGAGAGGGAGACCAGCGAAAGGCACCCATGACCGTCACGTGGAGAATCCCCGTGGCGCCCGCAGCGGTCGCAGCTCGAATGATGTTTGCGGCGGCGTGCTTTTTGTACAGGGGTGCGTCTGGTCCGGCTGTGCGGGGGTCAATGCAGGAGATCACCCGGGTGGCACCGCAAAGGACTGCGCCGAGGGAGGCGGGCTGATCGGCATCTGCAAAGGAAACGCATTGGATCGGCAGCGCCTTGTTCAGGCGGCTGACGTCTCGATCGGAGCGGGCAATGGCGCGGACCTCGAGTCCCCGCCGAATTGCCTCTTTGACTACCTCAGACCCCGTGCGTCCGTTTGCTCCAAAAACTACCAGCATGAAGAAATGCTAACCCACGGGGAGCCTCAGGGGGCTACTCGCAGGCGGTCTCCAACGATTCGGACTGGTTGTTTTCTTCATCGCACTCGAGAATCCAGCCTGCCCCCTGACCATCGTCATCTGCCACCAGGCGGAGCTCTGCCCCTTCGGTTTGGGTGGAATCAAGCGGAATCACAATGCCTGGGCTGGTCTGTCCAGGAAGAACGGGACCACTCAGGGCGGCGGTGTGCAAGACCTCATCGATGCCGTCTCGCATGGCGTACAAGGTGAGTTGGGTCTGGGCGGGAAGGGGGTCAGTGCCCTCGTTTCCAAGGCGCACCACCACGGAGAGCTGGTTGTCATCGCAGTTGTCCATGCAGACGCCTTCAAGGAGGGGCACAGCATCCGGCAACAAACCATGGCCCAGGTTCACCAGGGTGCCTGCCCGAAAGGAGTTGTACTGGGGCCAGTTCGCTGCAGCGGGGCTGGGGATCTGCATGTCCTCCTGGATGTTGGTGATGCTGTAGGCGTGTTGGTTCCAAACGGTGCGGGCGGGGCGCCAGGAGTTGTTGGCGCTGCCCAAGACCGTCAGGCCTGCAGCGCCGCCGGGCACGTGGTCGCCCCCGTGGGCCACGACGATCTCGGCCCGGCCGTCCCCATCTACGTCGGCGATGACAGGGTACTCGTGGAGTGTGCGGGAGGTGTGGTTGGGATCGGTGTACCGGATGACCCCTGTTTGACCGTCAAAGACATACAGGGCGGTCTCATCTCCGTAGAGAATCTCCGACTTTCCGTTGCCATCAAAGTCGAAGACGGAAGAGCCGGTGGCATGGGAGGAGGCGTCGGTGACTTCCCGTTTCCACAGAACGGTTCCGTCCGCCTCGTAGACCGCGTAGTAGTCCGCATCGGCGATTCCAATCTCGACCTGGCCATCGTTGTCCATGTCCGCGAGCGTGGGAGGGCCGCCGTTGCCGGAACCCGCAAGGGAAAAGGAGGCGGTTTCATGGCAGTTGCGATCCATGATGTGCACGGTCCCGCCGCCGACCGTGACGAGATCACCTGTGCCATCGTTGTCCAAGTCTGCGACGGCTGGGAAACCATCCAGCTCGTCCATGCGGCTGCAGCGATGGGCTCCGGTGGACTCGTGGATCGACTGGCCGGTAATGACCTCCATCGGTCCATCTCCGTCCAGGTCAGCTGCGAAGGACTGGAATCCGATGTCGTCGTAGGCTGCAAACGTTCCTTTGCCAAACACCAGCTCCCAGGCGAGCTCCCCGGTGGAACCGTGAATCACCAGGGGACCCAGGATCACCTCCACCGTGCCGTCTCCCTCCAGGTCTGCGAGGGCGGGGGAGTGGCCTCCGCATCGAACCTGGGGCTCGGTCAAGGCCCAGTCCAGCTCCCCCTCGTGGGTAAACGCGGCCACCACGCACTTGTTTGGATCGATCATCCGGACCGGCTCCTCCCCCGTGTCCGGTGGCGGCCCGGGTTCCTCTGGCTGGATGTTTGGGATGGCCTGGGCGACTGCGACCACCTCTGGAAGCCCATCGCCGTCGATATCTCCCAGGGCGATGTTGGAGTATTGGTAGGGGTGGAAGTCCAGGTCGCCAACCACGACCCGGGACAAGGTCCGATGGACATCGCCCGTGGCCCCGTCCTGGATTCGAATCACCCCATGAAGGTGGCCCGCCCCAAGTCCCTCATCGGCGATGCTGGCGATGTCCGGCGTGTCGGCGGCATCGATGACGCCATCGGCGTTGTCGTCGGTGAGTTGGCCCACCACAGGGACCATCAACACCTCCCGGAAAGTCCCCATCTCCAAGAAAGTGTCCTTGGCCCACTCCACGACCATGTCCAGATCCGAGGTCTGATTCACGACACAGGACTCATCTTTCCCGACCCGCGTGGATCGTGCCACCTGCGTTTCGTCGCAGACGTCTATGTCCAGACCCATCACCGAGTTGGCGCGGTAGATGGCGGTGTCATGACCTCCTTCGGATCCAGGGGGATCCTTGAGGTCTACCCCATAGTCAATGCAGCCTCCCCCCCAACCCGCCAGGACGATCAGCCACGTCATTCGCCCTCCAGGAGCCGGCTCTTCTGGGCTTGAAACTCTGAGTCGCTTAAGGCTCCGTCTTTGTGAAGACGGTGCAAGCGCTCCAATTCTGCTCCGGGGGAGGTCGCTGGAACTTGGACGGTCACCTGCTGGGTCAGGCCCGGAGGCCCTGAGGTCGGGGTGTTGTAGAGGGCGTCGAACGCTTCCTGGCTCATTGAAAGGATGCGGACTCCGTCGAAGAGGCCCAGCAGGGCTGGGAGTCCCGTGGGGGCAAAGACCAAAGAGACCACGCCGATTCCGGCTTGTCCCAGATAGAAGCGGTGGGCTCCAACCACCCCCAGGAAGAGCGCGAGGATGCCGGCGGTGACCGGGTCCCTCATGGGTCATCCTGGCGTTCTACGCGCTCTTGGAGGCTCAGGGGGCGCCCCCCTCCTGGAGAGATCCGGTAGAAGAACTCCCCGGTGTCCGTGTTCAATTTTTCCTGCACTTCGCCGCGCTGTTCGAGGGCTGCCAAGGTGCACACGATCTCGTTCTCGGTCAGCCCGCTCGTGCGCACAAGCCCGGACACGCTGGTGTCGTCCCCGTCCAGAAGCGCGAGCAGCTTCGGGCCGTGCTGTGGTGGGCCCGGGAGAGCGGGCCGCAGGTTGGCTGCCTTTTGCTTGACCAGCCCCAACCCCAGGATTCCTGATCCGAGGGAAACCAGGGGCAGGCCGGTGGGTAGGAACCGAAGGGAAAGGGAGAGCATGTTGGCGGGGTCGTACAAGGCAAAGAAGCCGGTGAGAAGGGTCCAGAGCCCTCCTGCCAGGAACAGGGTTCCCGTGAAAACCCAGGCCAGGGAAGGGCCGGGAACCTGTCCGCCCACTCGAATAAGGGGGCTGATCGCCATGGAGCCTCCCTGACAGGTGTCGCATGCAGCCGCGCCGGGGTCAAGGACGATTCGCCAAGGACTCGGCAAGCATCTGGGTGAACACGGCCTTTCCGGTCTTTGTCAGGTGGACGTTGTCCACGAAGTGCGCCTCGGTCAAGCGAGGATCCAAGGTGAAGTCCACCCAGGAGACCTGGTGGTCGTTGAGCCAGCGCCAGGTGGACTCCAGGTGCTGCTCGAGGGCTAGGGGTTGCTGCCCTGGAATCACGTCTCTCCGACGCTTGTGGCGCACCAGGACCAAGCGCACGCCCGCCTGTTGGGTGGCCTTCACCAACAAGGGAAGAAAGGAGCTTGAGAGGTCCAGGCCCAAGGGAGTGGAGACCCCGCTCATCCAGAGGCTCTTGGCTGCGCGGTGGCGGGTGGTCACGGAAAAGGAAGTCCGCATGGCGTGGTCGAGGGTGTGGGGGCCTTCCAGGCCAAGCCCCTGGGCCAGGGCTGCCTTGAGCGAGTCGTTGACCTCTTGTTGTGCCAAGATGCGGCTCTCCTGGTTCAGGAAGCGGATTTGCTCAAAGGCTCTCCAGGTCCACTGTCCAAGTTTCGCCTCCAGGCGGGCACCGGGTGAGGCGGCCGGATGGGCGGAGAACGCACGCTGCCAGAGTTCTGGTTCTGGGCCCGCCACATGCTCCATAAGCGCCGGACGCCACGGGCCGTCCACCCGGTATCGCGGGGCGGACAGCAGGTGATCCGTGAAGATCAACACCACGGTCGAGGGGGGATCCACGAGGATTCTGTTTTTGAGCACCAGGTACCACCAGGCAGATCCCGCCCCGTCGCGCCAGGCGGTGCCCACACGGACACCCAGACTGGCAGCCAGCGCTGCGGGATCCACCCCGTTGCCCACCACGCTGTTTCCCAGCACCACCAGGTCCGGGTCCAAGAGGAGGCCGTGGTGACGCGCCTTCCACTCTTTGTGGGGCACAAAGGTAGACGGCTGGGCGGGCGGTGTGGCCCACCAGGCCATGCCAAGAACGAGGGGAAAGGCAAGAGCGAAGAAACGGGGCACGTTTAGAACCGAAAGTAGAGGAAGTCGCCGCGAAGGCCTGGGGAGAGCACGAAGCAGGCAGCCAGACACGCTGCGGAAAAGGCGGCGCGAAGCGCTGGATGTTCGAACCGCTTGCAGAGGGCCTCCGCCGCCCAGAAGAGAGAGAACAGGACCCCTCCAGCAAGGAGAAGGGCGGACGCCAGCCAGTCACTTGGGCGGGGGGCGGTGACCACGGCTTCCCCCAGCCAGGACAGGGAGGGGGATCGAAAGATCGCCAGGCTCACAAAGATCACAAGCAATGTCCCTGCGTGGCCGAGGATGGCTTGCCCCTTGTGGGCGGGGATCCAGCGGGCATTCCAACCGATGCGGTGTCCCACAAAGAGTGCCAGCCCGTTGAAGAGACCGAATGCGACAAAAGTCCAGGCGGCTCCGTGCCACAGTCCGGCCAGTCCCATCGTGATCCCCATGGCCCAAGCGAAACGTGCCGCTGAGGGCTGGCGAGAACCGCCCAGAGGGATGTAGACGTAGTCTCGGAACCACTGGGACATCGAGATATGCCAGCGGCGCCAGTAGTCGGAGGGGGAGCGGGCTGCGTAGGGGGCTCGGAAGTTCTCTACCAGGTCGATTCCCAGGAGTTTTGCGCTGCCCCGTGCGATGTCCGTGTACCCGGAAAAGTCCGCCAGGAGCTGGGCCCCGAAGAGAAGAGCGCCGGTGGCCACCAGGAGCACCGAAGGGTCCCCGGCGCTGAAGACCTTCTCCACCCGGGGGGCCAGGTTGTCGGCCACCACCAATTTCAAGGTGAAGCCCCGCAACAGCAGGGGCGCGGCCCTCTCCAGGTTCTGCCAACGAGGCGGGCGGTACGCTTCAAGCTGGGGAAGCAGGCGACTTGCTCGCTCGATCGGACCCGCCACCAGCTGGGGGAAGAAGGAGACAAAAAGCGCGAAATCCACCGGGTTTCGGCAGGGCTCGGTTCGCCCCCTGTAGACGTCGATGGTGTAGCCCAGGGACTGGAATGTGTAGAAGGAGATTCCCACGGGCAGCACCACGCCCAGGGAAGAGGCGTCCACCTGCCACCCCACGGTGTCCAGGGCAGCAGCTGCACTCTCCAAGAGAAAGTCCAGGTACTTGAAGGTGGCCAGGAGTCCCAGGTTGGTGGTGAGGCTCAACCCGAGAGCAAGGCGTCGATAGGCCGGGGCCCGGGCCATTCCCTGTGCGGCCAGGAAGTCCACGGTGGTGGAGGCCAGCAGAAGCCAACAAAACCACGGGTGAATCCACCCATAGAATCCGTAGCTGGCCCCGACCAAGAGGGCATTCTGCCATCGGCGCCGTGGCAGCAGCGCAGAGCCTGCGGCCATGCAGGCAAGAAAGAGGAGAAAGGCCTGGGAATCAAAGCGCATGGGGCGCGGGGGTCAGCCGGTGGCGAGCAGTTGGCTGTCTTTGGGATCGGGGCCGCCCAGGCTGCCCTTTTGGTCCTGGGCAAACCGACGGGCTGCCGCAGCGGCGCGGCCACCCTTTCCGTGGTCGAGGGCCCACTGGGCATGGGCGCAGAGACCGGAGAGCTGGAAGGAGCGGCCGAGGGCAAGGGCCAACCGTCGTGCGCCGGCTTCCTGGCCCTCTGCCGTGGTTGCGTGCCTGGCGAGCCAGTCCTTCGCCTGGTTGAAAGCGGCGATCGACTGGGCAGCGGGTGCGGCCAGGGAGGCATCGGTGGCGCTTTGGCACCCTCTGCGCACCGCCTCCTCCAGGGCTTCGAGCGTGCCTTCGGTCGCGAGGGCCCGAAGGGTGTCCAGGGAGAGCACGTTGGTGGTGCCTTCCCAAATCGGCAAGACCTGGGCATCCGCCAGGAGCCTCGGCAACCCGGTGTCCTCCACGTACCCAGCACCTCCGAAGCACTCGAGGGTCTCCGAGGCCAAAGTCACGGCTTGGCGGGCCGTGGTGAGCTTTGCAATCGGGGTCAGTACCCGGGCCAGCGCCCGGTCGGCATCCGAGGCGGAGTCGGTCTCCAAACGACCCAGAAGGCCCACACAATGCCAGGCAAGGTGAAAGGCGGCCTCGTAGGAGGCTTGCATCTGAGCAAGGGTGTCCCGGTGCAGGGGTTTCTGGTCGAGGGTCGAGCCAAAGGCGGTGCGGCGGGTTGCAAAGTCCCGAGCCAGGGCGATGCCGCGCCGCATGCCCCAGACCGCGGCCATGGCGTTCCAGGTGCGGGTCACGTTCAACATGGGGGCGATGTTCCGGACACCGTTGCCTGTGCCGCATACCAGAGAGGCAACACAGCCCTCCAGTTGGAGTTCAGCGGTGGGAACTTTTCGGGTTCCCAGCTTGTCCTTGAGGCGGCGAATGGTGAGGCCATTCAATGCACCCGAGGCGTCTCGAGTCTCCAGGTAGAAGAGAGCCAACCCGCGCCCTCCCTCGGGGTTTTTTTCGGGCCGTGCCAAGGTCAGCGCCATCTCAGAGGTGGTGGCTGAGGTGAACCACTTGTTTCCAAACAGCTTCCAGCTACCGTTCTGCTCCACCGCGCGAGACAAGGAACGTCCCACGTCTGATCCGCCGGTCTTCTCGGTCATCCACTGACCGCTGGTCCACGAGGTGGTTGGGTCGCGGGAGGTGAGACGGGGGAGGGCGCGGTCGATGAGGTCGGTGTTGCCGCTCTCCAGCAGTGTGCGGGCGGCACCATCGGTCATGGCGAGAGGGCAAGACCACACGTCGAGAGAGGCCTGCACCAAGGAATTCAGGGCAAACTGGTGCAGGCGACTGAAGACACCCTCTTCTTGCTCATAGGCGCAAGCGACAAAGCCGTGTTCCGCGGTCAACACCTTCGCCCGCTCCCAAAGAGGGCTCAAGGTGATGGCATCCACACGGTTTCCCCAGGCGTCCCAGGTCTGAAGCAGCGGCTCGTTTTCTCGATCGGTCAGCTGGGCCTCCAGGAGCGTCCCTCCCCCCAGTGCGCCCAGGTGGCGGTACTCCTCGGTGTGCCTGGCTAGAACTTCAGGGGGAAGCTTGGCTTCCAGATGCTCCCGCAGCAGGGAGTCATCGTCGAATTGGTTGCCGAGGCATGGCGGTTCTTGAATGAAATCCACGAGAAAGAGGGTAGTGCCGACAGTCCGCCGCGTCCATTCTGGTTGCGGCCTTGGTTGCTTGGGGTAGGCTGGGAAGGGACTGGAGTATAGTCTTGAAACGTTCCCTTCGCATTGCAGTAGTGAGCTTGTACGCCCTGGAAAACAACGGCGTGCGGCATGTGGCCTCGAGTCTTCGGCAAGAAGGCTTCAGCGTGACCGAGATCTATTTCAAGGATTGGGTGAACAACCGCTTCCCCTGGCCCGAGGAGCGAGAGGTCCAGGGGTTGCTGGATTTGCTTCGGGAGCGGCGCATTGAAGTGGTGGGGCTTTCGGTGCGCGCGAGCGCGTTTCACCGCATGGCCAAGTACCTCACGGAGCGCATCCGCCACGAGCTGGGACTGCCCATTGTGTGGGGTGGCATGCACCCCACCTTTCTGCCGGATGAGTGCATTCCCCTCGCGGATCACATCGCCATCGGCGAGACGGACCGTGCAGTTGTGGACTTCTTCGTGACCATGGACGAGGGGGGCGATTATCGAAGCTGCGCCAGCTTCTGGACCCGGGAAGGGGACACCGTCTACAAGAATGAGTTGGCCCGCCTGGTGGATTTGGATGAGATCCCTTTCCGGGACTTTCACACGGAAGCGGACAAGTTCCACATCGAGGGGAGCAAGGTCACCAAGGGTGACCCGTTCATTACCAACCCCGAGTACACGCTCCTGGCCAGCCGTGGGTGCCCATTCTGGACCTGCACCTTCTGCTCCAACACGTTGACAAAGCCCATGTATGAGGGGCTGGGCAAGAACTTTCGTATGCGCAGCGTGGAGAACCTGATCCAGGAAATGGAGTACGCGAAGAACCTGTGCAAAGACATTAAGATCGTCCGCTTTGACGATGAGGTCTTCCCCATTCGAAAGCGGTGGATCGACGAGTTCTGTGAGAAGTGGCCCCAGCGGGTCGGGCTGCCGTTTGAGGTGCTTGTGGACCCGCGCATGGTGTCCTATGAGCCGCTGAAGAAGCTCAAGCATGCAGGGTTGCGGGGCATCTGCATGGGAATTCAGGCCAACGACCGGGTGAACCAGGAGTTCTACAACCGGAACACCACCAACCAGATGATTCTTGACTGCCAGAAGGTCTTTCGGAAGGTGGGAATCGTGGCCAACCTGCAGATCATCTGGGATGACCCCTGCTCCACGGAGCAGGACAAGGATGAGTTGTTCCACATGGTCATGGAGCTGGAACGGCCCTTTGAACTCTACCTTTTTGGGCTCACGGTCTATCCCAACACGCATCTCGCCCGGCGGCTTCTTCGGGAGGGGTTGCTTACAGAGGACGACATTGAGGGCATCAACACCCATGCCTTCGAGCAGTTCCGGGTGGACCTGAACTATCCCCGCCCCAAGGCGGATCAGCGCTGGCTGGCGCTTATCGTGCTGGCCAACAAGCCTTTTCTTTCCAAGCGTAGGGTCTGGAAGCTCTACCATGATGAGCGCTACAAGGAAGACCCTCGACCCCTCACGGCCATGGCCCAGGCCGCCAACCTGGCGCGCATGGGGGTCTTTGCCGCGGGCATGGCTGCCCGGGGGGAGATGACGCCCCTGTTGATTAAGCGCTGGGTGAATCCCCGCTCCATGGTGACCATGTGATGGAGCCTCGCAGCGCTGAATTGGCGCGGCGGGGACGGGCCTGGCGAAACATCGCCACATCGGCCACAATGCGCCGAATCAAGCCGGGTTGGGTGCCGCCTCCCCATGCAGCGCACCTGATTCTTACCTACCGGTGCAATCTCAAGTGTGAAGCCTGTCCCAGCTGGCAGGTGAAAGAGCACGCCGACCTGACCACGGACGAGTGGCTCCATCTATTTGATCAGCTGCGTTCCCTGGATCTCGTGAAGATTCTCGGGGGAGAGCCTTTTGTTCGGAAGGACATCGTGGAGATTCTGGTCGGGGTGCGGGACATCATTGACCCCTACGTGTTGCAGCTCACCACGAATGGCATGCTCACCAAGAAGATCGTGGAAGCCATCCACGCTGTGGCCTGGCCGGGTCTTCAGCTGCGCATCTCCGTGGATGGCGTGGAGAAGACCCACGACAAGATGCGCGGGGTGGACGGGAGCTGGAGGCTGGTGACCCGCACGGTGGCGGAAGTGGCGAAGCTCAAGGAGCGGTACGGCTTCAAGCTTGGCATCAATTTCGCTATCACGGATGCCTCGGTGGCGGAATTGGACGACATGGTTGCTTTCGCAGAGTCTATGGGGGCGGATCTGATCCCTGGAGTGTGCGTGGACCCCTTTCTGGTGGGTACTGTCCCACCGGAAGAGAAGCAGCAACAGGTGATTCTCATCGAGAACAAGGAGAGGGCCATTGCAGCCCTGGAGGATCCCCGGGTGGGCATTCGAAGGCAGCTGCCCAAGATCGACCACCTCCTCTCCCGGTTCATCACCAAGACCACCCACCGCCAGCAGGTGATTGGGGAGCAACACCGGTTCACCTGCCGGGAGCTTCGGGATCTCCTCTACCTGTTGCCCAATGGGAACGTTGTGCGCTGTGGTCTGGACCACAGGCCCGTGGGAAACGTGCGTGAGCAGTCCTTCCAAGACATCTGGTTTGGCGAGGACATCAAGCCCTTTCGCAAGCTTGTCGACGACTGCCCGGGATGTATGCAGTCCAGTGTGCAGATCATGAGCCGGCTGTATGGTGGCTGCTTGTTGGCCTAATCTTCGTCTTCGAAGGAATCGCAAGCCAGGCGCATTGTGGCGTCGAAACAGGCTTCCTGGTCTTGGGCTTGGGCGAGGGAGGCGCCCTCGTTGAGGCAGTCCGAGAGCTCGTTTCCTTCGCACCACGTTGTGCAGGTTTCGGAGTAGGCCACACAGTGGTCGACCTCGTCGCCACAGCCCGAGCCGGTGAGCAACGACATCGCAATGAGAACGAAACCACCGGACCAGGTCCGCATTCTCTGTCTCCTCGAGGGTTTTTGGAGCCTCCCATGCGCTGGTCTCCGGGTCAATCCGGGTTAGGAATTGTGCCCTTGGATGGGTGGCTCTTGATCCTTGTCACAGGCACAAAACGGTCGGGCACTTCCATGTGGATGCAGATCCTCGAGGCGGCCGGGCTGCCCTGGATTGGCAAGGAGTTTCTCGGGAGGTGGGACAAGTCCATTCGCGAGGCAAACCCGGAGGGGTTCTATGAGTCCCTGTTTCGTCGGGGCATCTTTTTCGCCACGAACCCTGACCCGAGGACCGGGGCTTTTGTCTTTCCCCAGCAGGTCGAAAAACACGCAGTCAAGGTCTTCATTCCGGGCCTGGTTCGCACGGACTACGCCTACATTGGTCGCGTGGTGGCGACCCTTCGTCCATGGCGGGACTATTGCGCGTCCATTCAGCGTCTGTACGACATGGAGGACGAATTCCTGGCGGATCTTCCCCCGGAGGAAGGACCTGACGGAAAGGTGGAGCAACCTCTGGAGCGGGCTCATCGCCAGCGCCCAAAGATCCATCCGGCCCTCGAGTGGTGGTTTGAGAACTATGACTTGATTCGGGACATCGCGACCCGGCGCTATCCGGTGAACCTGGTCAGCTATGACACCTTGTTGGCCGACCCGGGGGCGGTGATTCCCAAGGTGCTCGATTGGATCGGCCAAGGAGATGCCGCCGGGGCTTTGTCGGTGGTGAAGCCCCGCCTGCGCACCCAGGTGGACTCGGTGGTTGAGGCCCCCGTGGACGATGCAGCGGTGGAGGTGTTTGATGCACTCCACCGGGAAATCGCTGAGAACCAGTCTCTCTCAAGGAACCTGCTGGAGGCCATGAACGCCCTCAACAGTCGGTTGGAGGACGAGTGGTTGGGGGGGGAGCCCCGAGAGCGTACTGCCGGGGGCTAAAGGTCAGGGCGCTTCGCTGCGGTTGTAGACAAGTGGTTCGCTCTCACCGGCTTCCTGGCAGGAGAGCAGCACGCCGAGGGCGCAGGCCATGGGCAGGGAACCGTCCAGGAAGAGCACCTGGTAGTGGGAAGAGGTCTCCTCGCTTGGGCGCACCCACACGCGCTGAGCGGCGTTCTCGCCCGAGGTGGCGCTCCAATTCACGGCGGAACCGTTGTAGTCCTCCGTCAGGTCAAGGACGAGGTTGTTGGTGGAGGTGGTCAGCCCGGTGAGATCGTCAAAAATGACAAGACTCCGGTCCACGACCCGTGTGGTCCCGGCTGCCTCATCCATGCTGGTGAAGGGCATTTCGTCCCCGCGCATCTCGATCATCTGCCACTCGCCCACGATGGGATCCATCGCGCAGCCGGTGGCCAGGAGGGCGGCCCAGGCGGGCGTCACTTTTCTCTGCTCCGCTCGAACGCCCAGTAGCCGCCTGCGTCCCTATCGACGCAGTCGAGCAGCGCCGGGTCATCGTGGAGCACACAGTCCAGGTTTAACTTCTTATCTTCGCTTTCCTCGGTCTCTTCCCCCTCAGAGTCTTCGCAGAGGCGTGTCTGACCGTCGAGGCGAATCTGAAAACTGCGCGGCTCCACCGCCACAAACTGGCCGACAGTCGTGGTGGCGCAGTGCCTGCTGAAGGAGGAGGACTCCCCTTCTTCTGAATAGGGGCAATATCCTTCGGTTTCATCCAGGTTCAGGGTGAGGCTCGCCTTGGCGGGTGCCTGGACCTCCAATGAGCCTGTGACGCTGTAGGTGTAGCCAGAGTAGTAGCCGTCGTAGGGGCCGCCGGTGGCGGTGAGGGCATAGGTGGTGACCAGGGGAAGGCCCACGTCATTCATGATGGTCAGCTCCCAACTGCCCTCAATGCCCTCCCCATTGCCACCACAACCTGTGAGGCCCACGCTCAAAGCGGCCAGGCTTGGGATCAATCGCTTGGGGGTGGGCATGGGTTGGGCAAATGTACCATCCCGTCCCCACTCTGGCCGTGGTGGCCACCCTCTATGCGGATGGCCGTTCGGCCTCAGCCTCTTGCTTCTCCCGTACTGCCGCCATCGCTTCCTCCTCGATCTGAAACTGCTTCATGTTCGCCTCGATCAGTTCGTCCGGGTCCAGGCCCTTGGCCTGAAGGGTGCGGCGGATAATGTCGTCGATGATCACGTACTTTTCATCCAGGAAGCTCCCCACGCGGTCTGGTGGGTAGGTGGTGTGGAAGTCAAAGACGATGTCCAGGGCATGCTGAAAGCCCAGGACGCAGATGGGCTGGTAGCCTTGGTGACTCCTGCGGGCCCCCCAGCCCGGTTCAATGTTGTGGTCCTTGAGCACTCGGCGCTCTTCGGGTTTGGCCATGCCGAGGTCAAGCAGAGGCGCGTTGTAGCGGATGCCGTAGCGGGCGTAGAGTTCGAGGTTTTTCTGCCGGGTGATCGGCATGCTCATCACCGCGTACTCTCCGCCGACCGAGGAGCAGATGAACGTGTTCGAGATGTTCCTCTCCAGGCTGTAGATGATGGTGTGTGTTGCCATGGACTCCTGGCATCCCAGGCAGCAAACCCAGTGCCCCCGGAACTTCACGATGTCTCGGAGCATCTTCTTGAAGCCCACCTCGTTCCAGACCTCGGTGAGGTCGATCAGGTGGTGCTCCACTCGGCTACCCAGCTCACGTTGAAGCTCGGGGGTGTGGCGCTTGGACCACTCGTTGAAGAAGGAGCCATACGCATGCTTGTAGGTCAGCAGGTGAATCCCACCCTGGGTGTGCTCCCCGATGACCAGGGGAACGGCGCAGGAGTCCAGTCCCCCTGAATAGAGCACCGAAAAGTCTCGAATGCAGGCATATTCCTCAATGGTCAGCGGCATGGCCCCTCCAGAAGAGGGAGCATAGCGTAAGATGTTCTCATTCGGAAAAGCGGGTGCCTACATCTCCACCGTCAGCCCGCTCGCCTCCAGTTGCCCCCGCAGCTTCTCCATCTCCGCCCGCGCCTCGTCGTGGGTCAGAGAGCGCTCCGGGTGGTTGAACACCACCTCAAGGGTGAGGCGCTTCTGGCCGCTCGGCACTCCCCGTCCGGCATAGACCGCCTGAAGCCGCCGCGCCTGCAGGTGGGACAGCTTCGCGTCGGAGACCAGGGAGAGAACGTCCTCGGCCCAGGTCTTCTCCGGTGCCAGGACGTTCAGGTGGTACTCGACCGAGGGAAACCGCGGCGGTGGCACAAACCGGTGGATCGGGGCGTGGAGTGGAAGCAGGGCCTCAAGGTCCACGTGGAAGGTGACCGGCGCATCCTCCAGGCCAAGCCGTCCCACGAGGCTCGGGTGCAGCTCTCCAACAAGGGCCACAGCGGTCCCTTCCACAGACAGAACCGCCGTGCGACCCGGGTGGAAGCAGGAGGCCATCATCCACGGCGCTGGGTCGCCCCGGTGCAGGATGGGCTCCGTCCCCAGCGCCTCCAGGGCCCCCATCACCGCGTCCCTCGCGGTGTAAAAGCGAGCGCCCGTTTCGTCTTCGCCCGGCGTGGACAGTCCGCCGGAGAGGTGGTGGCGCTCCACGACTTCGCCGGCTTCCCCGCGCCAGTAGATCTTCGCAATCTCGAACAGCCCCACCCGCTCTTGGCTCTTGCGGTTCAGGTGCAGCGCACCCAACACGTCAGGCAGTGCCGTGGGCCTGAACCAGCGCAGGTTGGAGGCCAACGGATTCTTCAGCGCGAGAAGAGAGTCCCGCTCCAAGCCAAATTTCTCGACCTCTCTCTCTCCCACCCAAATGCCCAGGTACACCTCATCCAGTCCCGCACCGGCCAGGGAGCGGCGGACCGCAAAGCCCTTGGTGTAGACCGGGTTCTCTCGAGGCACCCCCAAGGGGGCGGTAGGTGCCTGGGCCACCACGTGCTCGTAGCCGTGAATGCGTCCGACCTCTTCATTTAGGTCTGCCTGGATGCGCAGGTCGGGGCGTGTGTCCGGCACGGTGACCCGCCAGTCATTGTCCACCTGGAACCCCTGGTGACGAAACCGGCTGCGAATCAATGCGTCCTCCACCTGCATTCCCAGGCGGGAACGGGCCTTGCCTGGGCAAAATGGAATCGTGGTGGGTGCTTGCCGCCCAGGGAAGACATCGGCCAGGCGTCCCACGGTCACCTTGGGTCCTCCGTGCTCCACAAGGAGCTCTGCCAGCCGTGCCATGGCGGGAACCACCTGGCTTGCGGGTAGGCCTTTCTCGAAACGCAACGAGGACTCGGTTCGAAGAGAGAGGCGGCGGCTGCATCGACGCACCGCTGCCATGTCGAAGGTCGCGGACTCGATGATCAGGTCTGTGGTTCCCTCCGTAATGCCAGAATGCGAGTCGCCCATCACGCCCGCCAGGGCGATGGGGGTGTCTCCATCCGTCACCAACAAACACTCGTTCGTGAGGGTGCGCTCTTCTCCGTCCAAGGTCGTGAGCTTCTCGTCGTCTCGAGCCATTCGCAGGCCGATTTCACCGCTCTTCAAGACGGCCCGGTCAAAGGTGTGCATGGGCTGGCCCAGCTCCAGCATCGCTAGATTTGCCGCATCCACCACGTTGTTGATGGGACGCATGCCGAGCTTCCGCACGGCGTTTTGCAGGGGTTGGGGGGAGGGTCCGACACGGACTCCAGAAACCTCAAGGGCTGCATAGCGCTGCACCTTGTCCGGCGAGTCGATGCGGATCGAGAGGTCCGAGGGAGGCAGATCCCCCCAGCTGTCCGGGTCCAAAGCCTGGGGAGTGGAGAGCGGCCTGTCGAAGATGGCGGCCAGATCTCGGGCCATGCCCACCAAACTGAAGAGATCCGGACGGTTTGGCTCCAGGTCGAACTCCAGGATGGGGTCGTCCAGCTCCAGGACGGCGTGCACCGGAGCGCCCGGTACCACCTCAGGGGCTAGACCCAAAGGCCGCGCGGCCTCCTCTCCGATGCCCAGCATCTCCTCGGAGACCAGCATTCCCTGGGATTCAAACCCCCCCACCATGCGGGCTTCCACGGGTTGGCCGCTCGGGAGGGTCCCACCGGCTGCAATGGCTGCGTAGATCTCTTTGGCTTGCACCCCGTACTTCTCTCCCACGACCACGCAGAAGGACTCGGTACCCTGGACTTGCCAGAGACCGAATGCATTGTCGCCGCCCAGCTTCTTTTCCAGTCGCACGGCCTGCACATCCACCAGATCTGCGCTGCTGGGTGCCAGGTGGACCGATTCGACCTCGGCGATGCGGCCATTCATCAAGGAGGCGAGCTCGCTCACATCCACAGGAATGTCCACGAAACGCTTCAGCAGGGACAAGGGGACGCGCACGGTTTCTCCTCGGGGCCGGCTTAATCCGATGCGGGAGGTGGGGCAGCCTGCCCGTCGACCTGGAAGAGGCGGACCCAGGCTTCATGCACCTGGATCTCCTGCACCAGGGTCAGCTCAAGCTCTTGAAGCCGTCCGAGGGGTTCACCTGCAGAAGCGTGCACCAGGTGCCCGCTCACCTGGGCGGGGCGGGTGTTCACATCGTAGGGTTTGAGGTGATCCAGCGGGGGCGAGCCGATGCCGGAGTAGGGACGTGTCAGCTGTGCATGGGCATGGCTTCCCACCCAGACCTCTCCCTCGATTCCCTCCAGGAGCGGCCGGGCCTTTCCCAGGGCCCGTGCCGTGTCAATGCCGAGGAGGGAGGCTTCGGGGCCGTCTTTTGAGCGCTCATGGAGAAACCACACCGAAGTGAGGAGAAGGGGAGGGGCTACCGCGGGCCCGGCCGCCAGGCCCAGGGCCGCTGCGCTCGTGATGCCTGGAAGGAGATACCGGACGTGGGTGTACCGATCGGCCCGGTCGATTCCCCCCAGGTAGTTGAGGGTGCCGAAGAAGATCAACTGGGTGCCCGTATGAATGGAAGCCAGACGCCAGGCTCTCCGGGGACCGGGTACACCCTTCCAGGCCATCCCGGCAAGTCCGGCCATGATCAGCCAGCGCCCCTGCTCGAACAAGGCGATTCGAAGCACCGCGAGAACATCCCAAAGCCAGTCCAGTGGCCCGTCGGGAAGGTGCTCGCTGCTGGCCAGCGCCCACCCCCCGAGTGGTCCGCCGGTTTCCAGCCAGTGGATGCCCCCCCATGCCCCCAAAATGGCCACGGGCGCCAGCCACCCAAAACTCCACCGCTTGTCCAGCCAGCAGGCGGCAAGGGCGGGCACGACCAGAAGCACTCCAGGTTCCTTGGAGGCGGTCGCCAGGGCCGCCATCAAGGCGAACAGTCCGTCCTCTTCATCCAGAATCGCCACCAGCGCCCAGGTGGAGAACAGGAGCAGCGGCACATCCGTGTCGGCGCGCAAGAGGAGCGCCGACACCGGGGGAAGGCACAGAAGCACCGGCGCAGTCCACGCGGCACGGGACCCACCCAGGCGCTGAAGAAGGGCAGCAAACCCCACGCCAATCCCGATGGCAAGGGGCAGCACCGCCCCGTGGACGGTCCAGTGGTGGGGCCCCAGGGTTTTCAACCACAGGGCCAACCACGCGTACCATAAGGGCGGGTGCGCATAGTCCGGCAGCCCGTTCACCCAGTGGGGGGGCAGCTTCGCGTCGGGTCGGAGCGCCGTGGGCAGATCACCGGCCAACACCCAGGGTCCCCCACCTTCACTGAACAGGAGCGCCTTGGGCACCCACCAGAAGAACGTGTCATCCACGAGCGGCACGCCAAGCCCCAGCACCACCACAAGGGCGCCGGTCAGACCCGCCAGAACGTATTGGGGCTCAGGGCGTCGCATCGTGGTGCCATGTTAGACCCGTCCTGGCCGAGGGGAATGTCCCGGCCAAGGAGTCTCCATGTCCACCACCGTCATTTCCCGGGAAGATGTGCACAGTCTGGCCGAGTCCTGCTCGGAGGCCGGGGATGCGTTTCGCAGCGTGGCCAGCCGGCTGCTCAAGGATCAGAAGCGCCTGACCAATTTCATGCAGAAGAACATGCCTCAACTGGATGCGGAGACCCGCGAGGTGGTGCTCTACATGTTTGCGGTCTGTATTCGCGTCTTTGACCAGTTTGGCGGACGAATGAAGAAGGTCAGCGGCGCCCAGATCGATGCGGCAGCCTCCCGGGTGCAGGGACAGGCGGGGGAACTGTTGCCTTTTGATGCAGGCTTTCCCGAGCGGGTGCGAACGGCCGACTGGAGAGCGCAGCCTCACCTGCTGGACGAGGCCTTGTGGGCCTTGTTTGAGAGAGAAGAGAAGGAAGATGGGGAGGTGGATGTGCCTCACGAGCAGGCCGGCCTGATCTTTCTGTTGTTGTGGGTGGCTGTGGAGGCCTTGAACGAGAATTGGACTCCGCCTTCGTAGGGGCTGCGCCCCCTGGGGGGCTACCAGGACGCTGATCGCAAGGAGAAGACTCCCGGATCACACTCGGTCCAACGGGGAAGAGAGACTCGTTGGGATTCCTTCTTTTCCGGGTCGATCTGGTGCAAGTCCGTGCGAAACCGCTCACTCCCCCCGCAGTCCATACTGACCGTGACCCTGGACACCGGACGCACCGAGCGGTTGGTGGCCGCCACCTCCATTTCCACGCGACCATCGGACCAGGAGTGCACCGTTCCGCTCAATCCGATCCATGGAGCTACATCTGACAGTCGGTTGGGAAGGTCGCCCCGGGGCTGCAGCACGATCTCCTGGCGCTCCGGGTCCAGGGTCACATGGAACATGCCCGAGACGTTCAGGCCCAGGAGGCCCACGGTGCCTTTGGGGGCACAGGCGTCGCAAGCGGCCACGGTCACCCCCTCCACGGGCATGCCGCCGATCCACAGGCGATCCAGCAGGACCACAGGGTCCTGTCTCACCCCGTTGGCTGTGTGCAGCTCCAGTGTGGGCGCATCTTTGCCTGGTGATTTTCGAAGCAAGGCCAGGGTCTGGCGGTCCACGGTGGTGAGGGAAGCGCCGGTGTCGAACACCATCTGCACCTCTTTCGTGTGACCGTCTGTTCCCTCCAGCACCACCGAGACCCTGCGCTGGTTGTCGGTGCCTTCGAAGGGAAGCGCCACTGCATCCTCCACACCGGGCAGTACCTGGGGAGTGGGGACGCTGGAGACTGCCTTCTCGGCCATGGCCTCAGGGGGAGGCTCGGTTCCTGCCAGGCGCTCGGTCTTGAGGAGGGTGGCGAGAGTCTTGGACAGGTCGATGACCTTCTTTTGGTGTTCCGTTGGAATGGGGGCTGCGAGGTGGGCCATGCCGGTCAGAAAGGCGTCGGCGCGTTCTTGGGGCAGGTAGAGGGGAATGCCTCCCAATAAGGTGGCGGGCCAGACCCAGCTGCCTAGGGCAAGTCCGGTCAGGCGGCTTCGAAAGAAGCTCGCGATGCCCAGCCAGGGAAGCACCACGAGGGCCAGGGCAGAGAGGGCCAGGATCCAGTTGGGGAGCAGCCGCACGATGCCGAGACCCAAGACAGTGGCCATGGCGGCCAACAAGGGTCCCATGCCGGTCAACACCGCCAGAGAGCCCAGGGCGATGGACATTCTGGAGGGGTTAGTGGGGGTGGCGGAGGATGACATGGAGCGAGCTACCTGGTTCTGTATCGATATCGAGTGTTCGGGTCCGGTCCCCGGTCTCTACGACATGATCTCCCTGGGGGCTGTGGCCGTCCATGAGAACGGGGACGGATCCCTTTCGATCGGAGCTTCTTTCTACCAGGAGTTGAAGCCCCAGGGACCCCGTGTGGACCCGGGAGCCATGGAGGTCAACGGCCTGGACCTGGCTCGGCTCAAGAGGGAAGGGCTGGAGCGGAGGGTGGCGCTGGAGGAGCTTTCGGCTTGGGTGGGGAGCCAGGTTTCGCCCGGCGCCAAGGCGGTGTTTGTGGGCCACAACGCGCCCTTCGACTGGTCGTTTGTGTCCTGGTGTTTCGCCGCCGAGGAAATGCCCAACCCGTTCGGGTACAAGGCCCTGGATACCAAGGCGCTCGCCACCGGGGTGCTGGGGGTACATTGGCTGGACAGCAGCAAGGAGGTGCTTTCGAAGGTGCTGAACCTGCCGGCGGAGGATCTCACCCTGAAGCACCGGGCCGACTACGATGCGGCCTACCAGGCGCAGATTCTCGTGGCGCTCCTGGAGCGTTCCCGAGGGGTTGCGGGAGAGCCTGGGGCTACTTGACCTCGAAGGGGTAGACGACTTGCAGTTCCTTGGGAAGCTTGTCCAGGGCATCCGACTCCCGTGAGTTCAGGATGGACTGTGCATGGAAGGCGTACACGCCGGCCTCCAGTGGAGCTTCCGATGTGATCAGGTAGTGGTCCATCGCCCACAGGCCCTTCATGTCCATTCCTGCATCCGCGTCGGCGACCCACATGTTCAGGTCCACGGTGGTAGGCCCAAGGAGACTCGTGACCTCAGCGGACTCCTCGAACTTCAGCTTGGCCAGGGCTAGACCCAGACGCCGGATCTCCCAGTCTCGCAGCAAAGCGTAGTAGACGAAGCGCTGGTTGTCCTTGCTGGTGGTCAATCCATCCCGGGAGACGTCCTGAATGCCGTGGTAGCGCGTGATCTCCGTGGCAATGGACTTCACTGGTTGGGGCACGAGGGGCAGGTAGCTGTGGTCGCCAATGGCGTAAAAGCCCGGCTCGTTGGGGGACGGATAAAGGGTGATGGTGGCGTCTACCGCGTCGTCCTGGTCGGCCTCTACGTCCACCGTGATGTAGTCCTTGATGAAGCCATCGGTCCCGGCCTGCAGCCGCACGGGGCCCGGTTCGGTCACCTGCAGCTGGAGCTCTCCACTCATGTCGGCCTTCTGCATACCGGAGACGCCTTCTTGAATGATGCTCGCAGTGGCGACGGGTTTCCCCCAGACATCCAGGACAGTCAGGTTGATTTCTGGTGCGTCCTTGCAGGCGGTGAGAATCAGTGTGGCAAACAACATCTGGCAATCTCCAATCGGGCGTCCATCGAGGTGCAACGCTGGGATTGTTGCACACTTTGCGACCAGACCGGCAATCCAACTGCGTGCGGTTCACAAGGAACAATGGGACCGTCCACATTTCCTTGTCACCCCGGGACTTGTGGTCGGTGCGTTGTGCCTCTACATTTGGCAAGCGTTCCCTGGGAGTTTCGTTGTTCCTTTTTCTGATCGCTTCAGCCCTGGCCCAGGAGGCCCCGCCCATTGTGGGTGGATCCACCACGTCTGGCTACGAGGAGGTGGGTGCGCTCTTTGGGTGTGGGGGAGGATCTGGGTGGTCCTCCATTTGTTCCGGAACCTTGATCCACAAGAAGTGGGTGCTTACCGCCGCCCACTGCGTGGAGTCCTTTCTGGAGTATGCCAACACCGGTGGCGACATCTGTTTCGTCATCGGTACGGACCTGGAGGCACAGGCCGGTGTGGACGCCTATGTGACAGCGACCCAGATGTTCTCACATCCCAACTATGGATCCGGTAACAGCTACGCCGACATCGGCCTGGTTGAGCTGCTGCACAACCTGCCCCAGTACGACACCATGCCCCTGAACACGGACAGGGTCCGGAGCAGCTGGTATGGCGACGACATCACCTACGTGGGCTGGGGAATCACCGCCGACAACCGGGATGACTCGGGGGTCAAGCGCACCGTCGATGTGCCGATCTTCGACCACGACCAGTACATCATCTACACGTACCAGAACGGGGTGAATGTCTGCAGTGGCGACTCCGGAGGGGCGGCGCTCATGCCTCGAAGTGGGGGGGGAATGGAGCTGGTGGGGGTGAACTCGTTTACCTACAACATCAACGGCGGCGAGCCCTCCTGTACCTCGTCGGGGGCGGCTGGGGGATCTGTGCGGGTGGACTCCTACTACAGCTGGATCGACCAGTATGTGCCCCTCGAGGACACCGATTCAGACTCGGACACCGACGCGGATGCGGAC
>CAZRYF010000005.1:113940-140143 GCA_964604165.1 uncultured Enterobacterales bacterium
CGGACACCGACGCGGATGCGGACGCCGACGCGGATGCGGATGGGGACTCGGATGCAGACTCCGATGCCGACTCGGACTCCGATGCCGACTCGGGTAGCGGGCCGTCGTTGGACACCGGCGATCTGCCGGCTCGACCGAGCGGAGATTTCCGGGGCATGTGTTCTTCCGTTCCGCGCCAGGGGGCGGGGGTCGGATTGTGGCTGCTCGTGGCGGGTTTGGTTCGACGACGCAGAGCCTGAAATCCGCTGCATGGAAGGGTGCCGAGGTTCAGTCGATGTACCCCAGAGAACGGATCTGGTCTTCTCGAGAGGAGTCTATTCCCCTCGCCTTTCTACCAGGGTTTTCTCCGTCAACCCCTTTGTAGGTGTCCACCTCGGGGACGCTCGTTGTTCTTGGGCAGAGTCGCTCAGAAACAGATCCATCGAAGTCAGTTGAGATCGGCGCTCCAATGCAATTCAGGATTGTTGGAACCACGTCGAGTGCGCTCAACTCGTAGGGCAAATCGGATGGCTTGATGTCAGGCCCCGCCGCTACCCAGAGGCCCTCCATTCTATGGGTGCCGTGACCCGCCTCCGGATCAGCTTTGAAACCGTGGTCACTTGTGATGAATAGGAGCGTATCTTCGTCCATTTGCTCGAGCAGGCTGCCGATTACCTCGTCCGCCAATACCCAGGCTTCCCGAACAGGAAACCGGCGTTCAAGCCCCCCGGGCCTGGCCATGTCTTCTGGAAAGGCCGACGGCTCGTGGAGTGGCCAAAAAGGGTGCTGCAGTCGATCCGTTGCGGTGATGACATAGGAGAAGAGGTTGGGGACGTGATTCTTCAGCAGTCGTCTTGCTGTCTCCTGGTGACCACGTTCAGTTTCCATGACGGTGTCCGGGAGAAGCTTGGCAATCCTGTCGTCTGCGACCTTTGCCCAACCGGGTCCCTCCACCACATAGGGGTTCTCAGCGCTGAAGATAGGAAGGTCCGCGGGAGCTCCAGTAACGAACTTGAACCGGGGCCTGTCTGGAGCTTGAAACGGTGGAGTCATGTAGAGTCGCAGAACACCGTTGGAAACGTCTAGTGCATAGAACTTCACCAGGGCGTTTGTGTCGTCCAATGAGAGGCTGACCCAATCACTCCAAGCTCCCATCTTGGTGGGGGCGTGGCCTCCAATCCCGGCGCCTTTCAATTGGACACTGTTCCCAGAAACCGTGGCGTGCCCCTTCAATCTCAGTCTCTTGGGGACCAGGTGCTGCCTTCGAACGGCCAGGTCAACCAAGGAGTTGCTTACGCCTTGTATCCTGGGCTTCAGGTTCGGAATGGCAAGGGGAAAGTCAAAGGAAAAGCGCCCCTTTCCAGCTGGGGTCAGCTTCAGCGTTTCCACTGTACCGTTCTCGGTCACGCTGCTCAAGACGTGCCCATAGAGTGCCTTTCTGGTTCCGTTGACCAACCCCGGAATTGGAAAGCCAGCCACCATCGTTCCGTTTGAGACCTCGTTTGGAGGCCAGGAACCTGGAACGTTGATCGTAATGGAGGTCTTTCCGTGTGCGCCGAAGATGTCCCAGAGCATGGGCACTGTTCTGTTTCTGGCATCCGCCGAGAACCAGCTCTCCAGTCCATGGTGTTTGGGGAGCATTCCGGAAAACACAGAGGTCCAGACAACCGGTGAGTGGGTCGGTTCCACGGATCGAAGGACTCCATGTTGTCCGGACTGAATCAGGGCCGCGAGATGAGGCAACACACCTTCCTCGAGGAGTGGGTCCGCGATGCTCCAATCTCCACCGTCAATTCCGATGACGGCCACCTTTGCATCTGGGAAAGACTCGGTGACCCTTCTTGCGGCGGGTTGAGGCGCCGCTCCGTGGTGTTGACCGGAGAGCATCCTGGTTCCGGCGAACGCAAGGGCAACGGTCCCGAGGATGGCGGTCGCTGTCCGACTCCCACGGCGGTTGTTGCTCCAGCATTCGGCGAGGTAGGTGGTCGCAGAAAACACCAGCCAGGCGAGAACCAGGTCAACGCAGTAGCTCAAGGCACCGGTCAGTGTCCCGGACACGTGAAGCATGCTCATCCAGCCCGGGACGAATCCCAGTCCAGCAAAGAGGCCGAGAACAACGCTGGTGAGCCGCGCTGTTCCAATGAGTGCTCTAAAGCACACCCAGAAAGCGGCTGCTCCGATAGAAAAGGAGGCTGCGAGCATTGGAAAAGGCAACACCGCTGGCGTGTACATGAATGCCCAAGCGACCCCGATCACTGCCCCTGTACAGGTTGCCCTCAACAACGACTCCATGCTGAATCTCTGGCCCCTGCTACGAGTTTCGTCCCCAAGCAGCCATAGCATGTGACCTGAGAGCAATCGCACTGTTTCCAAGCTGGGGGAGCCGATGCGATCGGGATGGGCCAAGGGGGTGACATCGACCTCTGTGCCCGTGAATACAAGAGAAAGGACAAATTCTGGACGGGCTTGGGTGCCCTTGCCCAGCTTCTGACACGTCCTTCACGTGGAGCCCCGTGGACCTCCCCTATGCTGACCCCGACCAGATGGGGGTTGGATGATCGGAATCCTGGTGGCGCTTGCGACGGCCTCGGGCCAAGAGGCCCCTCCGATTGTGGGGGGGGAGGAGACCCTGGGGCATTTCTCCTCCGGTGCCTTGATGATGACCCAGGGCGGCCAGGGAATGTTCTTCTGCTCTGCGACGATGATTCACCCGGAGTGGGTGATGACGGCGGCTCATTGTGTTGAGGCTGCGGAAGAGGGCTTTGGACACGCCGGCGTTGGGGTCGACTTTGTGCTGGGAAGTGATGTGAACCGCAGCAGCGGCGTGGACCAGGAGCTGGAGGTGGCCGAACTGGTGGTCCACCCGGAATACGATCGCCGGCGCCTGCGCCATGACATTGGGCTCATTCGGCTGGAGGACTTGTTCTACGACGTTACCCCAGCGCCCCTCTCAGATGCACGGCCGGGGAACCAATGGGGGGACGACGATCTGACCTTCGTGGGCTTTGGGGTCACCTCGGACAATGCGGAGGACTCCGGGCGCAAGAGGACCGTGGATCTGCCTTTTTACGATTGGGATGACTACTTTGTGTATGTCTTTGACCCTGCCGGAGGAAACCTGTGTTCAGGTGATTCAGGCGGCGGGGGCTTCAGGAGCAACGACGACGGGGAGCTGGCCCTGGCGGCGGTCAACAGCTTTGTCTTTGCGATGCAGGAGGGTGGCCAGGGTTGTGTTGGAGGTGGTGCCGGAGCAACCCGAGTGGACACACACCTTGAGTGGATTGACGAGTATGTGGACTGGGACACGCTTCATCCGCCGGAGGACGCGGAGGACCCAGGCAATTGGGTGGACACAGGCTTTGAAGCCACCGGGGGGGGATCTTTTTTTGGCGAGGATCTCTCCGTGGGTGGGTGCGCCTGTTCCGCAAGCCCTGGGTCGAAAGGGAGCTTTGGTTGGTTGGCGCTTGTGGGGCTGTTGCTCCCCTGGCGGCGCCGGACGGTATCAGATCAGAGAACCGAAGCGCTTTCGGAAGGCCTGGGCCTGCTCGGAGAGAAGCTCCTCCATGATGCCGCGGGCCAGCCCTCGCGCGTCCTCCAGGTGCTTTTGAGCGCTCACGTCGTCACGGGCAAGAGAGGCCAAGAGAACCCGTGACTCCAGGTTTCTGATCCGGAAGGCGTTGGAGGCTGCCGAGAGCGCAACCAGGCTTCCCAGTCGGTGGGCCTCCGTCGTCTCTCCTAGGACAGCAAACCCCCTGGCACAGGTCAACAGCACCTCACAGCGCCTGGGAAGGGGGACCTTTTCGATGCTCCGTTCGGCCGTGCTGAACATGCGTCGGGCATCAGCGGCATCGCCGGTCTTGGCACAGGCCCATCCATGCAGGGCCACCAGGGCAGGAGCGAATTGCTCCGGGTCTCGCTTGGCCGCCAGAACGCGAGCGACGGAGACCTGTGCTTCGGTTTCTCTTGGGTCCTCTCGCTCCATGAATAGCCTTGCCAGGACATACCGGCTGGAAATCATGTCCGGAAGCAGGTTCAGGGAGGTGGAATACTGGACGGACCGGCGAAGGGTCTTTTCGGCGCGGTCCAGTTGGCCCACCTCGAACTCCATCTCTCCCCGAAGGCGCAGGGAGCCGGACTGGCCCACCGCGTAACCCAGCTCCCTTGCATCCCGGTAGGCCTCCCGAATGCGCTTGGTTGCCAAGCCGACCTCTCCTTGCCACAAGAGCAATTCCGACAGGTTGCAAAGGGCGACGACTCTTGACCGTTTCCGGCCGAGGTTGCGAAAAATGCGTTCGGCTTCTTCCACTCCGGCAGTCGCCTGGGAGAGTTGCCCCTGGAAGGCCTGGGCAACGGTGGAGGCAAGCAAGAGTTCAGCGCGAATGCGCGACATGGACTCGCCCACTGCCAAGACCAGTCCCTCCGCGGCCTGTTTCTGGCAGAGTTCCAAGTCGCCCGCATCCCAGCTTGAGGCCGCAAGGGCCGCGAGGGCCTCGGCGACACCCTCCCGGTCCTTGAGCTTCCGCGCTTGTCTCAGGCCGAGGCGCAGAAGGTCCAAGGCCGCGTCCTGTTCGTTTTGGCGGCCGAGGACCCGGCCCAACTCCAGGTTGGCCCGAAGTTCTGCCCACTCGTTGCCCATCAGTCGACACAGCGCCCGCAGGGCCTCCAGAGTGGTGCGGCATTCGGCCCAGTCACCCCGTCCGTACTGCACGTCGGCGCGAAGGCGAAGGAGCTTGACGCGGCTGTCCTGCAGCTTTGCGGGGGAGAGATCCACCCGGGCGAGGTCCTCAATGGCGAGGGCCCGGTTGGAGGTCTCCCAGGCCTCTGAGGGCAGTGAGCGGGCCGACATGCGACTGGCAGCTGCCACCAGGTGGCGGTAGGCTTTTCCGGACTCTCCAGCGAGACGGTAGTGATCGCCCACCAGCTCAAGCGCTGTGGGATTGCTGCCAAACCGGACCTCCAGGGTCTGGGCAAGGCGACGGTGGAGCAGGGTGCGCTGCTCCGGGTCCAGCTGTCGGTAGACCAGGTCTGAGAGAAGGCGGTGGGAGATTCCATGGTGGATCAAGCTGCCGGATCGACGCTCCTTCACGATGCCCCGCTCAATCAGTAGATCCAGGTGGTCCATGACCTGGTCCTCGTCCTCGTCCAACACCTCCAGGGTCAGGTCCAGCTCCAGCTCCCGCCCACTGCAAGCCAGCACCCTCAGAAGCCGCAAAGCGCCGGGCTTTGTGTCTTCCAGCCGGCTCTGGAGCAGGTTTCGAACCCCGGGGGGAAATTCCAGGTGTCCCGTGGCGATTTCGTCTGCATCGACGGTCAGGGTCATCCGGCTTCCCAATTGAGGCACCAGCACACCGCGTTGAATCAGGTTGGCCAGGAATTGGGAAATGAACAGGGGATTTCCCTCTGTCTCCTCCGCCAGTCGCCTCGCAAGAACCTTGGACTTTTCGCCCATTCCAAGCATGCTCTGGGTCATCTCCAGAATGGAGCGGTCGCCCAGGGGCTTCAGCACCACGCGCTTGGCGGTGAACCCAAGGCGTTCTGTTCCCAGCGTGCGCTCCAGCTCAACCTCTTTGAAGTCGGTGCGCACGGAGAGCGCCATCAGCAGGGGCAGATCCCGCTCGCTGACCACCCGAAGAAGATGGCCAATGAGCTCCATTTCTCGAGAACTCACCGCGTGAAAGTCGTCGTACAGTACGATGCGCGGACCATCTTCCAGCAGGCGACCCAGGCCCTCCACCAATCCATCCAGCAGGCGCCACGCTGCATCGCCGATCCACTGAGTGCCGCCGAGCCACTCGTCCAGTGCGGTCTTCAGCCGCTTGGGAGAACGCTCTCCCAGCTCGCTTGCGACCTCCCGGGACAAGGAAACGATTCCTGTCAGGCCGGTCGACTTGGGTTCTGCCCTGAGGCGGTGGAAGGGAATGCCGATCCTATTGGCTTGCTCGGTCATCAACTCCAGCATCCGGGTTCGCCCGCCTCCTTCCGGCGCGGTGATCCAAACCAGGTCCCCGTCGCTCCGGGTCAGCGCGTTGACACTGTTGAAGAGCATCTCCGTTGCCTTCTCCCGTCCCACGAGTGGGGGGGGCCAGTGTTCCAGCCCCGGAACGGGCTCTCCTTCCTCCAGCTTCTCCAGTTGCTCCAGTCGGTACAGGATCTCCCGGGCGCTTTGAAAACGATCCTTGGGCAATTTCGAGAGCAAGCGGTCGCAGATCTCGTCCAGGGCCTCGGGCACCTCGGGCTCCACTGCCTGGGCACGCGGTGGGACCAGTTCCAGGTGGGCCTTTCGGTACCCGGACATGTCCCGCGCAGCAAAGGGGCGTCTGCCGGTGAGCATTGCAAAGAGAATGACCCCCAGGGAGTACAGGTCCGAACGGTGATCCAGGGGTTGTCCGGCGATCTGCTCGGGGGAGGTGTAGGCCCATGTGCCCACCAGGGTGGTGGTCATGGAGTGATCCACCGCTGGGTCCAGGTCCTTCACAATGCCGAAGTCTGTGAGCTTGGCCCTTCCTTCCGGGCTGATCAAGATGTTGGAGGGCTTCAAGTCCCTGTGAACCAAGCCCCGCTGGTGCACGTGGGCCAGGGCCCGACAGATGTCCACCAGGAGCTCTTCGCACCGTCGCCAGCGCTCCTCCTTTGTGGGCAGGTTCACAAAGGACCGGATTGTCTGGTGGAGGTCGGGTCCGTCCACGTACTCCATTGCGATGAAGGGGTGGTTGTAGACGTCTCCATAGGCCTCTACGCGGATTACATTGGGGTGTTGGATGCGTGAAAGAGCCCGGAACTCCCGGCGAAACCGCGGGAGGCCAGTCTTGAAACGACTGGCCTTCAGGATTTTCAAGGCCACTTCCCGCCCGTTGGGATCTCGGGCCAGCACGACATGCGCCATGCCTCCTTCGCCAATCGGGTGCACGTACACATAGGAGCCGATTCGATCCCCGGTCTGGATGGTCACTCCAGCCATTTCCAGGGGGGGCTGCTCCTGTGGCGTCTTGCGCATGAGCCCACCCTATCCCTGCCGGAGCCTGCGGGACTACCCCAGGAGCTCTGCCATTTCTTCCCGGGCTCCAAATGCGGCCGCCAATTCGGGGGGGAGGGTCTCCATGACCATGCGGGCCAGCTCTTGGGCTCGGCTGCGGTATGCAGCGTTCTCCGAGAGTCTTGCGAGGCCAGTGTTGAGCTGCAGCTCCAAGCCGCGGCATCCCTCTGAGGGCAGATCTTCCAGCACATCCTCCAGGCAGGCCAAGGCGGCGGACTTGCCTTCCTTCTCCTGGAGCGTTTGTGATCTGGCGATGGCGCTGCGCACCCGGTCGTGGGGCGGTGTCCCAGCGGGGATGGCCAGGGGGCACTCGGCTTCCCTGGCCCGAAGCAGCCCCTCTGCTTCTGCGTGGAGCCTTCGTGCATCGCGTTCCATGCCCACTGCCGCCAGAGCCTTGGCACAGAGCTGGAGGCTCAGCGCCGAGCGGCTGAGGTCGTCGATTTGCTGTGCGATGGCGCTGGCATCTTCAGCGCGGGCCAGTGCGCGCCGGTAGGAGCCGTCCAGCAGGTCCAGATCCCCCAACTCGATCAGACAGCTCGCCAGCTCGGCGGTGTCATTGCTTCGAAGACGGTTTTCCGCAGCTTGAAGTACCTGGCGAGACTCGGTGAGCCTTCCTGCTGCCTTCAAGGTCTGTCCCAAACCCAGCAGGAAGAGCCCCTCCTGTTCGCTGTTGCCCTGTTCTCGGGCTGTCATGCAACCCAGCTCCCAGGTGTCCTGGGCTTCTTCCAACGCCCCCAGGAGTCTCTGGGCGCAACCCAGGGAGCGGAGCGCCTGGAAGCGAACGGGATCTCCTGGCTCAATACTCTCCACCAGAGGATTCAGAAGATCGTGTGCGGTCTGAGCCTCTCCCATCTCTGCGAGCACAGCGCCCAGGGCTGCTTGGGCCGCCCGGCCATGTTGATTGTCTGTCGGTAGCCCCAGGTCCAAGGCCTCTTCAAGGGCCGCGCGTGCTTCTCGGTAGCGGCCAGTGGCCAACAGAGCGCGGCCCCGCAAAGCCAGTGTGCGCTGAGAGAGATCCGTGGTCTCCGAGTCCAGGGGAATGGTGTCCATCGCTTCTGCGGCTTCCAGGGCTCGGCGCGTCAACAAGAGCACCTGGGGGTAGAGGTGTCGCCTGGCCGCTCTTTGGGCGGCCTGTACCAGCAAAGGCCAAGCCCGCTCGGGGCAATTCGCCTCCAGAAAGTGATCTGCGACCACCTCTGCCATCCCCCCCAGTCGACGGGGGTTGCCCGTGGACAGGGTTTCAGCCACCTGCAAGTGCATGCCTCGCCGCTCGGCAGGTTCCAACTCCTCCAGGATGACCTGGCGCAGGCGGGCACTCTTGAGTTGAAAGACCTGGTGCAGTCCCTCTTCCCGCACGTGGACCAGTTGGGTGCGAGCGAGGCGGGAGAGGCGGTCGACGCCCAGACCCGCAAGGCGGGCCAACAGGTCCTCGGAGGCCTGCCCGCCGAGCACGGCAAGCAACATCAATTGCGCTCGCTCCTCTGGCTCCAGACCGGCGAGGTTTTGTTCCAACTCAATGCGCACCTTTTCGGGAAGTGGAAGCGGATCACGCTTGATCCGGTCCATTTTGGTTGGTTTCAGCTTTCCGGAGTCCGTTTCTTCCATCCAACCGGCGGTGATGAGGGCCTCGACCTGTTCCAGCAGCAAGGCAGGGTGTCCACCGATTTCTTCCTGAAGGCGACGACCCAAGAGGGCCGCTGCCGTGGAAGAGAGCCCACGGTCTCGAAAGAGAGCGATCACCTCGCCTCTTTCAAGAGGAGGAAGAACCTCAGAACGGGCAATCGGAAGGGCCAGCAGCTCCCGCAGACCCAGGTTGTGAATGGCAAGATCACCGGTCTTGGTGCGGGCGCTGAACAGCAGGCCCACCGCATCCTCCGGGGCGTCAAAGAGAGCCGCAAGCTCCCGAACCTCCCACTCGGGGATTCGATCCAGATCGTCCGCCAGCAAAAGCCAGGTTCCGCTCTCCGGGCGTTGGCTGACCGCTTCGGCCAGGCCTTTCTGTGGATCCAGCACCGACAGGGGAAGTCCACGATCTTCCGCCATGGCCCGGGCCTCCTGCACCAGTGCGCTGGTTCCTGACCCCTTGTGCCCCACGACCCCCAAGACCTGGCTCTCTCCAGATTCCAAGGCATCCAAGACACTCCGAATCCGACCGAGGGCTGCATCTCGACCATGCAGGGGTGGGCGTTCCACCACGTCGTCAGAGTCAAGCGCCGCCAGCACGTCCACCGCGCTGCTGTAGCGCTGGGAAGGTTCCTTTCTGAGGAGGCGCGTACAGATGCGATCCATTTTTGTGGGCACCTGGGGCTCCACCAGGGCTGGTCGGCGAGGTTCCTGGGCAAGTTGACGGGCCAGGTAGGAGGCAATGGTATCGGCCACGATGGGGCGCTGGCCCGTGAGCAGCACGTAGAGAACCGCCCCCAGGGAATACAGGTCTGACTGGTGTCCCACGGTCTCGCCGGTGATCTGTTCGGGGGACATGAAAGCCACGGTCCCCACCAGGCGTCCGGCCACCGTCAAGGCCGTGCTGAAGACGTCGGGTGCTTTGACTACCCCAAAGTCCATGAGCTTGGCCTGCCCCTTTGCGTCGACCAGCACGTTGGAAGGCTTCAGATCCCGGTGCACGATTCCTTTGTCGTGGAGGTAGTGCAGGGCATGGCACAGTCCGCGAAAGATGGTGTCCACTTGCTGCCAACGGTCCTCGGGGGGGGCGGTCTGCCACTGCTCGGCCAGGGTGCCCAAATCCATTCCCTGGACGTACTCCATGGCCAACCACCGGTGGCCATCGTCTTCTCCTGTTTCGAAGACCCGCACGATCTGGGGGTGGTCGATCAGTTGAAGAGTCTCGTATTCCCTTTCAAAACGCTTGAGGTCCTCCTCAGAGAGTTGGCCCGGGTGGAGCACCTTGAGAGCCACCCGATCGCCGTTCGGTCCGGTGGCCTCGTAGACGGTCGCATTCCCCCCCGATCCCACACGCTTCTGAAGGGTGTAGCCACCTAGGGTGTCACCGATTTTGGGAGGGGCGGGGGGGAGCTTCATTCAGGGCTACCGTGGGCGATGCCAAATTGGGCCAAGAAGGTTGTAGTATCGTCCCGGGAGAGGTTGGCTGAAAGTGAGCGGGCCAGGGTGTGGGTCACGCGTCGGTGCATGGCTTCGTTGGCGTGGAGATCTGTCAGGTCGGCGATCAATGCGTGGGACTTCAGTGAGTACAGGCGGTACCCGGACGCGTCTGCAATGCGCAAGGCTTGTTCCGCGCGGGACTCGGCAGCGGACTTCATTCCCGCCGCCCCGAGGGCTCGCGCGGAGACGAGATGTAGACGACACACCTGGTGTGGCCAGGTTCGTCCCTGTGCCGGGTCTGCCCTCTCCAGGGAGGACATGGCTTCGTCCAGAAAGCCCAACTCGGCCTGGGAGAGGGAGAGCCAGGACCAGAGCAGGGGAAGGTAGCCCTCTACGTCACATTTTTCGGCGATGGAGAGTGCACGGGCGATGTCGTTCTGGCCTTCCTTGAACTCTCTCCGGGCCAGGCGGATGCGAATCAAGCTGATGAGCGCTCCCAACTCGTCTTCCAGGTCACCAATCTCCTGGGTGAGGCGCAGGGCTTCGCGGGCGTTGTCCTCTGCATCCGAGAGTCTTCCCAGGTCCACCAGCACCATGGACCTGTAGCGAAGTCCCAGGGCCACCCCCATGAGGTGCTGTACTTCCCGTGCCTGGGCGATGGTCTTGTCTGAAAGCTGCATGGCCTTGCGCAGGTTTCCAGTGCACTGCGAGAGCTCCGCAAGATTGATGCGGGTCACGGCCAGGGCGCTGACGACGCCGATGCGCTCGAAGATCTGAATCGCCTGGTCCAGGTACTTTCGTGCTTCGGCAGATTGGCCGCGGCAGATGGCCACCAGGCCCAGGCCGTTGTAGCCGTCTCCAAGGGCCCGGTCGTTTCCGATGTTCCCCGCCACCGTGAGGCAGTCCAGGCTGTAGCGCCGGGATGCATCCAGATCTCCCCGGGACCAGTGCAGCGAGGCCAAGCCGTGCAAAGGCCCCACCCGCAGCGCTGGATCTCCTACGCGATCCGCTAGGAGCAGCGCCTCGCACAGGTTGGTCGAGGCTTCGTCCAGCCGGTGCTGCCGGCGAAAAAAGTTGCCCAACTCGCAGGCGGTGCGAGCTTGCAGGCCCGGGTCATCCAGGGTTCTTGCCAAGCGGTCTGCCCGCTCCAACTCTGCGCAGGCTTCAGACCAGTTGCCCATGTGGTAGAGGGCCAGTCCCCGGCGAAGTCGCAAGTCCGCCAGCCGAGCGTCTGCATCGTCCAAGACCAGGTACTCCCGGGCTTCCGGTTCAATGCTCAAAGCGCGCTCATAGAACTCCAGGGCCTCGGGCACGAAAGAGCGGGCCTGGAGTCGCTCGCCAGATCGCACAAGGTAAGGGTAGGCCTTGGCGGGCACCTGTCCCTGTTCAAAGTGCCATGCGAGGGCATCCACCACCAGGGCCACCCGGTGGCGGTAGAGGCGCTCCATGGAGGCGCCCGCTCTTCGGTGCAGGGCCGCGCGGCTCTTGGGGCTCATTCCCTCGATCAGCAGGTCCCGGAGGCGCGGTCGGGCCAGCACGTAAAGCTCGTCGGTCCCCGAGGTGCGTTGTCGGATCACCCCTCCATCCAGAAGTTCTTCAATGCGGTCCATCACCTCGTCTTCGGTCTCTCCGAGGGTGTCGAGCACCAGCTCCAGGGTGACCTCTTGCTGGCATACGGCCAAGAGGCAGGCAATCGCCCGGGCACGCTCGCTCAAGGGGGTGATGCGGCCTTTGAGGGCCTCCCGAATATTGGAGGGAAGGGGGAGCTGGATTCGGGTGACCTCTTCCAGGGGGACCGTCAGCTCGTAGATCTGGTCATCCGCATGGCGAATCACCCCGTTCTCCACCAGCCCACGGATCATCTCGGCGATGAAAAAGGGGTTGCCCTCTCCATCTCGCTGAAGGCGGTTGGCGAGCTTTCGGCACCGCTCGTCGGAGGGGATCAACTGGGAGAGGAGCTCCTCGACGCTGGTGGTGTCGAGGGGGGGGAGCCGCACCCGCTCAAAGAGAAAGTCTTCGTCCTCCAACATGTCCGCAAAGAGATCCAGCGACGTGGGGGGCAGGCGGGTCAGGACAAAGAGAAGCGGGTCGTCTGCCAGCTCCAGGTGGTTTCGCAGCAGGAAGACCAGCAGCTCCAAGCTGCCCCGGTCCGCTTCGTGCAGGTCGTCCAGGGCGATGACCCGGGGGCCATGCTTCCGAAGCAGATCCCGAAAGGCAGCGTGTACTGCGTAGCGCTCGACGTCTCCCTTGCTGTCATAGAAGGCAATCTGGAGGGCCTGGGGGAGCGCCGCTTCTGGAAGGCCGAGGGATTCCAGGATTTCGTGAAATGCTCCGTATTCCCGGTGGTCGTCAATGCAGATGTGGCGCGAAATGGGCAAGGAACGCTCGCTGGAGCGCTCGATGACATCGGACACGAGACGGGACTTTCCGTAGCCGCTGGGAGCCTCCATCATGATGGCGCCCCCCTGGCCCCCGGCGAGCAGCGAGATGGCGTCTCGACATTGGGCCAGGGCTCCGGTGCGCCCGACCAGCCGGGGAGGCCAGGCGGCCAGGTCCACGTGGTCGAGGCCTGCCATGTGCCTGTCGAGCACCGCCAGAAGGTGATTCGCCGAGCCGTAGCGGTCCTTTGGGTTCTTTTCCAGGAGGCGCAGACAGATCTCGTCTAGGAGGGCGGGGACAAAGGGGTCCACTTCTCGGGGAGGGCGGGGAGGCAAGTGGAGGTGCTTTTCAAGGTACCCGGCCAGTGTGCGGGCATTGAAGGGCCGCTTGCCTGTGAGCATCAAGTACAGCACGGTGCCCATGGAGTACAGGTCCGCCCGGGCATCCACCTGGGCGCCGGAAATCTGCTCTGGTGCCATGTAGGCTACGGTTCCCACCATCTCCCCCACAGCGGTGACTTCCTGGCCAGGTGCCTTCACCACCCCAAAGTCCATCAGCTTCACATTCCCCTCTGGTGTGATCATGATGTTGGAGGGGGAGACATCCCGGTGGATCAGACCCCGGTCGTGGATATAGGCCAGCGCTCCGACCAGCTGCTTGAGAATCTGCTCGGTCAGGACAAAGCGCTCGGCTGGGGGCAAGTCCTTCCAGCTTTGGACCAGGGTGCGCAGGTCCTCGCCCTGAACCCGCTCCATGACGAAAAAGGACTGGTCCTTCCAGGTGCCGGACTCTATGACCCGGGTGATGTTCGGGTGGTTCAACTGCGACAGCACCTGGAACTCGGAGGAAAAGCGGGCCTGGGCTTCTTCGTCCTGGATGCCTGGATGGATCAGCTTGAGCGCGAGACGCTCCCTGGATTGCAGATCCTCCACCTCAAGCACGGTGGCCATGCCTCCCTGCCCCAGGCGGTCCACTACCCGGTAATTCCCGACCTCAGCGCCGATCAGCTTGTGGGCGGGGCTCATGGGTGCCCCGAGCTGGAGTCATCCCAGTAGGACGTGTTTGCAGAGACGAACAGGGGAGACATGAGAATGCAGAGCATATAGAAGGCGGGACACGCTGCAACCCATGGTAAGGAAGGAATCGTCATGCGTCTTGAATCCTATGCAGTCACAGACACCGGACCCGTTCGGGAGCACAACGAGGACTCCTGGGGTGTGGACGTAGATGCGGGCCTGTTTGTGGTCGCCGATGGCATGGGTGGACATGCCGCGGGTGAGGTGGCATCGCGCCTCGCGGTGGAGACTGTGACCGAGATCATGTTGGAAGCGGAAGACCCGGATGAGACCCGACTGCTCCTGGCGGTGGACGATCCATCGGATCGGATTCGGGAGCGCCTGCGTTATGCAATGAACCAGTCATCTGTCCGCATTCGCAAGGCGGTGGAGACAAACCCGGCGCAAGCGGGGATGGGTACGACGCTTGTGGTGCTGCTCGTGGAAGGGAGCGAAGCCCACCTTGCCCACGTGGGGGACTCCCGAATCTACCTGTTTCGGGATGGGCAGCTGCAGCGGCTGACCCGGGACCACACGGTGGTGCAGCAGGAAGTGGATGCCGGCCGGCTCACGCCGGAGCTGGCTCGGACCGTGCCCCACAAGAACATCCTGACCAAGAGCGTGGGCTACCACGGTCCGGTGGACCCGGATGCCACCACCCGCGGCGTGCAGCACGGCGATGTGTTTGTCCTCTGCAGCGATGGGCTGACGGATCCGCTTCCGGACAGCGACATCCAGACCATCTGCGCGGACAAGCACCCGGAGGACCTGGCACAGGCCCTGGTGGATGCCGCGCTGACGGGTGGGACGGAAGACAATGTGACGGTGGTGGTGGTGGTGGTGGCGAGCGAGGACTGAGTTTCAGTCGGCCAGGGGTTATTCCTCTTCCGCTTCTGCCGCCCAGTCTTCGATGACCACACTCCGCAACACCTTGTGTCGATAGAGCAGGCGCTTGTTGACCTCGTTCCAATTCCCTGCGTGTTGCCAACCTTCCGGGCTGGCTTGGAGGATCGTCATCGAGACCGCTTCATCAGGGTTTTCCATTGGATTCCCTGAGATGAGGGAGTAGGAAAAGGTGCGAAATGGTAGGGCGGGGCAGTCTGTTCGATTGGGGGCGTCGATATCGCCCACCGTCCGAACCCAAACCAGGCAGGGAAATTCGCTGCAATCGTGAAAGTAGCGGGTACCGGTGTTGGCGGGGCACTCCCGGCGAGTCTCGTCGATGAGGCGTGCCACGCTGTCGGGCGTGAACTCCTGGGAGAGGTCTGCCGGCCATTGATAGGATTCGCCGCGCAGGACGGACAACTCCGACTTGAGTCCGCTGATCTTGGCAGCAGATTGCTCCCTTACAAGAGCCCGTTTGGATTCACAGTCCTCCAAGGAGGCGAAGTCGTCGGACCGCGCGTTGCGTTCGCCCGTCCAGTCGCTGTTTGGGGTATTGACTGTCGGAGGTTTCGCCTCATCCGGGGGATCTGAGACGGCCTGGCTGCCCGGTAGGCCACCCGCAGCGAACCCTGTGAGAAAACCTAGAACGAGCCAGATCAGCAGCGATCTCTTCACGGCTCGTCCGCTGTGTCTGCAATTCCCAACTCGCTTGCGTCCACCTCTTGCTTCCACTTCTCATGCACTGCGGTCATGGAGCGCTCGTAGCGATACTCGACCCGCTTTTCGAGCGCCTCCTTCTCGGCATCTCTCACCCAAGCCCTCGGTGTCAATTCGTACATGGCGCTCTCGACAACAGTTGCGGGCGGGTCTTCAAACACTCCGCTCTGGTGGAAGGACTGGCGTGAACTCAACCCAAAGTCGGGACAGTCGAACAAGGCCAGCGCTGCCTCTTCTCCTACGGACTGAACCCAGAGGAGGCAGGGGAACTCACTACAGTCAAGTTGAAGCTTGAGCGTTCGAACCAAAGGACAGGCATCAAGGGCGCGATCCAGGGCGGATTGCACTTCCTCAGGAGGTTAGGCGGTGGGAAGGCCTGCGGGCCAATCCATAGGGAGCCCGCGAAGGGATGCCAACTCCAACTCCAGGAACAACAAGGAATTCTCGGCCTGTTCCTCTTCCTCCAGCAGGCTCCTTTCACAATTCCGGAGAATGGTGCCAATGTCGCTGGCCAATTCGGTGGAGTTCTTTTGCGTATCTCGGTGGGTGGGTTTGGCCCGTAGTGCAACTTCTGGGTCTCTCACTCCTTTCCATTGGCTCGCGGCAAGACCCATTGCCGTGCCGATGACTGCCGCGATCAGTTTGTCGTTCAAGCGCGTTGAGTTGTGGGCATTACCGCAAGCGGGGGACAGTCCCCGCAACGCCAGAATGGCATGCAGGTTCCCTCTTCCCTATCGTAGCTTATGTCCCATTTGACACAGCACTTCCCGCGCTGGCCGCATCGTTCGTCACAGTGGTTCTTGACCTTGTCTTTCGTCCAAGGGCAGTCCATTTTCTTTGCCCCCTTGCCGGGACCGCCTGGACTGGGATTCGTTGGGGCCGGGTTGCCGGGGTCAGGGACGGGTTGCATGTTCATGGGGTCCGCTGGTCGGCCGGAGAACAAGTCTCCAAACAAGCTTGGACTGTTTTGCATCAACCATTGATCTGTTTCGGCGTCGAGCCGGGCGAGTGACTGTTGAAACTCGGGTCGTGACATTGGCTTTTCTCAGGACAGGAGTTCAAACGAGGCGGTCAAGCTGATGAGTCCGCTCTCGATTGCGGTTCCGGTGGTCGGCTTGACTCCCACTCGAATCCGGATGAACAACCCAAAGTCGCTGGCGGTTGTGTACTTGCTGGACACGGTCTGCCCGTCTGCTGTGATGGGGCCCGCGAGATCGTTTGCGAAGGGGGTCCAGGTCTCTCCGTCATAGGACCATTGCCCCTGCACCTCGAATTCGAAGTTCGCCGTCTTGTTCTTGAGCTGGGCATGCACTGTGATGGCGGCGAGGAAGGGGCCGATGTTCCGAAGATGATCGGGCAGCACATCGATGTAGATGTAGTTGGTGTCGTTTCCGTTGGTGGAGAAGGGCCTGTCGTGGGCCAGTTCGACGACTCGGATGGGTGGTTTACAGGCCATTGATGTCCGCAGTCGACAACTGTGTTGTCGGAAATTGTGTCGGTTTAACGGGCGAAACCACCAATTTGGGGGGCAGCCCGTCAAGGACGGAAGGACACACTTCGTCCGACAGCGGCATCCAGACCATCTGCGCGGACAAGCACCCGGAGGAGTTGGGACAGGTTAGATGGAGAGCGCCTTGCGCAGACTCCTTGCATCGATGAGATCCTGCTCTCGTCCTACGGTCTCCTTGTTGTGAATCAGGTCCTCTGGGCTGATGACGTGGATGGGGACATCCGCGCAGCTTGCGTCTCGACGGCGGGACCAGGCTTCGGTGAAGTTCACACCATCGACCCGCGTGATGAGGTCGAGGTGTAGATCATCACCGCGTATCCACCCACGAGAAGGAACTCGACCTCCTCAGCGGACAACGCGGCAAACAGATCTCTGAAGTCTGGGTTCAGGGCCATTGTCTCCTCGGAACAGTCGGACCTGGCACACGAGATTCCAGGCCGCCTCAAACACGCCGTTGGCGCCGGCCTCTCGCCAGAAGCGGTAGTCAAATTCCCGGCCATCCAACTCAGGCGACTTGAGCAACCGGACAGTCATGGTTTTGCGGCGCATCACGGCTCTGCCGGCGCGGTCATCATCAGAGGGTTCCACGTCCCTGTTCTACCCTGGGTGCGAGAGGCCGGCCCATCGTAGTCCGCCGCTACTCCCCCAAGACCGTCTCCAGATCCTCCCGGGTCTCGCTCGCCAGCATCTTGTCCAGCTTCACCAACTCCCGGGTGTGCTGGGACCTTGCGTACCAGCCTTCCTCGCCCTTTTCATTGTTCCCGGTGAGCACTTCGAGTCGCGCGGACACGCCGGCCTCGTCCGTGGTCTCCACCGTGAACTGCGAGGTTAGACCCGTAGGGGTTTCATCTGCTTGCACGTAGCCGCGTGAGCGCAGGCGGAAGAACTTGTCCAGCCAGCCCTCCGCCACAGCGTCGGCCCCCTCGGCCCCCGGGGCAGCCCAGAAGGCAGCCTTGCGATCGTCTCGGTTCTGCTGTTCAAACTGGGCGCTACCATCGCTGGTTTCCACGGCGAGTTGGGTCAATTCAGGCTGCTTGGCCCCCAACAGATCCCGGTCCGGCAAACGGGTCTTGGCGTGCTCAATGGGGCGCAGGACATCGGCAGCCACAATGTAGATCCGGCCGCTTTCCTTGTCTCGCACGTAGCGATCCCGCGTGCCATAGGCTTCGCCGCCGACTTCCACCACCACGGCCGACTTGCCGGTCCGGGTGAGGGTCAGGGTGCCCGACGGGGTTGCCAGGCCCAGGGACTCCATTTGTTCATCGGTCACGCCGTCCAGCTGTCGCTTGGCGACGAAAGGAGCCAGCTTGCCTGCCAGGTCCCGTCCCGCCTTGCCGGCCTTGAAGACCTTGGTCTCCTCGGTCACCACTGGTTCGGGGGTCTCGGTCGGCTGCTCCGACGTCTCCTCTGCGGGCTCTTCCTCTCCCTCTGCGAGGGGCTCTTCCTCTCCCTCTGCGAGGGGCTCTTCCTCTCCCTCTGCGGGCGGAGTGGGCGGAGGCGTCACCTTCTTCTTCTTCACGTCGACGTTCTCGACCCAGATGAAGTCCCCGTGGTCATCGGACTTGAAGGTCATGACAAGGCGCTGGTCTTCGGACTCAAATCGAACCTCGGTGAGGTCTCCGGGCTCCGCATCGACGATGACTGCGCCCTCCTCAGTCTCCTGGATTTCCTCGCTGCTCCAGGTGCTGTAAGACAGCCCCAGGGCCACGGTGAGCAGGGCCCCGTGAATCAAGATGGATCGGTTCATGCTGCACCTCCACTCTTGCGCCGCCGAATGCGCAGCGCCCCTGCGATGAACACCAGGAAGGGCACGCCGGCGATGGTTCCGTAGAACCAGGCCACCTGGTCATCCCGGGTGTGCTGGATTTTCACGTCTTCCTCGGACTCGAGGGTGCCGCCGCTGCCTTCCTCTCCCAGGAGCCAGCTCACGGCGTCGTACACGTAGAGTTGGTTGCCCGGGTTGGGAATCCAGCGGTCCGACAAAGCCGTGGCGTCTGCGATCACAATCCCGCGCCACTCGCCACCGTCGGCTTCGCTGCCTCCTGTGCTGGCGGCTGCTACCGGACGGACTTCCTTGCTCTCGTTGTCTCCCAACAAGAGGTCTCCATCGATGTCGGCCCAGTTGTCCGGAAGGGAGCGGGCGGTGATGGTCACTTTGCCCTCGAATCCCTCGATCTCCTCCAGGTGTCCCGTGGTCGGAAGAATCAGCTTGGCGCCGCGGCGGGCGTAGGTGGAGAGGGTGGTGGTCGATGCGTGGGAGGAGAACCGCGTGGTGAACACGTTGGTCCGATCCTGGAGGCGGGGTCGCCGAGTCTCCATGTAGAAGCTGGCTTCCGACGCCAATACGCCGTCTCCTGCTCGGATGCCCATGCCTGCAAGCACATCGTTCAAGGGGTCGGCCTTATCAAAATCCACCAGGTCCGAGGTCCCACTTTTCGGCTCCAGGGCGACAAAGACGGATCCGCCGCCGTCCATGTACCGGGTCAGGGTCTCGGCCTCGGAGGGCAGAAAAGGCGCTTCCGGTGCGATGACCATCACCAGGTCCGCATCGTCGGGGACCGCATCGCCCAGGCCTTCCTTCAGGCCGAGGGTCTTGACCTTGAAGCTCAAGGCCTTGAGGAGCTTCTTCAGGTTGGCCAGCTTCTCGTCTGCGCTGTCGCCTCCCTTGGTGCTGAACTCCCCGTGGCCGGTGGTCAGGTACACGGTGCGGCTGCCTTTGGCGACCTCCACAAGCACCTTGTGGAAGTCCTCATCGAGGGTCTTCAGCTTCTTCTTTGCGGCGTCCAGGTCGGTGCCCACCTTGAAGGACTTGGTGACGGACTTGCCTTCCTCGGCGTCGTCGCCTTCTTCTGCCCCGTCGTCGTCCTCAGCAGGAGCGATGCCTGTCACCGCCACATACCCGTTGTCCCGGACCTTCATCTCCTTGGCCAGGGCCGGGTCGGCTGCCTGATCCAGCAGCTCCACCGTGAGCATGGAGCCCTCCAGGGGGCCGAAGTAGGCCATCAGCTCCTCCGCCACATCCGAGGCCGGGGCGAAGAACAGGTGCACAGTGACCGGAGAGGTCAGGTTTTTCACCAGGGACTGGGTGGCATCGCCAGCGGTTGCGGTGCGAAAGTAGGTCAGATCAAAGCGGTGGTTGTGTTCCTTGGCCAGGTAGTTCACGGGGAACACAAGCGCGAGGGCGAGACCCACCAGCATGGCGGTGTGGTTGGCCTGGTTTACCCGGGCCAGGGGAATGAGGCGCGGGGAGGCGCGTCGGACATGGTCCACGGCCAGGAGCACAATGGCCGAGCACACCCAGATGATGGGCCAGGTCGCCCCGGCCACGACTGCAAGGGTATTTGTAGCCTCTTCTCCCAGTCCCAATGCGTTCACGCCTCGATCGGTCGTGAGTGCGTAGATCCCCAGTGCCCCCAGCCCAATGACACTGGACCGAAGGGTAAAGGCCGTGGCGGCCCCTGTTCCGTCGTCTGCTGCAGACTTGCGCTCCTTGGCGGCCAGCCCGATGGCCGCCAGCACCAGGGCCAGGCCCCCAAGAGAAAGAACCGCGCTCGCGGTGTCGTGGCCAGCGTAGAGTCGTTGGCCGGCGAACACCGACACCATGCCGGTGAACCAGAAAATCAGGGGGCGGCTCATTTCCACCTCCGGCTGGACATCCAGCGAACGGAAAGCATCAGAAAGGCAAAGGTGACGGACAGGTAGTAGACAATCCCGTCGATGTTCACTCGCCCTCGCATGAAGGGCTGGAAGTGCTTGTCAAACAGGCTCATATACGAGAGCACGTCGGAAAAGGGGGCCTCGGTCTTGCGGGCCAGCATCCAGGTGATGAGCAGGAAGACCACCCCGAAACTGGAGATCACCGCGGCGAACAGCTGGTTTTTCGCCACGGATGAGCCGAAGGTCCCGATGGCCACGGCGGCGCTTCCGGCGAGAAAGAGGCCCAGGTAGCCGGCGGCGATCTGCCCAAGGGCGACCTTGCCGTTCACGAAGATCAGAGCCGGCATGTAGAGGGTCGAGAGGGTCAGCAGAAAGAGAAAGGCCAGGGCCGAGAGGTACTTTCCCACGATGATCTGGGTGTCGCTCAAGGGCGAGGCATCCAGGAGCAGGGCGGTGCCGGTCTGGCGTTCCTCGGCGAGGAGCCGCATGGTCAGCAGGATGGCCGCTACCATTGTGGTGCCAAAGGAGAAGTAGAAAAACTCCTCCAGCACCTTGGTGCTGTACCGGGCGCCGGTGCCCAGAGAGTAGGCGTTGAACAGCAGGCCGTCGATGACCAGGATCGACGCCACCACCAGGTAGCCCCACATACTGTTGAAATAGGCCGACAGGTCGCGTCGAACCACCAGCATCATGCCCTTCATGACGTCTCCCTGTTCTTGGTGATGTCCAGGAAGAGGTGCTCAAGCTCCCCTTCGCTGTCCTCGATTCGGCGAATCCCCATCCCGGCCCCTACCAGGGCCGCCACGACGCTTTCTCTGCAGTCGTCTCCCAGCTCAATGCTGGCGTGGATGAGCCCTCCAGATTCCGACTCCACCGTGTGTCCCGTGACCCCAGGCTGGCCAGACAAAGTGGTGGAGAGCGTCTCGGCCGTCCCTCGAACCACCACGTGGATGCGGGCGCTACCGCCGGTGGCCCGGCGGGCCAGATCGTCCTCTGTGCCCTCTGCCACCAGCTTGCCTTGGTTCAAGACGAGAATTCGGTCGCAGGTCTGGTGGACCTCCGAGAGAATGTGGGAGCTGATGAGCACCGTGCACTCGCTCTTGAGGTTGCGAATCACGCCGCGGATCTCAACGATCTGCACCGGGTCCAGTCCGGAGATCGGCTCATCGAGAATGACAAGGTCCGGCTTGTGGAGAATGGCCTGGGCGATGCCCACGCGCTTGCGGAATCCATGGGACAGCTCGTCAATGACCCGGTTGGCTACATCGCTCAACTGGCAGCTGGTCAGGACGCCGGGAAGCCGGGCCTCCAGCTCTGCCGCGGACATGCCCCGCACGGCCCCGCACCAACGGAGGAAGTCGGCGACACGCATGTCGGTGTACAAGGGAGGGTCCTCAGGGAGGAAGCCGATCCGGGCCCGCAGGGAGTCCGCCTCGGCGGTGGCATCCACGCCCTTCATTCGAATGGTGCCGGCGCTCGGGTAAAGTAGACCGGCAAGCATCTTGAGAATGGTTGTCTTTCCTGCTCCGTTCAGTCCCAGGAACCCCACGATTTCCCGGTCTTGGATGGAGAAGGAGACCCCGTTTACTGCGGAGGTTTCTCCATAGAAGAGGGTGAGGTTTTCGACCTCGATCATGGTGCGGCTCCTTTGAAGGGCCGCTCATCTATCGCTTGTCCCGTGGTGACGCCAAGATTGGGGATGGGTAGCTTCAAAGAGAAAGCCCCGCTCGGAGAATTCCAAGCGGGGCCCTTTAGGGGTGTCGAGAATGAATCCAGGACCCGTCTCCGGGTTCAACTGGCACCGATAGTTGTCGCCAAGGCGGGATTGCCTGGACGAAATCGCCGGGTGATGAGCCGACGCCTGGGTTCTCCTGACTCCGCCCATTGGTACAGCAAGCGTCGTGCCAGCTTGAAATCAGTGCCTTTGGGCTTGTTTCGGCGAGGGGGTGGGGAGAATGGGTCGCACCTGGGGCATGGGGGGGGCGGTGTTCAGCACCCGATTCGAGTGGGCGTAGAGCTGAATCGCCTTGTGCAGGGCGGCCACCCCGTCCCGAATGTGGGGGGCCGGGTCCACCGGGTTGTACCAGCGGAAGTAGTCCTTCCAGGTGGAGGGCTGGAGGGGACGCAGGCCGGATCGGGTGAGCTCCATGAGAAAGCTCTGGGTGCCGTGGACTCCGTGCATGTGATCGATTTCCATTCCCAGCCCTCGAAACCAACGAAAGTACCGGGAAAGCTGCACCACCCGGTACCCTCGGCCGGGCATGGCGAGGGACATGGCCCGGGCCATGGCCAGGTGTTCGGCTTCCCGCTCAACCGGTGCCCAGGTGCCGGCCCATGGAATGTAGATCACCCCGCCAAATGCATGGAGGGAGAACGAGGCATCAAACCCGGTGGCCGCCAGGGCGTCCAGTGCCCGGGTCTCCGGCTGGGACAGGGGGGCGTCGCTCGCGTGGTAGTACCGGTGAAAGAAAGGGAGGCGGCTCCAGATCACGTCGGATTCCCGGTGCAGGGACCAGTCGCGGTTCAGATCCACGCCGTTGCTGTTGGCGCGCCGGTAGACCCCGAGGCGGTCCGCCGCAAGGTCGGATTCCACGCGGAACCGCCCGTCCGGGTTGGCTACGGGAACCAGGACCACCTCGACCCCTTCCGGGGGCGCGGACACCAGGCGCTCTGCCAGTGACACGGCCACCTCCGACCCGATCCACTCCAGGGCGTGGAGCTGCGCGAAGACGAGCACCCGGTGCCGAACGGGTTGGGTGCGCGGGGTGATCGTTGTCGCCCAGATGGGGCGGCCTTCCACGCTCCGGCCAATGCACCGGGTCTCGACCATGTGGGGGCGGGCCTCTTCCAGGTCCAGGAGGCGCTGGCCGAGTTGCGCGCCGAAGTGCCAGTGGACTGCGCGTTCCGGGTGGGGGGTCGGAACCGATTGGTGACGAACCCAAGCAGAGAAGGCCACGTGGCAGGGGCGTTCCGCCAGGGTTGTGGGTTCCGACCTGGACTCGGCCCCATGGGGAAAGCCCGCCCTGGGGGTCGCCAGAGAGGATGTGGTGAGCAGCAGAAGGAGAAGGAGCATGGGCAGCCGGTTCCCGGGGGCAAGGGGCATGGTATCGTCCGGCCCAGTCTTTGGAAAAACCGGGATCCGGTGGGACGCGCCCGTGGAGACGAAAAACGATGGGTTGAGGCGGGTCCTGTTCACCGGGGGTGGCACGGGGGGACATGTGTCTCCGAACCTGGCAATGGCCCATGAGATCGCCCGAAGACACCCAGGGGTGAAGTTCCTTTACGTGGGAGTTCGAGGAAAGGCGGAGGACGCCATGCTTCGTCGGGCGTGGGACCTGGAGAAGCCCGAGCGAGCCCTGTCCTTTGTGCGCTCTCGTGGTTTCCCTGGGGCGAGCAACCCTGTGGCCCTGGTGCGCTTCGGGGTGGACCTGTTTGGGGGCATTCTTGTGTCCCTGGGGTTGATGCTCCGCTTTCGACCCCAGGTGGTGGTGGCCACCGGGGGGTTTGTGGCCGCTCCGATTCTGTTTGCGGCCTATGGGCTGCGCCGGGTCGGCTTGTACCGGGGGAAGATCTTCATTCACGAGCAGAACGCCGTCTTGGGGCGCATGAACCAGCTGGCGGTGCGCTTCGCCGATTCGGTGGGGGTGGCCTTTCCCGAGACCCGAGTGCCCGCAGAGAAGAAGTTGTGGGTGGGCTACCCGGTTCGTCCCTCGGTCTCGGACCCACGGCCCGTGGAGCAGCGCCGGCGAGAGGCCAGGGAGGCCCTTGGGATCGCAGCGGATGCCCGTGTGGTGCTGGCCTTCGGCGGGAGCCAGGGAGCCCGGACCCTCAACCGAGCCCTGGTGGCGGCCTTGCCTCGCTTGCTGGAGGATCCCAAGGTGGTCGTTCTCCACGGAACGGGCCGAATGCCGGCCGGTGGCAGGTACAACGGTGCCGCCGATGTGGAGCAGCGATTGGAGAAGCTTCAGGGCCTTCCGGCGACCCTGGACGAGGTGTATCGGCGCCAGGAGTTCATCCATGACATGGGCACCCACTACGCGGCTTCTGACCTGGTTTTGTGCCGGGGAGGAGCCGGGAGCCTGAACGAGGTCTGTGCCAATGGAGTGGCGGCGGTGGTGATTCCCAAGGCCAACCTTCCAGGGGACCACCAGGCGGCCAACGCACGCTCCCTGGAGCGCCGGGGCGCGGTGAAGGTGGTGTATGAGCAGATTCGGTTGGAGGATGGACAGGCCCAGGAGATGGTGGACTCGGATCGCCTCTGCGATGTGATTCAGCCCTTGCTGACCCAGCCGGTCGCCCGGAGCACCATGGCGGCGGCCGCTAAGGAGGTCTTTGAGCCCCGCACTCTCGGGTGGGTTGCCGACATGGTGGAGCACCTGTGCACAGGAGGGCCGCGGCCCGAGGTGCCAGAGCCTCCACCTGCGCCTGACGAGAAGATCTTGGGTCTGAGCTCCAATCGGATGGACCAGCTTCTGCGGCGGGTGCGGGCAGGTGCCGAGTCGCTGGAGGGAGAAGACCGGGCGCTGGCCCTCTACAAGATCGACGGGTACCTGGCGGCTCCCGGGTATGTGGCACGGGCGCGGGGGTGTCGCATGGTGGGCAGCGGCGGGTTTACAGAGCGCTTGGAGGCGTTGGTTTCCTATGCCTCGGAGAAGCGGGGGGGGGAGTTCGTCCAACCTCCCATCGTTCGCCGGGATGCCTTTCGCGGGTTGCAGGCTCTCGGGGAGGTGAACGAGCGCGTCCTGGAGGCCCTGGAATCCGGGCTGAAGGATCCCTATTTTGAGACCCGGGCAAAGGCTGCCCAGGCCATTGGCGGACTGGGAGGGGAGGATCATCCACTGGCCATTGATCCCACCACTGGGCTCGCCCAGCGTTTGAACGAACCCCGGTTGTTTCAGCCCTTGTTGGCGCCTCTCCAGCGCATGACCAGTGACTCCTTCTTCGAGGCCCGGGCCCGTGCAGTTCGGTCACTGGGCTGGATAGCCCTGGATTACCACTCGGTGGCCGGATCCTTTCGGAGCTTGGCCTTTGACAGTCGCTGGAAGGTTCGGGTCGCCTTGATCGAGGGCTTGCATCTCTTGGTGGACCGCGGAGTTCTCACGGCGGACGAGGCGTCCGCAGAGGCTGAAGAGGTGCTTCGTACCAGCGATGGGTTTGAGACCCGCTACTCCTTCAAGGGGGCCTACAACGAGCTGTTGTCCCTCCGGGAGGCTGCACCGTGATCTTCTGGTTGGCGGGGCTCCTGGAATCCGCTGGCGGTCCCGCGCTGTTTCGCTTTCTCACGTCGCGGGCCCTCTTTGCCTTCATGACCGCCCTGGGGGTGGGGCTGGTGGTGGGGCAGCCGATCATTCACCTTCTGTATCGAAAGGGCATGCGGTCCAAGGAGCGCAAGTACCAGGCGTTGGACACGGGTTCCAAGGTGGGAACACCGGTCATGGGGGGGCTGATTCTGCTTGTGGCGGGGGTCGGGAGTGCGCTTCTCTGGTGTGATCTCGGGTCTCTGACCGTGTGGCTCTGCATTGCCGCGTCTGTCTGGTTTGGGGCGGTGGGGGCGCTCGACGATGTAATGAAGGTGCGAGGAGGGGCGGAAAAGGGCTTGTCTCGTCCAGCAAAGCTGGGGGCCCAGCTTGGGTTTGGGGCCCTTGTGGGGCTGGCCGTCATCTCGCCGGAGCACACGCCCTTTCCCGTCGAGATGGCCGCTGAGATCCATGTGCCGTTTCGGCAGGCAGCCCTGGTGGACCTGGCGGCGTTTTCACTTCCGGGTCTTCCCACCGTGTGGAACCTCTCCTGGCTCTACATTGTGGGTGCTGCGATTTTTGTGGGGTTCTGCACCAACGCCGTGAACTTCACAGACGGGCTCGATGGACTGACCACGGTGCCCTGTCTCTTGTCCTTTGCGGTGCTGGGGGTGTTCGCCTATGTCCTGGG
>CAZRYF010000006.1:0-42296 GCA_964604165.1 uncultured Enterobacterales bacterium
CCCCCTCGCCCACGGAGCCACGCCAAAACCCGCCTCACTGGCGCACTTCGAGTCCTCGCAACGAAGCCTGGTGAAATTTCCGGGCTAAGGCCGGCGTGATCGGCCCTTTCCGGGGGGAGATAGGCCATCCCCCCCTCGTTCTGGCCGATCGCTTGGGGCTTGGGGTGCTTTGGCACGGAAGAGATGGGGCGCAAAAAAGAAGGGAGCGGAACTTGCGTTCCGCTCCCAATACCATCTGGGGGTATGTAGCCAACCTCGCCCTGGGTGGCGCCCGACGAGACCGAGGTCCGCGACCGGATACGCAAGGGTCTTTTTCCGCAAGAGCGGATGGGGTCGGCCAGTAACCGGAGACCTGAAGGCGCTACGCCTGGAGGGACCGGAGGGCTCGACCGCTTAGGGATGCGACCCTGTCAGCCAGGGCTTGGCTGACGCTTCTATGTCGGGCGGAGTCGACTGCTCCATCCACCCTCCTTTCAGGAGTTTTTGTGCCTTGCTTGCAAAGGTACTTTAGCACTGAAACCCGGCTTTCCAACAACTTTTTTGGGTGCCACGAGATTAATGGTAAGTAATGGAAATTACGATACTTTAGCGTGGCGTACGGCGGCTCTTTTACAGGCCGATTTCAGGAAAGCCACTGAAGGGCGGCCAAAGGGATTCCCGTCAAAAGGGCTGCACCTGCCCCCAGTGGATGTAGCGCTCGCTTTTTTCGGGACTTGGTGGCCTGGTAAACGGGTCGGATCCACCAGGCGGTAATGGCGGAGTGAAGGCCGAGTGGGACCCACCAAGGCAAGGTGCCGAAGGTGAGCCTTCCCAGTTGGGTCACCACCAGGACCGCGCATCCCAGGCGTAAAAGTGTCGCGACCGGCCGGCTTCCTCCGAAGTGGAAGTACTCATAGACCGCCAAGCAGATTGGGTGAAGCCCCACCCCCACGATCCACGCCCCCAGAGCGCGTGCCTCAGGTGGGTGCGACGAGGGCAAAGTCAGACCTTCAGGGTGGTCGTTTGACCCAGGACTCCGGCAAAGGGTTGCAGGGCCGCTGCCACCTCTCCGTCCAGGAATGCGTGGGTCTGCTCCGGGGCGCGGCCCACAAAAGTACGTGGGTTCATCAACGCGTCCATGTCCGCAAGAATCGGTGCAAAAAGCGGGTCTGCTCGCACCCGGTCCAACAGGTCATTCTCCCTTCCGTGTTGTTTGACCTGGGCAGCGGCGGCCTGGGAATGAACCCGAATGGCCTCGTGGACCTGCTGCCGGTCGCCTCCTGCACGGACCATGGCCATGATCAGGTTCTCCGTGGCCATGAAGGGAAGTTCAGAGTCCAGTCGGCGGCGGATGATCTCCGGGTAGACCACCAGGCCCCGGGCCACGTTCAAGAGCGTCTCCAGCACTCCGTCTGCTGCCAGGAAGGCGTTGGGCAAGATGATTCGGCGGTTGGCCGAATCATCGAGGGTCCGCTCCATCCATTGGACAGCAGCGGTCCAGGCAGCGTCCTGGCCCACGGTGACCAGGTGTCGAGACAGAGCGCAAATGCGCTCGGATCGCATGGGGTTTCGCTTGTAGGCCATGGCCGACGAGCCGATCTGTTTGGCACCAAAGGGCTCCTCCAACTCCTTGAGGTTGGCCAGAAGGCGAATGTCCGTGGCGAGCTTGTGGGTGGTGACCCCGAGCCCGGCGAGGGCGGTGAGCACTGTGTGATCCACCTTTCGCGGGTAGGTTTGGCCAGTCACGGCATAGGCGGTGTCAAATCCAAAGGACTTCGTGACGGCTGCATCCAGAGCTTCGACCTTTGCGTGGTCCCCATCAAAGAGAGACAGAAAGGATGCCTGTGTGCCGGTGGTCCCCTTGACCCCCCGGAAACGAAGGCCGTTTCGCACTTGCTGCAGTCGCTCCAGGTCCGCCAGGAGGTCCTGGATCCACAAGCAGGTCCGCTTACCCACGGTGGTGAGCTGGGCGGGCTGGAAGTGGGTGAAGCCGAGGGTTGGGAGGGCCGCGTGGGTACGGGCGAAGCCCGCCAGGGCATCGATGACATTGGCCAGCTTGGGAAGGAGCACATCCAGGGCATCCCTCAGGATCAACAGGTCCGTGTTGTCACCCACGTAGCAGGAGGTGGCCCCCAGGTGCAGGATGGGCCGCGCGGTGGGGGCGATGTCTCCCCAGGTGTGGACGTGGGCCATCACGTCGTGGCGGAGCTCCTTTTCATGGGCAGCGGCTGCTTCCAGGTCGAGGTCTTCCAGGGTGTCCCGCATTTCCTGGAGCTGGGCGTCCAAGATGGGCAGCCCCAGCGCTTGCTCCGCCTCTGCAAGGGACAGCCAGAGGCGCCGCCAGGTGGTGAACTTGTGGTGCGGGGAGAAAAGCGCGGACATCTCGGGGCTCGCGTACCGCGAAGCCAGGGGATGATCGGCGACTCTCGGGTCCATGGTGCCTCCCTGAAAGATGGGGGAAAGTAACCCGGTGCCTGGAGAAAGAGGGACCGCATCTGCTAGTCTTGGGCGGCATGTCTAACGACGCACACGACCTGCTGTCGTTTCTCGCGGCGAGCCCTTCTCCTTTTCATTGTGTGGCCGAGGCGGCGCGTCGCCTGGAGGAGGCAGGGTTCCAATCACTGGCCGAGGGGGCCGAACCCACGGACCTTCCCCCCGGAGACAGGCGCTATCTCACGCGGGGAGGCACCTTGATCGCGTGGCAGGCGGGCACCGCCTCTCCGGTGGAGGCCGGGTTCCGTGTTCTTGCGGCCCACACGGACTCTCCCAACTTGAGGATCAAGCCGGACCCGGAGATGGGTCGACACGGTTGGGTCCAGTGGGGGGTGGAGAAGTACGGTGGGGTGCTTCTGCCCACCTGGATGGACCGGGACCTGGGGCTCTCCGGCCGGGTAGCGGTTCGAGGTAGGGAAGGGGTCTCCCTGCAACTCGTTCGGGTGGATCGACCTGTTGGCCGGGTGCCCAACCTGGCCATTCACATGAACCGGACTGTGAACGAGTCCGGAATGAAGATCAACGCCCACAAGCATCTCTCTCCGGTGGTGGGGCTGTGTGACCGTGAGGGCGAAAAGGACCGCCTGCAGAAGCTTGTGGGGGTGACGCTGGACGTGGATCCGGGGGACATCCTGGGGTGGGACTTGGGGCTTCATGACCTCCAGGCGCCAGCACTTGGGGGGTTGGACAATGAATTTGTGTTCGCCGCCCGCTTGGACAACCAGTTCTCAGCGCACTGCGTGACCGCGGCCTTGGCCGGGCACGAAAACGACACGCCCTCCACCGCCGTGGCGGTGCTCTTTGATCACGAAGAAGTGGGCTCCACCTCTGCGGAAGGCGCTCAGTCCGCGCTCCTGCGAAACACGCTGGATCGCATTCTGAGGGACCACACGCAGAAGGCCCCTGGCGGATACGAGCGGGCGATCGCCCATTCCTGTCTGGTCAGCGCGGACATGGCCCATGCCCTGCACCCCAACTACCCGGACAAGCACGACGGCTTGCATCTGCCCATGCCCAACGGCGGTCCGGTCCTCAAGAGCAACGCCCGCCACCGCTACGCCACCGATGCCGCTGGCCGGGCCTGGGTCAAGCAAGCCGGCGCCGCCGTGGGCCAGGAGATTCAGGAGTACATCCACCGGGCGGACATGGCCTGTGGCACCACCATCGGGCCGATCACCTCGGCGACCCTTGGGATTCGCACCGTGGACATTGGCTGCGCCATGCTGTCCATGCACTCGATTCGAGAGCAGGCCGGGGCCCGGGATGTGGCGCCGATGACTGGGTTGTTGGGGCAGCTTCTCCTGGAGGCGATGCCCTCTTAGAGGGCCTCCGCGCTTCTTTGGGTGGAGGTGACCCCTTCCATCAAGCCGTACAGGGTGTCCTGGTGTTCGGTGGTGAAGTCTCCCTCGTGGGGGTGGATTAGCATGACCTCGTGGTCGATGAAGTGGACCCCAGAAGGCAAGGTGAAGGGGGTGCCGCTGCCAGAGGGGGCGTAGTCGGCGCCCACCACGATGATGTAGGGGTCGTAGTTGGCGAGTCCCGCCGGATAGGTCGGGGGTTGGTGGTAGCCAAAGGACATGCCCCACGTGCCGTTGTTCACGTTCGCCCAGGCGTAGGCCGGATCTGTGGTGAAGGTCGCTCCGCTGGAGATGGCGCTCTGTTTGCTCTCCCAGGGGCGGATTCCGGAGACGAACTCGCTCGGGTGATCAAAGACCACCGTGGTGTTGGTCACGTGGTGGGTCTTGGCCCAGAGCTCCGGGCGGCCATCAAACAGGAAGTAGGTGTAGCTGAAGTCGTAGCCGCCGATGTCGCCTGTGGTTTCCAGCATCGCCACCACGGGACCGGTCTCCTGCAGGTCCATGGTGCCGGTGGTGTACATGGGCGTCTGGGACCAGGTGGTGTTCACGTAGGCGCCGTTGCCGCAGCAGGAGGTGGTCTGGCTCGTAAGGATGGGGCTCGCGCCGTGCACCAGGGACTCCACCAGGCCGCCCTTTGTGGAATCAAAAAGGGCTGTGGTGCCGGCGTTGGAGAGCTCGCTTGTGGTGGCGGTCAAGCCGGTGGCGTAGGCCGGATCCGTTCCGCTGGTGTCGAAGTAGAGGGCGACCTCCACGGATGAAGACGCGACCAGTTGTTCCAAGGTCGTGGCGTCCTCGTCCTCCTCGTAGAGGAACACCACGCTGCCGGCTCCGTCGCCGGCTGCATCCGTGTGGTCCTGCTTGTCAAAGAGCCCCCAGACCGAGTCCAGGAATTGGCTGGGCAGGGCGGGCTGGCCCAGGGCGCAGTCCTGGAGGATGACCCGCAGGCTCTCCGGGGCGAAGCTCCCGGGGGCGCCCAGGGTGGCGAGGGCCGCGTCAAAGTCCACATCCAGGGCGACCGGTGGCCCGTCCACGTTCCACGCCGCGGCGGTCAGGGTGACAGGAATCCGGAAGGGCATGGACAGATCCCACCAGGACGAGGCCGGGTCGGTGCTGCCATCGCAGTCGTTGTCCGCTCCGTCGCAGATCTCCGTTCCACCCGGGAACGCGGTGGCGTCTGCGTCGTCGCAGTCCGTGGTGTTGGTCACAAAGCCGCTTGGTTGGCTGCAGGCGCGGGTGAGGTTTGCGCCGTCCCCAAAGCCATCGCCGTCGGTGTCGGCGTAGAAGGTGAGCGCATCGACGGCGTCATCCTCGTCTGTGGTGCCATCGCAGTCGTTGTCGATGCCGTCGCAGGTTTCCGTGGCGGAGGGGTTCACGGTGGCCGTGGTGTCATCGCAGTCGGTGGCTTCTTCCACAAAGCCTGAGGGCGCAGCACAGGCCAGGGCGGTGGTGTTGGCATCGCCCACGCCGTCTCCGTCCGTGTCCGCATACCAGGTGGATGCATCGGCGGAGGTGTCGGGGTCTGTGGCCCCGTCGCAGTCGTTGTCGGCACCGTCACAGACCTCTGTGCCCCCGGGGAAGGAGCTTGCATCCAGGTCGTCGCAGTCCGTGGCGTCTGCCACGTGGCTGGCCGGCTGGTCGCAGGCGACTTGCGGCTGGTTTGCGTCCCCGAACCCGTCGCTGTCGTGGTCCAGGTACCAGGTGGCAGCATCGGTGGCGTCGGGCTCGTCCACCGTGCCATCGCAGTCGTTGTCGATGCTGTCGCAGATCTCTTGGGCCCCGGGGTTGACCGCGGCCCGGCTGTCGTCACAGTCCGTGTTGTCCTCGACGGTCCCACTGGGTGCGTTGCAGGCCACGGTGGAGACGCTGGGGTCCCCGTAGGAGTCTCCATCCGTGTCCGCGTACCAGGTTGTGGCGTCGGGGGAGGTGTCCGGATCCACCACGCCGTCGCAGTCATTGTCCAGGCCGTCGCACACTTCTGTGCCGCCGGGGTAGGCGGCTGCGTTCAGGTCGTCGCAGTCCGTGTTGTCGGCGGTGTGGCCCGACGGCTGGGTGCAGTCCACTGTGGTGTGGTTGGAGTCGCCGAAACCGTCTCCGTCCGCATCCCTGTACCAGGTGCTTCCGTCGGCCAGGCCGGGGTCAGCCGCATCGACCCACCCGTTGCAGTCATCGTCGAGCCCGTTGCAGACCTCGCTGGCGCCCGGGTACACAGCCGCGCTTGCGTCGTCGCAGTCGTCTTGGGTGCCCGCGTAGCCCGACGGTGTATCGCAGGACTGCACCGCGTCCTGGGTGGCGGTGCCGAAGCCGTCGCCATCGGCATCCGGGTACCAGGTCAGGGCATCCACAGCGGTGGAGTCATCCACGGTGCCGTTGCAGTCGTTGTCCCGCCCGTCGCAGATCTCCACGCCCCCCGGGTGGTCCGTGGGCTGGGCATCGTCACAATCCTGGGCGTCGGCCACGTAGCCCGTGGCCCCCTCGCAGCTTTGGGATGAGGTCGTCGGGTCCCCGTACCCGTCTCCATCAAAGTCCGCGTACCAGGTGTCCCCGACCGAGTCGTCCACGGCGCCGTTGCAGTCGTTGTCCAGGTCGTCGCAGACCTCGGTGGCGTCCGGGTGAATCTCGGCGTTGGAGTCGTTGCAGTCGTTTGCGTAGAGGAAGCCGTCCCCGTCGAGATCATCGTCCGGGGTGGTTTCATCGCAGTCGTTGTCGAGGCCGTCGTAGGGGAGTTCCTCCCCTTCCGGGTGGACCATGGCGTCGTCGTCGTCGCAGTCGTCTGGCACATGGAACCCGTCGCCGTCCGCGTCCGTGTTCAGTTCGCCTTCCTTGAGGCCGTCGCGGTTTCGACAGCCGGACAACAGGATCAACACGAGGAATGCAGTTCGCATGGGGTCTCCGGGAACCAGGTGGGTCCGGGAGAATACCTCAGGAGGGGGGTTAGTCCTGTGGCTGTACGGTGAAGTCGCCCAGGTCCATACAGATACCGCCTTCGGGCTGGGTGCACGCCTGGATGTTCCAGGTGCCCGGCTGTACGCCCTGGTCCAGGGCGATGCCAATGCGCCCGTGGCTGCGGCCGATGTAGCAGCGGCGGAGCCCGCCCCGAAGCTTGTTGGTGCACTCCAGCGAGTTCAAAGCGGTGGCGCCTGTTTCATCAGTCCACTGCAGGTACACCGGCGCTTGCATGGCGTAGTCGAATTGAATCCACTCGGTGTCGTCCAAAGACCAGATCTTCTGGGTACCGTCAATGATGCCGATGTCCCAGGTGGGGGCGACAGGCAGATCCGCTGTGACTTCCTGGGAGCCAAGGTCCTCCTGGACCTGGATCTCCAGCGGGGCGGCCTCGGGCTCTGTGGACGGGGCGCGAAGAACAAACAGTGCGACCAGGGCGGCCCCCCCGAGAGCCAGAACGCGCACGCCGCGCTTGGACCAGTTCACCACCCTGCGCGTGGTGCGACGGCGGTCGTAGTTGGCCCGCCAGGCGAAGAGGGCGTCCTCGGCCTCGGTTTTTGACTCGTCTCGGCCTTCCCCGGGGAGGGGCACAGAGGACAGATCCAGATCTTCGGGGGGAAATTGGGGCATGGAGGAATCCGCCAAGTGGGGACTTCATCCTTACATAGTAGGGCATATTTTGCAAGTGACTTCAGCTAGTAGGGTACCTATCCATAGGGTAATGATTAGTCTATGGATTGACGTGGCAAGGGCCATCTTCGGGGACCACCCGGTGCGGTGCTCTCCCTCCCACTCTGTGGCGGTGGTAGGCTGTCGCTCTCGCAGAGGAGGAGAGGGGTCAAGGAGAGAGGGGTCAGCTGGAATGAGAGGGTGAGAGGTGAGAGGGGTCAAGTCTTGATTGTTTGACAAAGGCAGTACAGAGTTGCGGGGGGCCCCCGGAACTCCTCTCGGAACTCTGGCGTCCCCGGAACTCCCCCGGAACTCCTGCTGTCCCCGGAACTTCCCGTACCCCTACAAGTCCTCCAACGGATCCCCAGCCTCGGGCAGGGTCGGGTCGCAGAACTGGATGTACCAGCCCTTCTTGGTGAAGCGGCTCTCCTCGTTCAGGGCCTGGGCAAACATGGGAAGGTCCTGGTCCTTCTCGGCCTTCAGCAAGAGCGGGGTGGCCTGGTAGCTGTTCACGCACTCCACAAAGCGGTCCTGTACCCGGTGGCTCAGGGCGTTCGCCACAGCCTCGTGGCACTTGGCGTGGCGTCGCCGTGAGCCCCGGTCGCAGATCTTGACCTTGGCCTCGGCGGAGAACGCTGCCCACAGGTTCACCACGCTCTTGCGCTTGTAGTGGCGGGCGACCTCCTTGGCATCCTCGGTTTTCTTGATCTGCTCATCCAGTGCCTTGACCGTCTCTTTGAGCTCCACCAGCAGCTCGTCTCGCTCGCTGACTGCTTCTGCGAGGCGCGTCTTGAGGTCTGCGATCTCCGTCTCCATGGCCTTCCAGCGCACGGCAGCAGCGGCCCGCCGCGCGTCGTCCTCGATCTCCTTGACCTCAAACCGATTCAGCTCTTCCTCTCGTGCCTCCAACAGGGCCTTGAGTTGTTCCACCTCGGTCTGAGCCTCCGACAGTAGCTCCGTGTCGGACTTGGGTGGGGGCGCCTCTCCTGTGTCCTCGGCCTCCACCACCTCAGGTGCGGGCGGGGGCTCGGGTTCTCCTGAAAACAGTGTGTTCGAGAGCCAACCAATGGCCAGGGACAACACCACCAGAATGGCGGGCCAAAGCCAGGAAGGGGCGCTGCGCTGGGGGACGGTTTCGTCGAACTCGTCAATCATGGGTGGACCTCCCGGTGCCAAGCGGGCACTTTAGTCCTCTCAACGCGCCCGATCCACGGACCCATGGCGAACTCTTCCCAATCCCCCTGCTTTTCTCCGGACGAATCGGCGGTGCTGGTCCACGGAGACAACCTCGCGCTCATGAAGGCGCTGTTGCCCACCCATGCAGGGGCTTTTCGGTTGGTCACCATCGATCCGCCTTTTGATACCGGATTGGTTTGGAAGACTGTAGAAGGAGAGGTGGCCTATCGGGACATCTTCAAGATCCCCTACTTGGAGATGATGGAGGAGCGCCTGTGGCTCATTCGGGATCTGCTCACGGAAGATGGCAGCTTGCTGCTTCACTGCGATTCCCGCCGCTCCCACCACCTGGCTGTCTTGTGCGACAAGGTCTTTGGCATCGGCGCCCGGGGCAGTGACCCTCATGCACCCGGCTTTCGAAACGAGATCGTCTGGATGTACGGCTTGGGGGGATCCAGTCCCCGCTATTACCCTCGAAAACACGACACGATCTTCTGGTACACCAAAGGCAGAGACTGGGTGTTTCATCCGCCCATGGTGCCTGCAACCTCCCAGCGCATGGCCGGGCAGAAGAAGAAGTGCCCCGACACCTGGGACATCCCCAGCTTGAACAACATGGCCAAGGAGCGCGTGGGCTACCCCACCCAGAAGCCCGAGGCGCTCTTGGAGCGCATTCTTCGGGCGCACTCAAGCCCCGGCGACCTCGTGGCGGACTTCTTCTGTGGTTCAGGAACGGCGCTGGTTGTAGCGGCCCGAGAAGGCCGTCGCTGGATGGGCTGCGATGCCTCGGATGTGGCCATTGAAACCGTTAGCGGTCGACTCGTGAAAGCAGGTGTGACCTTTCAGCGACATCGGCTGGTTCCGGGAGAGTCCCAGGATTAGGAAGGCGCCTCCGGAGGAAACCATGCCCCATCCACAGGTCAAAGCAGTTGCTGACCGCGGCGCTTCCCAGTTCGAGCAAACCCTGGAACTTCTGGTGGACTACCTGCGCTACCCAGCGATTTCCTGCCAGGCGGAGAACGCGAAAGATGTGGCTGCCCTGGGCGAGCGCATTCGCCAGGATCTGGAGGCGTTGGGTTTGGATAATTCCCGGGTCTATGCCTTGGATGATGCACTGCCATTGGTGGCTGCGGAGTGGTGCAAGGCAGGGAAAGACAAGCCCACGGTGCTGATCTACGGACACATGGATCTTCAGCCGGTGAATGAGCCTGAGTGGCGGACCGATCCCCATGTAGCAACCCGGGTGGGGGATCGACTCTTCGCCCGGGGGGCTGCGGATGACATGGGCGGATGGGTCTCCCACCTGGCTGCCATGCAGGCGTGGTTGGAGGAGACTGGGGAGCTGCCCTGCAATGTGCGCCTGGTCATTGAAGGGGAGGAGGAGATCGGTTCCCCGAACCTGGAGCGGTACATGGACGCCTTCCCGGAGATCTTTGAAGCCGATGTGATGGTGCTGACAGACTGTGAGAATCCGTCCACGGAAATCCCTGGGTTGACGGTCTCGTTGCGGGGGCTGCTGGAGGTGGAGCTCACCTGCGAGGCCCTGGAAGCCGATGGGCACTCGGGGCTTTGGGGCAACATGGTGCCAGATGTCAGCACGGGATTGATGCAGCTCATCTCCCGGCTGGTGGATGCCGATGGGCGGATGCAGGTGGGCCGTGTGGAGGTGCCGAGCGAGTGGAGCGAGGCTGCTTGGACCGTCCCCCTCACCTCGGATGTGATTCGATCGGGAGCGCACTTGATTCAGGGGGTTGACCCCTTGCCCGAACGGGAGACTCCACCAGCGGAGTGGATGTGGCGGCAGCCGGCGATCACGGTGGTGGCCACGACGCTGCCTCGGCCCGAAGAAAAGAAGAACGCTCTGCGTCGCTCGGCTTCAGCAACCCTGTCTGTGCGTCTTGCGCCCGGGCAAACCGCCCAGGAAATGCTGGCACTCTTGAAAGAAGTGCTCCTGGTGGAGCCCCCTGGAGGGGTGAGGGTGTCACTTCAAGAAGAGGGCTGGTCCGGGGAAGGATGGCTCTATACGCCCAAGGGGCCGGCTTTTGAAGCAGCGGACCGGGCCTACGAGGCGGCCTGGGGGCACAAGCTGGTGCAGGTGGGCGTGGGTGGATCCATTCCCTTTGTGGCCCTTTTTGGGCGACGCTATGGGGATCTGCCGCTGATTTTAAACGGGGTAATGGACCCGCACACCACAGCGCATGGTCCGAATGAGTCTCTGCATCTGGGCGTGTTCCAGAAGGCGATTGCAGCCAACATTTACTTGTTGGATGAACTGGGGACGCTGGGGAAGGAAGGGGTTCGCGTCTCATAGCGGTGGTGCGGTCACTGTTCTATGCTCCGGTTATGAAACGACTGGCTCTCCTTTTTCCGCCCCTCCTTCTGGTGGTTTCCCTCTTCTCTTGTGATCCTTCCAAGGGGGACTCGCAACAGGACAGCGTGGACACCGAGGCGGATGCGGATGCCGATGCCGATGCCGACGCGGATGCAGACGCCGACACGGATGCAGACGCCGACGCGGATGCAGATGCCGACGCGGATGCAGACAGTGACAGCGACACGGACCCGCCCGCCTGTTCCGGGCGCGCGGAAGACGGCGACCCGCTCTCTGCCTGTGTCTACGTGGACACCAGCGAGACTCTGCCCATTCACCAGCGGGTGGTTGGCTTCAACATGAGCCTGAGCAACCACGGGTTCAGTCCGTGGGATGACCGGGTGATCGACATGGCTCGCTCCCAGCTGATGGGCCACGTGCGCTACCCGGAGGTGGGCTACGCGTCCAATTGGCGCTCCGGCAACCTGGAGCGGGAGTGGATGCTCCGCTTTGCGGCAGACGACACCTGCGACCCCGACGATGCGAACGCCTGCACCGGGGACTACAACCTCCCCGGTGAGGTCTGCGCCCCTCAGCCCACGGGGGCGGAGCCCCTTCATCACCACTGCCAGCAGCCTTGCTCGGTGGATTCAGAGTGTGATGCAGGGGAGATCTGCATGCTGGAGCAGTGCACGGCCACATGCCTGGGGGAGTCGGACGTGGTCACCTGTGAGTCCATGGACACCCACGTGGACGCGAACGGAAACGTGGTCCCCAACACGGTGCTCCGTCGGCGGGTCTGTACCAAGGACGGAACCAATCGTTATGGTTGCGTGGGCTCCAAGCTCGACAGCTACCTGGGCTACGAGGAAGTCCGGGCGGGCAAGGGTTTCCACACCGCGGGGGACCTGATTCGATTCTCTGAGTCCGTGGGGGCCCAGCTCTTGGTGCATGTCAACGCCATGACGGACTCCCCGGAGTCCGTTTTCGATCTGGCGGAGGAGCTCATTGCACGGGAGGTCCAGGTGGGCGCCTGGTTGCTTGCGCTGGAGACCTTCTACTTTCGGTCCCCCAATAGCCCCCCCACTTTTTGGCTTACGGGCACTGAATACGGCGCCGACATGGAGGCCTACATCACCAAGATCAAGGAGGCCTATGACAGTGCCCAGATCGCGGTGCCTCCAATCACCCTGTCCTTTTCGGACCACGAGACAAGCTGGCAGAGCGTCTGGGATGACGGAAAGGACCACGCAATTGATCCCACCGGAAACGACAACAAGCCCGGGCTGGGGGACTACATCGCCGCGAACGGCCGCTCTTTCTCGGCCTCGGACTTTCACTGGTATCCGGGAAATGGATCGACCCCTTTTGCAGAAGCCGAGGTGATCGTGAACCAGCACCTCCCCCATCTCGCGACCCAGAACATTGACGACTACTTCCTCCCGCTCTCCTGCGCGGACGAGGGGGGCGTCTGCAGCGATCCAGATGACCCGAAGATCATGGTCACCGAGTTCAACATCCAGACCACCTGGGGCAGTGCCCTCGCAGCGGTGCATGCCTCGGAGTTCCTCATTCGAACCGCCATTCATCCGAGGGTCTCGATTCTGGGGTTCCACAGCCTTGTGGACGGGTGCATGGACACGGCTGACAACCACCGGTACTCGGCGAAATATGCCGATCGGTACAACGTCTACGGGACCTTTGACTCCAACGCGAAGGACCCGGCCACTGGCGCCCATGCGGTGAATTTTGGCACCCACACAAGCTTGAGCTGTCTTGCGCTGAACATGGTGAACCAGGCCATCAATACGTCGGCCCACGCATATCAAACGACCCATCAGGCGGATGACCTCCCGGATGATCCAGACGGGGTGGATCCTGAAGTCACCTCGGTCGGACCCAAGCTGCACGCCCAGGCATTCGAGGGGGAGGACCAGGACTTTCTGATTCTCACCAACCGATCCGATGAGCCTCACCTGGTGACCCCATACTGGAATGGCGAGCGCCTCGACCGTGCGGGCACCGTGCAATTCCTGGACGGGGTGGCTCCGGAGAACCGCAACTGTCATGCGATGACAGACCCTGTTGGAGAGGGGGAGGTGTGTACCACCATCGGCCTCTCCGGTGAGAGTGCCTGGGACCCGGAGGATCCCATCGAGGTTCCGGCCTGGGGCGTGGTGAGCTTGCGCATTCCCCGGGTGGAGGGGGCCCTGGGGCCCGTGACGGATCTGCAGGCTGCAGTGGGGCCCAGATCCGCGAATGTGTCCTTCTCGTCGGTGACTGGAGCCACCTCCTATGATGTGCGCTACGGGGTCACGGGGGCTGATCACACATTTCGCATGTCCGTGGATTCCTCGGAGTGTGGCGCTTCCTGCGCTCTCTCTCTCACAAACCTGGCCCACGAGGTGGAACACGACTTGAGCGTGACCGCGGTGGATGGCGACGTGCGGGGCGCTGCCCATCAGCGCGTGACCTTTACCCCAGAGCGGGTGGAGCTCTTCACGGGGCTGTGGGGCACCCCGGTGGGGAGTGCTGTGTGGACGGAGAGCCAGGGCCAGGTGAGCACCGATGGGGGCACCTCTGCGAGCTACCTTCCGATGGTGGATGCCAGCGGCGCCCTGGTTGACCAGGAGGACTACTCTTTTGAGGCGGAGTTTCGCATCGTGGGCTGCAGTTGCGACCCCGCGGTGGGGGATCCGAACTACACGGGCACCGAGGTGGCCTGTGATCGGTTTGGGGTCTCGGCGCGGTTCGGGGACAGCGACAACCAGGTGGTGGGGTATTTGGAGTACAAGGCGCTGGATGGCTGCTACTTTCGGATTGCGCGAAAGTACACGGAGAACGGCGCGACCCAATCCGACGTGCTCGGGCGGTCTTCCTACATCAACACGGTCATTGAGCAGGCCCCCGGGGTGACCCGGGAGGACAACTGGGGACAGCCGGCGTACCCGTTGATTCCTGCCATTGACGATGGGGCCTGGCACACTCTGCGGATCTCGGTCGATGAGCAGGTCGTCCGAATCTGGTTGGATGGGAGACTTATCGCCTCGGCCCAGGAGACTGAACTGGAGAGCGGTAGCGTGGCGCTCTTTTCTCGGCGCGAAGAGATCGAGTGGAGAAACTTCTCGGTCTGGAACGCCCCCTGGTAGCCGTTAGCGCACCTTCGCCGGCTCCTTGGTCTTGTCGTTCGAGGGGGGATCCACCGGCCCGGTGATCTCCCGGTCGGGAAAGCGGAAGGCGAGCTCGCCCGCCTCGTCCACATCCACCTTGACCCTGCCTCCGCCGGTCAGGCGTCCAAACAGGATCTCGTCCGCCAGGGGCTCTTTGAGGTGTTCGTGGAGGGCGCGTCCCATGGCCCGGGCGCCGTACCGGGTGTCGTAGCCGCGCTCCCCAAGCCAGGTGCGGGCAGCTTCGGTGAGGTCGAAGGTGATGTCTCGCTCCGAGAGCTGCTCTTCGAGCTCCATGACGAACTTGTCCACCACCCGGAGGATCGCTTCGTTGGAGAGGCGATCAAACCAGACGACCCCATCCAATCGGTTGCGGAATTCGGGGCTGAACACGTTCTGCAGGGCGCTCGATGCGCGGTCCTCGCTGGTCCCCTCCACGAACCCGAGGGTGCCGCGCCCCAGCTCCCGGGCCCCCGCGTTGGTGGTCATGATCAGGACCACGTTGCGGAAGTCCGCCTTGCGGCCCTGGTTGTCCGTCAGGGTGGCGTGGTCCATGACCTGCAGGAGCACGTTGTAGAGATCCACGTGGGCCTTCTCGATCTCATCCAACAGGAGCACGCAGTGGGGGTTTTTCACGATGGCGTCGGTGAGTTGGCCGCCCTGGTCAAAACCCACGTACCCGGGAGGGGCACCGATCAAGCGTGAGACCGTGTGCTTCTCCATGTACTCGGACATGTCGAACCGGATGAACTCTACGCCCATGGAGAAGGCGAGCTGTTTGGCAAGTTCGGTCTTGCCGACCCCTGTGGGGCCCGCAAACAAGAAGGAGCCCACGGGTTTTTCCGGGTGGCCCAGGCCCGCCCGGGAGAGTTTGACCGCCTTGGAGACCTTCTCTACGGCCGTGTCCTGGCCGTAGATCATGGACTTGAGGCGCTCTTCCAGGTCGCCGAGTTGTTTGCGATCTGAGGCGGACACAGATCGGGCTGGCACCCGGGCCATGCGGGCCACGGTGGCCTCCATGCGCTCCTCGTCCACAGTCTCCACTTCCGGTAGAAGCTGGGCCTCGGCGCCGGCTTCATCCATGACATCCACCGCAGAGTCTGGCAGCTGGCGATCCCGCAGGTGTCGCTGGGCCAGCTTGGCGGCGGCCGACAGGGAGCTGTCCGTGTAGGTGACTCCGTGGTGTCCCTCGTAGTGGGGCTTGAGGCCCTGGAGAATCTCCACTGCCTCGTCGATGGTGGGCTCGGTGACGGTGAGAGTCTGGAACCTCCGAGACAGGGCCCGGTCGTGCTCGATGGAGGCGCGATAGTCCTTGTGGGTGGTGGAGCCGATGCAGCGGAGCTTTCCGCTGGAGAGCGCGGGCTTCAGCATGTTGCTGGCGTCCATGTGACCGCCGGTGGTGGATCCCGCGCCGACCACCGTGTGGATCTCGTCCACGAAGAGGATGCCCTTCTCATCCTCGGTGATGCCGGAAATGACGGCCTTGAGGCGCTCTTCAAAGTCTCCGCGAAAACGAGTGCCCGCCAACAGTCCCCCCAGGTCCAGGGAGTAGATTCGCGCTCCCTTCAGGAGCTCGGGGACCTCTCCCGCATGAATGCGGCTGGCCAGCCCCTCCACGATGGCGGTCTTGCCCACGCCGGGCTCCCCGATGAGAAGGGGGTTGTTCTTGCGCCGCCGGGCCAGGATGTGGATGATCCTCTCAAGCTCGTTTCTGCGCCCTACAAGGGGGTCCATGCGACCCTCTGCGGCTTCGGCCACCAGCTCGGTGCAGAACTGCTCCAGGGGGTTTCCCGATGGAGTCTCGTCGTCCATGTCCTCTCCGGATCGGAAAACGGAGGGCTTGCCGACTTTGGAGATTCCGTGGGAGACAAAGTTCATGACATCCAGCCGGGTGACGCCTTGCTGTTCCAGCAGGTAGATGGCGTGGCTGTCGCTCTCGCGGAACATGGACACCAACAAGTTCCCCGCCTTCATCTCTCCCCGTCCCGCGCTCTGGACGTGGTAGGCCGCCCGCTGAGTCGCACGCTGGAAGGCGAGGGTGTACTCGGGAATCGACTCCCGGTTGGCGGGAAGAGGCTCCAATTCGTGGTCGAGAAAGGCGATCAGCGACAAGCGCAAGGCCGGGGCGTCCGTGCCGCAGGCCTCCAGGATTTCCAGGGCGCTGGGTCCGCTGGACTCCTCGACCGTGTCTTCTACGTGGATGCCAGCATCCGTCAGGACTTCCAGGGACTCGGGCAGGGTGTGGAGCATGGCCAGGAGCACGTGCTCAAGGGTCAGGTACTCGTGGCGCCGGGTGCGGGCCAGGTGGGCGGCGAGATGGAGGGTGATCTGGAGTTCTCGGGCGAGCACGGCTTAGACCTCTTCGGTGGTGCATTGCAGGGGATATTCGGCTTGTCTGGCCATCTGGTTGGCTTTGCGGGCCTTGGTCTCGGCGATCTCCCGGGTGAAGACCCCGGCCATGCCCAAGCCGGATTCGTGAACATGCAGCATGATGCGCGTGGCTTCTGGCAGGTCGTGGTGAAAGACCTCTTGCAGGAGGAAGATCACGAACTCCATGGCCGTGTAGTCGTCGTTGTGAAGGAGGACCTTGTACATGGACGGCAAGCGGGTTTTGGGCTTCTCCTGGAGGCCCACCCCGCCCTCGTGGCGCGTGGTGCGCTCCTTGTCGTCGTCGCCGCTCATGCGGACCGGAGTCGGGAAAAAAATCGCCATTTGAATCCGTGGGAACCCAACCGGGCTCACACATTCCAATTATGCACCGTCTTGGCCGTGCCAAGGGGCAGAACATGCGAAAGGCGGACAGGGCGGACAGAATTGGGTCGATCCTGACGGGTTTGTTCCCTACTTTGGACATTCCTCTGGACCACAAAGACCCGTACACGCTGTTGGTCGCGGTGCTCTTGTCGGCGCAATGCACGGACAAGAGGGTGAACCAGGTCACGCCCCACCTGTTTGCACAGGCCGACAATCCAAAGGACATGGCGGCCCTGGGGCGGGAGGCGATTCGGGAGATCATCCGGCCCTGCGGCCTGTCCCCCGCCAAGAGCAAGCACATCGAGCAGCTCTCCCGCATGCTGGTGGAGTTGCATGAGAACGAGGTGCCACAAGACTGGGCGGCCCTGGAGGCCCTGCCTGGGGTGGGCCACAAGACCGCCGGAGTGGTGATGGCCCAGGCGTTCGGGGAGCCGGCTTTTCCCGTGGACACCCACATCCACCGCCTGGCCTGGCGCTGGAACCTCTCCAGTGGCCGCAACGTCGTCCAGACCGAGCGGGATCTCAAGAAGGTCTTTCCTGTGAAACAATGGGGGACCATGCACCTGCGGATCATCTATTTTGGACGGGAGTACTGCCCGGCCAGGGGCCACGACCTGACGGCTTGCCCCATCTGCTCTTGGGCGGCCCCAAAGCGGGTGCTTGCCGAGGAGCGCCGGAGAGTGCGGAGGTCCAAGTGAAGGGGCTGCTCTTCCTGCTTGTGGGGTGCCCCTTTGTGGGGGAGCGGGAGCTCATGGAGCGCCTTGATTCTGATGAGGATGGCTTTCTCATGGGGTCCGGTGTGGGGGAGGACTGCGACGACTCCAACCCGGACATCCACCCCTTGGCGGAGGAGGTCTGCGACGGCATTGACAATGATTGCAACCCGGAGACTATCGATGGGGGCGTGGCCTATCCCTTTTATGAGGACGCGGACGGCGATGGATTCGGCAACCCCTACGTGGTGCAGTCCGCTTGCGATGATTTCGTCGTGGGGGACGGGTGGGTCGAGTGGGACGTGGCAAACGACTGTGACGACACGGACCCGGGGATCCACCCAGCGGCCGACGAGGTCTGCGGGGATGGGGTGGATCAGAACTGCGACACGTCTCACGGGGACTGCGACCTGGGTGGGGACATCGCCTTGGGGGAGTCCGATGTCGTGTTGACGGCTGAGACCCGCTGGCCGTCCTCGTCCCAGGAGCGGCTGGGCATGTTGTTTGGCATTGACCTCACGATCGCCGGCGACGTCAACGGCGACGGCCACCTGGATCTGCTCATCGGAGCAGCGAATCCACTGCACTACCAGGAAGAGTTGGACTGGACCGAAAGTGGGGAGGGTGGGGAGGCCCATCCGGGCTCGGAGCCATCACTGGCCTTCATCGTCTATGGCCCCTTTTCGGCGGACAGGGTGGTCGATGATGGAACGCATCCAGTGGCGGCGCTGGTGGGCGTCTCTCAGACCGGCTGGGGGGCGACGGTGGCGGCGCCTGGGGATCTGGATGGGGATGGGCTGGATGACGTGGTGGTGGGCAACTATGGGGGCTCCTTTTTCGATCAGCCGAACCTGAACGTCTTCACGGGCGCACCGATGGGAGTGGTCCTGGCGGAGGATTCTCAAGGCGCCTCAGAGGTCAACGCGGGCCATTGGTTCCAGGGGTACTGGCTCTCGGAACCAGGGGATCTGGATGGGGATGGGGTGCCGGATGTGCTCTCGGGGGCCCCGAACCCGGGCAGCGTGAGTTTGGATGAGTCGGTCTCTTCGCTGGACGTGGATTGCTTGACGGATGTGCATCCTGTGTATTGCGGGGCCATGCACTTGTTCTCGGGTCTTGATCTGGTGAACGAGTCGGATGGGGCGAGACCCAAGTTGACCCTGCAAGGCCTGGGAGATGGGTTTGGCATGGTGGCAGAGCCGGCCGGAGACGTGGACGGAGACGGTCTGCAGGAGCTTCTTGTGTCCGCGCCGAAGGCGAGTGTTGGAGGGGAGCGGTATGCGGGAGTGGCCTGGTTGGTGCCCGGGGACCTGGTGGGTTTTCAACGGGTGGAGGATGTGGCCATTTCATGGGTGGAAGGCGCTGAAAGGAATGATGGCCTAGGGCGTGCACTCCACGCATTGGGAGATTTGAACCAGGATGGCTACGGCGACTTTGGCATCGGCCTGCCGGGACCGAACATTTTCAGCAACGACGGGACCTTGGGGGGGGATCTGCCTACGGATGCAGGACAGGTCTGGGTTTTTTCCGGGCCCAGCAATTCCCAGGTTGGGCTCTCTGCTGTGGACCTCGTCGTGCGAGGGCAGTCGATTCCGGGCATGGCGGGCAATTCTCTTGGGGCGGGGGATCTGGACGGGGATGGTTCGCTGGATTTGGTGGTTGGCGCCCGGGAAAACAGCACGACGGGTCTCTTGGCTGGAGCGGTCTACGTGTACTACGCACCCATGGTGGAGGGAGCGTCCGGTCAGACCCTCTCCGCCGCGGACGCCGTCCTCCACGGGGACACCCACGTGGACCTCGCCGGGTACTCCATGGCCGTGGGGGGAGACTTCAACGGAGACGGAGGAGAAGACCTGGTGATTGGGGCTTTGGGGGTCAACGAAGGGGAGGGCTCCGGGTACGAGGGGGCCGTCTACCTGGTCTGGTCGGGGGGGCAGTGACGATGGGGATTGACGGGGTGCGGGCTTCTTTCTACCCTGGGGCCATGGGCATGCTTGTCTTTGCTGCCGGAACTCTGGTGTGGGTCCCTCCGTCCTTTGCACAGGGCACGGACTCTGCCGAGCCTGCCGCCTGTGAAGAAGCCGTCAGCCCCCTGGAGTTCTACGCAGCGGAAAGAGCGGGGGAGCAGGCTTTCGGAGACCTGGACATCGAGGGCCTGCGGGCCGCCCGAATGGCAGCCCTGGATGCTTTGCGCTGTCTGGATGTGGCCATGAGCGACCAGATGGCTGCGGCCTTTCACAGGTTGATGGCCGTTGAGGCCTTCACCACTGGGGACAACGAACGGGTGACCGTGGAGTTTGCAGCGGCCCGGCGCCTGCAACCCGGGTACGCCATCAAGGATCGCGTGGCACCTGAAGGGCACCCGCTTCGCACCCTCTACGATGAGGCCACGGACTCCCAGCAGGGATTGCCGGAGCTGATTTGGCCCCCAAAGGGTGGCAGCGTGATGGTGGATGGGGTGCGCGGCGCTCCCCGGTACTCGAATGTCTCCTGTGTGGTCCAGGTCTTCGATGCCCAGGGTGTTCTTGTGGAGACCGTGTATGCCAGTCCTGGTGATGCGCTGCCTGTTTGGGGAGAGCCACCGACCCTGCAGGCGGCCAACCTCAAGAGGCCTCTTGCGGTGGGGGCGGGCATGTCCGTGGTGGCGAGCGCGGTGCTCTACTCCATGGCCTGGCGCCAGTACCAGACCTTTCATGACCTGACCCTTACCCTGGACGAGTCGGATCTGGAGGGCATCAAGTTCCAGAACAACGTGCTGGTCTACGGCTCCGCCGGTGCAGGGGCGCTTGCTTTTGGTTTGGGCTTGGGCGCCTACCGGGTCTGGTAGCATTCGGTTCCATGTCGAATACGACTTCCCAGGACGGTACCCCCTCCGACAACCCCTTTCTGCGGCCGTTGGCGGATGGAAGGTACTGCCTGCTTGAGCCTCTGGGCGTGGGGGGAATGGCGTCGGTTTACAAGGCCTGGGATGAGCGTCTGCGTTGCCACCGGGCCGTGAAGCTCCTCTCGCCGGAGATGGCAGCGAACCCAAGCCTGCGAAAACGATTTGAGGCCGAGGCCCAGACCATGGCCCGCCTGCACCACCCGAACATTGTGGACGTGCAGGACGTGGGGTCTGACGGGGAGCGTCTCTTCATCGTGATGGAGTACGTGCCGGCCGGTAGCCTGATGGACTTTCTTCTCGCCCATGGCCCCATGCCACCGCGCATGGCGGTGGAGGCCATGCTGCCGGTGCTGGCTGCCTTGCAGGAGGCCCATGATCACGGGGTGGTGCACCGGGACATCAAGCCCCACAATGTGTTGATCACCATGGGGGGGCGACCCAAGGTCACGGATTTTGGCATTGCGCGGGTCACCACCGAAGACATGAGCATGACCAAGACTGGCAGCGTCATGGGCACCTGGGGCTTTATGGCGCCGGAGCAGAGGGTCAGCGCCCGGAAAGTGGATGGGCGGGCGGATGTCTACGCGGCTGCCAGCACCCTCTACTGCCTGTTGACCAACGAGACGCCCGTGGATCTCTTTGCGGGTGCCCTGGACGGTGAAATGCTGGCGTCGGTGCCCGAGGTTCTTCGGCCCGTGGTGGCCAGGGCGAGCCGCTACAAGCCGGAGGAGCGCTACGCGTCGGCGGCGCAGTTGGGAGCCGCGCTCCAGGTGGTGTACCCCGAGCTTCCGCCTGTCCCCGAGGACTTTCCCGCGCTGGGGTTCACCACGGAGCAGCGGCAGGTCGCGCTGGAGGGGGGCACCATCATTCCCCGTTCGGACCTGGACGAGGGCCCCCAGTCCATGCCCACGTTCTCCACGGCGTTTCTGGGTTTGGAGGACGGGGAGCTTGAGGAGGAGGAGGCCGCCGGGACACGGGGACGGGTGGGCCTTGCGGTCGGGGGGGGATTGGCGATTCTTGGGGCCGTGGGGTGGATGGTCTGGCAAGGATCGAAAGAGGTGGAGGCCCCCGTGACCGAGGTCGCGCCGGTGGCAGAGGCGGAGGAAGAGGTGCCTGCTGATCCTGTCGCCATCCAGGCGGTGATGAACGAAAACATCCCACGGTTCAAGATCTGCTATGAGGCCGCTCTGAAGGATGACCCCACCCTGGAAGGGCGGGTGGTCATCGACCTGTCCGTGCGCAAGGGCGATGTGTACCGCTCCGAGGTGAAGGAAGACACCCTGGGGAGCGAGGAGGTCGCGGGCTGTATCCAGCAAATGGTGCGGGGCATTCCGTTCCCGGCGGACATTTCGGGGGACATTCTGTTCCCCTTTGCGTTTTCTGATTCGACGAACGAGGAGGTCGCAGCACCGACGCTGAAGCCCCAGCGCATCCGAGCGCCCGCCAAGGCTCCCCCGCCCGTGCCGGAACCTGAGCCCGCCGAGGCCGCTCCGCCCAAACCGGTCTACACCGCGATCCCCACCGTGAAGGGCCAGGTGGAGGACATCCGGTTTGTGTCCGCCGACGGCAGCAGCATACGGCGCCGGGGAACAACGCTGGACGAGGGCGAGTGGACGGTTCAGTACCGTTTCGAGGCCGGCGGGGACTGGCTGACGGCGGATGCCCGCCTTCGAATCAGCGCGGGCCTCAACGACTCCGTGACCTGCGACGCAGTGTCCTTCAAGAAGTGCGTGGTGCGGCGGTAGGGTTTCCCGGTCTATCGGATCCTGTTTATAATAGGAACATGGTCCAAGAAGAAATCCTACGATGCCTGGCCCTGCTTGGAACGCTCCTGGAGGAGTCGGTCGAAATCACCCTTGCGGGTGGGGCAGCCTTGGTTCTTGCCCATGGTCTCGATCGGCCTACGGTCGACATAGATGCAGTCGTCTCGACACCTCCGTTTGACGACCGCATGCGGGCCGCCATTGCTGTTGTTGCAGCGGAACAGGAGTTGCCTTTGGGGTGGCTCAACGATGCTGCCAAGGGGTTTGCCGAAGTGCTTGGAGATGGATTTCTGGCACGACGAGTTCGGCTGGACAAGTGGGGGAGACTGACCGTCTATGCGCTCGGCAGGCAGGACCTCATTCTGATGAAGTTGTTCGCCATGCGACCGGAGGACATCGAGGATTTGCAGGGACTTTCCCCCACGGAGATGGAGGTGGAGTACGTGCGGCATGAGTTGGAGCGCATTCATAGGTTCAACCCCGGGGCGGCGCTGCAGATCTCGCTCTACCTGGAGCAGGGAGCGGCGGGATGAGCGATCCTCGGGCCACATGGACTCGGCTTGGCTGCTTGTTTGCGGTTGAACCCGCGGAGGTGGAGCCTGATCTCGAGGAGGCCATCGCGACGGCACTGGTTTTCGTCCGGGTTGATCCACGGCTCTTTGTCGGCCTTGCCACCTGGCTGCATCGGTATGGATCGCTTGTGGACGGGCACCTGCTTGTGCGAAGGCTGACCCTGCATCCATCGCCCGAAGAACGGGCTGTCCTGGGTGCACTGATCACCGCCAGTTCGGCTCCCAGTCTGCGGGGTCTGCGGGGACGATGCCAGCCGTTGACTCAACGGGCGCCACTCTTCCACATCATGGATCGGCCTGTGCTTCGCTCAAAGGTGCAAAAAGAGGCCCTTCCGGAGTATCTGAAGTGGGGCTTCCACGTGGACAACATGGTGTTGAAACCAGAGGCGCTTCGGCCGCCCTCGTGGGTCTTGCGCATGAATCCTGCTCTGCGAATTCGGGCGCTACTGGGCGCGAATGTCCGCGCCGCGGTTGTCACTCGCCTGCTGGCGAAAGGCCCCGCGCCCTCCCTCTCTGCGTTGGCCCGCGAACTCGGTCGGTCCTATCCCTCGATTCATGCGGCAGTCGCCAGCCTCGTCGCTGCTGGGCTCCTAGAGCAAGTTGCCAGCGGGCGGGCCTTGGGCGTCCGCCTGCCGGATGGCATGGCTGACTGGCTCGCGGACTATCCAGGAGTCAGGCCCCCGCCGATTCAACCGGTCTACACAGCGATTCCCACCGTGAAGGGCCAGGTAAAGGACTTGCGGTTTGTGTCTGTCTTCGGCAACCTCTCCCGTCGTCGGGGGGAGTCGCTGGAAGAAGGCGAGTGGCAGGTTCAGTACCGATTTGAGGATGGTGGAGGCTGGCTCACCGCAGACACCACCTTGAGGGTTGGAGAGGGGCTCTCCGACTCGGTCACCTGTGACCCGGTCAACTTCAAGAAGTGCGTGGTGCGGCGATAGCGGGCCCACCTGGATGCGCTACTCGTTGATGTAGAGCCAGCTGGGTTCGGTCTCGTGGGCTCCAAACACGTCCAGGTCGCCGTCGCCTTCCAGGTCGAAGAGGATGAGCGAGCCGGTCTGGCTGTTCAGCACATGGGGGCCGGTGAATTGGCTGGCGCCGTTGCCCAGGAAGTACGTGACGTCCAGTGGGCCGTCGGCTTGGGTGTACTGGGCCAGTACGAGATCCGGGCAGGCGTCGCCGTTGAGGTTTCCGGCCTTGACGAATTGGGCATCGGCGGGAAGGGGCTCGGTCTCGTCCATGAGAGTGAATGTCCCGGCATCGTTTTCCAGGAAGAACAGGAGGGGGTCGCCGCTGGTTTCGTGGGAGGAGCCCAGCGCCACATCCAGGTCGCCGTCCCCGTCCCAGTCGAGGAGAGCCGGACTATGGGTCTCTTGGGCTGGATCTACAGAAAAACGTTGGGCTTGGGCCAGGGATGCATCGCTTTGGGCGAGCATCGTCCCGAAATCCCCTTCCTTGTTTCCAAAGACCACGTCTTCTCGTCCGTCCCCGTTGAGGTCGTGGAAGGCCATTTGGGGGAGCCTGCCCACATCGTAGGCGTTGCCGTTGTTCAAGTGGAAAAAGACCAGGTTCTCGTCGTTGCGCCAGACATGGAGTCCCGCGTTGACCCCGCCGAGCAGATCCAGGTCTCCGTCTCCGTCCAGGTCCACGAGGTCCAGTGCGTAGAATTCGTAGTTGTTTCGGTTGTTGTCGCCGAATGTGACTGGGGACTCGATGAACGTGCCATCTCCGTTGCTCAGAACCAGAACGGCGCCGCCCGCGTTGTTGTACCCATGAATGAGATCCGCGTCCCCGTCTGCATCGACGTCTCCGGTGGCCAGGGCATTGGCGCTTCCTGAGATCAATATTTCTGTATGGACCAGGGGGCCGGGCGAGCTGTGGGAAAACAGAATGATCCTGTTTGCTGTGGGGTGTCGAGCCAGAATCTCCACCTGCCCATCCCCATCCATGTCGTGCGTTCGCGCTGTGGTGGCTGAAGGGAGCAAAGCGGGATTCAGCACAAGGTTGGGGAGTGTGGTGGAGGGCGTGCATTCCGTGGGCACATCCGTGTCACTGTCCGAGTCGGCATCCGCATCCGCATCGGCATCGGCGTCCGCATCGGCATCGGCGTCCGCCTCGATGTCCGGCGTGCCGGTCTCCGAGTCGGTCACGTCGGGCCGTGGGGGGGCATCTGGCAGGCAGGCCACACCAAGAACCAGAACCAGGGCAATCCGTTTCATTTCGCCTTCTACTCTGAGGGCTTGTCCCGGAACATCACGGTCCAGGTGCCTGTGTTTACCACGGAGTCGTCCTGTTTCGTGACATCGCTTCGGAACTTCACCACCCCCTTTCCGCCTTTGGACGATGGGTGCAACTCCTCCACGGTCAGGGTCATTCGAACTGTGTCGCCAAAGAACACAGGGCCCTTGTACTGAAAGGTCTGTTCCATGAGGGCCATGGTGGTGCCCTCAAAGATGCCCAGGGTCTGTCCCAGGCCCGTGGAGATGCTGGTGATCAACATGCCGTGGGCAATGCGCTGTCCAAACGGGGTCTTTTCGGCGAAGGTCGCATCCGTGTGCAGCGGGTTGTAGTCCCCGGAAATGCCCGCGAATTGGACCACGTCTGTCTCTGTGACGGTGCGGCCGCACGAGGTGTAGGCGTGGCCGAGTTGATAATCTGAAAACCAGGTGCCTCTTGGCATGGTGTCTACTCCTTGGGTCCGGTGCCCAGGGCCAAGAGCAGTCCCACGCCGTAGCCTGTGCCGTTTTCGTCCGCGCTCCATGCGGGACCGGCCAGGTCGATGTGAAGCCAGCGCGGGGCCGGGTCCGGAAGGTGGTTGGCGATGAACTGCCCTGCACAGGAGGCTTGGGCGTTTGCACGGTTCTTGACCGAGTTCTTCATGTCGGCCACCGTCGACTTGAACTCACGTCGCAAGAGCTCCGGAGCGTAAAGCATCGGGTGGCATGGCTCCCCGATGGCGCGTCCGGCCTTCACTGCTGCCTGCTCCACCGCCTCGTCGTTGGACATCACGCAGGCATGGATTTTTCCGGAAACCGTCAGGGCGGCGCCGGTCAGGGTCGCGGCATCCACGAGCAGGTCGGGCTTGTATTCGGCTGCTGCATAGGCCACGCCATCTGCCAGAACCAATCGACCCTCTGCATCGGTGTTGTTCACCTCCACGGTCTTTCCGGACCACATGGTGATCACGTCATCTGGGCGGGTCGCAGCTGGGCCGATCGCGTTTTCTGCAACGCAAGCAACCGCCACCAGTCGGTGCTCGATGCCGCTCTCCACGGCGGCCTGAAATGCTCCGAGCACCGCGGCGCAGCCCCCCATGTCCCCCTTCATTCCGGGCATGCCGCCCTTGGTCTTGATGGAGAGACCGCCGGTGTCATAGACGATGCCCTTCCCCACCCAGGCCACGGTGGTCTCGGCGCCGGCCGGGTGGTGGTCCAGCACCACAAGCGCCGGAGCGGTCGTGGCGGCCCGCCCCACGCTGAACAAGCCGCCGAATCCACGGTCCTTTAGCTCCTCGCCGCGGAGGACCGTCATCGTGGCTCCGGTGCGAGCGGCAATCGCCTCGCACTCCTGGACCAGGGCGTCGCAGTGCATTTCGGAGGTCGGCGTGTCGAACAGTCGGGCGGCCAGCCGCACCCCCTCCATGGCCGGCGCGATGGCCGGGTTGACGTCGACTCCGCCGGGTCCGACCAGGTGCACCCGGACCGACCCGCCGCCGCTGTCGCTAGTCTTGGCGCCATAGATCGGAAAGGCGCGGGCCACGGCAAGCGCCGCCGCCATGTCGTGCTCGGCTGCGTCCAGGGCGAGCACCACCGTGTTCTCACCGGACCCATCCGCCTGGGCTGCAAGGCGGGGGATCGCCCAGGCCCGGGAGGCGCTGTTGTGGCGGCTGCACGGCTCGGGCAGCACCCCGGCCACGACCTTCTGGGTGCCGACCCAGGTGGTCTCGGAGGCGCCGGCATCGCCGGGTTCAGCCCGGTTCAGCATGGCGTCCCAGGTCTCGGCGGGTACGGGCACATGCTCTCGAATCACGCCGGAGCGCAGCCGCTCGGCCCGACCGATGAACACCAGGGTGTCGTGCCCGGAAAAGGAGGTGGTTTCATCCGCGAGGGTCAAGGTGGTGGGGGTATGCATTCGGCGCAGCTAACACGTTCCCATTGTTGGGCTTGCCTCCGCGTGGCCCACCACAATAGGGACACGGCGAAGGAGGCGTGAGCGTGCCGGAGCAAGTCGCGAAGGGCTGGGCGTTGAAGCTGCTATGGCTGCTCCTGCTGCCTGCCATTGGGGTGTCTCTCTACCTGGGGTATGCCCATCTGCGTCTGGCCCATGGGTCCGGGAGTTTCGAGAGCCTCTGCGCTGTCAGCGATCTTCTCAACTGCGATGCGGTAAACACCAGCCGCTACTCCGAGTTCTTCGGGGTGCCGACGAGCTTCTTTGCGGTGCCGGTGTACCTGGCCATGCTGATGCTGGTGGGCCACGGGCTGCAGGACACCTCGCAGGGGCGCAGCGCACGCCGGGGGCTGTTCAGCCTGGCGCTGATGAATGTGGGTGTGTCGGCTTTCCTCGCGTGGGAGAGCGCCATGGTGCTGCAGGCCTGGTGCCTGTTCTGTGTCAGCCTCTACGGGGTACATGTTCTCTCCCTGTTCCTGGTAATGATTCCCCTGGGCGCCCGGGTTCCAGGGCTGCCGGAAGGCCGCGATCTGGCCAAGGTGCTCGCCTCGGGCCTGGTCGTGTTCGGCTTTCTGGCCCTCGGTTCGCTCTTTGTGGGGGCGCAGATGGACGAGGTGGCCATTCGGGAGTTGGGCCTCTCGGAGGGGGGCGCCACTGCCCTGGTGACCGAGCAGCGAGCCGGGGGCAAGGTGAAGCTGCCGGAGGCGGCGGTGGAGGTCACGGTGGCTCCCCACAACCCCGCCGTGGGTCCCGAAGACGCGGCGGTCACCGTGGTGGAATTCGCGGATTTTGAGTGTGGCCATTGCCGCAAGCTGCGCTCGACCCTGGCGCCGCTGAAGGACAAGTACAGGGACCGGGTCCGGTTTGTCTTCAAGCACTACCCCATGGACCGGGAGTGCAACCCGAACATGAAGCGCACCCACCACCGGTACGCCTGCGAGGCGGCGGTGGCGTCTCAGTGCGCCGGACGCCAGGAGGCGTTCTGGCCCTACCATGACCTGCTCTTCAAGAACCAAAAGGCCATGGAGCCGGAAGACCTGGTGCACTACGCGGAGATCCTCGATCTGGACATTCCCGCGTTCTCCCACTGCCTGAACGACAACACCGTGAAGAGAGAGGTGGGCGAGGACATCTCCATGGGTGGGGAGTTGGAGCTGTCGGGGACGCCGCGCACCTATGTCAACGGACGGCAGTTTCGGGGGGCGGTCAGCCGGGCGATTCTGGATGCAGCCATTCGCGTGGAGCTGGGGGAGGTTCAGGTGGATGCAGAGGGCAAGGTGGAGACCCGGCAGGAATTTGCGATCGGTGAGCCGCTGGCTCTCGGGCTGGTGGACATGGCTGAAATCAACGTGGGAGGGCTGTCCTTCTGGATCGACCGGGTGGAGGCAAGCCTCTCTTCAGGCGGTGCGGCCCTCTCCCAGGCAGGTGCGGAGCCTGCAAGTGCCAGCTGGTTTGAAGCGTCAAAGGCCTGCGAGGCGGCCGGCAAGCGAATCTGCTCCCAGGAGGAGTGGCTGGCGGCTTGTGTGGGCTCTCGGCCTGAGGACCTCGATGGCGATGGCAGCGTGGTGGGAGAGACTTTGCAAGGGCGCCTGTATCCGTATGGCGATCACTACATGCGGGGGGTCTGTTGGGACGCCGGGGACTCCAAGAAGAACAAGCCCCTTGGCACCGGCCGCCGCGGGGCGTGTCGATCTCCGGAAGGGGTCTACGACCTGACGGGCAACATTCAGGAGTGGGTCGGGGTGACCCCCGAAAAGGCGGTGTTGTTGGGGGGGGGCTGGTACGCCCAGGACAAGTCCAGCTGTGGCGCGGCAGGGACACGGTTTGGTCCTGGATACGAAAACCGCAGCACGGGCTTTCGCTGCTGTGCGGATGCGCCCCCAGGAGCCGCTGCTGCTACCCAGAAGGCAGCGCAAGAGACGCACGGAGTCCAGGTTGGGGAGGCGCTTCCTCCTTTTTCCGGAGAGGACCTGGGGGGCATTGGGGTGAGCACCGAGCACCTCGCGGGCAAGGTCGGGCTGATCAACTTCTGGGCGAGCTGGTGCGCACCTTGCCAGCGAGAGCTTCCCTTTCTCGCGCGAATGCAGGAGGAGTACGGCCCCAACGGCTTCCAGGTGATCTCTGTGAACGTGGATCGGATTCCCGACAAGGCTCGGCCCTGGATCGCGAGGTTTAACTTGCCCTTCCCCGTGATGATAGACCCGAACTCCGAGGTCATGGGACTTTTTGACGTGATGGCCATGCCCACCTCTGTGCTTGTGGACATGGATGGGAATGTCCTTGAGGTGCACACCGGGTTCAGCGATGCATGGGGGAAATCCCTTCGCAATCGACTGAACGATCTGTTGGAGTAGCGAGAATGGCCCGGCGAACCCTCCCCGAGGGACCTGCCCGGTGGAGGCGCCTTGAGGTGGGGGTGCTGGTGGGTGCCCTGGCCCTGAGGCTCCTGGGGGTGTGGAGCGTGGAGTCCACCGACTTTGCCCAGCACCTGCTCGTGGACGCCCAGACCTATCTCTCCCAGGCGACCAGCCTGGAGCGGGGGGGGAGCCCCTTTCGGGATGGCTTCTACCAGCCCCCCGGCTATCCGTTGTTCTTGGTGGCGGTGCGGGGCTTTACGGGGCGTTCGGAGTCGGTGCTTGCGGTGCGCCTGGTGCAGCTTCTTCTTGGCATGGCCACGACCTGGGGGCTCATTCGCCTGGGGCGAAAGGCCGGGGCCCGCATGGGGGCCCGGTGGATCGGGGCGTTGGCGGGGGGCCTCTTTGTGCTCTACCCGTCGACGCTTCTCTTTGAGCAGGACCTCCTCACCCCGGCCCTGACCCAATGTGCGGTGGTGATGTCCTTGCTGCTTCTCTGGCGAGAGGGCGGGCCCACGCCGTTTCGGGCCCTCTTGGCGGGTGTGATTTTGGGCGCAGCCGCTGTGGTGCACACCACGATCCTCGCAGGGTTGGGATCGGCTGCGGTGGGCTTGTGGATTTGGAAGCCCACCCTTCGGCGACGCATCGGCTCCCTGGCTCTCGGGGCGGGGCTCGCCCTGGCGCCTACTACCGCGATCAACATGGCGCGGTGGGGACAGGCGACCCTGGTGTCCGACAACGCGGGCCTGAACTTCTACCTGGGGAACAACCCGGACTGGAAGCGCACCGCCTTTCTCCAGGCTGGCTTGCCCTTTCGCATGCTGATCATGGATGCCGAGCCTGGCAAGCGTCGCCTGACCCACGAGCGCAACGCCTATTGGAAGGCCCGGGCCTGGGAGGAGATCGGAGACGCACCGGGGGCCTGGCTGAGCACTCTGGCCATCAAGGCCCTCTGGAGCATCAACCACCGGGAGATCCCCCGAAACGAGGACTACCGCTGCCGCACGGCCGAGGGCCCCATGCGCTGGATCGGGTGGCTCCCCGTGCGCTTCGGGTGGGTGTTCCCCCTGGCGGTTTTGGGGGCGGGAGCTCTATGGCGTCAGCGAAGGGCGGAGAGGATGGTGCCGCTCTTTTGGGCGGCCCTGCATGTGCCGATGGTCCTCTTCCTGGTCTCAGACCGATACCGGGTGGCGTCTTGGCCGCTGGTCTGCCTCTGTGCTGCTGCCGGCCTGGCCTGGATGGCCCAGGAATGGAAGGGGGGCTGCCGGCCTGCCACCAAGCACCTGCCGGTGCTCGGCCTGGTGATCCTGCCTTGGCTGCCCATCGACTCGATTACTGACTTTGATCCCGGGTGGTGTGCCCGGGTGGAGGGGAACATTGCAGTGGGCAATGGTGACAAGGCGGCGGCCGTGGCCCGGTACCGCGAGGCGCTTGAGATCAACCCGGACGACATCAGCACCCGGCACCACCTCTCTCAGACTCTGTTGGGGGATGGAAAGCCGAGCCAGGCCGCCGCGGTGCTCGAGCCGGTCTTGGAGGTGTTCCCCGGGTCCTTCTCCGCCCAGAAGCTCATGGCGCACATCCAGCGGCGCATGGGCCAGTGGGAGGCGGTGGCAGAGCATGCTGGATGGGCCCACGCGATTCCCCACACAGGCCGCTCGACGGATGCGCTCTACGTGGAGGCCCTGGTGCGAACCGGGCGGGAGGCCGAGGCCCGGATGGCGGTACAGGCGAGCCCCGGTCTGGAGAAACACAAGAAGGTGCGCGAGCTGCTCGGGCTGTAGAGAGTTGGCTCTCTACTGGTTTGTGGGGTCGTCCACGACCTCGAGAATACGCCGCATGCCCGTGTGTCCCAGGTCCTCCAGAGGGGTCTCGCAGAGGGACACCAGCTGCTCATTGGCCTGGCGAAGCTCGGTGATCAGCCGGCTGCCGATGGCAAGCTGAAAGAAGGCGGCCACGGCAGGCTCCATCTTCCAGAGGGCGTCCAGGGCCAACTTGTCGAGGGTCAGCACCAGACTCGGGGAGGTGGCCCGGGCGCGGTTCTTGTGTACGGCGGGACGAAGGATGTTCTCCTCGCATAGAAAACCACCCTTTCCCACCCGCCCCAGGATGCGGTCTTCATCTTCGATCTCCAGGTCCCCGCTTTCCAGGATGTACAGGGTCGCCGAGCGCCCGCCTTTTTCAAAGAGGAGGTCCCCCACGTCCAATTCAATCGCCTCAAACCGGGGTCCCAGGGCCTGGAGCACCCGCAAGGGCAGGGCAGTGAGCAGTGGGCAGGCCGCAATCGCCTCCACGCGGCTTGGACTTCGGGGAGCGCTCATTTGCCCTCCAGCCACTTTCGCAGGTTCTCGGGCAAGGGCCCGGGCTCACTTCCCACAAGCTCGGTGAGGCGGTCCGTCAAGAACTCTCTGTCCCCTCCTTCGAGGGCATCTCGAAGGAGATCTGCCCGGGCGCGAATGGCCAGCAATCGGTCGCACACCTGCTCGGTGCTCACGCGAAGCAGAACGCCCGAGGCAGTGTCCTCCAGGACCAGCCTCTCCAGCAGGGTGTCCCGGGACAGCCAGGCCACGATGGTCTCCTCCAGGCAGGTGGCGGTGGCGGAGCGAGGCGCGGGGGAGAGCACCGCCATTTCCCCCACCACTGTGCCCGCGCCAATGTCCGCCAGTCGGATTTCTTCGGCGCTGGGGGCGAGGCGAGAGAGGCGCACAGATCCTTCCAGGATCAGCAGCATGTAGTCCCCCGGGTCCCCTTCCCGGAAAAGGACTTCGGACTCTGCGTGCCGGGTTTGTACGAGCGTGCGGAGAAACCCCTGCTGTTCCTCGGAGGACAGGTTGCCCAGCAGTGGAAAGGTAGTGTCCATTGCGGGCATCCTACTCCACCCGCACTCGTCCGACAAAAAGTGTGTGCGAGCGGGGCGCCGAGGGGATAGAGCAGCGCCCTCCCGACGGCTGCAGGCTGGCGGATTTCCCACGCACAGGAGCATTTCCATGGCACGCATGATCGCCGTGATTTCGATGCTTGGACTGGTGGCCGGTTGCGCCTCCAAGTCCGAGATGGACACCCTCAAGGCCGAGGTGGCCGCCCTGAACCAGAAGGTGGAGGAGCTTGCCAGCAAGCCCGCTGCTGCGGCTGCCCCGGATGCCGAGGCCGAGACGGCTGCCCGCGAGCTGCTCAAGAAGGCGCAGACCAAGCAGCGCGATGGCGACATCGCCGGTGCCAAGACCGCACTGGCAGAGCTGACCAAGAAGTTTGGAAACACCCGGACCGCCGCCCGCTCCTCCCGCATGAAGGATGAGCTGGACGTCATCGGCAAGGATGCCAAGGCTTTGAACTCCCCCGAGTGGATGCTTGGAGATGCGCCTGGCTTCGACATGACCAAGGACGCCGGGCTGGTGGTGTTTTTCGAGTCCTGGTGCCCTCACTGCAAGCGCGAGGTGCCGAAGCTGCAGGCCACGTACGAGAAGTACAAGGGCAAAATGGGCGTGCTTGGTCTTACCAAGATCACCCGCTCCGCCACCAAGGAGAACGTGATGGAGCTGCTCAACTCCAACGACGTGACCTACCCGGTGGCCAAGGAAGATGGAACCGAGTCCCGCTACTACGCGGTGAGCGGTATCCCAGCTGCGATCTTTGTGAACGGCGGCAAGGTGCTGTGGCGCGGCCACCCGGGCACCCTGTCGGAAGACATGATCGAGAAGTTCCTCAACAACTAAGCGGGGTACCCATGGGCCGCTCGACCGTTGAACTGCTGGGAGAGGATGCCCAGCGCCTCCTCTCACATCGCTGTGAGGGCATCCCCAAGGAGCGCATCCACGTTCCGGGCGGGGACTTCGTGGACCGGGTCTTTCGGGACTCGGACCGCAATGTGCCGACGCTTCGCTCGATCCAGGCGCTCATCGACGCGGGACGACTCGGGGGAACCGGGTACGTCTCCATCTTGCCGGTGGACCAGGGCATCGAGCACTCGGGGGGGGCGTCTTTCGCCCCCAACCCGGAGTACTTCGACCCGGGGAACATCGTGGAGTTGGCCATCGAGGGGGGCTGCAACGCCGTGGCATCCACCTTTGGCGTACTTGGCTCGGTGTCCCGGAAGTACGCCCACAAGATTCCGTTCATCCTGAAGCTCAACCACAACGAGCTGCTCACGTCTCCGAACACCTTTGACCAGGTGATGTTTGCCCAGGTGCAGGATGCCTGGAACATGGGCTGTGTTGGGGTGGGGGCGACGATCTACTTTGGATCGGACAACTCCCGGCGGCAGATCCTGGAGACGGCCCAGGCCTTCTCCATGGCCCACGAGCTGGGCATGGCGACCGTTCTGTGGTGCTACCTGCGGAACGAAAACTTCAAGGCCGATGGCACCGACTACCACGCGGCCGCGGACCTCACGGGCCAGGCGAACCACCTGGGAGTCACCATCCAGGCGGACATCATCAAGCAGAAGATGGCCACCAACAACGGGGGCTACGCAGCCCTGAACATGGGCGACTCGAGCTACGGCAAGTTCGATGAGCGCATCTACAGCGACCTGTGCAGCGACCACCCCATCGACCTGGTGCGCTACCAGGTGGCGAACTGCTACATGGGCCGGGCCGGGTTGATCAACAGCGGCGGTGCATCCGGTGGGGCCAGCGACCTGGCCCAGGCGGTGCGGACCGCAGTGATCAACAAGCGGGCCGGTGGAATGGGCCTTATCAGCGGGCGCAAGGCTTTCCAGCGCCCCCGGGCAGAGGGCGTTGCGCTGCTGCATGCCATCCAGGATGTGTACCTGGACGGGTCGATCGACGTGGCGTAGGAATCTGCCGTTGATCGGCGAGGTCTCCGCCGGGATAGCGAACCCGAAAGTTCCGCCGCGAAGTTCCGGGCCCAGAAGTTCCCAAGTTCCGGGGACATGAAGTTCCGCTGGTGAAGTTCCGAAAGTTCCGGGGACAGCATACTTAACTCTGAGCGGAGAGGTGGACCCCGTCGACCGAAAGGAGTGCTTCCGTCGCATGCAGGCCCGTTGAAAGCAGCTCAAGATGGACACCTCCAGCCCGGAAGAGGGCTGAATCGCTCGCACGGGAGCCCGGTGACCGCCCCGGGGCAGGTGTGGTGTCGAGTAGTTGGGAGGCTGTGGGCGTTCAGCGAGCAGAGGGGCATGGGTTGAGATAGGCTCTCCTGCAATGTGGTTGTTCTCCTCTCTGGCCGTTCTCCTTGGTTGTCGGGATCCGGAACCCTCGGACCCGCCCGTCTATACCCTCGCGGTGATGAACTCGCTCCCAGATGACTTTCAGGGTGAGCTGCCGCCGATTTCCATGGCGCTGGAGCAGATCAGCGCGGCCGGTGGGGTGGCTGGGGGCTCCCTGGAGGTGGAGTACGTCGACCTCGAACCCGGGGCGGACCCGGTCGAGTTGGCGGAGTCCATCCTGGAGGGCGACGCCCTCGGCGTCATTGGCCCTGGCGAGTCGGATGACCTCATGGAGGTCGCCCACACCTTCATCCTCGCCCAGACACCGCTGGTTTCCTACACGTCCACCGCGGGAGAGGTGCTTCGCGCCTTCGGCGGCTCTTCCACCATTTGGCGCACAAAGGAGAGCGACATCGCCCAGGTGGAGTTGATGCTCCAGTTCGCGGCGGACGAGGGCGCCAACAGCGTGGCCCTGGTCACCCCGGTCGCTGGCGTCGGCGAGACCTTCTTCAACTGGTTCGGCTTCTTCGCGACCCAGCAGGGCTTCGGCGCCGAGGATGTGACTATCTCGATTTTTGAGCCGGGAGAGGGCCAGGACGCCACCCGATGTCCGGACGCCGTGGGGACCGCCCTGGACGCCTCGCCGGACATCCTCTTCGCGGCGGCCAGCAGCCCCATGGACTACTCCTGTTTCGCCGACGCCTACGCGAGGAGCGGGGCCCGGGTGGTCCTCTTGGACACAGGCTTTGATACCCGCACCCTTCAGCTGGGTCCTGGCGGCGAGGGGATCGAGGGCTTCGCCAGCGCCCCCGAGCCGGGCAACGGGTTCGACGAGGCCTACCAGGACTACGCCGGCGAGTCCTACACCCCGCCCCACGCCGCGGGCGCCTACGACGCGGTGCTGCTCTTTGCCTACGCCCTGGCGTATACCGGCGGCGAGAAGGGGGCCGACCTGGGAGAGGCCATTCGCGCCGTCGTTGACGGGGAGGGCGTGTCGGTCTCCTGGGATGCAGAGGGGATCGGGGAGGCGATGAAGGCCATCCGCGAGGGGGCGCTACCCGATGTCGCGGGGGCGACCGGACCCCTGGACTTCGAGCCCGATCTGTACGTGGACCTCGAGCACTCGACCTTCCAGCACTGGCAAGCCCGACCCGGCGGCCAGATCGAGCTCGGCCAGACCTACACCACCGGGACGGGTGGCCTGCTGGACGGAGCGGAGGAGATCGACCTCGAGACGCTGCCAGCTCCTCCTGGTCCCCTGCCGGGGACCGCGCCGACCTCTGGGCGGTGATCGCCTCCTTCTCGACCGGTTGGGAGAACTACCGGCACCAGGCCGACGCGTTGAGGCAGTACCAGCTGCTGCGAGCCGCCGGCGTGGACGATGACCACATCATCTTGATCGCCGAGGACGATCTCGCCGGGTCCGGGGAGAACCCCAACCAGGGCGAGGTGTGGAACGAGCCCGGTGGAGAGAACCTCTACCAGGGTGTGGAGATCGACTACGACACCAACCTCTCCGCATCGGGCTTTGCCGAGGTGCTCACCGGAGCTGCCGCGGGGGCGGATCTCGACACCACGGAGGGGAGCAACGTCTACGTCTACCTCGTGGGGCATGGGGGGACGGCAGGGATGCCAATTGGCGCCGACACAGTCTCGGAGGGGCTCGATGGCCAGGGGGATACGACCCTCTCACCCGAGCTTCTCCGAGAGACCCTGTGCGCGATGTCGGAGGGTGGGCGGCTTCGTCGGGCCCTCGTGGTCATCGATTCCTGCTACAGCGGCGCCTTCGGAGAGGCGGAGTTCGGGGGGATCGAGGCCGGGTGTGGCACCGAGCAGAGCCCCCTGGGCGGGGTGGTGATGATGACGGCGGCCAACACCACCGAGACCTCCCTCTCCGCCCAGTACGACGCCGACATGGGGGTCTGGCTCGCCGATGAGTTCAGCCACGCCCTCTCCAGCAGCCTCGCGAGAGACGCGGGCCAGGCGGTGTTCGACCTCTACAAGGATGGCTACTACGGGGTCAGCGGCTCCCACGTCTCGCTCTTCAACACCGCCCACGCCGGGCAGGTGTCCGACCTATCTGTTTCCGAGTTCTTCACGCCCTGAGGATTCGACCATGTCTTCTCGCCTTGCCTGCTTTTTCCTGCCCTTGTCCTTGATCGCCTGCGGGCCAGGCGACGAGAACGGGGACGACACCTCCGCCACCGAGACCGATCCCTGCCTGGAGGAGGCCTTCGCCGCGGAGAATTTCGAGGCCTGCTGCGCGGAAGACGCCGGCTACGAGGTGGAGGGGCATTACGACATCTGCGACGCTGTTCGCCCCCTGGACAACTCGTCCGGCAGCTGCCCCATCGCCGATCCCTATGACGCCGTGATCTGCCTGGAGAGCGTCGAGTGGGAGAAAGTGGACGGCGACAGCTGTTACCGGGGAAAGGGGTCGGAGCGTATGGGCAAGACCACGACGAGCACCCTCGCGGACTGTGCCACCTACGCGGCGGAGAATGGATGGACGGGGGAGGGCTACATGCTCAGCTGGTCCCCAGACAAGTCAAAGTGCAAGGTCTACCAGTCCACTGCCGAGGGCGCGGCTGACAGCAGCGGGTTCTACTCCTACGTGTCGGTGGGCTCGGGCCAAGACGACGATGGAGACGGCTACCGCGTCTGCGATGACGACTGCGACGACGACGACGCTACGGTCAACCCCGGCGCCACCTAGTCCTGCAACGGCGTGGACGATGACTGCGACGGCACCACAGACGGGGCCGACGCCTCGGACGCGAGCACCTGGAACGCCGACGCGGACGGGGACGGCTATGGGGACGCCTCCTCGACGGTGGTGGCGTGCGACCAGCCCTCGGGCATGGTGACAGACAACACCGACTGCGATGACAGCAACGCGGCCCGCTACCCGGGGGCCACTGAGGTCTGCGAGGACGGTGTGGTGAACGACTGTGACGCCGACCACTCCAACTCGGCGAGGCTCTGCCGGGGCGGTAACGAGATCGACGAGACCGCGTGGCTGGAGCTTACTGGAGAAGACGACCGGGACAATCTGGGGACCGCGCTCGCGGGCGCAGGCGATCTGGACAGCGACGGCTACGACGACGTGCTCATCGGCACCGAAGGCTACGACGACGGGGGCTCCAACGTCGGCGCGGCCTTCGTGGTGGCCGGGCCCTTGAGCGGCAGCGTTGGCATGGAAAGCGCCTGGACGGCGGCGATCGTAGGGAGCGACCCGAGTGACTACCTGGGCAGTGCGCTCGCCAGCGGCGACTGGGACAGCGACGGGGTGCCGGATCTGTGGATTGGAGCCGACGGCGATGACCTCGGCGGCACGAATTCCGGAGCGGTGTTTCTGCTTCTCGGCCCGGTCTCCGGCACGGTGTCAGCCGAGTTGGCGGCCTACGCGAGCTTCGTGGGGGCGTCGGGGGATCGCGCCGGCGGGGCGATCGCCAACGCGGGGGACGTGGACGGCGACGGCGTGGACGACATGGTGGTGGGGGCCACGGAGGTGGGGGACTCCAACACGGGGGGCGCCTGGGTGGTCCTTGGCGGATCTTCTGGGAGTTGGGACCTCGCGAACGCCTGGCCCCTCACCGGAGAGGCAGCCAACGACTCCGCCGGCCACGCCGTCTCGGGGGCGGGCGACACCAACGGCGACGGGTACGAGGACCTCCTCGTCGGCGCCTTCGAGAATGACGGGGACGGCTCCAAGGTCGATCGCGGCGCGGCCTACCTCGTGCTGGGATCCAGCTCCCAGCCCATCACCGAGCTTGCCAGCGCGGAGGCGGTCTTTCTCGGATACAAGATCGGGGACTGCGCAGGCTACGCGGTCTCGGCGGCGGGGGACGTGGACGAGGATGGCCTCGGCGATGTGGCCATCGGCGCGCCGTGCTTGGACTACAACGTGGGGACGTACGGATACGGCGACGAGGGCGCGGTCTATGTCTACCCGGGGGGGAGCATCTCCGGCAGCGTGTCCATGTCCACGGGAAGCGGCTACCTGCTGCGAGTCCGGGGGGACGGCTACAAAGGTGAGTTTGGTGCTTCACTTGCTCCTGCGGGCGATGTTGACGGCGACGGCCGCCCCGATCTCCTCGCGGGATCGACCGCCTTCGACAACGCCATCAACAGCGGGGTAGAGGAGATGGGCGCCTTCTACCTGCTCCTGGCGGCGGAGCTGACCGGTGGGTTCAGCAGCGACGTGGGCGTGAAGTTCCGGGGAGTGACCGACAACAGCGAAGCGGGGTACGCGGTGAGCGGCGCGGGGGACTTCAACGGCACCGGCGCCGACGAGGTCATCGTGAGCGCCCCCAAGCAGGATGGGGGCGGGACCAACCGGGGGGTCGTCACCGTGATCGACGTGGGCCTCTGACCGGCGCCTCGCCGCTCAGGGCGAGGCCGCGGGGCTACGCCGCCGACTCGTCCTGGATATAGGTCTTCTCCTTGTAGCGAATCGCCACAGGAATGAAGAGCAATGCGGTCAGCAGCATGCAGCCGCTGAAGAACAGGTAGTACTCCGCACCGGCCAGCTTGGAGGTGCCGTCCTCGTTCTGGATGAAGAAGTTCACCGCGGACACAAAGACGTTGCCCAGGGACACGCTCATCAAGAAAAACGCCATCACAAGGGACTTCATCTTCTTGGGGGCCTGCGTGTAGGAGAACTCCAGGCAGGTGATCGAGACAAAGACCTCGGCCGTGGTCATGATGGCGTAGGAGAAGAGCTGCCAGGAGATGTTCACGGAGGCACCCGTAGCCAGGCGGGTCTCGATCCAGGCTGGGATCAGGAAGGCCGGCACCGTCAGGAAGAACCCGATTCCGATCTTGCGCAGAGGGGTCAGGGGCCAGACCTTGTTCATCAGGGTGTAGAGCCCCGGCCACTGGATGGCCTTGATCCCATTGAACACGGGAATCAGGACCATGATCATGATTGGGTTGATGGACTGAATCTGGGAGGGCAGCCACTCAAAGCCCAGGAACTGGCGGTCCATCTTCTCCGCCTGGAGGACCCAGGCAGATCCCGTCTGGTCAAACAAGGCCCAGAACATCGCCACGAAGGCGTAGATCAGGAAGAGCTTGCCCATGGAGCCGATGCCTTCCTTGGAGAAGGTCTGCTTCAGAAACTCCACGCCCCCCGGGGGAATGTGGATGAAGACGTTGCGGCCCATCCAGAAGAACAGGGTCGCCAGGGCCATCAGGATGCCGGGAACCCCAAAGGCCACGTGGGGGCCGTACTTGGCCAGCAGCCAGGGGGTGAGCAGGGTCGAGACGAAGGCACCCAGGTTGATGGAAAAGTAGAACCAGCCAAAGACCTTCTCCAGCAGCCGGGCGTTGCTCTTGCCGAATTGGTCCCCCACGTGGGCCGACACACAAGGCTTGATGCCCCCGGACCCCAGAGAGATCAGGCCCAGCCCCAGGGCCAACCCCATGCGGGTCTCGTCCAGGGCCAGGGTCAGGTGCCCGGCGCAGTACACCATCGACAGCAGCAGAATGGTCTTGTACTTGCCCAGGAACGCATCGGCGATGATCGCCCCCAGGAGCGGTGTGAAGTACACCGCCGAGGTGAACATGTGGTAGTAGCCCTTGGCCTCGTCGGGGCCCATGAAGTCCGCAGCACCCCCGGCGTCCAGGAGGTGTTTGGTCATGAAGATGATCAGGATTCCCTTCATGCCGTAGAACGAGAACCGCTCAGCGGCCTCGTTGGTCACGATGTACGGGATGCCCTTGGGCATCTCTGTGGAAGGGACCGGCGCGGTCAGGTACTGCTTCTCTTGGGCCATGGTGGCGCTCCGTTCGGTGGGGAAGATGTGATTCCCCGGTTTGTCCGCCGGCAAGCTATCGCGTCGGTTAGTGGGACGCCCCTCGGAGGCGCCATGGCCTGGGACATCGACTCCTGGCAGACAAAGCCAATCGTCCAGCAGCCGATCTATGCAGATCCGGCTGCCCTCCGCGATGCGATTGCTGTCGTGGCTGCGCTTCCTCCTCTTGTGCACACCGGTGAGGTGGAGGCGCTCAAGGGGCAGCTCGCCCAGGCGGCCCGAGGGGAGCGCTTTCTTCTGCAAGGAGGAGACTGTGCCGAGCGCTTTGTGGACTGTGGACAACGGCCCATTCAAAACAAGCTGCGCATTCTTTTGCAGATGAGCCTGGTGCTCACCTGGGGCGCTCGCACCGGCGTCATCCGCGTCGCCCGCATGGCGGGCCAATACGCCAAGCCCCGCTCTCGTCCCACGGAGGTTGTGAACGGACAGGAGGTCTCCTGCTACCGGGGGGACATTGTCAATGGCCACGATCCTTCGGATCGCGAGCCTGATCCCAGGCGCCTCGTCCAGGCCACGTTCCACGCGGCCGCCACCCTCAATTTCGTGCGGTCCCTGGTGGATGGGGGATTCGCGGATCTTCGGCACCCGGAGCACTGGGACCTGGGCTTTGTCCGAAGCGACACCCACCGCGCCGAGTACCAGGACCTGGTGGAGCGGCTCCTGGACTCCCTGGAATTCATGCGGGCGGCGGGGGCTGATCGGGAGGATGCGCTGCGGACCGTGGATCTTTATACGTCTCACGAGGGGCTCTTCTTGCCCTACGAGGCGGCCCACACGACCTCAGAGAACGGAAGGCACTACAACCTGGGTGCCCACATGCTCTGGATCGGGGATCGCACCCGCCAGCTGGATGGAGCCCACGTGGAGTACTTCCGGGGCATTGCCAACCCCATTGGGGTCAAGGTCGGCCCGACCATGGAACCCGGGGAGCTGGTGGAGCTTCTGTCCGTGCTGGATCCCCACCAGGAGCCCGGGCGAATCACCCTGATCACCCGGTTTGGACACCACGCGATTGCCGATTGTTTGCCGCCGCTGGTGGAGGCGGTGCGTGCCGCCGGACGGACCCCGGTGTGGTCCACGGACCCCATGCACGGAAACACCACGTCCACCGACGAAGGCTTCAAGACCCGCCACTTCTCCCACATCCTCTCCGAGATTCGGCAGGCCTTCGAGATTCACGCTGCGGCCTCCAATCCCCTGGGGGGCGTTCACTTGGAGCTGACCGGAGAAGATGTCACCGAGTGTACGGGCGGTGCCCAGGGCCTTGAGGCCAGCGATCTCTCCCGGAATTACGAGACCTTCTGCGACCCGCGCTTGAACTACGCCCAGAGTCTCGAGGTGGCGCTGCTCCTGGCCCGACGCCTGTCCAACGCCCGCTGAGTTCTGTTCGGCCCTTGTGGAGATTGAATTCTGGTCCCATGATGGGTAAGGGTTTTGACCGAGGAGCCAGCCATGCACGCATGTAGAGACTGTGGACGACACCACCGTGCCCTGGAGCCCACCTGTCCCTTCTGTGGAAAGGGTCGAGGGCTGGGCAAGATAGGCACCATGTTGACTGCCGCTGCATTTCCCGTGGTGTTGGGGGCATGCTACGGCCAGCCCGACATGAGGGAGGGCGATTGGTACGAAGAAAACGACACCTCCCTCACGCCCCAGGACCTCGACGGCGATGGGCACCTCTCCGACGAAGACTGCGATGACGCCGACGCCAATGTGAATCCCGATGCGGAAGAGGTCTGCGACGACGGGATCGACAACAATTGCGACGGGGATGTCGACGAAGAGGCGTGTTCCGCCGACTAAGAGGCGTGGGGTAGTACACCCATTATGAGCATTCCAAGCCCGAGCCCCAGGACCAGGCAGACCTTTTCGAGTCGTTGTTGATCGGCATTCTCCCGGCTGTGGAAGAGCACGTGCAGCAACATGCCGGCTACTCCGGCCAGCACCAGGTCACTTGCTCGTTCAAATCCAGCGAGGTGCGTGCCGGCCCATCCCCCCGCCACGGTGGCC
>CAZRYF010000006.1:42331-137012 GCA_964604165.1 uncultured Enterobacterales bacterium
TTTGCCCCACACCCCCGAGAGCCAACCAAAGAGAAACAGCGCCAGGGGCAGCCGATGGGCCACCACGGCGACGCTCATGGGAATGGCATCACTGCCCCCATGGACAATCCCCAAGGCTGCTCCATCCAACAACGCATGCAAGGACAGCGCACCCACGACGAGGGTTGCAGCGCCGGACCGGTTGGACAGCTCTGACGTGATCAGAGGCGCCCCGGCGCCCACCAACACCAAGGCTACCATCGCGGCATCCCCCTGTCGCAAGAGGACCGGAAGGATGTGGCCCAGGATCAGGACTGCCACCACCCCCCGGGACCATCCGGAGAGAGCGGCGGATCCCCGGGGGCTGTGGCTGGCCAGGCTCGCCAACCAGGTGCCAGCCACGAGGGCCAGCACAGAAAGCCCAATCGCCAAGGTGGGCATGGCTATTCCTGTCCCCGGTCAGCGGACTGCAGCTTTCGTCCGACCAGTGCCTTCCAGGCCGACCAGGGGAGCGCGTCGTGGGCAAGGATCTGCGGGAGGGTCCCCCGGCCTGTCGGAATGCGAAGCGGCGGGTTCTTCTCTTTCAGGCCTCGGTGAATTGCGCGAACCACGGTATCAACCGGTTCGGGAGAGGAAAAGGCGGTGTCGCGCAGGACCTCCACACGGCGGGTCAAGTCCGCATACGGGCCCGTTCCAACCCGTGGTCCCCGGGCGCTGGATGTGGCAAATCCGCTCTCTGTTGCACCGGGCTCCACCAATACGACCCGCACCCCCAGCGGCTCCACCTCCAGGGACAAGGCCTCCGCCCATCCTTCCAAGGCGAATTTGGTGGCGTTGTAAAGGGACGAGCCCGGTGCGGCTCGGCGTCCCGCCACCGAAGAGATCACCACAAGCCTGCCACCACTGGCTCGCAGGTGCGGGAGCGCGGCGCGGGCGCAGGAAAGAACGCCAAAGAAGTTCACGTCGAACAGGTCCCGCATCTGGTCCTCGTCCAAGTCCTCGAAACACCCAAACAAGCCCAATCCAGCGTTGGCCACGAGGCCATCCAGATGCCCATGTTTCGAGACCACTTCCGCCACAACCCGGTCCACCTCCACGCTGTCGCGCACATCCAGCTGCGCCACCTCCACACCGGCATTTTCCAGATCCTCGCGTCCCGCCTCGGATCGAAGGGTTCCGATGACCGTCCAACCGCGGGCTGAGAGGTCCAGCGCTGCGGCCTTGCCGATGCCCCGGCTGCAGCCGGTGATGAGGATCGTGGGCGACTGCATGGTGGTTCCTAGGAGGGATCCAATGTGGCCAGGGTGCAGCAGGAAACCCCTGGGGCAACCCAGGCTCTCTCGCAGAGGGAGATCACCACAGAGTCCGCAGCAGCCTCCAGGGTTTCCAGGCGCTGGCCCGAGAGGGCCCTCACCTCACCAAGAACCTGGCCCTTTACCAGGACATCCCCGGGTTTCACCAGGATGTGCAAGACGCCGGCCGTGGAGGAACGGGGTCCTGCTGCCCGGCGCCAGGGACCGCCTTCCACGCGGGAGACGTGCTGGGGTGCTGTGGCCTTGGCAATGCCTGCTTCCGTGAGAATCCCCAGTACGGCGGTCACGGTGATCTCCACTGCTGCTGGATCAAGCATCAGGCGGGGACCGGCCTCCACGGTGACCGCTGGAATGGCCAGCTCATTGGTTGTAGCGCCTGCCAGGGAGTGTTGCAGTCCGTAGTGGAGGTACTGTTGATCCGGGTACTCCCGCAGCACCGTAAGCCCGGAGGCTCGGGCGAGGTTCTCACACTCGTGCTCCAGGCGAAGTCGCCGGGTTCCCCCCAGAGAGACCGCCCGGTCCACGATGGCGTAGGGAATGGCAGCGGGCGCATCTGCGTGGAGGTCCACGACCAGGTCGGGCCTTCGCCCTCGGAGTTCCTCCCAAATCACGCGTGCGAGTCGCTCGGCCGGTGGCCCATCCGCTCGGCCCGGAAAGAGGCGGTTCAGGTCGGGTCCATCCGGGGGGACCTTGCGGGTGCGTGCCGCCAGACCATCTGGGTTCAGGGAAGGGTACAGGTGCACGCGCCCCGCCTTGAGGGTGCTCTCCAGTACCTCCGCCAGGGCGTGCACGGCCCCCACGCCGGTGATCTCATCCCCGTGGACATTGGCCGTCACCAGCGCCGTGGGCCCTGGACGACCTGCTTCTACGGTGATCACGGGGATCTCCCGAGCAGGGCCCTCCACCGAGGAGGGGATCTTCAGTGTTTCCAGGCTCTGGGGCATGGCGGTGACTAACCTGCGTCAAGGGCGGGTGACCCGCCAGACGCCCAGTTTGAGGTAGCGTCCCTCGGGAAAGCGGGTGTCCGCGGGAAAGTCGGGGGCCTGGCCTCCTTCCCGAAGAAGCTGCAGGGTGCAGCCAGTCTTGCGGGCGCCGGTTCGCACGAGGTTGTGAAAATCTCGAGGCCCAAGGTCTCCCTGGTTGGTGGAGGCAATGAGCCAGCCTCCGTTTTCCAGCACACGAATCGAACCGGAGACCAACGCGGGCAGGGCTTGCTTGATGGAAAGGGGGCCTTCGGGGCCATGGGAAAAGCTGGGCGGGTCCAGGATCACCCGGTCAAACCGCTCGCCCTTTCGCCGAAGACGGTCGAGCACCTTGCGCACATCGCCACTCTCAAAGGTGTGGAGTCCGGGATCCAGGTCGTTGGTACGGAAGTTCTCTTCTGCGCGATCCAAAAAGGAGGAGGACAAGTCGACGGTGTGGGTCTCTGTGGCCCCGTGCACGGCGGCGGCCACGGAGAAGAACCCCGTGTGGCCGAAGAGGTTGAGCACACGGCATCCTTCCCAGTAGGGCTCGAGCCATGCTCGGTTGTCCCGCATGTCGCAGAAGATTCCGATGTCTTTGCCGGAACCGGGTCGGACGAGACAAGCAATGCCCCGCTCGGTGACCCGCACATCCCCTGCCGGTGCGTGGCCCCGAACAAGCCCCGAGTCCCCGCCACCCTTCCAGGAGTCCCGGGGATCCGGACGCCAGGCCAGAAAGATTCCACGGGGGGAGAGGCGGTCTTCCAGCAAGTCGCACAAGGGGTCCAGCAGACGCCGAAGAGAGGGGGCATCCAGGGAAACCACCAGGAAGTGCCCGTAGGCATCCACCCGAATACCGGGCAGGCTGTCGTTCTCTGCGTTGACCCATCGAAAAGCGCTTGTGTCGGAGCCGATCAGGCGATGGCGCATGGCGAGGGCATGATCCAGCAGTTCTCCTAGCAGCGAAGCGTCGATGGGCCCCTTGTTGCCCCGAAACCGTCGAACGGCGATCCAGCCTTCGTCCCAGATTCCTGTGCCGTGATCAGTCCCCTTTTCACTCCTTATCTGGACAATGTCGCCGGAGCGCACCTTGGGGGGCTTTGCAACGACCTCCTTGGGGTAGACCCAGTCGAATCCCTGCTCCAACCACCGGCTGGAATAGCCGTTGACCACCACGCAGTTCTTCTGCGAGGAGGAGCGGCTTCGGGAATCTCGGGAGCGACCGGGATATTCTCGCGCCATGGATCGCCCTCGCTTTGACTCATTCCATGCGGGACTGCACACGGATTTCTACCAGCTTGTGCTGTCGGCGGTCTATCACGCGGATGGACTCTGGGGGGAGGCTACCTTTGATCTGTACGCCCGGGACATGCCGGCAAACTACGGATTTCTTGTGGCGGGCGGGATTGTCGAGGCGGTGGACGCGGCGCTGGACCTGTCTTTTTCTGACGAGGATGTGGAGTGGCTCCAAGGGGAAAGAGCGTTCGCCCAGATGTCCCGGGGTTGGTGGGAGTCGCTGCGCCACCTGCGGTTTACCGGTGACATCCACGCGGTGCGAGAGGGCAGCGTTGTCTTTGGCAATGAGCCCTTGATGCGAGTCACAGCGCCATTGGTCCAGGCCAGCTTGTTGGAGACACGCCTGGTGCAGGCGGTGACCCATTGTACGGGGGTGGCCACGCGGTCAGCCCGGCTGGCCCAGGCTGCCCGGGGGCGGAGGATCTACGAGTTTGGTTCCCGGCGCCAGCCAGGGGCTGAAGCGGCGCTTCGCTCTGCCCGCGCAGCCTTTGTGGGGGGCTGTGCGGGAACCTCCTGCACGTTGGCAGGGGCGGTCTACGGAATTCCCGTGATGGGCACCCTCTCAGAGACCTACATGGCGGTCTACGACGATGACCCAGCGGCTCTGGAGGCTTTTCGGCTGCATTTTCCGTCTGTGGGGTTTGTGGCGTTGCCCGATGGAGATCCCCTTCATGGGGTCGCTCGTCTGGCTCCGTTCAAAGATGCAATTCGCATCGTGCGGGTGGATCACTGGGATCTGGTTCAGGCCTCCACCATGGTGCGGGAGGCGCTGGACGAGCACGGAATGGGGCACGTGAAGATTCTCGGGAGTGGGTCCTTGAACGAAGCCAAGATGGAGCGCGTGATCTCCCTCGGCGCCCCAGTGGACTTCTTTGGTGTCGGGAGAGAGGTGGCTGTGGGGGGGGAAGGGTCCGGAGTCTCCCTGGCCTATCGCCTCGCCGAGATCTTCCGCGGCGTCTCTTTGGAAGGAGTCACACGCCCGGGTGCTTCCATGTACCCTTGCCGAAAGCAGATTGTGCGGGGACCGAGCGGGGACGTCTTGTGCCTCGCGGATGAAGCCGATGGCCTGCAGGTGCAGGGAGGAACTCCCATGTTGGAGCCCATGGTGGTTCAGGGGGAGCGTCTGGTGGAGGCAGAAGACCCCACCGTGGCTGCGTCTCGATGCGTGACGCAGCTGGAGCGGTTGCCGGAAGGGGTGCGTCGTCTCCAAGCGCCGGATGCGTGGCCCTTGCAGGTGAGTGATGGCCTGGCGGCGGCCGCGCTGCGTTAGCCCGGCTGGCTAATCGAACACTTCGGGCTGTCTAAGGGCCACGACGCTGGTGCCCGTCACGATCAGATCGCCCACGGCGGCATCGCAGCTACCCTCTACGCGTCGAAATCCGCCGGTCTCCCCCAGAAGCCATGTGGGACAGCGGTCATGCAATGCGCTTACAGTGCAGTTGCCGTTGTTTCGCACCTCAATGCTGGCCTGTCGACGACCCGCCAGAGCACGGTCCAGGGTAAAGCCACTCTCCCGGGCCCGGGCCGCGCGGCTGCCGGTGCACCAGCGAATGTTCTCCTGGCCTCGCCGGTCTGGGAGGGCAATGCCGGGGTGGTTGGGCTCTCGGCCCAGCTCGGTCCTTTCACCCTCGTTCACTCCCAGTCGCAGGGGGGTGTCTGAGAGCATCACGCCTGCATAGGCCCCTGTCAGTGCCCGGAACTGGATGGGCCCGCTGGGGGTGAGAATGGTGGCGCCGTTCTGTAGCAATGAGGAAGTGCCAGTGGCCATCATTCTCCCGCCGATTTCAATGCCGTTGGACAGGGACTGCACTTGCACCCCTTGCGGGGAAATGTCGATCCGCATGACCGCCTGGGGGGACCCATTGACCCACCGACCGTCCGAAAGAAGGTCGTAGGTGTAGCCCCCCACCACGTTCGCCATGGGAACCGACGGCAGTGCAAGGCCGGCCATGACTAGGTCCATGTCTGCGGCCTCGGCCGTGTCCAGGATGATGGTGTGGGTGCCAACGGGCTTTTTGATCTCAGCCCGGGTGGCATCGATGGCCGTCCGAATGGCCTCGGTCTGGCCGATGACCATGCCGCGGCCGTAGCCCTCCCATGCGTGGCGGTCCACCGGGGGCAATGCATAGGCCGCCAGCCAGAGTTTTCCTGGGTCCAGCACTGGCAAGGAGTCCACTGCACGGGAAAGCTCCGGGGAGCCCGCTTCGAATCCCAAGAAGAGAACGCATGGATCTGGCGGGAGGGTCGGGGCGGCTTCGCCGGCATTCAGAATCGAGAGGGTGCCTTTCTTTGCGGCGCGTGAGACGGGTGCGGGCAACCAGCAGCCAGAAGTTGGAATCGCCCGAAAAAGGGGCACGTCCCCGGGAATGCCCTTGAGCTGGAAGCTGCCCACCACCTCCCAGGGAATCTCCGAGTTGTTCATGCACAGCTTGGTGCTCTCGGAGAACCACACTTGGCCCGCCGGGGTCTTGGAGTTGATTCGGGCCGACAGGTTCACCATGTCGCCAAAGGCATCGCCATCGATCTCTTCCACGTCGCCGGTGGCGCAGCTGACCCGGATTTTCATTCCCCCGCCGCGGAGGCCTTGTTCCACGGCCTCCAGAGACATGCGGATGGCGTCGGTGGCACAGGAAAAGAGCGCCATGTAGGAATCGCCCAGGTTCTTTACCACCTGGCCGCCGTGCCGTTCGATGAGCCCAATGACGACCCGTTCATGCTCGGAGAGCAGCTCGCGAAGGCTCTCCCGATCAGACCGGGACACGGTGTCCGTGTAGCCAGCCAGATCTGTAAAGACGACAGTACGCGTTGTGGATGCCACGGCTTTCTCCCGCGCGAGGACTATAGCAGGGGCGGTAAAGAAACGGTTGCGTTACCAATGGGCCCTCTGGAGCGTTCAATGACCACCCGCTGCCGCTTTGCTCCCTCTCCTACGGGTCGGCTCCACGTGGGCGGGGCTCGGACTGCCTTGTTCAACCTGCTCTTTGCCCGAAACACCGGCGGACGCATGGTGATGAGAAGCGAGGACACGGACCGGGTTCGGTCCTCAATTGAATCGGAAAGAAGGATTGCGGAAGATCTGAATTGGCTGGGCCTTGGGTGGGATGAGGGTCCGGATCGTGGGGGGCCGGGGGCGCCTTACCGACAGTCCGAGCGCCTCGGGTTGTATCGATCTCATGTGCAACAACTCCTGGATGCAGGGCTTGCCTACGAGGCCTGGGAGACGGCGGAGGAGCTGCAGGCCCAACGCCAGGCAGCCCAGAAAGAGAAGAAGGCTTTCCGGTACCACGGTGGTCCCGTGACCGAGACGGAGGCCGCTGCCTTTCGGCAGAAAGGACGAACCCCGGTGATTCGATTGAAGAGCGCTGGGGAGGATGTCGCTTTCGTGGATGCCATTCTTGGAGAGGTGACAGTTCCCAAGGAGGACCTGGACGACTTCGTGGTGCAGAAGACCGATGGGTTTCCCACCTACCACCTGGCCGTGGTGGTGGATGACCACCACATGGAGATCACCCACGTGCTCCGGGCGCAGGAACACCTGATGAACACCGCGCGTCATGTGCTCCTCTACCGGGCTTTTGGATGGTCGGTGCCGACCCACGGCCACATGCCCCTGGTGTTTTCCATGAGCGGCACAAAGATGTCCAAGCGGGACAAGGCCAAGGCCGCCCGGGCCGCCGTGCGTGAGGCGGGCCTGGATGCCGCAGATCTTGCGGAGCGCGTGGGCCTGACCGAAGAGGAGGCCCGCCGCTTTCTAAAGAAGAAGAACGACGACGTGGATCTGGCCCAGCGAATTGGGGACGCCGTGGGGGCGGAGTTGCCGGAGATCGATGTGATTGATTTTCGTCGTGGCGGCTATCTGCCCGAGGCACTGGTGAACTTCCTTGCGCTCTTGGGATGGAATCCGGGAGATGAGCGGGAGATCATGGGGCTCGACGAGCTCTCCGAGGCCTTCACCCTGGACCGGATGGGGCACACGGCCGCGAAATTCGATCGGGACAAACTGCGGTGGATGAACGGCATGTACATCCGGGAGGCCACCCCAGAGCGGCTGCTTTCGGCGATGCGGGACTATCTCTCCTTCGCTGGTGGCCCCATGTACGGGCTGGGTGACGCCGCCCTCTCTCGCATCATCGCTCTGTACAGGGAGCGCTCTCCGACCCTCGCGGATTTGGAGACCCAGGCGCGGTTTCTCTTTGAGGCTCCTGCTGCATGGGGTCCGGAGAAGGCGCTGCGCAAGCACTTGTTGGGGGAGGGGCTGAAACGTCTCGCTGCCAGCCGCGATGTGCTGTCGGAGCTGGAGATCTGGAAGGAGTCGGCTCTCGAGGTCGCCCTCACCGAGTTGGCGGAGCGGAGCTGCGAAGGGCGCATGGGAAAGATCGCCCAGCCCGTTCGCATTGCCTTGAGCGGTGGGCCGGTGAGCCCGCCGATCTTCACGGTGCTGGAGATGTTGGGGAAGGAAGAGTGTCTGGCCCGGATCGATGCTTGCCTGGGGGCGCACGAAGCTCAGTAGGTGGGTGGGGCCGGCGCGGCGAGGTCCTCGGATGGGTGCAGTTTTTGAATGGCCCGCATCACCGATGCATCGGACTCAATCGTGTGGATTTCTCCGAGAGGGACCCAGCGGGCATCCTTGGCATCTGATGCGGCTCGTACGACCTTGTTTGGGGCCACAAAGGCAAAGCGCAGATCGAAGTGTTTGTGGTCCGGGTCGGCCTTCCTCGCGGGAATGGTGTGGATATCCACGTCCAAGAGGCCCTCGCAGAAGGGGGAAATGTCCACCAGGCCGGTCTCCTCCTTGAGCTCCCGGAGGGCTGCGGACACAAGGTCGGCATCGCCCGGATCCACGTGGCCGCCGGGTTGAAGCCATCGCCCCAGTTTTCCGTGGAGAATCAACAGCACCTCGTCCTTGGCGGGAGAGAGCACAAAGGTGCTGGCGGTGAAGTGTCCCGGCTTGAAGTGGTCACGGGAAAAAGGGTCTCCGGGGGTGTCCAGGAGGGCCAGCATGCGCTGGATGGAGCGGCGCTCGGTGTCGTCGTGGGGGGAGTGCCTTTGCAGGAGATTGCGTAGGGGGTTCCGTCTCGGCATGGGAACCGGCTATCTCATGGTGATGACGACGACACTTTTGATGCTGTGGCTCGCCGGCTGTGATCCAGGCCAGGTGGAGAAGGATGCGGAGTCCATCGAGGTGTTGGACTGCGAGGCTTGCGGAGGGAGTTGTCTGTACGAGAGGGTCACCCACGGGGAGTCTCGCCATGTGGAAGGCGGGGTGGACTACGCCGACCGGCCTCTCACCGGAGGTAACCACGATCCCTGCTGGGCGGCTTGGGGGGAGCACACAAACGAGCTGCCGGATGAGAATTGGGTGCACAACATGGAGCATGGCGGGGTGGTGCTGCTCTACAACTGTCCCGAGGGTTGCGAGAATGAGCGGGCCAGCATGGCGCAATTTGTGGAAGACCGCTGGGGGACCACTCTCCTTAGCCCCTATGCAGGGTTGGACGAGTCTTTCGCCATTGTGGCTTGGGGCTTCTCGCTGGTGACCTCCTGCCTGGACATGGAGGCCTTTGGCACGTTCTACGACACCCATGTGGATCGGGGCCCTGAGTCTACGCAGTCCCTGCCCCCGGCAGGATGCATGGACACGGGGGGAAACTAAGGCGCGTTTCCAGAAATCGTGACGGTGCCGCCGATGTTGCCGACACCGATGGTGTCTCGCAGCGTGACTGCATCCGATGTGGTGAGGGCAGTGTTGTCGATCACCCCAAAGTTTCCTCCGACCCGTGTGAGGCCGTGCAGCCCTGTCACGTCGTTTACGGAGATGTTGTCGGAGATCAGGAGCGACCCCCCCACGTCGGTCAGGGCTGCAAAGTCGTCCAGGTTGGTGATGGCCCCCAACTCGACAATGCTTAGACCTCCATTCACCTCGGTGGCTGTGCCCAACTCGATGTAGGACAGGGCGGGGTTGGCGTTCAACTCCACGTTGCCACCCAGAAGGTCCAGATCCGGCAGCTGCAGCGTGGCGAGAGAGGCGTTGTTTTCTACGCGAAAGTTGCCGTGGATCTCCGTGAGACAGGAGAGGCCGGAAAGGCTCGTGAGGCTGGTCGAGTCGATGGTCAGGTTGCCGTAGATGCGGTCGTAGAGTTGGCAGAAGGCACCCATCTCTGCGGTGGTGGAGATGGCGAGATCACCGAGGTAGCCCCCTGCGGCGCTGCTGGAGAGGGCGTCTGTGCCATCGCAGTCCTGGTCTATTCCGTCTTCTGGTGTGTCCTCGGCCCCGGGGTGGATGCTTCCGTCGTCGTCGTCGCAGTCCGTGTTGTCAGCGACGTGGTCGGTGGGGGCTGTGCAGGCGGCCTGGGGGGCGTTGGGATCGCCGTAGTCATCTTTGTCTGCATCGTGGAACCATGTGGGTGCATCCACGGCGCTGTCCTCGTCAACGACGCTGTCGCAGTTGTTGTCTCGGTTGTCGCAGAACTCCAAGGAAGCGGGGCTCACGGTGCTGTCGGCGTCGTTGCAATCGGAGTCGTTGGCCACGTAGCCGCTGGGGGCATCGCAGGCGGCCAGGGTTGTGTTCGGGTCGCCATAGCCATCGGCATCCAGATCCTGGAAAAAGACGCTGGTCACCAGCTCGTCCACGCCTCCGTCACAGTCGTTGTCAAGTTCATCGCAAATCTCCGTGGCGCTGGGAAACACCACGGGCTCCAGGTCGTTGCAGTCGTCGTTGTTGTCCACGTACCCGACGGGTGCGGTGCACTCGTTCACGAAGAACTGGCTCCCCCCAAATCCATCTCCATCGGCATCTGCGTACCAGGTGATGCCGCTTCCCACGTGGGAGTCGCTGTCGTCACAGTCGGTGCAGGCGGGCTCTCCATCTCCGTCGGCGTCAGCGTATCCCACGCTTCCATCGCAGTTGAAGTCCGTGTCGTTGGTGCAATCTGGTTCCTGGGCTCCCGGGTGAAAGGTCGGGTCCCGGTCGTTGCAGTCGAGCTCGTTGGCCACGTAGCCGTGGGGGATGTGGCAGGCGGCCTGGGGGTTCGCCGGGTCGCCGTACCCGTCTCCGTCTGCATCCCGGAACCAGATGAGGGCGTCTTCGGCCTGCTCCTCGTCGATCTGCCCGTCACAGTCGTTGTCGATTCCGTCGCACAACTCGGGGATGCCCGGGTTGATCTGGGTGTCGTGGTCGTCGCAGTCGGTCAGGGTCGTGAAGCCATCTTCGTCGGCATCGAGAGCGCCGTTTTTGCAGCCCAGGAAGAACAAGGGCAGCAGGAGAAAGGCAAACGAGGTGCGCATGGAGAACTCCAGGACGGACAGCTTATCTCCGAGATGGGGGGCAAGGCGATAAGGAAGCACCATGGAAGCGACGCTTGTTGGATTCATGGCAGCACTTGCCATTGCCGGGGCGGCCCTTGGCGCCTTGTGGGCGGAGCGGGTGTGGGGCCGGCCGGATGGGCACAGCGCGTGGGTTCCCACGAGTAATTCGACGGGGTCGAGCCGCGTTCTGTGGACCATAGGGCCGGATCTGCCCACCCTGGAGGAGCGCGTTTGCAGTCTTCAAAGCGAGGCGCAGGTCTTGTTTCTTCCTGCGGGTGACTGGGCTCCTGAAGGGGTGCGGCGCATGGAGGAGGCCCGTCCGTCAGTGGAGGCTGTTCTGGACGCAGCTGCTGCGTTGTCACTCTTTGGTCCGGTGCGTGTGGTGGTGGAGGGCGCGGATGCCCTGGAGGCTCCCGAAAAGAAGGAATCCAGTTCAGCGGTGTTGGCGGCGCTGTTGGCGCGTGCCACCACGGGGGTTGCGGTTGTGTTGCGCGAAGGAGATGTGCCGCCGGAAGGTCCCTGGAGCGGTGATCCCACTGCCATTCGCCGGTGATCCCGGCTCCTGACGGGCGCTACTTGTTGATCAAGTCGTCGAGCTGCTGGCCGTAGTTGCCGCTCAACATCATCTCGATGGCAGACACGTCGGCTTCGATGCTGGCCTGGAATTGGGGAATCTCAGTGCCCGAAAGGTTGGTGGTCGCACCACGGGCGTTGTAGAGCGTGTCCAGGGCACCGGTGCTCTTGGAACCCTCCAGCGCAGCGCTGGACAGGGACACGGTAAAGGCCGGATTGGCCTGGGCTTCTTCTGTCTTGGCTTCACTCTTCGACGCCGATCCCGCGGCGTTGACCGAGGACTGCGAAACAGAGGAGAGGCCGGCCAGGAGAGAGCCGGCGGAATCGAGCGTCATGCTCATGAAACAGAGACTACCGGAGCCAAAGTGGCTAGTTCAATGGTTTTTGGGGGTTCGTGACAACTCGTGACAACATACCCGCGGCCTCGATTGCTGGATACCTGATTCTTCATGATGGGTGCAAGGTGCCTTGTGGTGGGCCTGGATGGGGCCACGTTCGACGTGTTGGAGCCCCTCTTTGCACAGGGCCGCTGTCCCGTGCTTCACCGCCTTTGCCGGGAAGGATCGCGAAGTCGTCTCAACAGCACGACCCCTCCCATGACTCTTCCGAGTTGGTCCTCTTTCCTGACCGGCTGCAACCCCGGTCGCCATGGAATCTTTGACTTTACGCGGCGAATTCCTGGGACCTACCGCCATGAGTTGACCAACGCAACCCACCGGAAGGTGCCCACAGTGCACCGGGTGTTGTCGGACCGCGGACACCGGTGCGCCTCCATCGCCATGCCCACGACCTACCCACCGGATCCTATCGATGGCGTGGTGATCAGCGGGTTTGACTCTCCTGTGGCCACCTCCATTGATGGGCGTTTCTGTCACCCTCCCTCTCTCTACCAGGAGCTGAAGGAGCGTTTCGGGGGCATGGCTTTCGCTGACTTTCAGGAGATTCGCATCGGGCCAGGGTGGCATAAAGCCGCGCTCTCGGCCCTGCTGGAGGAGGTAAGGCGCAAGGAGGCCATCGCCACCTGGCTCTTGGACCAGGAGCGATGGGAGTGGTTCACGCTGATCTTTGGGGAGTCGGACACGGTCAGTCACCACTTTTGGATGTTTCGAGACCCAGAAGGGCCCCGTTTCTCTGATGTTCCCGCGTTTCGAGACGCGATTGACCAGGTGTATGAGGCGCTGGATGCGGCCTTGGGGCGGCTCCTGGAACGTGCAGGGGCGGACCTTGTGTGCGTGGCTTCCGACCATGGCTTTGGAGGTTCCGGGGATATCGCTCTGTACCTCAACCGCTACCTTGCCCAGACCGGGTGGTTGGCCTTCGCAGAGGAGGGCCCGGGGTGGAGGCGTCGTGCGGTGGATCGGGCACGCACGCTTGCGCTTCGGCACCTGCCGGCCGGTCTGCAGCAGTCCCTTGTGCGAGCGGTGCCTGGAGACTGGCTGGGAGCGGTGGAGAGTCTGTCCCGTTGGGGGAACATCGACTTTTCTCGCACCCGAGCCTTTTCGGACGAGATGAACTATGGCGCTACCTTGCACTTGAACCTCGCGGGAAGAGACCCAGAAGGGCAGGTGGTGAATGTGGACGAGGCTGTGGCGGGTCTCAAGGAGGACCTGCTGGCTTGGAGGGTGGAAGGTCAGCCGGTGGTGCGGCGGATTCATCGACGGGAGGAGATTTACGAGGGGACGTGCGTGGATCGGTCGCCGGACCTGGTGCTGGAACTACACCTGGTGGAAGGACATACCTTTACGGTCTTGCCCTCGAACGGTCCGGGTCCAGCCTGGCGGCGGCTCTCCTCTGAAGAGTGCGTGGGAGGCAAGGGGGCAGGCACAAATGGATCCCATCGGCAGCATGGCGTTCTGGTGCTTCACGGAGAAGGAGTGAGGGCCGGGACGGACGTAGAGGCCGACATGGCCGACTGTGTGCCCACCTTGCTGGCCTTGTTGGGTCATGCCATTCCGGACCATTGTGATGGTCGGGTGATTCGGGAGGCCTTGGAAGGGGTGCGTCCCACATGGACTGAGGGGGTGGCTGCTCCGGGGGAAGTCGCGGACATTTCCTTGAAGGGATGGGAGTCCCGGGAGATCGCTCAACGCTTGGAAAGGCTCGGCTACCTATGAGCAGCTCCTGTCTCAAGATTGTGCAGGCGGCTGCCTTTCCCTTTCCTTCCCTCCAGGGATCACAGGTCTATGTCCGGGGAATGTCCCGGGCTTTGGGGCGGCGTGGACACGATGTGGTCGTAGCTTGCTACGGGCATGGCGATTTAGGGGAGCGGGTGGAGGACGCCGAGTTTCGGGTGGTCCGGACACCGCGTGTGCCGGGCTACCGGCGTCTGAGGGCTGGGCCTGACTGGGTCAAGCCCTGGCTCGACCTCGCGCTGGTGGGCGTGCTGGCTCGCCTCATGCGGGATGCGCACCTGGTGCATGCACACAACTACGAGGCGCCCCTGGCTGCCTACCTGGCCCGGGCGGCTTCCCCTTGTCCAATTGTCTACAACAACCACAACACCCTTGGGGAGGAGCTTCCTCAGTACTTTGAGGGCGTTGGACTACAGCGTGCCGCCGGGTGGGCGGGGCGGGTGCTTGATCGCCAGATTCCCCGTAGGGCGGATGCTGCCATTGCCATCAGTGAGAAGGCAGCGCCGGCACTGGAAGAGCTTGGGTGCAAGCGAGTGCACTACGTGCCTCCCGGCGTGGACCCGGAGGATCTGGAGGGAGGACGACGTGGGGCCACCCGGGTGCAGTGGGGCTTGGAGGGACGGCCCTGGGTGGTGTATGCAGGGAACCCGGATGCCTACCAGGATCTCTCCCTGCTCATGTCGGCCATGGAGCGGGTGGACCATGCGGGGCTGCTCATGGTGTCGGCATCGGACCTTGGGACTTGGAAAGCAGCTTGTCGGCTGCCGCCGGAACGAAGACGGTTTGTGCAGGCGGGGAGTTGGGCTGCGACGCGGGACCTGCTGGCGGCGGCGGATGTAGCGGCCTTGCCCAGGACCCAGTGCACGGGGTTTCCAATCAAGCTGCTCAACACTCTTGGAATGGGGCTTCCCACCGTTTGTTCCTCGGGGTCCTGGCAGAGGTTTCCGGGCGCGGTGGCCGTAGAGAATGGAGATGTGGGTGGTTTCGCGCGCGAGTTGACCTCTTTGTGCCAGGAGAACGAGCGCCGCTCAGTCTTGGGTGTCAAGGCCAGGGAGCACATTCGACGTGAATGCAGTTGGGATGCCCGTGCGCGGGAGTTGGAGGGGGTCTACGAGTCGGTGCTGTCCGGGGCTTGACCTCTGGCAAACTCTTGACACGTCGATAGCAACGCGCGATGTTCCAGGGACCTGCTGTGCTTGGCTGCACCTCTATTTCGCGCCGGCCTGAACCTCTTCGAGACAGACTACATGCCCCGATCCCGCCCTGCCCATTCTCCACCCTTTCTTCTCTACGGCTTTCTGGTCGTCTCCCTGACGGTGAATCTCTACATGGTTCTGGAGCAGGAAGGTGAAGGAAGCCAGACCAGCCACCCCGTCTCGGAAGAGGCTGTCCCGGCGGGTCATTTGGCTCCGGTGACAGTGGATTCCACTGTGCCTGTGGCCGAGCCGCTCCAGGCGGTGGACGTGGGGGAAGAGAAACCCGCCGGGCCGGTGGTAGAGCGGTGGCACCACGTGGATGCGCCGGTGAAGCACTCCTTGGCTCGCACCTTCCAGAAGGCCGTGCCCGAGCGGGGCGATGCTTTGGCGGCGGTGTACTCGCGGATGTTTATGTGGGACCTCAACCTGCGGCGGGATGTGCAGCAAGGGGATCGGGTCCTTGCCGTTTTCACCGACGACTCTGCGGAAGAGCCCGATGTCCCCGTGGCCTGGTACGAGAGCCAGAAGTTGGGCCTCACCCTGAAGTCGTACCGGTTCCAAGCGCCCGGAGATGAGTGGCCCAGCTACTGGGATGCGGAGGGCCAGGAGGTGGCCCATCGGCTCGTGGGCGGGCCCCTGGAGAGCTACGAGCAGGTCACGTCCTTGCTGAAGGATCGGCCGCGCCACCAGGGAATGGACTTCACCGCCCCCACGGGGACTCCGCTCGTGTCCCCCAAGGCGGGAACTGTGACCCGAGTGAACTGGAATACTGGGGCCAACGGAGTGTGTGTGGAGGTGAGGTATCCGGACGGGACCCTGGCCAAGTTCCTGCACCTGGACCAGGTGAAGGTCAGGGCCAACCAGCACGTGACAGCGGGTCAGCTGTTGGCGACGACCGGGAACACGGGCCGATCCACAGCGCCCCACCTCCATTACCAATTGGGCCGCGGATCCAAGACCATTGACCCGGTCGACTACCACGGCACCATCCGCCGGCAGCTACCTGCCTCGGCCATGTCCGCCTTCCAGGCAGCCGTGCGTGAGTATGACGCCCTGCTTCTCGGGGAGACCGTCGCCCAGAACTAACCCGGGTATTTCACCAGGCTTCGTTGCGAGGGACCGTAGGGTAGAACGGCTGGTGAAATATCCGGGGTAGTGACCGACTCCCCCCCCGGGATGGCGCATGCCCCCGGCGCGGTCGGGTCGAGCGCGGATCGCAGCTGGGTCCTGGAGTGGCCTCTGGGCTACCGACGTCGCACAACCGCCAACCCCAGACAACCCCACACCATCAGCCACCCCACCGGCACGCCTCCGGTCTGGGAGCAGCCGCCGCAGCCCGAGGAAGAGCCGCCGCAGCCCTCAGATCCACAGCCAGACTCGTCGCCGCCGCTGCAACCAAGCAGCGTGTCCAGGTCGATTTCCGGGCCGCTTCCTCCATCGCACCCCAGGCTCCCCCCGCTACAGCCAGGCGACTCCATGGGCTGCACGCCCGCCACATCCACCCGTGCGAATCCCGCCTGCCACTGGTCGTCGTCCGAGGGAATCCAGAACAGGCTCTCCAGGCGGGCCCCAAACAGGCTAGGCAGTGCCATCTCAGGAAGAATCCCTTCGGGCAACAAGGCTCTCTCCAGCAGGTTGTTGAGCAACAACGAGAGCCCGTCAGAGAATCCGCTCTCCAGGAGCTCGTTCCAGCTCTCCTCGAAGGGAATGCCTCCTTCCTCCCAGACAATCTCGGGCGCCAATGCATCCGCGGTCAAGCCCGGATCCAGGCCAATTTCCATGTCCGCCGTCAGCTCGAACATGCGGGCAATCCGCTCGTTCAGGTTGGCAAAGATCTCCACGCGCAAGGCGGGAATGGCGAGCACCAGCGGGGCTCCGTCTTCTTGAAAACGAAAATAGGGTGGAACTTCCGGCGCAAAATCAAGCCAGGCCGTTTGCCTGGAGGGGAACAGGTCCGCGAATTCCCCCGACAAGAATGTGGCGAACAACTCGGTGGTGGTGGGCACCCCCTCAAACTCGTTCATCTGGTAGCAGAGCCCGCCGGACGCCCAGAGGACCCAAAGAAGGTGGTCGAGAAAGTCCCGGTTCAAAAACAGGCCAAAGTCGTATGGCAGGCTCGTGTCCCAGGCGGTGTCATTGAAAGTGGGCCACTCCGCATCCACAAAATCTGAGCCTGCCCCGGAGATCACGCACGGGGACAGGCTGGAGGGTGTCACGCTGGCCCCCATGCCGATCAAGAGCCCTGCCGCGTCCAACTCGAACCGGGTGGAGAACAGGTTCAGGACCACGGACGCATCTCCCACGGAGAACTCCGTCTCAACGTCCAGCGACGAGAACGCATCTGTCAGGGCCTCCTCAATCGTCGTTCCCAGGTCCTCCAGTTCCGGTTCAATGAGCTCCATGAGGATGTTCGTCAGGGCCATCGCGTCCTGGTTGAGCAGGGTGCCGATTGCATCTCCCAGCAGGCAACCGCCCAGGGGATTTCCCATGGGAGAGATCGAAAGGGACACCGCGTCCACGGAGGACTCGATGACGCCGTCCACCGTTCCCATGGCGATTCCCACGTGAGCTTCCGCTGCGGTGACGGGCAGCTCCACCGTGCAGACCTCGTCCAGGTCGCTCAGGAAGGAGCAATCTCCGGCGACGTGCAAGCTGGAAGCCGTGGAGGACAGGGACAGGGTCAGCCACAGGTCCAGGCGACCGTCGCTGGGCTCCAGTGCCACGTTCTGCACCCCAATTTGCAGGTCCATCTGGTCCAGGGTGTAGGCCAGGGGCGTTGCGTCCCCATCGCTGCATTGCGTCGATTCGGACAGATCCGAGATGGGAATGCGCTCGGGCATTGCCCGCTCCACCACGTTCCCAAGGTGCTGGAGTCCATCGTCCCCCATGTGAATCGCCAGTGCCCGCGCCATGGGCTGCCCCGGGGGGAGCTCCCCAGCGAGGGCAGCGGACAGGAGTAGTGAGAGCATGCGCAAGAGAATACCCAGTGCGCGTCAGGGAGTGCTTCTCAAGATCCGAATCTCGTCCCCCTCGGCAACCCGACCTTCGGTCACCACCGACAGCAACACCCCCCGCAGTCGCTGGTCTTCATTGTCCTGGGCCAGGGTAATGTCGTGGGCGTCCTGGCCAAATCGGTCAGAAAAAAGGGCGCAGGGGGCGTGGATCTCCTCGGACACCTGCACCACGGCCTCCGATCCGATCTGAAGCCGAGCCCCTGGGGAGAGGTTTGATTTCGAGAGGTCGAGCAGGATGTGCAGGTTGTCCCCGGAGAGAATGGGGTCGACCCCCCGCGCCAGGGCATCGATCACGTCGGCGCGAATGGCGGAAAGCTGGCGGGCTTTGGATCGGTGTGGCCGCAGCCCCCAACGATCCCCGTCCATGCCTCTCTCCACCGTGAGCATTGCGCTCTGCACGCGGGTGCGGGCTCCTCGCTTGGGGCGCAAGACCACGCGCACCACCCTCCCCACCGTCCCAGGAGCCGGGGCGAGGGCCTGAAGCTTCTCTGCGAGGGAGAGCGGCTTCATGGCACCTCGTACAAGCGAGCCCAGGGCCCGAGGGAATCCTCAAGAAGCGCCACGCGGCGCAGGGGAATCCCCAAGGCCTGTGCTGCCGCACCCATCTCGTCTTCCGTGGGGGTGAGGTTGTAGATCAGGGGGTCCGTGGGACGCACCACCAGGTAGTGTCCTCCTCTCGCCTTCGGCAAGAGGTCCGCCAGAAAGGCCTGCCGCTCTCCCAGCCGGTTGGCCACGGCGGCCCAGGCGTGGGTGGCCTCCAACCCTGGCATTCGCACCTCCAACATCCCGTACAAGGTGTAGTCCGTCGTCCAGACCCGGTGGACGCCGTGCTCTCGAAGCATCTGCTCCAACCCCTCCTGGCCCTCGTCGGTCACCAGGGGGTCCTCCACCGTAGCCAGCATGGGGTCGGTCTCCACCAGCATTCGCGCACCGGAGAGAATCCAGGGAAGGCCGAGCGCCAGTCCAAGTCCCGCCCGCCGAAACGAGCGGGGAGGGCACACCATGGCTGCCAGCCGATCCGCTGCCAGCCCGAGCCACAGACACAAGCCCATGCTGGCCTGGGCCAGGTGGTGTAGATCATGGTTCGACAGCCAGAGAGCGACCACCTGCATCGGAACAAAGAGCGAGAGAAACCGGAGCAGTGCGGAAGAGGGGGTTCGTTCCTGACCTCGCCAGGCCCTGATCGTGCCACCTGCCAGCACCCCCAGCCCCACCAGGCGCCAGGGACCCATACCCGGTGGCACATCCGCGCCGTGAGCCGCCTCGAACCAGCGCAGGGGCCAGAAGAAGAACCACCCCAGGGTGCTGCCGGTCTCCCTGGCGGGCACGGTGCCCCCCGCCAGGCTTCCGAGCGAGCTGACCAACCGCTCAAGCTGCAGGCCCAGCGTGTCGTGGCTGCGAACCGGTGTGTCCAACGGGAAGAAGCCTTGGTGCAGCCAGGTGATCCACAAGGGGGCCATGCACACGCCGACAATCGCCGCGGCACGCCCAAGCTGCAGAGGCGCAGGCGGTTTCATGTCCGGTCGATCCCTTCGGGTCAGACTCGCTGCCGCAAGCAGCGCCAGTCCGGTCGGCACAAAGGTGGCCTTGGCCAACAGCCCGATCCCGAGCCCCATGGCGATGGCGTCGCTCCCGTGGCGGCCGCCCCTCCAGCGCCTGGACCACAAGGCCCACAGAGCCAGGAGTGCGCCGGCCTGCAAGAGCACCTCCGTGCCTCCGAGCACTTTTCGGTAGTAGACAAAACTCCAGTCCGCGGCCAGAGCCAGGCTGGCGACCCCTGCTGCTACCTTCGTCCCGTGGAACCAAAGGAACCGGTGGCACAGGACAACCAAGATCCCACCGAGGATCACGTGCAGGGCCACCACAGCGTCTCGTGAGCCCGTTACCCGGTGCAGGGCCCGTGCGGGCCAGTCTGCGAGCCCACCGGTGTAGGCGTTCACGGCCAGGGGCACCTGGACATTTCCCAGGGAAAGGCGCTCCACCGGGCGCGTCTGCGAGGAGACAAGCAGTCCTCCGGGACCCTCGCTTAAGACCGGTTCTCCCTGGTCCCAGCCCACCACCACTGTGGGCGCCTTTGACGCCCCCCAGGTGGCATCCACTTCTCCGACCACTCCGACCCCCGTCACGGTGGTGGTCGCCAGGACCCCGTAGGCGCCCAGCGCAGCCAACAGCGAGGCCCAGGGTCGGCGCAAAAAGGTCATGGTGCTCCTACTTCAGCTCGATGCGCTGCTCCCAGGCAACAAATCGGCTGTCGATGCTGTACCGGTGGGCCTTTTGCACCTCGGCAAGGCCAATGGGGTGCCTCTCGGGTTTCTTGAGCTTGATCTCGTAGAAGCGCCGGTAGGCTTCATCCGGCCAAATCTCCACCCGTGCCGTCAGCGCCACAGCCTCCTTGGAGCGCTTTGCGCTGTACTCCAGTGCGTGGGACTCCCCGGGCATCAGGCGGGTATCAAAGCGCTCCACCTTTAAGTTCGGGGTGACATACCGGCCGATGGCATCGGTCTGGGTGGTGCCTTCGATGGCGGATCCGCTGGCATTCAACTGTTCCATCACCAGGGTGACCTGCGGCGTGGAGTAGGTGGGAAACCGATGCCCCGTGCCCGTGTTTTCTACGCGGAGCACGCCCACGAGGACACTGTCTCTCGTGTTGGCCTCCGCGCTGGCCGTGAAGCCGGACTTCACCATGTCCAAGTCATGAACCCCCTTGAAAAGGTGGCGTCCCTCGGGCATGTGGCAGCTCTGGCAGGTGACGCCGTCCGCTGCGTAGTCCGTGCGCCTCCACTCCTCGTAGGTCTCCTGGAGCTTCTTGCTCTCCAGGCCCTCCCCAGTCCGGAAGTCGTGGCATCCATAGCAGAACCGGGAGTCGTTGAACTCGTCCTTGGGCTCGAAGCCGTCGTGGGGTGCGCCAGCGATGGGCTCGCCGTCCTTGGGAGGGCCAAACCTCTCATGGGCCCGCACGTGGCACCCCGCGCAGCTCAAGCCCTTGGCTCGCAGATCCGCATCAAAGTCTGGGTTGGGGACGCCGTCCTCCAGGAAGGGCCACTGCTCCGCCAAGGGGGCATGGCACCGACTGCACTGGCGCGTCTTTTTGTCATTGGATCCGTCCCAGTCGACCATCTGCCCCAAGACACCTGGACCCATGCCAATGGCATGCCAGCTGTCCTTCCAGTCGGCGTACTGAGTGGGGTGGCAGGCTCCGCATTGCTCCGGATGAAGCGAGGCGGTGATTTCGGGCCAGTCCTCCGGGGGGGCTCCCTGGGCGGGTACTGGCACATCAAAATGTGCGTCCAGCCATTCGCTTTCTACAAAGGGGGTCTTCTCCTCGTACTCGGAGAGGGCAGCGGCATGCAGGTTCTTGGCCTCCGCGGGCAAGACCTCCCGCTCTTCCTTCTGATCGAAATTGCCCCAGCGCTTTGCCCCCACGACAGCAGCAATCACCACCATGAGTACAGCGATCTTCGGGAGAATGGAGTCTTCAGTCTGCGCCATATCAACACCTTTAACGAAAGAAGCCCCCGGTCATGACCGGGGGCTTCCATTCTATCGTTCGACTGATCAGCCGCAGGCGTTGCAGGCGTCGCAGGCGTTGCAGGCGTCGCAAGCGTTGCAGGCGTTGCAAGCATCGCAAGCGTTGCAGGCGTCACATGCGTTGCATGCATCGTCAGCACCGGTGTCGTCGCCCGCGGGGCAGGCGGCGAGGGCCAGTGTAGAGGCAGCAGCTGCGATCAGGAAAAGGGCTTTGTTGTTGCTCATGAGTTTTCTCTCTTTCTTCTTGCGGTTTTGGACTCAGCCGGATCCAGCTGAGTCCGGGAATTCCCGGCCGAAAGTCCGGGAATGGGTTTGGAGTGTCTCCTCCGACCGGGAACCTAAGCTCCTCGTCCGGTTCGTGCCAGTGTAGCAGGGCAACTGGACTTGTCAATGGTGGGAACCCCCTTGGGGTGACTGGGACGCGGTATTCTTCCTATGCCAATGACTTCTGATGTCGCCCAGCCCTTCCGAATCCCCCTGGCCAGGCCCATCTTTTGGTGGGTGCTGCTGGCCCAGTGCCTTCTGGGGGGGCTGGTATTCCTGGACTGGCGCCTTCCCCTGGTGGTCCTGTTGGGGGTGCTGGGGTTGGGGGTCGGCTTGCGTTGGCCCCTTGTGGCGGTGGGGGGGCTGATTGCGGGACGACTTCTGTCCACGGGCTCCATGTCCTGGCTTCGGATTGGCGGGCTGAACCTGGGGATCTTTGAGCCGCTCTTGGGGTTGGCACTCGTGGTGTGTGTGGGGCACGGCGTGTTGCGGAGGCGCTCCCTGTTTCCTCCCATTCCCTGGCGTGCGCCGTTGCTGGGCCTGTTTTTCTGGCAAGTGCTTGGTTTGGGGTGGGCCCACCGGCCGGGTGCGGGATTCCAGGAGATTGTGGCCGTTGGCGTCATCTTGGTGAGTGCAACCATCATCGTCGTCTTCGTGCGTACCTGGGAAGATTTTCGACGCATGGCCCTGACTTGGGTTGTCGCTTCGGTCGGGGTGGCACTGATCAGCGTGACCACGGATTTCGACCAGGTCGCCAGCGCCGGAAAGGTCTGGGAGATCGCAGCACAGGGGGGGCGCGAGACCGGCTTGGGACAGCAGCCGAACTGGTTTGCCATGAATCTCATGTTCTCGGTGCTCTTGGCGTTTGCCCTTGCCCTGAACGAGAAGCGATGGGCGTTTCGGCTGTTTCTGGGGGGGTGTGGTGCAGCGATCTTTTTTGCCCAGTTGCGATCCGGGTCCCGGGGCGGGGCCTATGCAATCGTGATCGGTGGCGTTCTTGTGGCTTGCTCGCGCCCGGTCATACGCAGATGGATGCTGCGCTTTGCCATCGTGGGGGTGGTGCTCTTTGGGGTCGGCGTCTTCTTGGGGGAGGACTCCACCCGAAAGGGCTTGATGCGGATTTGGCTGAACCTGGGCAATCTGTGGCGATCCGATGTGCGGGGGCGCAGCTGGTGGGTCTGCATCGAGATGTTCCAGAATACGTGGGGCATGGGCATTGGGCCGGGTAGTTTTGCGGTGCTTCTGGAGGAGTATGACTGGAAGCTGTTCAGCTCCATCCACCGGTATCCCCACGGAATCTTCTGGGGCGTGATGGCCCACTATGGAGTCGTGGGTCTCTCTTTGGCTGTCTGGGGTGGTGTGGTGGTGTTTCGCATGGGGCGCGGGATCCTTGAGCGCACCCGGGGCACGGACGCCGAGGTTTTCGCCTGGGTGATGCCCGCCACAGTTGTGGGCTACGTGGCCTGGTCTTTCGTCGAGTTCAATTTCGACGACAAGCCTTTCTGGGAGTACCTGGCCTTGTACACGGTGTTGGCTAGGGTTTCCCTGCCCGAAGAGGCAGAGGAGGTAGCGTGAATCCAACGGACCTCCTCTTGTGGGGCGTGGCCCTCGTCTTTTTTGGCGTGGCCTTCTCCTGCACGCTGCCTCGGCCCCCGGCTCTGGACTGGGAGCTCTACTTCAAGGTGGTGCTGGCGACCCTTCTTCGGGGTGAGGTGGAGTCCGAAGGCGGCAAGGCGGAAGACTGGTACGCCAAAGGGCGAAAGTGGATCTGGTTTCACCCCGCTGCCAGGAATCTGTCCCAGAAGATTGTCAGCCCGGCAGATCTCGTGGTTCCCATTCCGGCCTTGGAGGGGGAGCTGGCGCTGGTGGCGGATCTGGCCGGGCTGGAGGGGCCGGCAGCGCGAATCCGACGGATCTTTGGCACCGAGGGGCCGGACGATCTTCTCTACGATGACCCGGCCTGGCTGGGGGAAGCCTATGCGCCCTCCCAGCTCTTGGGGGCCGGACTGGACTGGGACCAGGTGGCCAGTTTTGGGGAGGAGCTTGTGGCCGCGTTGCACCGTCGCAGCGAGAGCGTGCACTGGGCCTTCGCGGGTGCTGCCCCGGCTTTGGAGGAGTCCATGAGGGCCTATCTGCCTCCCGACAAGGTCCATCACATGGATGGGGGTTCTGTGGAGGCCTTGGGGGAGAGGCTGGAGTCCGTGGTCCCCGGACGTTCGGATCGGCTGGTGGTGGTGGTGAGCGGTGAGGAAGCGCTGAAGACTACCCAGGCCATGCATGCTCGACCGGTTCTGCGGGACCGTGTTCTTGGTGTTGTGGGGGTCGGCGCCAAGCTGGGTGGGGACGGCAGCGCCTGGTTGGCCCAGTTCTTTGACCACGTGTCCATGGACACGGAGGTGGCACGGGCCACCTGTTGGTTTCACCTGGCCTTTCTCGCGACCGAACTGGCCCCGCCAGGGGATGTGGCGTGTCCTCTGTCTGGAACCGCGTGGCCTGATCCACCGGTGCCCCAAAGCGGACGGGCTTCCATTGAAACTGTGGATCTTGGGGTCTTGCCGGGACCGGCGGGGGAGTACCCGGCGGCTCTCCTGGGAAGGGCGCTCCTGGTGACGGTGACGGCCCGTCTTGGCACCGGTTAGGCTCTGTTCCTGGAGAGGCCATGCAATACGCCCTGCTTTGGATTCCGGCCCTGGTTGCTTGTGATGGCGGAGGGGTTGCCACCGACCCTTCCCGCGTGATTGTGGAGATTACCTCCCCATCCGAGGGGGACCTCTTCCTGGAGGGGGAGGTCGTGTCACTGGAGGCAGACCTCACTGACCTGGACGGAAACCCGGTGGAAGTGGATGGGGTCTCCTGGGAGATCTTCGGGGGGGACTGGAGCGCAGAGGGCAACCCGCTGGAGGTCACGGATCTCCCGGTCGGTGCCCTCGATTTGCAGGTTGTGGCGGACGTGGGAGGTAAGCCCGTGCGGGATACCGTGGGCATCCACGTTGCCTCGAACGATCCAGAGTCCGAGTGTGACGATGGCCTGGACGATGATGGCGACGGTCTCGTGGACTGTGCCGATGAAGACTGCACAGGCGTGGTGGAGTGCACCTGGCCTGCCTCTCTCGCCCACACGGCGAGCATCGCCTACGAGGCCAGCTGGCAAGCCGAACTGGCGGGGTATTCCAGCTGTGCCGTGGCGTTCAACGGCACCCTGGACCGGGTACGGGATGACGGGGTGTGCGGCAATTGTGATCGCACCTTCGAGGGGGCCGTCACCTACACGGACACCTCCTGTGCCGAGACGCCGGGCGATCTTCCCACCACCATTCGGTACGGCATCATCTTTGCTTCCGAGAACGCCTGGACCCTCTGGTCCTCGGACGGCACTTCCTGGGGTGAATCGGGCACGGCAACCGGGGGGGCCGGAACCTACACCCTCTCCCGCAGCGACCCCATCGAGGTGGATGGCAACGACGCGGGAGACCTCAACACCATCCTTTCTTTCACCGAGCTGTAGACCTGCTGGACTTGCTGCTGGGGTTTGGCCGCGCTGGGCTGTTTGGCTTTGGCGGAGGCCCGGGGATGATTCCACTGCTTCAGGTGGAGTGCGTGGAGAAGGGCGGCTGGATCACGGAGAGTGAGTTTCTCGAGGTGCTGGCCATGAGCGCTGCCCTCCCGGGACCCCTGGCCCTCAAGGTGGCCGCCTTCGTGGGCCACAAGGAGGCGGGCATTGGGGGGGCCCTCGCGGCGCTGTTGGGGGTGGGGGCGCCAGCCCTGGTGCTCATGACCTTGTTGGCGAGCCTCTTCTTTCGGTACCGGTCCCACTCCGCCATGGAGGGCGCCCTGGGAGCGGTGCGCCCGGTGGTGGTGGGCATGCTGGCCTGGGTCGCGATCTCCCTGGTGCCCACAGGCATCACCTCCTGGGTGGGGGGTGCGATTGCGCTCACTGCCCTCGGAGCGCTTGCTCTTGGCGTGCACCCGGCTGTCGTCGTGGCGACCGCGCTGGGGGGAGGAGCCGTCTTTTTCAGGGGATAGGGGAAGGTACTGTCACCGAGAGTCCCTGTCGTACTGAGGCCTCGGAGATCTCCAACTCCAGCGGCTCGGCCCCCTCGATCTTCAAGAACGCCCGCTCCCGGCTCTGGATCTGGTCCGTGTCGCGGGTCCAAAGAGGGACCTGGAGGGTCCAACGGCCGGTTCCATCCGCCAAGACCTCCGCTCGCCAGGAGCGCCACTGGCCCATCCAGGAGATCGGCAGCAGGAACTCGACCCGGGCCCCGGGCGGTGCAGATCCCTGCAGGTTGGCTCCGGGAACCCGCTCGTACACCCACACCCCTGGAAGCTCGGTGGACACCATGCCATCCGGGTCGGGGGAGGCGTACACGGGTTTTAGGCCTGGAACTGCGGGAAGGCCCCCCCCGGCGCTGCCACCGAACAAGAGCCTCCCCAGGGGGCCGGGAACATCGTCCAGCTCGTCCGCGGAGACCAACAGGAAGCGATACCGGCCCTCATCGAGCAGGTCCAGCAGGTTCTCCACGGTGCCTGACCACATGGCTTCTGTGGCCCGGTACCGGGGAATGCCGCCTGCATAGGTTCCGAAATGTCCAATGGCGGAAGGGCGCTCTCCGAGAACGTTGATCCAGTGCCCATGGCGCCAGGTCCCCAAGACGCCCCACTCCGGTGCGGTCTCATCCACCGGGTCTGTGGTGGCCAGCCACCGGTAGGCATCAAAGACCCAGGGAGACCGGTTTTCTCGGGCTTTGGGTGCCCACCAGGCCGCGTGGGCCTCGGCAGGACTTCGCAGAAAAAGGGCCACCGCACACAGCGGTGCCCAAGGGGTGATCCGGGCGAGGGAGGCTCCGATCACCACCCCCATCATCGGGGCCAGGGTCCACCCGAATCGGTTTTGGACCATCACGAGGGCCAGGCAACCGGCGGTGCCCCAGAGAAGAAGACGGGTGGGAGGGGAAGGCGCTGTGCGGGCCAGGTGGAACCCGCACACGGGAAGCAGCACGACCCCGAACCCAAGCAGGCGCAGGGAGCGCAGTCCTCCCTCCCGAACCCCCCCTTCCCACATGGGCTGCATTTCCGTCACCGTGGCGAGCCACGGATCGCCACGGGTCAGCCAGTCATCCAGCCCGGTTCTCGCCGCGTTGGCCAAGGCCATCGCCCCGACAAGAAGGACCAGGCCAATGCCCGCCTGGCGCTTCCAATCCGTCCCGGAGCGCCATGAGAGAAGCCAGCCCCCCCCCGCGGTCGCTCCCACCACCGCCAGGGGATGGAACAGGGAAAGGCGTGCATAGTCCAGAGGCTCTCCTGCCTGGAGGCCGGTGGCGGTCGCCACGGGCATGGCGAGGACGGCCCCAAGAGCGATCCCCGTGAGGCCGGTGCGGCCTGCATCTGTGGGACGAGGCAGCTGCGTGAGGGTCAGGGCCGCGGCCGCCAGGACTGCATAGAGAAAGCCCCCTACCCAGACCAGGCAGGCCCCCGCAGTCCAGAGGGCCACCCGGCGCCGACAGGGCCGCTTCGCCGCCAGGGCCAGGAGCAGGCCCGCCAGAAAGAGCCCCTCTGCCCCGCTGTGATCCGGCCGGCCCCACTGGGTGGCCGCCACATGTTGTGGGGCCAGGGCCGTCAGCAGCCCGGCGGCCAGGGCAGCCCTCTCCCCGAAGACGCGACGGGTTCCCCACAGCACCGTGGCCACCGTGAGCACGCCAATGACCAACGGAAAAAGCGCCAGCCCCACCTGAAAGCCCAGGCCCTCGGTTCCAAACCCACCCAGAATCCAGGCAAAGAGCGCCAACGCAGCATCCCAGCCTGGGGACCAGGGAAAGGGGGCGCCCTCGGGAAAGCCCAAGAACGGATCGTGCAGGGGAGGCCAGGGGAATCCCTCCACCCACGCAAGGGCGCGCCGCGTGTGCATGGCGGCATCCGCGTCCACCGGGACCAGGTGGCCGTCGTGGAAATGGCTGCCAGGAGCGGACAGCCGCACCGCTGTTGCCAGCCCCAGCACGCCCGCTGCACCCACCGGCCAAGGAATACCTGGGGTAGAGTCCGGGGTCTCCAGCATGTCTCGCGTCATCGACGATCCCCTGCTCTCCGTCGTCATCCCCGTCTACAACGAGGAGAATTTTGTCGAGGCCCTCGTGCGCCGAGTGGCTGAACAGCCTTGGCGCATGGAGATTCTCGCCATCGATGATGGCAGCACAGACGATACCCCATCTCGCCTTCAGGCCCTTGCGGAGGAGTTCGACAACCTGAAGCTTTTTCGCCACGAGAAGAACGCTGGCAAGGGCGCTGCCTTGCGCACAGGATTCGCCCAGGTCCAGGGAGACGTGGTCATCGTGCAGGACGCCGACCTGGAGTACGATCCGCGGGAGTACGGTGTGCTCTTGGGGCCGATTCTGGATGGACGCGCGGACGTGGTCTACGGAAGCCGATTTTTGGGCGGCCCCCACCGGGTGCACAACTTCCACCACTACGTGGCGAACCGGGGCCTCACCACTTTGTCCAATGTGCTCACGAACCTGAACCTCACGGACATGGAGACCTGCTACAAGGTCTGCCGTCGGGAGGTGCTCGAGCAGCTGGACCTGCGCTCCAACGGGTTTGGATTCGATCCGGAATTTACGGCCCAGGTGGCTGCGCTGGGGTGCCGGGTCTACGAGGTGCCCATCTCGTATTCAGGGCGCGATTACTCGGAGGGAAAGAAGATCGGCTGGAAGGACGCCGTGGTCTCTCTCGGGGTCATCTTCACGGCGAAGATGCGCCGGGGGAGGCGGAGCTGATGTTGTTTGGGGTGGGCTTGCGAGACCAATTCTTGTTGGAAAAGGACCTGGTGTTCCTGAACCACGGGTCCTTTGGGGCTTGTCCATTGCCTGTCCTGGAGGCCCAGCAGGCCTGGCGGCGGCGGTTTGAGGCGTCCCCCATCGAGTTCGTGTTGGGAGAGCTGGGGGACCTGATCCGGGAGACAGCGAGTCGGCTTGGGGGCCGCGTGGGTGCTCGGGGTGAGGATCTGGTCTTTGTGGAGAACGCCACCACGGGGGTCAACACGGCGCTTCGGGCTGCGGACCTTGAGCCTGGGGACGAGGTGGTGCTCCTGGACCATGCCTACCCGGCCGTGAAAAATGCAGCGGCCCACTTGTGTGAGGAGATGAGCGCCCGCCTGGTGGTGGCAGCGCTTCCGTTTCCCTGTGAGCCCGACTTGGTGTTGCAGGTCTTGGAGGGAGCCCTCTCCGAGCGCACCCGCCTGGTGGTGTTGGACCACATCACCTCAGCGAGCGGACTGGTGTTGCCGCTGGAGACCCTGGTGGCCAGGTGCCATGCCTTGGACATTCCCGTCTGTGTGGATGGGGCCCATGCGCCCGGTATGCTTCCTTTGGATCTCACCTCCCTCGGGGTGGACTGGTACACGGGGAATTGCCACAAGTGGATGTGGGCCCCCAAGGGGTGCGCCTTCCTTTGGACCCATCCGCGGCGGCAGGCCCAGACTCGCCCTTTGGTGATCTCCCTGGGCTACGGCCAGGGGTACACCGCTGAATTCGATTGGGTTGGCACCCGGGATGTGAGCGCGTGGCTGTCGTTGGCCACAGCCCTGGACTTCATGGACTCTCTTGGGGCTTCTGCGGTGCGAGCCCACAACCACGATCTTGTGATGTGGGGGGCGCAGCACCTCGCGGCGGTTTGGGGGGTGGATCTGCCCGTCCCCGAATCTATGCTCGGCTCTCTTGCCGCGTTGCCAGTGCCCGAGGTTTGGCAGACCGAACCAACGGTGGAGGCGGGTCTTTCCGTGCGTGGCCAGCTCTACAAGGAGCGCCGAATCGAGGTGCCGGTCCACCCGATCGGGTCCCAGATGTGGGTGCGGATTTCCGCTCAGGTCTACAACACCCGGGAAGACTACGAAGCGCTGGGAGATGCGCTCGGGTCGGGACCAAAAGCAATGGCGCCGCCCGGCAAGAAGTAGAGAATCACCATCTCCCCGCCCTGCACCGTAGGCACATGCCAGGTGCCGGGGGCCTTGACCACCCACCCGGGAGGCTCTCCGTCGAATGTTGGTTGACCCTCCGTTGCAAAGCACAGGTTGATCTCACCTTTGGGGTGGGCGTGACCGGGTCCGGGGCCGCTCATGTGCACGGCATCCACAGAAAAGCTGTGGGTGTCTTCGGAAGCCTTGCATACGCGACCGTAGCGCATGCCATCCTCTCCGCGGGGCGTCAGTGTGCCTGCGGAGAGCCCCGTCTTCAGAAGGCCAAAGAGCGACTGCATGGACTCACCGGAGCTCGGCAGGGCCCGGTTGAGCGCTGTGGCCGTTGTGGGGTCGGAGGGGTCCAGTCTGGACAGGTGTTGAAGCAGGGGGGCCAGCGCGTGGCGCAGCTCGTTGGACATGGCATCACCTCTCGGCCCTTATGCCCCCCTTCTGCCTCATTGACAAGTTGTCACCTCGTGCAAGCCCTTGAGGGCTCCCGAGTGACAACTTGTCTCTCATCTGCCCTCCTGGACCCTCATTGTTGCTCATTCTGGCCGGCATGGGCCTTGCATTGTAAGGGGTGATTCCCATGCGTATCTCGGTGAACCAACTTCTCGTTCCCTTCCGCTCCCGCCGCGTGCAGGCGGGTCTGGGCGTGGTGACTCTGGTGTCTGCCTTGTCTGGAATTGCCCTCGGGACTGGGGTGGGCAAGCTCCTGGCGCTGCCGGAAGACGTGGTGGTGGAGGAAATCGATTCCAAGAACGAAGAGAAGGACGCGGAACCTGCAGGCCCCCGCCGGAACTCGGCTGCCCAAGCCCGCTCCAAGGAGTTCTACAACCGACCCATCCTGGAACGAAATCTCTTCGACCCGGATGCGGTGGCCGTCGTGGCAAGTGTCGACACGGAAGACGGTCGACCCACGGATCTGGACGTGGTGCTGCTGGCGACGGTGGTGGCCTCTCCGGCAGACTCAAGCTCGGCGCTCATTGTGGAGGGCAAACGGGGGGCCCGGGCCCGGGGCTATGGCATTGGGTACTCGCTGCTGGGCGAGGGAGTCATTCACAGCATTGAGAAGAAGCGGGTCGTGATCCTCCGGAACAGTGGAGAGATCGAGTACCTGGATATGTCCGAGGACAAGGCCAAGCCCAAGGGGAGATCTGCCAAGGGGGGCGGGGATGGAGAGGTCCAGCGGGATGGAGACAACTTCACCGTGGAGCGCTCACTTCTGGATGAAGCCATGGAGAACATGGACAAGCTCGCCACACAGGTGCGGGTGGTGCCACACAAAGGGGCGGGGGGAGAGGTCGATGGCTACCGGTTGTCCGCCATCCGTCGAGGCACGCTGTTTGACAAGTTGGGAATCAAGAACGGGGACATCGTCCACAACGTGAACGGCCAGTCGCTCATGAGCACCTCGGATGCCATGAACGCCTACCAGGGCCTCCAGAACGAGTCGTCCTTCACCTTTGAAATCACGCGTCGAAACAAGAAGAAGACGCTGAGCTACCAGGTTCGCTAGGGGAAATGCTGTGATCAAAATCCAAAAATGGCTGCTGAAGACATCGGTGGTTCTTGCTGCACTGGTGGTGTTCCAACCCCCGTTGGCAGCCCAGGAAGACGACGACAGGCCGATGATTGGCGGACCTGCAGGCAAGCTGCCGCTGATGCCTGGACTTGGGCCGGGGGGAGCTCTTCCTCGGCCGTCCCTGAAACCCACGGCCTCTCGATCTGGAGAGGATGAGGGCGGCCCGGGAGCTGGGAATGGCGCCAAGCCCTCTGCCGGCCGTGAAGACAAGCCTTCTGGACCCGCGCCCCAATCTTCCAGCAGCCCCTCTTCCAGCAGTTCCTCCTCTTCATCTCCCAGCGCCCCCCCCCGTCCTGCGAACCAGAGCCGCCCCCCCAAGCTGGCCCCCAACTCCAAGGTGACTCTGGACTTTGTCAACACCCCCTTGCAGGACCTGGTGAAGTTCATGGCCGAGATCACCGGTCGAAACTTCATTCTTACGGACGATCTCAAGGGGGAGATCACCATCATCTCCCACCAGATGGTCTCTCCGGCGGAAGCCTACGAGGCATTCCTTTCGGCGTTGGCGGTCAAGGGCTACACAACGGTCACCGTGGGAAAGATCACCAAGGTGATCAAGGACCGGGAAGCCACCTCACATCCGCTGCGGGTGTACGAGGGGGACACGATCCCCTACATCGACAACTTTGTCACCCAGATCTTCCAGTTTGAGAACACGACGGTCAGTGACATCTCAAGCGTGGTGAAGCAGCTCTCGGGATCGGCCGCCAACATCATCGCCTACCAGCCCACCAACACGCTGATCGTGACCGACTCGGCCGTGAACATTCGCCGCATGTGGAAGGTGGTGAGTCAGCTGGATGTGGCAGCGCCCAAGTCGACCCTGCAGGTGGTGCCAGTGCACTACGCAATGGCGGCAGAAATCGCTCGTCTGATCACCGAATTGTACGGCGTGGAAGGGGAGAACAAGAAGAGCAGTTCGAGCTCCCGGAAGTCGAGTTCGGCCAAGGATCGAAAGCGCCGGCGCCGGGGAGGGGACAAGGACTCGGGAGGTTCCGCCACCACCACTTCGGTGGGAGAGGGGCGCTATATTTCCAAGATTCTTGCGGATGAGCGCACGAACTCCCTGATCATTCAGGCCAATGAGACCGCCATGGCGGACATTCTCTCCCTGATCGGGGAGCTGGATGTGGATGTGGACCCCTCTTCTCGCTCGCAGATCCACGTGGTCTACCTGGAGCACGCCAAGGCCCAGGACGTGGCTCAGGTGCTCACAAACCTCGCCCAGGAGTCCCAGAGCAATCGGAACAGTCGAAACAACAACCGGCGGCAGCCTTCCAGCCGAAACCAGAACAGTCGAAACAACCGGGGCCGGCCGGAACGAGACCAGGGACCGGCTGCGGACAAGACCAGTCCCACGGCGGTCTTTGAGGATGGCGTCAAGGTGACCGCCGATGAGAACACCAACTCCCTGGTCATCGTGGCCAGCCCGGAGAGCTTCTCGATTCTGCGCCAGGTCATCAACCAGCTGGACATTCGCCGCAAGCAGGTCTTCGTGGAGGCGGTGATTATGGAGATCGCCTCGGACGATGACCTGAACCTGGGGCTTGGGATGCACATGGGGCTCCCCGGCGACTCGGGAACGGCTTTTAGCTTTGGCTCCGCCCAGTTGAACGGAAACAGTGTGGGGCTGGACTTGCAGAGCGTGCTGTCCGGCATGGCGATGGGGGTCTTTGGGGACTCCATTGACGTCACATTGAGCGATGGCACCAGCTTGCCCATTCCCGCCTTTGGCGTGGCGCTGAATGCGCTCCAGGCGAACTCCATGGTGAACATTCTCTCCACCCCGAACATCCTCACCATGGACAACGAGGAGGCCAAGATTGTGGTGGGGCGGAACATTCCCTTCCCCATTTCATCGGGCATGGACTCCAACGGGAACCAGCTCATCTCCTACCAGCGCGAGGATGTGGCCATCACCTTGAAGGTCACGCCCCAGATCAACGAGTCGGACTTTGTCACTTTGGAGATCTTCCAGGAGGTCTCGGAGATCGAGGAGGACTCCAGCGGACTCGACGTCAACTCGGCCGGCTTCATTACCTCGAAGCGTTCCGCAGAGACCACGGTGTTGGTCAAGGACAACCAGACGGTCGTGATCGGGGGCCTCATGGGCCAAACGGAGACCGAGGTGGAGACCAAGATTCCGCTTCTCGGGGATCTTCCCCTTGTGGGGGCCCTCTTCCGGGGCCGCCGCAAGAGTGCTCGCAAGACGAATCTGCTCATCGTGATGACACCCCATGTCATCGACGAGCCTGAAGACCTGGAAGAGGTCTACCGGATCAAGGTGGCCCAGCGGGAGGAGTTCTTGCGACGGTTCTATGGAAAGACCACTCAGGAGCAGGCCGTGGAGCTCAACGGTCTCTTGCGCTACAGCATGAACCTGGTCAACGAGCCCAGTGTCTACCGGACACGCATTCAGGAGCCCGCGCCGGAGGCTGCTCCCGAAGGGGAGTCGACGGGTGAGGAGGGCCCCTCGGGGGACTCCGCGGCACCTGTGTCTCCGGAGGACTCCGACAGCGCGGCGTACCAGGAGGAGACTCTCCCGCGGGAAAACGCGACAGCAGCCCTGACGGACGAAGACATTCGCATGCTTCTGGGGGGCGGGCTGGAGTCCGCCTATCTCCAGGGCGAGAAGGAGGCCGGACGGTGAGCGCTGGCTTCTTTGCCCTGGAGCAGAGCCTTCTGCAGGAAGGGGTGCAGGCCTCCGACCTGGAGGATGCTCGGCAACATGCGGATCGCACGGGCTTGAGTCTGCTGGAGGTCATCCAGCGCACAGACTCCGTGGACCCGGCGCTGCTGCACAAAGTGCTGGCAGGCCTGACGGGGCTGGAAGTGCTGGAGGACGTGGATCTGGAGCAGGTCGATGTGGAGCTGGTGCGCCAGCTTCCCCTTGGGTTGGCCCGGGAGCAGGGAGTGCTTCCCTTGTGGGAGAAGAACGGCCGGGTGCTCGTGGCCATGGGCAGCCCCGAGGCGCTGAGCGCCACGGATGATCTGCGGGTGCTCTTTTCATTGCCGGTCTCACCCGTTCTGGTGCGCCACGACACCCTCCGGGACATCATCAACAAGGCTTTTGACAAGGCGTCTCGCACCGCCAGCGCGGTGATGGAAGAAATCCAGGAGGAGGAAGAGGACGACCTGACAGGCGGCTTGGATCTCGAAGCCGACATCCTGGACGATCCAAACCAGGCCCCGATCATTCGGTTCGTAAACACGTTGCTGACCCAGGCCATCAAGGACAGGGCCTCGGACATCCACATCGAGCCCTTCGAAAAGGAGCTGGTGGTTCGGTTCCGCATTGATGGGGTCCTCTACGAAGTGGTCAAGCCTCCTCCGCGGCTTCAGGCCTCCATCGTGTCCCGCGTGAAGATCATGGCGGGCCTGAACATCGCCGAGAAACGTGTTCCCCAGGACGGGCGAATTCGCATTCGAATGGCGGGCCGGGAGATCGACCTGCGGGTGTCCACACTGCCGGTGCGGCACGGGGAGCGCGTGGTCATGCGTATCCTGGAAAAGGGAGCGGTCTTCAGTCTGGATTCCACGGGCATGGAGCCTGCCGAATTGGAGGACTTCCGAAAGCACATTCGGCGGCCCCACGGAATCCTTCTGGTGACCGGACCTACGGGGTCCGGAAAGACCACCACGCTCTACTCGGCCCTCTCGGAGATCAACAAGCCCGACTTGAACATCCTCACCATCGAGGATCCCATCGAGTACGAGCTCAAGGGCATCGGCCAGACCCAGGTCAACCCCAAGATCAAGCTCACCTTTGCCTCCGCCCTGCGGGCACACCTGCGTCAGGACCCAGACATCATCATGGTGGGAGAGATTCGAGACAAGGAGACCGCGGACAACGCGGTCCAGGCGGCCCTGACCGGTCACCTCGTCTTTTCCACTCTGCACACCAACGATGCTGCAGGTGCTTTCTCCCGACTTGTGGACATGGGGGTGGAGCCGTTCCTGGTGGCCTCTTCCCTGGTGGCGGTGCTTGCCCAGAGGTTGGTGCGACAGCTCTGTAGCGAGTGCAAGGAGGCCTACGAGCCATCCGCGGTGCAGCTCAAGGATGTGGGACTGACCAAGAAGGACCTCAAGGGGAAGGTCTACCGGCCCAAGGGGTGCCCCGAATGCCTGGACACGGGCTACCGGGGGCGATCGGGCATCTACGAGCTGCTTCATGTGACCGACGACGTGAAACACCTGGTGATGCAATCCGCCGATGCAGGCTCCATCAAGAAGGCGGCTCTCGCAAATGGCCTGGTGACCCTGCGCCGGGATGGCCTCCGCAAGGTTTTGGACGGGGTCACCTCCTTTGACGAAGTGGTGCGCGTCACCCAGGAAGAGGTCGCCGACAAGGGCTGAATTCATGGCTGTCTACGAATACAAAGGACTGGACGGCCGCGGCAAGGCAATCGCAGGCATCATCGATGCCGAGGGCTCCAAGAGCGCCCGGGCCCGGCTTCGGAAGCAGGGACTCTTCCCCACGGACATCAAGCAGCAGGCGGTCTCCGGGGGCGGGAGTGGGGACACGGAAAAGAAGGGTGGTGGTCTGTCTCGGGAAGTGGACGTCGCCGCATTCTTTCAGCGGGTGGGGATCAAAGATGTATCCGCCATGACCACGCAGCTGGCCACCTTGATCGGAGCCAACATCCCCATGGTGGAGGCGCTGGCTGCGATCCAGGAGCAGTGTGAGAAGGACAAGCTGAAGGTGATCCTGGCGGATGTGCGGGAGAAGGTGAACCAGGGGGGGAGCCTGGCGGACGCCATGGAAAACCACCCGAAGATCTTCTCGGATCTCTACGTGAATATGGTTCGCGCGGGAGAAGCCTCCGGCAGTCTGGATCTGGTATTACAGCGACTGGCGGCCTACACCGAGGGCCAGGTCAAGCTCCGGGGAAAGGTGACCGGGGCCATGATCTACCCGATTCTCATGTCCGTGGTGGGTGGGGCCATTGTCTTGGGTCTCTTTGTGTTCGTCATCCCGCGGATTCGGCGGGTGCTGGAGTCCTTCGGGCAGGCCTTGCCCGCCATTACCCGGATCACACTGGGAATCTCCGAACTGGTGCTTGGTTGGTGGTGGGCCATTGGCCTGGTCGGGTTGGGTGCCTACACCTTGTTCCGTCGTTGGAAGGCCACAAAAGCGGGCCGCTTCAAGTGGCACTCTCTCCTCCTCAAGGCACCCGTGTTGGGCCCCATCGTTCGCCGGGTGGCCGTGACGCGGTTTTGCCAGACCCTATCGACGCTTCTGGATTCCGGTGTGCCCATCCTTACCGCTGTGGGAATTGTGGAGCGGGTGGTTCAGAACGATGTCCTGGCCAGGGCCGTTCGAGAAGCGGCGGACAACATTTCTGAGGGGGACTCCATCTCTGCTCCCCTTCGCCAGTCCGGGGAGTTTCCGCCCCTGGTGACCCATATGATCGCCATCGGGGAGCGCACCGGCGAGCTGGAGAGCATGCTCGGCAAGGTGGCGGACGCCTATGAATCCCAGCTGGAGTCCACCCTGGAGGGACTGACCAGCTTGCTGGAGCCTCTTCTTATTCTCGTGATGGGCGGCGTGGTCGGCTTCATCGCCATGGCCATCATGCTGCCCATGCTCAACATGTCCAATTCCCTTCGATAGCCCAGGAGTCCTCGATGTTCTGCCTTTCCTCCCGCAACCGAAACCGCCGCGCTCGCGCCCGGCGAGGCATGACCCTCATGGAGATCATGGTCGTGATCGCCATCCTCGGCACCATCATGACCGTGGTGGCCGTAAACGTGCTCGAAGTCTTCGGTGAGTCCAACGTGGAAAACACCAAGATCCAGATGGCGAACATGGACAACATGCTCACCATTCACCGGGCCACCCACAAGAACAAGTACCCGGCCAGCCTGGACGAGGTGAAGGCCAAGTTCAAGAATGGAGAGGTACCCACGGACGCCTGGGGCGGGAACTTCGAGTACTCCTGTACGGATGACTGCCGGGGCTACAAGATGGTGTCCCTTGGGGAGGACGGCAAGTCGGGTGGCTCCGACAAGTCTGCCGATATCGTCTCCAATTCTGGGAAGTTCCAGTAGGAATTGATGCGACTGCGATCCAAATCCCGCCGCGGCATGACGCTGATGGAGATCATGGTCTCCATTGCGATCATCGCGGGCATCTTCGGGATCGCGCTGCCGGGGCTTGGGGGCTTGTTTGGGTTGGAGCGATCCCAGATGGCCAAGCAGATCGCCACCACCTACAACTTCCTTCGGGAAGAGGCTGGCTTGCGAAACGTTAGCTTTCGGGTGGAGTACGACCTGGACCGCAACAGCTGGAGTGTGCAGGTGGGAGACCCGAACACCCTGGTCTTCACCGACGCGGAGGCCCGCATGGAGTTCGAGGAGGAGCTCGAGGACGAGCTGGCCCGGTACACGCAGCGGGAGATCGAGGAGGGCGAGGCGCGGGAAGTCCTGGAGAAGCGCGGCCGGTTCGAGGGCTTGCAGGGCGATCGGACGCTCCCCACCCGGGTGGAACTGCCGGGGGGCACCGTTTTTGGCTGGGTCTACACCCCTCAGTACGAGGAGCCGGTAGAGGCGCCCGATGAGCCATTTGATCCTGAAATGGACGAGGAGTCGGATCGCCGAGTGGCCCATTCCCATGTCTTTCCGGATGGGTACATGGAGCACACGCTTATCTACCTCGTGGACGAGAACGATCCCGACGACGGACTCACCCTCGAGGTGGAGCCTCTCACGGGTCGGGTCCAGATTCACGAGGGGGAGGTTCGACCTGAGGACAGGCGGGATTGGCTGCCCGAGGAAGCCCCGGAGTTGGACCTGTGACCCCGTCGAAAAACCAACGCGGCTTTACCTTGCTTGAGGTGGTCATCGCCATGGGCATCCTGGCCATTTCCCTGGTGGTCCTGGTGGATGCACAGGCCACGGCGGTGGACATGACCCTGGGGGCGGAGCGCTACGGAACCGCCACCATGCTCGCCCAGGAGAAGATGACCGAGGTTCGGATCCAGCTGGAGCAAGAGGGCTTCACGGACCGGGACATTGAAGAGGAGGGGGACTTTGACGAGTACGGCGACGACATGGAGTCGGTGGATTTTGAAGATGTGTTCTCCGACTACGAGTGGGCCTACACGGTCCGGGAGATCGAGCTGTCCCTGGCGGGGGACCTCATGGGAATGGCAGGAGACCTGGCGGGGGATGGCTATTGGGGGGATCAGGGGCAAGAAGCAGACCTCGCACAGGCCACTCCGCAAGCGGGAATGCTCGGAAACTTCCTCTCCCCGGAGATGATCACCGACTCCCTGTCCCCCTACATGCGGGAGCTGGTGGTGCGGGTCTGGTGGGGAGACAACGAGGACGGCATCGATCAGGTGGAGCTGACCACCCACGTGATCAATCCCTCGGGAGTGGTCATCCCCGGCGGGAGCGAGGACTCTCCATGATCGCCAACCTGAAACGACAGGGCATGACCCTCATGGAGGTGATGGTCGCCATGGGCATTCTGGCGGGAATCGCTGCCATGACCTGGATCTCCCTGGCCGGTGTGCTGGATGCCCGGGACACGCTGGAGGTGCAGGACGAGCTGCAGCAGTCCGCCCGGGTGGCCATGGACCGCATCACGCGAGAGCTGGAGCTGGCCTGGCTCACTGAGCACACCAGCGCGATCAACACCTTTCGCACTGTTTTTGTGGCCGAGGACAATGAGCCCCTGGACAGGATCTGGTTCACCACCTTGTCCCACCGGCGAATGGTGCGGGACTCCCGCGAAGGGGACCAGACCGAGATCACCCTCTGGACCGAGGATGACCCCGAGCACTCCGGCAATGCCGTGCTTCTTCACAGGGAAGCCCCGCGAATTGACCATGAACCCGACAAGGACGGGGTCATTCTGCCCCTGGCCCACCGGGTGGAGCGGTTCGACCTCTCTTTTCTGGATGGGACCCGGGGGGAGTGGGTGGAGGAATGGGACACGACGGGGATTGAGACCCCCAACAGGCTCCCCCGGGCAGTGCGGATCATTCTTGTGTTGGAGGGGCCCGATCCGAGCGATCCGGAGGAGACCCGCGAGACCACCTACTCCACCACGGTTCTACTTCAATACGCGGATGCGCTTCCACGCTCCGCCTTTGCAAACAAGTAGCTGCAAGAAAAATACCTTGAAACTCTTTCGCAACCCCCATCCATTTTACGGATTTCCCCGGCGCCGGGACAAGCGTCGGGGGGTGGCTTTGTTGTTGGTTGCGACGACGTTGATGTTCATGACGGTTCTTGTCACAGAAATCAGCTTCAGCTCCCGGGTTCGGTTCCTCCAGTCCGCCCACGCCAGGGACGAGGTGGCAGCCGGAGCCCTGGCCCGCACCGGCGTCAACATGTACCGGCTGATCCTGGTGGGCACCAAGCAGATGGAAAACAACCCCATGCTCAAGAACATGATGAACACCATCGGGATGGGCGGGGTGGAGCTGTGGCAGCTCATGCCCAACATCAACACCAGCCTATTGCGGATGATCTTCGTGAGCGGTTCGGACCTGGAATCAGAAGACCTGGAGAAACTGCGGGACGAGGGACTGGACGCTGAGACCCGGGAAGCCAGCCGGGAGAGCCGGTTTTCGGACCGAAACTTCCTGGATTTCGACGGGGACTTCCTGGCGGAGATCGTGGACGAGGACTCCAAGGTCAACATCGGCCTCATCGGCACCTACGGCACGGTTCCCTTGATGGAAAACCCCACGGCCATTCAGCTCTTTGGACTCATGTCCGGGGAGGAGCACGACCAGTGGTTCTACGATCGGAACATTGATCGCTGGGAATTGATCTCCAACCTGCTCGACTGGGTGGATCAGGACACCATGCGCTCCGGCGCCCAGGGCGGGTATGAGGATGACCTCTACAACAACCTGGAGTCGCCGTACCTCTCCAAGAACGCGTCTTTTGAAACAAAGGCGGAGATTCGCCTGGTGGAAGGTTGGCAGGACGACGTGTACGACCGGTATTCAGACTATTTCACCCTGTACGGCACGGGGAAGATCAACGTGAACACCGCCACCACAGAGGTGCTGGTGGGGCTCTTCAAGGCCTACATCAGCCCGAGTCCCACGGACTCCCAGTGCGAGGTGCTGCTGCAGGAGCTGGCGGAGTACCGGATGCTGGGGGCGAGTTTTTCCAAGCCCAAGGACTTCACGAACTGGCTTTCAGGCCAGGGGGTGAATGTGGAACCGGCCATGACCAAGGCCATCGGAACGAAGTCGACGGTGTTCACCGTCAAGTCCATCGGCATGGTGGGGGATGCAACGCAAAGCCTCACCGTGGTCATGGATTTCGCAAAGAACAAGGAAGGCAAGATTGTCTTCTGGCGCGTGGATTGAGGAGAAGAAAATGGCAACCATTCTCGGCATTGACATCGGAACCCACTCGGTCAAACTGGCCTTGGTGGAGGGTCGTCTTGGACGCGGCGGCACCTTGGCCTACAAGGTGGGGCCCATCCTCCAGGATACGGACAACCTTCCCACGGACGCAGAGCGATTTGCTGCGCTGGAGGCGCTGCTTCGGGATCTTCCCCAAGCCGAGGGAGCCACGTGCGCAGCGGGGTTTCCAGCAGATCGGGTCTCTTTGCGGGGCATCCGGCTTCCCTTCACGGACCGCGCCCAGATTCAAAAGACTCTTGCGTTTGAGCTGGAAGGCCACGTGCCCTTTGACTTGGACGACTTTGTGCTCGACTACCGGGTGCTCAAGCCCGTGGGAGAAGGGAGCCGGGTCTTCTGTGCCCTGGCCAGCAAACAAGTCCTTGGGGACATGCTCGGTGGCCTGAAAGAAGCGGGTCTCCAGCCGCGCCGCGTGGTGTTGGATGCGGAAGTTCTGGCGAGTTTTGCGCCGGGAATGGGGCACCGCATGGTGGTGGACATCGGACACACCCGGACGCTGGTGGCCTTTGTGTCCGGGGGAGAGGTCATCCAGGCCCGGGCCCTCTCTTTGGGTGGGCGGGGTCTGACTCTTGCCCTCTGCCGGGCCTTTGACTGGGACTGGGAGGTTGCTGAAGAAGAAAAACACACGGCTGCCTTGCCCAAGTTCGCCGGTGGTGTTTCGGTGGTGGAGGCCACGGAAGCCCCCAATGCCGAGGAAGCCACCGATCCGGGGGCAACCCCGGGGCGGGTCCTGGAACAAGCGCTGGTGCCGCTGCTTTCTGAGCTGCGTGCGACCCGCTTGGCCTTTGAGGCCAGCACCGGTGTGGAGATCGAAGACCTGGTGGTGACCGGTGGAAGCTCAGAGCTTCAGGGGTTCACTCCGCGGCTCGCCGCTGCCCTGGGGGTGCCGGTTCGCCGTGCTTCCATTTCCGACGAAGCGGTTTTTGAAGGAGACCCGGGCCGGTTTGCATTGTCTCATGCATTGAGCGAGGTGGCCGGCGGATTGACCCACAGCCGGGAGTTCCAGTTCAGAAAGGGAGAGTTTGGCTACAAGGGGGACCTGGCCATTGTACGGGACCTGGCGGGGTATGCGGCAGCGGGAGGGGTCGGGTTGCTCGCTGTGGGGCTGTTGCTGTTTGCCCTCAAGTGGGTGGGGCTGTCGCAAGAAATCTCAGATCTCGATGCTCAGGTCATTGCGGAGGTGGCTGCCATCGTACCGGATGTGCCGGAATCCATCATGCAAGATGCGGCCCTCTCCCGGGACTTCTTGTTGGAGCTGGCGGGCACCGAGGCGGAACGGGTTGACATCCTGGAGGGTGCCATGCAGGGAGAGCCGCCCATGCTGGTGCTGCTCAAGGATATCTCCCAGGCCTTCCCCCCTCCCAAGGATGTGCGGGTTGAAGTGCGGGAGATGACCCTGTCTCCCACGTCGGTGCGGATGAAGGCCGAGACCACCGGGTACGAAGCTGCAGCCAGCATCGAGCAGTCCTTGCAGCGGAGGGCGCGATTCAAGAACACGGTCAAGGGGGATGAAAAGAAGCTGGGCGATGGCATCAGCTTTTCCTTGACCATTCCCCTGGATGGGGAAGAAAAGGAGGAAGGCTGATGTTTGAAAACATTCGTGCTCGAGTAGGCCAGGTGGCCGCGCCATGGGGGTCTCGTTTCGAGGCCTTCTTGCTGGGGATGACTCCCCGGGATCGAAAGCTGTTTTATGGGCTCTCTTCCACGGTGGTTGTAGCCCTCGTGGGGGCGGTGGTTCTGGGCATGATGGCGGTGTTGGAGGGGTTGGAGGAAGATCTGGCCCAGGGGCAGCAGACCCTTGTCCTGGTTCAGGCACTGGGAGAGGAGTACGCCGAGGCAGGTGCAAAGGCCGAGGCGTTGGAAGCAAAGCTCAAAGTTTACGCTGACACGGACCTCTCGGCCTTCCTTGAAAAGGCAGCCAGTTCGGCTCAAATACGGGGAAACCTGGACTCGGTGCGAGAGACCTCCAAGAGCCAGCAGGGCATCCTGGAAATCAAGAACTACTCGGTGACCGTCAAGAAGGCAGCCTTGGACCAGGTGTTGAACTTTCTGTACGAGACGGAAGGCACGGGGTACCCCCTGCGTATCCAGTCGGCGAACCTCAAGAATGTGCGCGTGTCTGGTGAGAAGAAGTTGACCTTGAAGCTGGATGTGGCGGCCTACCGCCTCGTCGAGGAGGAGAGCGGATGATCCAGCGCATCGGAATGGGCTTGTTTGGCGTGGTGTGGGGGGCCCTGGTCTTTCAGGTGGCGTTCCACATGAGCTTTCCCTCGGAAGCCCTGGGGGATCGGATGGCCTACGAGGTGGAGCAGGCCACGAGCGGAAAGCAGCTGCTTCGGGTGGAAAAGGCGTCTCCCTGGGGTGTGTTGGGCGTATCGTTAAAGGGGGTCCAGCTCTTCTCTCGAGCCAAGGGCTCGTCACGGGACGAGGAGGGTGCGGGCCCCACCCTGCGCCTGGCGCTGGAGAAGTTTGCAGCTCGCATGCGTGCATTGCCCTTGTTGGGAGGCACCCGTGCGGTCGAGCTTGATGCGCACCTCTACGATGGCCGCATCGCTGGGGAGGTCTTCCAGTCCTCTGATGGGTCGGGCATGGATCTCAAGATTCGCGGCCTTGAACTTTCCGCGTATCCCCTTGGGGGCGACTCCTTTGAAGTGGGTTTGGAGGGGCGCCTGAAGGGCTTGATCAAGCTCGCTATCGATGGAGAGGATGCATCGAAGAGCAAGGGGCGGGTGCGGCTCTCCGTGGACGGGTTGGCCCTGAACCATGCGTCCTTTGGCGGCTTTGAATTGGAACCCACCACGTTTGACGAGGCCGTCATCCAGCTGGAGGTGGATGATGGACGGTTGAAGGTCAAGAAGGGCAAGATCGAGTCCGATGTGATTCGGCTGGTGCTGGAGGGTGACATCGTGCTGCAGGAGCCCATGGACCGAAGTCGCGTGCGACTGAAGGTGCGGTTCAAGCTCTCGGAAGAGATGGACGACCTCGCGAAGATTCTCCCGCAGATGAAGCGGGCCCGGGACACGGGTGGCGAGTACCACTTTCAGGTCACAGGCACTGTGGCGAACTGGCGTTTCCGAGAGGACCGAAGCGCTGCCCGAGGCAAGACCTCCTCCCGCACGGACCGGAGAAAGAAGACCGGTTCCGTGAACCGGGTGGAGGAGGAGGACTCTGAGGTCGAAGAGGATGAAGCCCGAAAGGAGCGGCGAGAGGCTCGAATTCGGGAGCGTCGAGAGCGCATGCGGGAGCGACGCTCCAAGCGGGAGTCAGATGAGGAGGGCTCTCCGAGGGAGGAGGCTCGAGACAAGAAGGTCATGCGACGTCCGGAACCGGAGGACGATCGAGATCTGGAGTTTGACGACCTGGACGATGAGCCGGCGCGGCCGACACGCTTCCAGGACTTTGGGCCAGATGATGAGGGGCCAGCGCCGTACGAGGCCGGACCGCCGGACGATGAGTTCGGGAATGTGCCCATTGATGGCGACTATGACCCGGTTTACGACGATTGATTTGAGGAGGAGGGGAGGCAGCGCCGGAGCCGGAGGACCCCGAGCAGCAATCCCCCCAGCACCATCGCGTAGAGCCCGGCCACCAGTCCCGGGGCGGTAAACACAGCCGGAAGGAGCTGGGTCTCCCGCACGGGGAAGCTCCACCAGCGCACCAGTGGTGCAAAGTGCCAGTCCCAGTACAGGAGCTCAAAGTGGTGGTGAATGCCCAGTGCGGCCCAAGCTTCCTTGTCGGTCACAAAGAGCGCTTTCAGCCACTGGTAGTAGTCGTGGGGGTTGACAAGAATGCCGTTGATGGCAACCAGGGCTGTGAGGCCCACGGCGACTTGGATGACCCCTCGTCGGACCCCTTGTACGTGCTCCAGCGCCACGGCGATGGGCACGAAGAAGAGTGGGAGCACGGGCACAAGAAACCGGGGACCCCAACACCAGCTACCGCCCCAATCCCACCACCTGCAGTACAAGCCCAACAGCGTGGCGAGCCCGCCGAGAGCCAGGATGGAGGTGGTTCGGGCGGCTCCTTTGCACCGTCCAAAGCTCCAGAGGGACGCCAACACAAGGGGGAAGTGCCAGAGGAGCCCGCGTCCTGGACTTGCGATCAGTCCAAAGAGGCCTTCGGTCCAGGGACTGGTCCAGGCATCCACCTCGGCGCTGTACCCTGTGGAAAGCGGGGAACCAAAGCGTACCGCGTTGTAGGCTCCGACCAGCACAAAAAAAGGCGCTGCGCCTGCGGTGATCCAACCCACATCCATTGAGGCCTCCTTCCATTTCCATTGGCGGCTGTACAGGACGGCCAGGCCCATAGGGAGCGCCAGAATGCCAAGTGCAATCTTGGTTGCCACCAACAGCCCGTAGAAGGCACCGGCCCCTACCAGGTCACGCCTTTGCCCCGAGCTGGAGTGCCGAACCAAGCAGGTGGCAATCCCAGTATAGGAAAGAGCCGCGAGCGGCTCAGCCCAGAAGGTCCGCGCATAGTGCAACATCGGGCTTCCAAGTCCGCAGGCCACGGCACACCCAAGGGAGAGCCCTGCTCCGACTCCAAGGCCTCTGAGCAGAAGAAAAAGGAGAGCGCAGGTACCCGCTGTGAGAGCTGGATTCGTCCATGACACAAGAAAGGCGCCAAATGCTTCGCTGAACCGGGTTCGGTCTACTTGGTACCAAAGCCGCCGAAAGGACCGGCGATCTGGATCTTGTACCCGAAAGGGAGACTCCCAGGAGGTGGGGCCTTCCAGGGTGGCGGGGGTGCGGAAGAGGCCCTGCTCCTCGGGGGTGGAAAGCGGGACCAGCCACCGGCTGGCTACGTAGGCAGGAACGGATGCTGCGGAAAGGGCGAGTCCGTACTTGGAGTGCCGCCTTGTGACCTTGCCGTCTTCTTCCAGGGATGCTGGGCCGCCAAATGCCTCGTGGTCCATCAATACGGGATAGTCCAGGGTCCCGGCGTCGACCCACCCCTGGGTCACCCGGTACATGACCGTGCCGTCCGGACTGTAGATGTGTCCGCCCAGCAGCAGGATGTACCAGCAGGTAAGGGACAGCCAAAGCCAGCGGGCGATTCTCGGGTCCTGGCCCCGGCCCGAGGAATGCACCGATCAGATTCCGAGTTCGCGGCGCAGGCTGTTCAACAAGGTGCGGGCCACGCGGTTGCCCGGGTCGTCTTGAAGAAGCCCCTGCAGGCGCTTGATGGCCTGTTCGGGCTTGCCGTGCTTTCCCTCGATGAAGGCCAGAAAGTACTGTCCTTCCTTGTGGTGAGGGTCAAAAGAACTGGCGAGGCGCAGGAAGTCCAGCCCCTCCTTGCAGCGGTCCTCCACGGAGAGGTTGGCGTTGTGGTAGGTGGCCCAGCCGAGCCACGCCAGGTTCCGGGCCGAGTCCAGGCGCTCGTTCCGGGCTGCCGTAAAACACTGGGCGGCCCGCTCGAAGAGCCCGGCCTCCATGGCGGTCTGCCCTTCCTGGAACGCCAGGTCTTCCTTGGACAGGTTGCCGGCATCGTCCTCCATGCCAAAGGTCGCCACTGCCTGCTTGCGGCCCGCCACCAACTCCTGGGCGTCCTCCACTCGACTCAGGATTTTGCCCGCCAGCTCCCGCACTGGATGCGGTTGCTTCTCATCGTTGGCCAGGGTGGAGTAGCGCTCCACCATGCGCTGCGCCTGGGCTTCCAATCGGTCTGGCGGAGTCGTCGGGGAGGCGCCCAACACCGTGTAGTGGTCCGCTCCCTGGAGGGCACCCCACTCGCGCACGAGCCGCTTCATGGTCACGGTGGCCTCCTCCGAGGCACCCTCTGAAACGGACAGGCCTGCGCTGGGAAGGGAGCTTTCTTCTTCTCCGGTGGCCGGCTCCACGGCGGCGGGGGTCTCCGCAGCCCGGGCCGCTGCACGCCTTCTGGCTTCTGCCGCCGTCTTTCGTGCAGCGGCGCGGGTGGAAATGGCCTGGAATTCGATCACCCCCAGCTGTGCCAACGCTGCCAGTTCGCGGGCCTGTTCGTCGGTGCCGTCCAGGAGCGTCTCCAGGGGGACCTGGCTGCTGCTCGCCTGTAGCAAGGCCTTGACGGACGAGGAAGCCCCGAGCTCGTCCAGGCGGTCGTTGCGCTCCCCTGGGGCTGCCCAGGTCTTGTCCCGTTGCAGGACAAAGGTGGTTTGCACCCGAGCCATGCATCCCTCCATCAACAAAGTGGAGAAAGGCAGAATCGAGGCGCTTCCTGACTGGCTTGTCTCCGAAAAAGAAGCCCCCCCTTCGAACATGGCCAATCGTGCCAGCGCGAGCGAACCTTCATCCATGGCTGCACCTTCATTGAACAACGCCCAGTTGTCCGTAGAAGCCAACCGAAGCACGCCTGTTCGCTTCTCAAGCCAGATGGACTGCAGGAGGCGAAGGGCCTTGCGATCAGGCTTTGGAGCAGGGACAGTGCTCGGCTCTGCGATCGGCGCATTGGCGGCCGCTTCCCGAAGGCGATCCGCCAGGTCCAGCATGGGAAATGGGCGGGCCAGAAAACCCTGGCACCGGTGGTGGGACAGCAGGTGCTGCACGCGCGGGTCGGTGTCCGACCAGGTGGCGGACATGAGCAGAATAGGCAGGGTGGCCCCCACAGGCTCTCTGCGGAGACGCGTCAGAAGCGGGCCGGTCCCCGCGAGATCCCCGTCAAGCCCCAGCACCAGGAGATCCGGCAAGGAGGTGCGCACCCTGGAGAGGGCCTTTTCCGCGGAGGGAACCTGTTCGACGCGGATTCCGGTCTTGTCCAGCACCTGAGTGAGGACGCGGGCAAAGTCGGCATCTGATTCGAGGAGGATGAGCTTCATGAGCAGTCAAGTCGAGGTTTTTCAGAGTGAATTGAACACACCTCGGTGCCGGCTGCAACGGTGTTCCCGAGACTCCGGGTCGTGATAGTTGCGCTTCATGGTTCGGTACTTTGGCAAGCTCACCCCCTCCTGGGAGTCCGTGGCTCGAATCGCTGCTTTGAAGCCACGGTTTTGTTGGTTTGATGGCCCCTGGGGCACAGTGCTTACCTGGGGAGGGCATTCGGACGTGGTTCCCGGGCCCGGTTGGATGGACGCCGTTCGGGGTCTTCTTCATCCCAAGTCCGAGGCGCCTGGGATGCCGTTTGCGGGAGGCGTGGTGGGGTATCTCGGCTACGAGGCGGGGAGGTGGTGTGAGAAGATGCCGTCTCCTCGAGAACCTCGCCCCCTGGCGGATCTCGCCTTGTGGCGTGTGGAGGGTGCGCTCTGGTGGGATGGGGGGGCTTGGAGGGCAGGGGGGGCTCCCGCTTTTGTGGAAATGGCGTCCGAGGTCTTGGAGAGTGCCTTTGAGGCATCCCTGCCCAGCATCCCCGTGGGTCACCTCGCCCATGTCGGGGATCCCGCAGGGTTCCTCCAGGGCGTGGAGCAGGTGTTGGCCTCCATTCGCGCGGGGGAGTGCTACCAGGCGAACCTGTCCCGGCGCCTCGTGGTGGAGAGGGCCGGCTCTCCTTTGGAGTGCGCGATTCGTCTCCGACGAACACACCCGGCGCGGTACGGAGCCGCGCTGCACCTCGGGGATGGAGGGCAGGTGATCTCGAACTCACCTGAGCTGCTTCTGCGCGTGGAAGATGGACAGGCGGAGACCCGGCCGGTCAAGGGAACCCGCCCGCGGGGAAAAAGCGACAAGCTGGATCGGGAGTTGGCGCGGCAGCTCATGGACGATCCCAAGGAGCGGGCGGAGCTCACCATGATTGTGGATATGGCCCGTAATGACCTCTCCCGGGTGTGCACACCCGGCTCGGTGGTCGCCTCACCGAGGGTTCTGGCCTCCCTGCCCACCCTCTTCCATGCGGAGCAGTCCGTGCAAGGCCAATTGTCGCCTGGGAAGGACGCGGTTTCAGCCTTGGAGGCCACCTTTCCAGGTGCAAGCATCACCGGCGCCCCCAAGGTGGCGGCCATGGAGATCATCCATGCTCTGGAGCCGGTGCCGCGGGGGGTCTACACAGGTTGCATCGGGTTTTTCGCAGACGGGGGTTCGGCACAGTGGAACGTGGCCATTCGCACCGCCACTTTTCTACCCTCCGGGCACGGGGAGCACAGCGCCCATGTGCAGGTGGGGGCGGGAATCGTTGCCGACTCCGATCCACGCATGGAGCTGGACGAGACCGATTGGAAGGCACGGGCGTGGCTCGCTGCAATTCTGGAACCAGAGACACAGGCCCAGGAGGTGCATTCGTGAGTTCACCAGCAGACGGATCTCCAATCTTGGACGCCCAGGTAGCGGACTACCTGGGGACTTTGGACACCGAGAGCGACTCGCTGCTCGACGCCCTTGAAGCTCATGCAGCCCAGCGGGGCTTTCCCTTGATCGGCAGGGCGAGTGGGCGTTGGCTCACCTTGTTGGCGCAGGCAGTTGGCGCCCGAAGGGTGTTTGAAGTGGGGAGTGGTTTTGGGTACTCCGCCTACTTCTTCGCCCATGCGGTGGGCCCGGATGGCGAGATCCATGGAGCGGACCGAGACGCCCACGAGCTGGACGACCACCGCCGCCTGTATGGCGACCACCCTTTCTCCCAGCGCATCCACATTCACCACGGGGAAGCGCTCGAGGTGTTGTCCGGGCTGCCGGGTCTCTTTGATGTCTTTCTCCTGACCAGCGCAATCCTCCCGGTCGGGGATGGCCTGGGGGTCTGCGTCAAGACTTCCTGAACCGCTGGGTGGCGGCGACAACGTCCTCCTGTCCCAGCAGGGCCGAAATGGGTGCCCAAGCCTGGACACCCGTGCCGCGTACCTCAGAGAGGTTCTCCTCGGTGATCCCGCCAATGGCCACAACCGGTGTGTCACCGGCCGCCTCCACCGCTCGTTGCAGGGCGATCAGGCCCCGGGGGGAGTAGCCCGTGGCCTTGGTTTTGGATCCAAAAACAGGCCCGAACCCGATGTAGTCCACTCCCTCTTCCAGGGCCGCATGGATCTGTGCCTCATTATGGGTGGAGCGGCCCAGGAGCGCTCCCCGTGGAAGGTCCACTCGCTGCACTGCGCCATCCTCCTGGCCCAGGTGAAGTCCGCCTGCAAGGGGCGCCAAATCCACGTGGTCGTTGACCAGGACCAGGCAGCCCCGGGCGGCGCAAGCTGGAGTGATCTCCTGCAGAGCCTCGCGGACTCGGGAGGGTTCCCAACGCTTGCATCGAACCTGGAGTGTTTCCACCTCCCCTTCCAACAGTTGCAACGCCAGGGCAACCGGGTCTCCAAAGTCCGCGTCGGCGATGGCGTAGAGCCCCCGGATCACGCTTCCTCTCCCTCAATGCCAAGCTGCGCGATCTTGGTGCGCAGGGTGTTTCTTGCGACTCCGAGTAAATTGGCGGCCGCCTTTTGGTTGCCGCCGGTCCGGGACAGCGCCAAGCGAAACAAGGCCCTCTCGGTGGCGTTGACCGCAAGTCGATGAAGCCCGAGCTCTGAGTCGATCTGGTACTCCTCGACAATGGGTCCCAATCGGGCTTCCACCACTTTCTCGAATCCCTGGGCCAGGTCGCGAATCTCAGCGTGTGGGTTTTTTTGTATCAGGTCACGCACGGCGCGAGGGAGATCTCGTCGGCGGATCTCCGGTCGGTTGGTGGAGGTCAACACCCGGACCACCAAGTGCTCCAGTTCCTTTGTGTTGCCGGGCCAGTCGTAGGCGTGGAGCATTCTCCAGACGGAATCATCCAGGCGCCTTTTGGGCATTCCAAGGGTCCGTCGGTATTGCTCCATGTAGAGACGGGTCAGGAGCTTGATGTCCTTTTGTCTCTCTCGCAGCGGGGGCAACGACAGGTGGGTCCAGGCGAGTACCTCATCATCTCCAACGGGAGGACTGCGGGACCCTCCGATGATGCGCCAGCGGGTTTCTTCCAGACTTCGGATGAGCTGCTCCAGGTCTTCGTTTTCCCACTCGTCCACGTCCTTCAGGTACAGGGTGCCCTCTCTTCCTGAGAGGTTTGGCATGGCCTTGCCACGATGCTTGACGAAAGGGCCGGTGTCTCCCTTGAGAGCGTGAAGGGCTCGGGCAATGCTCTCTTTGTTGGTGCCGCGCTCCCCTTGGATTCGGACTGGAAGGGGATGGGTCGCCATGCGGGCCAATCGGCGAAAGGGCTTTCTCCCGAGCCCCATGTGGCGCAGGATGCGGCGCTCCCTGGAGTCCAAGCTGGCAGGGGTGCGGGACCGGACCTGCCCCAGAAGCAGGTCCTGTCGGGTCGATACACGTGTCAGGGGTGGTGCTGCACCCCCCATGACCCGCACCAGGGGCTTGTGGGTGAGGGAGGCTGTGATTTGGAGGAGTAGATTTGGTTGGAGCTCGGGTAAGTCCGCATCCACCAGGACCATGGTGCAGCCGGGATCGGCGAGCCCTCGCACCAGCCCATCCCAGCCGGTCGTGGCATGCACAGCGTGACCTGTGTCGGCCAGGGGTTCAACCACCTGGTTCCGCAGGGTCTCGTCCTGGGTAGCGATGACAATGTGGGACATGGGGGGTGCCAAGCGGTGGGTGCGCCGGTGGTAGCGCAGGAAGGCCCGCCGAGCAACGCTGGCTGGGGAGGGGGGACCCGGCTACGGGAGGCCATGATCTCGTTTCTTCCGCTCCTTGGTTGTGCCCTCTGCGTACCCGCATGGGGTCAGGAAGAGAGCCCCTGGAGCCCACCGAAAGAGGAGAAAGGTGAGCCTCCTTCTCTGTGGGACATCGTGGAGCAGGGGAGCGAGCCTGTGTCGGAGGAGGGAAAACAAGAGGCCGAGGAGTTTTCGGAAGAGAAGGTGGCAGAGCAAGAGGTGATGGAGAATGGCGCCTGGCCCGGGGCCCCCGCGGAGGAAGTGGAGGAGCCGCCGGTGGAACCCGATCCGAAGAGCGGCTTGGACCCCTCCGAGTTCGACATTCCAGTGGTGTTGAACGCGGATGTCCTGCGCTGGGTCCACTACTTTCAGGGGCGTGGCAGCAAGTACTATCGAAAGTGGCTTGCACGGCAGGGCCGGTACCAGCCCATGATTTCCGCGGCCTTGGCGGAGGCAGGTCTTCCCCAGGACACCATCTACCTGGCCATGATCGAGTCGGGTTTCTCTCCCCATGCCAAGTCGACTGCATCCGCGGTGGGACTCTGGCAGTTCATTGCTCCTACAGGCCGTGGCTACGGCCTTCGAATTGACTACTGGGTCGACGAACGCCGGGATCCAGAAGCCGCCACGGCGGCCGCTGTGGACATGTTGGACGATCTCTACCGGCTCTTCGGGGACTGGCCTCTGGCATGGTCTGCTTACAACGCGGGCACCGGCCGGGTGCGTGGGGCGGTCCGAAAACAGGGAACCGACGACTACTGGGAGCTTGTACGCCTCAAGGGGTTGCCCCCCGAGACGCGAAACTACGTGCCCAAGCTCATGGCGGCGGCCATTATCGGAAAGCATCCAGCGCGCTACGGGTTCACAGGCATCACCCCACGGGCTCCCCTGGTCTACGACACGGTGGAGGTGAAGGGGTCGGTCACGCTGGATGTGATCGCGCGCTGCGCGGGTGTGGACGAGGCGGCAGTCACCACCTTGAACCCTGCCTTGCTCCGAGGCGCAACACCTCCGCAGGCCGTAACCCGGGTGCGCATTCCCCTCGGAACGACCGCTGCGTTTCAGGCAGCCATTGTCAACGTGCCCGCTGCTGAACGTGTCACCTACCGCAAGCACAAGGTCCAACCGGGGGAGTCCCTGGGGGCCATCGCATCCCGGTATGGGGTGGATGTGTCGGCGCTTGTGGAGTTCAACCGCATCTCTGATCCCAACCGGATCGCGGTAGGAATGGAGGTGGTGGTACCCTTGCCGGGTGCGGGGACCGGTTCGGCGTCTTCCAGTGCCACTGGAGAACCCATGAAGGTAAAGGTCCGGAACGGAGACAGTCTGGGGGGAATCGCCCAAAGACACGGGGTAAGCGTGGGAGACCTGGTCGCCTGGAACCAGGTGGAGGACCCGAACCAGCTCCAGGTGGGCCAGGTGCTTCTGGTTTTTCCGCAGCCCCTCAAACGTGACAGCGGAGCGCAGTGATGAAGGGAGCGAGCTGATGCTGTCGCCTGAGGAGGCCTTGAGGCGGGTCCTGACCGCCGTCACTCCGCCGTTGATCGAGGAGATCCCCATCGAGAAGGCGTGCGGGCGGGTGCTCGCAGAAGATGTGACCGCCCCGGCGGACCTTCCTCCGTGGGACAACTCGGCCATGGACGGGTTCGCCGTGGTGTCCGCGGACACTCAGGCGGTTCCAGTGCGCTTGCCGGTGGTGGAGCACATCGGTGCGGGTCAATCACCGTCTGTCTTGATCACGCCGGGCACGTGCGCCCGGATCATGACCGGCGCCCCCATGCCGGAAGGGGCGGATGCGGTGGTGATGATTGAGCACACGGACGGAGGTATGGAGGTTGTGGAGGTCGTCAAGGGGGTCAACCCCCGGCAGAACGTGCGGGAAAAGGGAAACGATGTTTCGGTCGGGACGGTGGTCCTTCGTGGCGGCCGAACACTCGGTCCCCCGGAGGTGGGGCTGTTGGCGGGGCTCGGCATGCCGCGCGTGCGGGTGGCGCGGCAGCCCCGGGTGGCCATTCTTTCCACCGGTGACGAGGTCATGCCGGTGGATGCGCCCTTGCAGCCTGGGCAGATCCACTCCTCCAACACCCACACTCTCATGGGAATGGTCGCTGCCGCGGGGGGGATCGGTGTGGACTGTGGAATTGCTCCGGACGACCCGGACGAGTTGAAGCAGTACCTGGACCGTTGCGTGAAGGAGGATCTGATCGTGACCACGGGGGGGGTGTCCATGGGGGATCACGATCACGTCAAGGACGCTTTTGATGCCCACGATGCAGCGCTGGACTTCTGGAAGATTCGTATGAAGCCGGGCAAGCCGCTTGCCTTTGGGAGCATGGGAGGCAAGCCCGCTTTTGGCCTTCCGGGCAACCCGGTCTCGTGCATGGTGGGCTTTCTCCAGTTTGTGCGGCCGGTGATCCGGGGCTTTCTGGGGGATCCGTCCCCCTTTCTCCCGGTGGTGCGGGCGCGGCTCACCAACGAGGTGAGAAAGAAGCCCGGGCGGGCGGAGTTCTGCCGGGTGTCCCTGGCGAATCTCGATGGGATTCAAGCCACCCCAGCGGCCAACGTCTCCTCCGGCGCGATCACCTCCATGGTCTTCGCGGATGGATTTGCGCTTCTGGGAGAAGACTGCGCTGGCCTTGCAGCGGGAGACGAGGTCTCGGTCCAGGTGCTGCGGTGGGACTGGACCGGCCGGTCCGAGGCCAGGTTCGATTGGTAAGGGGCTTTGTGCTGGCGGGGGGCCAGTCCCGGCGCTTCGGCACGGACAAGGCCCGGCACCCGGTGAATGGCCTTCCCATGGCGGCCAGGGTGGCGTCGGTGCTGGAGGCGGCAGGTCTTCCCGTGCAACTGGTCGTGCGAGACCTTGCCCTGGAGGAGCTGGGCATCCCGCTCTTGCTGGAGCCGCCCACGAAGGAGCCCCCTCATCCGCTGCGGGGGGTGCTGGCGGCGCTGGGTTCTCTGGAGACAGGGGACACGGCGCTGCTGGTGCCCTGCGATGTTCCTGGACTTCTCGCGTCTGGCGTGGCCCTGCTGGTGGAAGCGGGAGCTTCGTCCGTGGCCGTGGATGGGAAGGGACGTGTACATCCCCTGGTGGCCCATCTCTCTGGGAGTTGGGCGCCCCAAGTGGAGGCAGTTTTGGCGGCGGGTGGCAGCGCCACTGCGGCCCTGGCCGGCGCGAGCCCTGTGTCCTTTCCTGAGGACCAATTGGTCAATTGGAACCGTCCGCCGGGATAAGACCTCTTTCATGGGCCACAGGGAACATCACAGTCATGCTGGACGCACCTCGGTGAAAGTACGGCTCGCGGTGGTTTCCACCACCCGAACTGACAAGACGGACACCTCGGGTGCTGTGTTGAAGGAGCGCCTCGAGGCTGCCGGACACCGGGTTTCGGGGTTGGACTTTCTGCCCGATGATCCCGACCGGGTGCGAGCCTGGGTGCTGGAAGCGATTCAAGGTGGCCAAGAGCAGGCGCTGGTGCTCTCGGGGGGCACTGGGGTTTCTGCCCGGGATGGGACCTTTGAGGCTGTGGCTGAAGTGATCGACCGGCCCTTGCCGGGGTTCGGTGAGTTGTTTCGCATGTTGTCATTCCAGGAGATTGGTGCGGCCGCCATGCTCTCTCGGGCGTCCGCTGGAATCTGCCAGGGGGTGGTCCTCTTTTCCGTTCCTGGATCCACGGCGGCCTGTCGCCTCGCAGTGGACTCGCTGATCGGCCCGGAGCTGTCCCACCTGGTGTGGGAGCTCTCCAAGGAGGCCCCTTCCGGCTCGGCCGGATAAGAGAGAGCCTTAGATCGAGGGCGCCATGACCACGGCAGATCATCTCCTGGAACCCGCTGCCACACAGGTTCGCGACCCTTTGAGCGGTCGATCCATCTGGTTGGCGGACATGGTCTCCGACAGCAAGCTCACGGAAGGTGCTCTGCGCTACACCCTCACCTTTGCCACCGGCCATACCCCGACGGACCGAGAGCAGATCCAGCTTGCCTTGCACCAGAACCTGGAGGACCTGGGGTGGTCCGGCGAGGTCATCTGCAATGTTCGGCTGGCTCGGGTCTCAACGCCGGCCCCGGGGGCTGGTTCGAAGCCTGCACCCGCGGCACCCAGCGGAGTGCGGGGCATGCAGGGACCTGGCATGGGTCCCCACGGTGGACCCATTCAACTCCAGGCCATTGAAGGTGTGAAGCACATCGTGGCGGTCGCCTCGGGCAAAGGCGGGGTGGGCAAGTCCACCGTGGCGGTCAACCTGGCCTGTGGCCTCGCAAAGGCCGGCAAGAAGGTGGGCCTCATGGATGCAGACATCTACGGCCCCTCCCTGCCTCTGATGATGCGGGTCAATGGCAAGCCTCTGGCCAGTCGCGAGAACAAGATGATCCCCCTGGTGGCCTATGGGGTGAAGTGCATCTCCATCGGCTTTATGGTCGACGCCAACGAACCCATCATCTGGCGGGGACCCATGGTCATGGGGGTCGTGCGGCAATTTCTGCGGGACGTGGACTGGGGGGAGCTCGACGTGTTGGTGGTGGACCTTCCCCCTGGAACAGGGGATGCGCAGCTCACCATGATCCAGGCGGTTCCCATTTCCGGGGCGATCATTGTGTCCACCCCACAGGAGGTGGCGCTGTTGGATGCGCGCCGCGGCATGGAGATGTTCCGCAAGCTGAATGTACCGGTGATGGGGGTCGTGGAGAACATGGCCTGGTATGCCTTGCCCGATGGCTCCCGCGCCCATCCCTTTGGAGAAGGGGGGGCCGCTGCCTTGACCCGAACCGAGGATCTTCCCCTGTTGGCGCAGGTGCCCCTGGAGCAGGGCATTCGGGAAGGGGGAGATGCAGGAAAGCCCGCGGTGCTCGGAGGTGGCCCGGCGGCACATATCTTTGACCAGCTGGCGAGCGCCGTGTTGGATCAACTCGCGTGACGGCCCTGGTCGACAGCTTGGGTCGGGTGCACGACACCCTTCGGGTCTCTGTGACGGACCGCTGCAACTTCCGGTGTACCTACTGTCTTCCAAAGGAGGGCGTGAACTGGCTGCCCCGGGAGTCGCTGCTCACCTACGAGGAGATTCAGCGTCTGGTGGCGTGTTTTGTGTCCCTGGGAGTTCGACGGGTCAGACTGACGGGGGGAGAGCCCACTTTGCGAAGGGACCTGCCCCGCCTGGTGAAGGGGATGGCGGCGCTTCCGGGTCTGGATGACCTTTCCATGACCACCAATGCCCACGTGTTGGCTTTCATGGCCGGGGAGCTGGCGGAGGCCGGCTTGCATCGCATCAACGTCTCCCTGGATGCGCTGGACCCGCATCTCTTCCACAGGATGACCCGGGGGGGAGACCTTTCCCGGGTGTTGGATGGCATCGATGCTGCCCTGGCGGCCGGGCTCTCCCCCATCAAGATCAACGCGGTGGTGATGGAGGGGGAGAACGAGGATCAGGTAGAGCCTCTCCTTTCTTGGGCCAGTGAGCGCCCTGGGGATCTCCAGGTCCGCTTCATTGAATACATGCCGTTTGAAGTCCGCCGGCACCGTTGTGTTCCGGGTGCGGTTCTTCGGGAGCGAATCATGCGCACGCGCCGGTTGGAGCCGGAGACCACTGTGCAGGGAGGAGGCCCCGCAGTCCATTGGCGCTTGCCCGATTCCGGGGCCGTGGTGGGCTTCATTTCGCCCCTCTCTGAGCGTTTCTGCGCCGGTTGCAACCGACTGCGCCTCACGGCGGAGGGCAACCTGCGAACCTGTCTTTCGGACGATGGGACCCCGCCGCTGACCACCTTGCTCCGTGGCGGGGCAAGCGATGCAAGGATTCAGGAGCAGATCCGTGCCCTGACTCTGGGCAAGCGCGAGGGCCATGGATGTGAAGTGGACGGTGGGGTTCCCTTTGAGGGTGTGATGACACGCATTGGCGGTTGATGCGTTAGACCGCGCCTCGAGGACGGGTCCCATGCCAGAAGACAAGCGCCGCGCACAGGGAGAAGACCTGGTTGCGCTGGCAGCATCCGCTTTTGCTGGGGTGTGTGCCTTTGCCTGGCTCGGTCGCCTCGGGCTCGGGGCGGTGGGCCTCTTTCTCGTGGCCGTGGTGGCCCTGGGATTGGCCCGTAGGAAACTGGAGAAGCCAGCGCGGCTGCGGGTGGACAAGTGGGCCAAGGCGCTCTTCACTCTCGCCGGGCTCATGGCGCTACTGCGGCACCCCATTGAGGTGCCGGTGTTGGACCCGGAGACAGGTGCCTCCCTGGCGGGCGGGGGGGTGGAGTTGCCGATCTACGCGGCCATCGCCGAGTACGTGGGCCAGGTGGATGCAGGAACGTTCTTCCTCTTTGCCTTCCTCGCCATGGGGGTGAAGTTCACAGGAGTCATTGCCTCGGCCTTTGGCTGGCAGCTTCTGCTCCGGGGCCAAGGGGTGCGTTTTCCTTTTTGGTCCCTGACCTTCACCAGCTTTCTGATCGGGCGATTCATCGGCACCTTTCTGCCCAGCACGTTGGGGCTGGATGGCTACACACTCTACGAGGCGGGGCGGTATTCAAACCGGTGGCCCCGGGTCATCACCGCCAAGGGGCTGGAGAAGTTTATCGGCGTGGCAGGACTCTTCTTGGGCATGCTGCTGACGCTGCCCTTCGGGTACCAGGTCATTGTGGATGTCACGGAGCACGTGGGGCGTCCCGAGGCGGCTGGGCCGCTTGCGGGGGCCATTGCCCTGGTGGCGGGGGGCGTGTCGGGCTGCGTGCTCCTGGGGCTGGTGTGGCCCGTGCTCATTGTCTGGGGCATGGGGCTGGTGGGTCGCTTCCTGCCCGCCAAGGTCTCGGGAATCTTTCAGCGGTTTGTGGATGCGGTGGGGGCCTACCGGGGACAGGTGAAGCTCTTGCTCTTGACCTTCCTGTGCAAGTTCATCACACACTTCACCACGGCGGTGGTGTACTTCTTCACCGCGTTGGCCATCGGAGTTGTGGGGGCGAAGTTCTGGCCGATCGTGTTTGGCTCCACCATTCAGATCCTGGCCACGCTCCTTTCTCCCACCATCGCTGGTGAAGGTGCGCGGGAGGCATTTCAGGCGCTGCTCCTGTCCAAGCAGCTTGGGGGGGTCGCCCCGGCGGTCCTGTCCGGCGCCTTGGGGTTCATCGCCGCGGAGGCCGCTACGTTGTGGGGAGGGGCCTTTCTATGGACCCGTAAGCCCGGTTGGCGTCCCAAGTACGCCAAGGTGGATGGGGAGCAGGTGGACTACGCCTGGATCCCTGAGGATGACATGGGGTCATGGGTCGACGCGGGGGCGGGTGCGAGGTAGCATTCGGCAACTCGGGAGCGTTCGATGGTTCGTGTGAGTGGGTTGCTTCTTTGGGCCGGCTGCCTTGGAGCGCCGGGAACCGCCTGGGCTGCGGGTGCACTCGACGTGGATCTAAGAGCCCTCTCCACCTGGAATGGGGTGTCGGTCGACAACGAGACCATCCGGCAGAACGCCTACCACAAGGTCGTGCGCGAGCTGGGGGCGGTGATCGCCAACAAGCCCATGGCCCCGGGAAACACTCTGGGCGCCTATGGATTTGAGATCAAGGCCACGGGGACGGTGGGGTTTATTTCCGGTGTGGGGGGCTCGGCGCCCTCGGCCTGGGAGCGGGTCCAGGAAGAAGGCCGTGCCCAGCCGGCACTTTGGATGTCTGGTTTGGGGATTCGAAAAGGGCTGCCTGCCTCTGTGGATATTGGTGCCTCCATGGCGACCCTTTCCGCCAGCCAACAGACTGTTTTTGGCGCCTACGGACGCTGGTCTCCCCTTGAGGGGTACCGCCAGTACCCGGACCTGACGATGCAGTGGGGGTATTCCGGCCTGGTGGGCAATGATCAGCTGGAAGCAGGCGCCATGGACCTGACCGCATCCAGTGGGTACACGATTCCTTTCGGCAAAGTGGTGGGCGTGAACCATGGCACGGTGACCCCCTACCTGGGAATGGGGCTGCTGCGAATCCACGCCAGGCCGTTGTTGTCGGAGGACGAGTCCCAGTCGTTGGGCATTTCGGAGGTCAGCGGGTTCAAGGACTCGGAGTTCTACGATGAGTCATTTCAGCCGCTTCAATTCCACACGGGGCTCCGCATTGTGAGTTCTGGCTTTGAGTGTGTGCTGGCGGGCACTTGGGCCCGGAGCGTGCTGCCCACGGCGAACATGAGCCTAGGCTTCAGCTTTTAGGGTTTCCAGCCGGGACGTGAGAACCGCGCGGGAACCCAGCGGTTGCCGGGGCCTGCTGTGGTGGGTGCTTTGGGCGGCGGTGTTGCTGCCGCCGTCTGCCCAGGCGATGGACCTGTCCATCGAGGCGGAGATAGATGAGACCTTCCTCGGGATTCGCGGAACCGTGTGCGGGGAGGGGCCCAAGGCCTGGGTGAACCCACTGGAGGAGCTGCCTTGGCCAGCCGATGACCTGAACTGGCCTCGCACCGCGCCGGGGCGAGAGGATCGGGGGGAGATGACGTGGGAGGTGGCCGGGGAGGGCTGCATCGCCTTTCACACCCGCATGCCCGAGCGGTACGGCGCCGTGGGTGGGCTGGAGGGCCGGGGGGTGTGGGCCAACGGGGGCTGGTACCCCCAGCCGCTTCAGGGGGACGTTCTTCCATCGGTGACCTGGAGAGTACAGCTGAAGGGACCCCAGGGGGCGGTCCTGGTGGTAAACGACGGGGTGGGCCAGGGGACTGCCCAGTGGTCTGGTCAGGCGTTTCGGGTGGCGATTGCGGCGCTGGCCGAGGCGACCACTGCGGTGCTGGGTGAGGAGGGCCTGGAGACGGTGCTGGTTTCAGAGGGGCGGCAAGCCCGCCCCCTGGAGGGAGAGCTTGTCCTCCTGGCCCAGGCCGCTTGGACCCAGGATCACCCGGGACGGGTGGTGGTGGTGGTGGCACCGATGTACCGGAGGCTTGTTAGGGCCGGCCCCGGAGTGCTCTTTCTTTCCGAGCGGGCCTTCCGGGTCAGTCCGAGTCTGCTTCGATACCACCGGGCCCCAGTGGTCCAGGGAATGTTGGAGGCCGCCCTTCCCTTGGATGACCCCTGGCACCGGGCTCTGGCGGCTGAGGCCCTCGGGCAAGCTGTGGCGGAGTCGGTCAATGGGGCGGAGCGCCTTCGAATGTGGGCTCGGTTGGGGCTCCCGGATGCACACACTCTCCTGTATGACGGCAGGACCCTGTTCCTTTCCGATGTCTTTGGGGAAGCCCTGCAGTCGGACCCCCTTGCCGATGACCTCCTGGAGCGCTTCCGCCCCCGGGTCCCCGGGCCCCTTGTGGCCCGCTGGGTCCAGGCCCTGGCGGGGAAAGCGGCCCCAGCGGGGATCGCTCGGGATCTCCTGGCGGGGGAGTCCTTGCCGGAAGCCTTTGTCGCCCAGGGTTTGGACGGCGCTCTGGCGGTGGCGTGGGAATCACCCGTGCCGGCACAGGACTTGATCCTGGCGGTGGACCCCGGTGCGGAGCCTCGCCTCTGGATGGAGCGGCGGGCGGCGGGGGCTGCGGCACCGGTCCCTGTGGTGGTGGATGTGGATGGCGAACGAGAGGTCTGGCTCACGGATTTTGGGCCGGACTGGCGCATCCAGGCCTATGACGAGAAGGTGAAGCGGGTCTGGCTGGACCCGGATCGACTGGTGCCCCAAGCCAACCGAGCGAACGACCGGTGGCCCCGGGGGGCTTCCTTCATGCCGGGCGTTTACTTGGGGGGGATCCACTTGACCGAACGCCGGTTTGAGGGGATTGCTTGGGCCACGATTCGCCGCCCCTACAACACCCACCGCATGGCCCAGGTGGTGGTGGCCCACGATGCACGCTCCGTGGTGTCCCTGGAGACTCTCCTGGTCCGGTACGTGGGACCGCTGCGGGATCGAATGCGACGGGAACACCTGGTCTGGCTCTCTGGCTCGGGGGGGGTGTTGGACACGGAATACCGGCCGACGACAGACGCGCTCACCCACGTGGACATCGGGGCTGGGTATGCTTGGGACACCCGGGTCACCCCCTATTTCCCCGAGAAGGGACGGCGCTTCTGGATCGATGGGGGAGGCGGCATGGTGCCTGCCTCCGACTCGTTCTGGCTGCGAGGCCGCCTCGGGGCCCGGGGGGTGCGGGCGATCCACCCGCGCCATGCCTTCGCGGGCCGGGCGAGCCTCGGCTGGATGAAGGGAAACCTGGAACACCGGATGTTGGGTATGGGGGGGGGCAGCGGGCTGCATTCTGTGCCGAGCAGTGAAGTCCTTGGGCGACGACAGGCGGCGGCGGCAGCGGAGTACCGTGTGCTCGCAGCGCGAAACCTCTCCCTGCATGTGCCTTTCTGGTGGGTCACGGACGTGCAGGTCTCGGCGGGGGTCGAAGCCGGCTGGTTGGATGACGGGGCATTCGCGGATCCCCTGGACGGCGTGCTCGGCCTTGGCTTCACCCTGGGACTTGGCGTGGTGGCGGACACCCTGGGTGTGCGGCCCGCGTTGGGCGGCATCACCTTCAGCCGACTTCTGTGGCAGGAGCCTACGTTCTATGAGGACCCGCAGGTGCTGGTGATGCTGCGGATTAGCCAGTTGTTCTGAGTCGGTCGTTCGATTCCGGTTGTCGCGCCACCCAGCATCCGAGCCTTCGGCGACCCTGGGCGATCGCCATCACGGACCGAGTTCCGGGCAGAGTTCCCACGGACCGAGTTCCGGGGACCCACGAGTTCCGCGAGTTCCGGGGACACCCCCACGGAGTTCCGGGGACAGCATACTTAACTCCCTACCGAGTTCCGGGGACTCTCCGCTTTCGTGCTGTCCCCGGAACTCAGTACACGGAACTCAGTCCCCGGAACTCTCCCCGGAACTCTCGCGCCGCCCATTAGTTGTTCTCCTCCTCCACCTCCACCGGAGGCAGCACCCGCTGGCGATACGAATCCCGCCCCTCTTCATCGACTCGCTTCATGAGGTCCAGGGCGCCGAAGACCTTGGCCAGCCAGCGTCCCAGACCATCGGGGATCAGCCAGGGGAGGAGGGCGAAAAGGGCGCCCACGGCGGGCACGAAGACCCGGCGCTTGTTGCGGGAGATGGCACGACAGGTGGCGGCGGCCACTTGCTGGGGGGTCACGTGCTTGGGCCAGGTGGGCTCCTTCAGTCCCGACACAAGCTCTGTGTCCACGCTGCCGGGGTGCACGGTGGTGAAGCGGACCCCCGAGCGCCAATGCTCGTGGATCAGGGACTCGGTCAGGCCCACTACGGCGAACTTCGTGGCGGCGTAGGTGGACACGTATGGCATGGGCATGCGGCCCACGACGCTGGACACGTTCACGATGTGGCCGCTCTTTCGCTCCAGCATGCCCGGAAGCACCGCGTGGATTCCGTTGAGCACGCCGTGGATGTTGACGTCCACCATCAGCTGGTCCGCCGCCTCCGTGTGGGAGAGAAAAGGTCCCACGGGCATGATGCCGGCGTTGTTCACCAGGAGGTCCGCCGGCCCCATTTGCGCCTCGATCTGCTGGACCCACGCGAAGAAGGCAGCCCGGTCCCGCACATCCAGCACATGCCCCTCCGGCTGCCCAGCCAGATCCAGGTCGCACCAAGCCACCTTGGCACCTCGAGCCACCAGGGCCTCACAGATCGCGCGACCGATGCCCCGGGCACCCCCGGTCACTAGGGCCACCGCCCCGTTCAGTTCGGACACTAGGCCGCGTGCTCCTCTTTGGCGCTGGCCAGCTCCCGCTGGATTTCCCGGGTCCGGTCGCTGTTGAAGAACAAGGCGGACAAGGCCTGCTGCCATTGCTCCCGGCGCCGCGTGTCCTCGGCGGGGAAGTCCAGGGCCATGCGGAACTCAACCGCCCGGGTGACAAGTTCCTCCACGGGCAGTCCCGGCGGAAGCTGTTTCACCACCAGGCGTGCCGCACTTAGCTGCTTGATCTCTCCCAAGCGAATGGCCTCTTCAGGTGTGAAACCAAGGGCGTGAAAGTCCTGCTGCAACTCCTTGACCCCATCCAGCTGGATCATGAACATCTTGACCTGCCAGGCATAGAAGTCCATCAACTCCAGCGGGCCCATGGCACGGATCAACTCGGGCAGGTAGTTCACCCCCAGCGCCACGTGGCGGGCTTCGTCCCGCTCGTAGTACGCAAGCAGGTCGCAGAGCACGGGCTCAATGGCCCTCTGTCGCACCAGCTGGAAGAGGGTCAGGGCGATGGGCTCGACCATGAGCTGCATGCCCATGATCTTCTTCGCCAGGCTGTTGGCCCCCACAATCTCCGCGATGATTCGGTTGCCTGCATCGGTCAGTTTCTCCGGGGTGTACCCGAGCAGGGCGAGATAGTCGTGGAGCACATAGAAGTGCCGGGCCTCGTCGTGGGCTTGGGAGACCGCCGCCATCTTGGCCTCCAGGGGCACAAGCTCCAGGGCCAGCTCTGCGCTGACCTTCCATGCGGCCAACTCCCCCCAGAAAATGGTGGCAAAGATGCGCTTGAGGGGCTCGATCTGCTCCGGGGGTAGGTTGATTCCTCCGTGCTTCTCGACAAGATCTGCAAGTACCTTTTTGCCGTTCCAGGCCTTGTGTTGGCCCTTGTGGTAGATGCGTTCCAGGGACCGGGCTGCTGCCGCCTCTTCGGAAGCGCGCTCGAGGTCAAACATGTCGTAGGGAATCATCCCCGCCCTGCCGTTTTCGGCCGAGGGATGCAGGGGGCGGGTGGCCCATCGGGCTGCTCTTAGGATCATGGGGGCTTCCGCTCCATTGTGCCGGTCCCTCGGTAGGGTTGCAAGGAAAACCCATGCATGGGGTACCCTGCTCCAAGGGGGCAGGAGCAAGGAAGATGTCCTCGGAGAGAGGTCGGCACATTCGCTTTCTGCGGCCCCTTGGACGAGGGGGATTTGGGGCGGTGCACCTGGCGGATGTGACGACGTCCGATGGCCTGGTGCAGCGTATGGCGGTCAAGCTCCTCCACGGGGAACTTGGGCTGGACCCCGAGCTGCAGGCCCGCGCGCGGGACGAGGCCCGGCTGTTGGCCCAGGTGAACCACGACAACGTGGTGAAGGTCTTTGGGCTCACAGAGGTGGACGGCCGGGTGGCGGTCCTGATGGAGTTTGTGGAGGGGGTGGACTGTGCCACCTTGCTCTTGCATTCCCGACGACATTCAGGTGCGGGGATGGCCCCTCGCGTTGCTGCCCGCATCTGTGAGTGTGCTGCCAGTGCGCTTCATGCGGCGTGGGCTGGGGTGTCCCCCCAGAGTGACAAGCCCTTGCACATCGTGCACCGGGACATCAAGCCCACGAACATCCTCCTTTCTCGCAGGGGGGCGGTGAAGGTCATGGACTTCGGTGTGGCCCGGGGGGAGATCGAGAGAGAGGCGGAGACCAAAGCCTATAGCTTTGGCACCCGTCGCTACATGGCTCCTGAGCGCATTCTTGATCGAACGGCGGGACATCCCTCGGATGTATATGCCCTGGGCGCCACGTTTTTTGAGCTGGTGACCGGGACACGGTTCGAGTCCCTCCCACCACGGGAAGACGCATTCGCCCGGGCACTGGCACAGCGCATTGAGGAGATCCGTGACCTGGAGGAGTCCTGGGGCACCCAGTTTGTGGGTTCGGGCTTGGGCAAGTTTCTGGCCTGGCACCCGGAGGATCGCTCGACCGCAGCCGAGGCCGAGGCCCTGTTTGGGAGCTGGGGCGATGCCCTTCCGGGACCGGAACTCCGGCGGTTTGCAAAAGAGAGAGTGCCGGGATTGTTGGAACGCCGGGAGAAGACTCTGGGAGACGACACAGCCCCCAGCGGCTCCTTTCTGACCCACCGCGGCTTCTCCGAGGTCCCCCCAACGCCTTCTCGATCGTCTTCACTGTTTCGGGGGCTGGGTCTGACGCTGGGGATTCTGGGGGTTTTTTGGGGGCTTCAACAGCGCAGGGGAGACCTGGAAGAGAAGGTGGCCCCCGCTTCGGTCTTTGAAGAGCCTGCCCCGGTGGACTTCCTGAAGCTGGATCCCCCGTCACCCGAGGTGGTGGTCCCCGAAGAGAAGCCCGTTTCGCCAGCGACTGTTCCCGTGAAGACCCCTGCTCAAAGACCTGCGGTTGCGCCGGTGTCCGGCGAGGTGAGAGCCCCCCCCGCAGATCCGAGCCCTCTCCCCGTACGGGAGCTGGACTGGGTGTCGCTGAAGATCCTTGCAGATCCGAGAGAGGGCCGGGTGGAGGTAATGGAGCTGGGTGTCGAGGTGGGAGGGCGGGTCACGCTTCCGGTCGGGCCGCACACCTTTCGCTTTTTCGGCGCGGGTTGGGATGTGGTGTGCAGGGTTTCGGTGACGCAGGCCTCCCGCCGCATCAAGTTCGTGAAGGAGGGTGGGTCTTGCGAGCTGCTTTAGGACTTGTCTGGTGCGCCGTCCTTGCAAAGGATGCCTGGGCCGACTGCGGGGGACGGTCCCTGGAGGACCTGGCTGCAGAGGCTGTGGCGGCGGTGGTGGACGATGAGTTGGACCGGGCCGAGTCTCTGGTGGTAGCCGGCTTGCAAGAGGCCCGGTGCATCACGATCCCGGTGGAACCGCATGCCTATGCCACGCTCTGGCAGGTGCAGGCGGCGGTCTTTTTCTTTCGGGAAGACGTCGCGCTGGAGGGGGCGTTGGGCCAGGCGGTCGCAGTGTCGATGGATTGGTTCGAGCCGCGTCTTGGGGCCTCGTTGCAGGTCTTGTGGGAGGCGCCCCGCCACCGGCACACACAGCCCTCCACTGTCCGCATCGCGCCCATGATCCCCGGCGCCTCGTTGTGGGTCAATGGACAGGGACAACCGGGCGATTCCGCACAGGTCTTGCCTGGGCAGCACCTGGTGCAGGTGGTGGAGGACGGGTCGGTGGTCTTTCTCCGAATGGTGGATCTCCGTGGGGGAGAGCAGGTCATCCTGGATGCTGGTTTCCAACAGCCTCGGCCCTCTCTCTCCCTGGTACAGAGATGTGCACTTGGAAGCAGCGCCCTGGCGGTGGCTTCGTGGGGCGGGGCGATGGCCCTGGACCGCAGGAGCCTGCAGGCCACCACCCTGGAGGCTCACGATGCCCAGTACGCAGCCTCCCGGGCGCTGGCCGGAACGGCCGTGGGCACGGCCGCCTTTTCTCTGGCTTTGTGGGGTGTGGATCGCTGGCGGCGCTGATTCCCATTGAGTCTTTGACTGTCAATGGGTATGCTAGTGCGATGGTTGAGAGAATGCCCCTTTTCTTGCTCGTTGCACTGCTGTCAGTGGGCTGTGCATCGACCCCCATGCGTTTTCCCGGACCCACCCGGCACATGCGTGGAACCCCGAAGCACGCGGAGTCCTCCCCCCAGAAAGAGGAGATCTCCCCGACGGCGGAGCGAAACACGGGCCGATCCACCCGAGGAGGGCGCCGGGTTGCAGCCTCGGCGTCAGCCCTGGTGGGGAAGAGCCGACTGCACACCGGGGGGACCACCTATCGGTACGACTGCTCCGGCTTTGTGGACGCCGCCCACGCCCGGGCCGGGGTGGATCTGGGCTCTCGAAATGCAGCGGCGCTCTATGACCTGGCCCGAAAGCACGGGGTCTACACGAAGAAGAAGGGCAAGCTTCGGGTGGGGGACACGGTGTTCTTCGACAACACCCACGATCGGAACCGCAACGGCCGCCAGGACGATCGCAACACCCACGTGGCGGTGGTGGAGCGTCTGGATGCAGACGGCACCGCCCACCTGGTGCACCTGGGCAGCAAAGGCGTCACCCGGATGCGCATGAACCTGTCCCATCCCGCCGTTTTCAAGAACGCGGCGGGCAAGGAGTGGAACAGCTTTCTTCGGGCACGTAAGGGGAGGGACCCGCGCCACACTCCCTACCTGTCGGGCCAGCTCTGGAGTGGCACTGCCTCGTTGTGGGCGGTGTCAGCCGGTATCTCGCTGCACGAGGAACGGCCCCAGAATGAGGGCATCCAGATCGCTCTCTCGCCAGGCGCGGATGGCATCGTGGGGGGAGCAGACAATGGGCTCCTCGTGGCGGTTGAAGCTGGTGTTCACCAGGGCGGGTAGTCCCGTTTTCTCGGCAAAAGCGTCCAGGATGGCGTAGAGGCTCGGGTTGTCGGCGGGGGCGAGCACCTGGGGCCGCGCGGTGCCGTCCACGTGGATCGCTCCCGCAGCGATCTCCAAAAAGGCCTCGGTGCAGTCAAAGCACACGGTCATGAATCGGGCCGCGTCTGCAGCCTTCTGAAATCCCCGGAAGAACCGGTCAGCGTCCTTTTCGCGGACCAGGGGCGCAAAGGGCATGAACTCGGAGCGCCCCAGCTTGTCGTTGAGCCACCGGTTGACCGCGGGGTCATCCGGCCGCACCAGGAGGGAGCGGTTGCCCAGGGCCCGGGGACCAAACTCCATGCGCCCATCAAAGCGTGCCACCACCTTCCCCTGGGCCAAGAGGTCCGCGACGGCTTCCGCCAGGTTTGTCGGTTTCTCCTTGGGGAGTCTCGCCACCTGCAGCGCACGGACAAGCTCCGTCTCCCCGTAGCTTGGTCCCAGGCACAGGGTCTCGGGGCGGGCGGGAGGCGCGTGGGCTGCTGCCAGGGCTGCCCCAACCGCCAGCCCTCCGTCTCCCATGTTCGGGTAGACCCACAGGCTGTCCACGCACCGCAGCTCTGCGATGCGCTGGTTGAGCTTCACGTTGGCAAAGATTCCGCCGCACACGGCCACATCGGCCACTCCCACCTCTCGCACCCAGTGCTGGATCCAGGAGCAGACCGCCTCCTCCAGGTTGGCCTGCAGGGCGCTGGCCACTTCCTCTCGGGGGCGTTCTCGGAGGGGGGCATGGAAGGCGTCGTCCAGGCGCTGGCGTTTACGGTAGTTGGTTGTGGAGAATCCGGGGCCCACAAAGTGGAGCTGGGACTTGAAGTGGGCCCACAGATCCGGCGGGGGATCCGCCAGGGCTGCCAGCCCGGTGATCTTGCCCTCGTGGCGATTTGGGACAAATCCAAGCAGCTGCGTGATGCGCGAGTAGTAGGTGTTCAGGGCTGCAAACCCGGACTGCTGCCACACGCCGGTGAGGGATGTGCCCTCCCCTCGCCAGACCGCGCAGGTGATGCCATCCCCCATGGCATCGGCCGTGAACACAAGACAGGGATCCCGTGTCTGGGTGCGCCATGCCGCTTGGGCGTGGGCTCCGTGGTGGTCCATGAGATCCACCGGGACTCCCTTGAAACCCAAGCTGCCGAGGCGCCTTCTCAGCAGGCGGCGGTTGGCGCGCAGCTCCAATCCCTGGAGGCCCGCAGCCCGAAGCCCCACCTGGTACACGATGTACGCGTTCAACAAGGGGTCAAACTGGTCTTGGGACTCTTTTCGCTTGTGGTGGAAACCCGGCAGGCGCCGCAGGGCAAAGGACGGCGTGAACGCGGTGCCCACCACAATGCGGTCCACATCGCTCGCCCGGTGCCCCGCAATGTCCAGCACGGCGTCGATCGCTGCGGTGGGAAAGGCCCCACTGTTCTTGATGCGGTCGAACCTCTCTTGGCCACAGGCCGCCACCAGGCGTCCGTCTTCCACCAGGGCTGCCCCAGCGTCGTGGTTGTCGGCAATGCCGAGAATCAACATGCCGGGAGCCTATCAGGCGAGATCATCTGCGCCTATCAGGCCAGGACTTCCATGCCGGTTGCATCCTCTCCGAGGTTGTGTTCGCGAAGCATCTGAACGGCGGTCTGGATCGAGCGCTGTACCTCGCCAATGGACTTCATGCGGCGAAGCTGACGCAACATCATCTTGGGCCGGTAGTAGAACCGCAGGTATCCCAGGCGGGTCCAGCGCTGGATCTCTGCGTCGGTCATGTCGCAACGGGGACGGGGCACGAGCTGGTCGTGGGGTTGCAGGACAAATTCCCGCCAGTAGTCCACGCCGGTTTCCTCGAGCATCATTGTGTACATTTCGGTGGCCGGCATGGGCGTGACCTTGGAGAACTGGGCGTAGTCCAGGTCCAGCTCAATGGCCAGTCGAATGGTCTGGCGGATGGTGGTCTCGGTCTCGTAGGGGTTGCCCACCATGAAGTACCCGAAGGTGTCGATCCCCGTCTCCCGGGTCTCCCGAACAATGCGCTTGATCTGCTCCAGGCTTGTGCTCTTCTTGAGCACCCGGAGAATCTCGCGGTTGCCGGACTCGATTCCGTAGTAGATGCGGCTGCAACCGGCGCTGGCCATGGCTTCGAGCACGTCCTTGTTGATGCAGTCCACCCGGGTCCTGGCCGCCCAGGTCAGGGGAAGCTTCCGGCGCTTGATCTCATCGCAGATGGCGATGACCCGGTCCTTGCGGATGGTGAACGAGCTGTCGAAGAAGTCGAGCTCCCGGATGCCGTGGTCGTGGTAGCACATCTCCAACTCGTCTACGACAAGGGTGGGGGAACGGGCCCGAAAGGCCTTGGAACCCTGCTCACAGAAGATGCACTTGTAGGGGCAACCCCGGCTCGTGATGAAGCAGCTGAAGTTCTTGTAGCGGCTGATGAAAGAGTGGTAGAGCGTGTTGTCCAGCAGGTGCCGCGCGGGCAGGGGCGCCTGGTCCACGTCCACATCACAGGCATGTTCTGTCACCACGACCTCGTCTGATTCTTTGCCGTGCGGCCGGTAGGCAATGCCCCGGACCTCCCGCAGGTTCCCGCCGGTCTCCAGGGCGTGGAGCAGCTCGGCCAGGGACACTTCGCACTCGCCGGTGACGGCGTAGTCAATGGAGTCGTGCGTCAAGGTCTCCCGGGGGTAGATGGACAGGTGGACGCCGCCCACAAGGGTGGGGACATCCACAAGTTCCTTGATGGCCTTGATCCAATCCAGGGTCTGGAAGAACAGGTAGGTGGTGATCGTGTAGCCGATGTAGGAGGGGCCAAATGCGCGAAGTCGCGCCACGGTCTGGTCCAGGTCCAGGCCTTCCGCGTGGGCATCGATGAGCTGCACCTCGCAGCCCGCCGCCTCCAGGATGCCCGCCACGTACAACAGCGACAGGCTGGGGAAGATCCCGTAGTTCTCCTTGACGGCTTTGATGCCGGGCTCGTTCTTCACCGGGCCGTAGGGGGGGTAGACCAGTGCTACCTTCAGGCCGTCGAGACGTGGATGCGACATAGTGAGACTCCGGGTTGAATGATAGCTGACCCGGTGCCATCCAGGAGGTTTGCCGTTCAGTCTCCCATTTTCCAGGCGCGGCAGCATTGGTTTCTGGGCGTGGCGCTGCTTGGGTTCTTCACGTGGCAGACAATGGCCTGGTCTGCCCTGAACGGTCGAATGGACGGGTACCAGAACGAGTTTCTCCACGTGGGGAATGCTCTGGACTTCTGGGTGGCCTTTGTAGACCGAGACCTCTACCACCTGGGCCACTTTTTTGAGACCTACCCCTGGCCGCCTGGCTTTTATGCCTGGCCCTGGCCGCTCTTTGCCTTGGGGGGCGCGAACCACAAGATGATGGTGCTCTCCAACCTGGGCCACCTGGCGGTTCTGCTGGGGGCCACCTATGGGTTGGGGGCGCACGTAAGCCGGCGGGTGGGTCTCCTCTCCATGGGGATCGTGGCCCTCTATCCGTCCATCTATGGAAACCTCGTGCGCTTTGAGCCCAACGTGGCTGCGACCGCATGGGTCACCGTGTGTGCCCTGGCCCTGGTTCGGTGTCGGTCCTTCCAAAGCAACACGGGGTCCCTTGTTCTTGGGGTGCTGCTTGGAGCGGGGCTTTGGATGGATCGGATGACGGTGGGCATGTTTCTGCTGGTGCCGGTGTGCGTGGAAGCCCTCCGAGGCTTGTCCGGGCCTCACCACAAGAGGGTCCTGCGAAACGGTCTTCGCGCGGGCGGCCTTGTGCTGCTTCTGGCGGGGGCCTGGTACTGGGGGTTTCTCCGAAACCACCTCCCCGAGCTGGTGGAGCAGCTTCCCATTGGCGAGGTGGACTCCACCGGTCGCTTGACGGAACACCGGGAGCCGCTCTCCGCGACAAGCCTGCTGTTCTATCCGGCGAGCCTAATGGATGGGCAGGCTGGCCTGGTTCCGGGGCTCCTTGGATTGCTGGCGTTGGCCCGGTGGGGAGCCGCCCGAGGGCGCCACAACCGGGTGCCGGGGACGGTCGTTCTGTGGGGGATGGTGCTGTTTACCGTCATCCAGAAGAAGCAGGTCTACTACACCATCCCGATGCTGGGTTGTCTGTCGGTGTTGACCGCCGCCTGGCTGTGTCGCATGCGGCGCGGCGGTGTGGTTCTCACCGTCGTCTTGTTTGTGGCGGGCCTTCACCAGGTGGGTTTTCGCATGTGGGACAAGGGGCTGCCCCTTCCCACCGGTGCTGGGCAGCTGCTGGGGGGAGAGGTGCTGGGGGATGCATGGGTGGCCCCCCGGTACCCCCAGGCAACTCCTCCGCGGGATCACAGGTGGCCCGCTGAAGAGGTGGCTGGAGTTCTTCCTCCCGGTGAGGTGCTGGTGTTCAGCGAGGACTCTGACTGGTACGAGGGATACCTGGTGTTGTCCTTGAGGGAGCAGCTGCCCGGTCGCCGAATCCGCGGGGTGCTGGGAGACCCACAGGGCACCTACGAGTGGTACCGAACCGCCACGTCATTTCTCTACCTGGCCTCAGATTCGGATGTGCACTGGCCGGATGCAGCCCGCATTCACCGGGCCCTCCGTGAAGAGCATTACCAGATCGGGGACCTGCCCCCGGTGGGGGACGTCCTCGCGGAACAGCGAAATGGTTTTCGGCAAGTGGGGTCCTGGCCACTCCGCGGTGGGGTGACCCTGCGGGCCTTCCGGCGGGTGGGCTCGAACGAGTGAACCCGAGTGCCACGATCAGCCTCTCGCCCGCTCCTGGATGAACTGACGCAGGCCCTCTGTGAGGTCTGCCACGTTGATGGGTTTCTCCAAGACTGCGTCGGCCCCCATTTCCAGCCCTCGCTCTACATCCGCTGCGCTGCTTCGGTTGGTGAGAAGAATCACGGGGGTTCTTGAGATCGTCGGGTCCGATCGTATGTCCAGGACCAGGGAGAGGCCGTCTTTGCCGGGAAGCCGCAAGTTGGCCACCACACCCGCTGGACGAAGGGCGCGAATTCGGGCGAGTGCCTGGGCACCGTCGGGCACCGTGACAGCCCGGAAACCTGCCCGGGTCAAGCGCAGCTCAAGGGCGGTCAGTAGCGATGCATCCCTCTCCGCAAGGATCACCGTCCGGGAGGCGACGTTGTCGGTTCGTGCCCATACAGCCGAGTCGTCCTCCGTGGCCTCCGCCTCCAGCACCTGCTCCAGGGCTTCCAAGACCTCTACCGTGTGTCGGGGTGCCTCGGTCCCGAGAATGCCTCGAACGGTGCTGCGGGGGTTCTCCCCCCGGGCGAGGTAGGCACCCAGGGTAAACAGGATTTCCGCTCCCACGTTTTGTGAGATCTCCTTCTCACCGGTGAGGCGGGCCTCCAGGGCGGAGAGAAGGTTGTGGACCGGCAAGGGGCAGGTCAAGCCCGACATGAGGGCCCGGGAGGCCTCAAATCGTCCGCCTTGCCTGCGATCCGTGGTTTCATCTGCCAGCAGTCCGTGAAAACGGGTCATCTCCGGGAGGTCTACCAGGAGGGTTGATACAAGCAAGGCATCCCGCTCGTGGGGTGGAAGCTGAAGCCTTTCTCCCAGCTGGCGGCACAGCTGGGACTTTCGCCGGATTCGCGCCCTCAGGCCAAAGTTCTCGTGTTCGGATGCGATCAGAAGGAACTCGAACAGACCCATCAGGAAGTCCCGCAAGGTCTCGTGGGGTGACCCCGGGTGGCCTGCTGGTCCATAGGAGGCAATCTCCGCCACGTGAAGATGCGGCGTGTTCTGTCGCCAGATCTCCAGGTGCTCATCGAGGATTGATCTGGATTCCGGGCGGTAGTACAGGCGATCTGCGCTGGGATTGTCCAGGCAAGCGGTGACCTGGGCGGCAGTAGAGGCGTAGAGCGCCTGGCGACCCTCCAACATGTCCAGCTGCTTGAGGGCGCCCAAGCGCTGGACGTTCGGGTCCAGGAGGATCGCCAGGCTCTCCTTGCGTCGCGGCAAGTGTGGACTGGGCGTTTGCACCGCAGGCGCCTCGGGCTCGGGAGCTCCCTCGATGCGGGCGAGGGCTCGGTCCAGGAGCTCCACGAGGGGAGTATGCGGCACGACATAGAGCTTCAGCTCCGTGGCCCGCGTGGATTCCCTGGCTTCCGCCAGAATGTCCGAGTCCGTCGGGTCCGCCACCAACAGGGAAACCACACCCGACTCTTGGTCTCGGAAGGTGGGAAGCAGTGGACCTCTTTGCATCAACTCCCTTGGCAGAATCCCCAGAGCCTCCGCCGACGGTTCCAGCCCGCTCAGGCGGCTTGCAGAGACAAAACCTGCGTCGCATTGCACCGCCAAGGCTCGCGCCAGACCCTCCTCGTCCAGGACACCGATTTCCAGGGCGGTCTGCCCCAGGCGACCGCCCTTTTGGGCTCGCTCCAGCACAGATGCCAGCTCATTCTTGGTGAGCAGGCCCAGGCGCACGAGGATCTCTCCCAAGGGTGGCCGGATCATCAATTCTCCAGTGGGCGTACAGCATACGTCATCAGCGGTACACTCTTCCTCTCGGAGACACACGTGTCGGACCTCGACCAATACCTGAACCAGGTGGCCTCCTCCGAGGAGGACCCCGCGACCATGCGCCGGCTGGTCAAGCAGGCACAGTTGATCTTCCAGAACCTGATCAAGTTTGGACGAACCTCTCGGCTCTACGGTTCCTCCCACCACCAGTCACAGCGGTTTCTGAGCCAGTACGTGGAAGGGGTGCAGGAGCTTCTGGACCGATTTGAGGTCCTGGATTTCGAGTTCAGCGCTACGGAAATCCAGTTCCATGGAGAGCGAATTGTCGGCCAGGACAAGGCGGGGGAAGACATGGCCTACGGGCTCCACATGGAGGGGGCCCGGGGGTTTGGCATTCAACGCGACGTGTCTCCCCGAGAGCTGCTGAAGCTTGCCGAGTTGCTGGTGGCCGACTGGTCGCACCGGGGGGAGTTCGAGGACGACCTGGTGTCCGCGCTTTGGCGGTCCGAGTTCGAGAACATTCACGTGGACATCGCGGATCGCTTTTCAGCAGAGGATGAAATGGGAATCGCCGCGGAACGGGAAGACCTGATGTCCGGTCGGTCGGCGGGGGTGGACCCCGAGATGGCCCAAGGGGACTCTTTGCTGGTGCCAGAGATCCAGGGGCTCATTGCGGAGCTGCAGGCCGAAGGTGCCCGGGTCGCTGACGTGATTCAGATGAAACAGGACGAGGTGGCCCTTTACTTGCGCCTGAAGGACGAGTTGCACCTAGAAGTCGAGGGGGGCGAAGGGGAAGACGACGCGCTCTTGCAGGTGGATAATGCCGGACGAAAGGCCCTCCAGGCCGAGGTGAATGAGCTGCGGGCCGGAACGGACGCCGACTTTGAACGGGTGGGAAGGGTGTTGTTTGAGACTCTTCGGCTGGAGGAGGATCTCGGGCGGGTGGAGGAGATGGGGCGTGATGTGGGCCGCCACTGCCTGGAGCTCATTTCCAGCGACGAACTGCAAGGGGCGGGGGCTTTTGTGCGGCGCGTTCTCGCATTTTCCACGAATGCTCCCCGGGCTTCGCCGGAGCGGCTGGAGGCCTTTCAGCGAGGCTTTGGTCGGCTCTTGGCAGACAAGAGTCTGGAGCGTCTCGGCGCGGTCCTGTCCGCACGATGCGAGACCCGTGCGGACTGTGGCCCGGTCTTTACCCTCTTCTCGGTGGTTCCTCGCGCGGGTGTGGACCGGTTGATCTCTCTGGGGGCACATTGTGGCTCATCGTCCGTGCGGCAGGTCTTGGCCGATGTCCTGGTGTTGAAGGTGAATTGGGACCCGGAAGCGGTGTTGACCCTCTTGGTGACGGCGCAGCCTACCGAGGCCGTTGTCCCCCTTCTGGCCCTGGGCCGGGTCACCGCGCCCCAGGCCATTGATGTGTGCCTGGGCCACGTGAACGCAGAAGAAAGCGCCACCCGTGAGGCTGCGCTGCGTGCCCTTCGGAAGCAGCAGTCTCCTGCGATTCGGGCGGCCATGCTCTCGGCCCTGGAGGACAAGGAGAGCGGCGTGCGTATCGAGGCGCTGCGCTACCTGTCGGTCTACCGGGACCGCTCCAGCTTGAACCACATCGAAGTCAGGATGCGCTCTCCCCTACTGGGTACCTGTAGCGATGCGGAACGCCGGGCCTGGTTTCTCGCTTACGGCATCATTGGCCGGGTGGAGTCCATTCCCCTCCTGCGGGGTGTGCTCACCGGGCAGTTCGAGATGGCGGGGCCGCCGCGCAGTGTGAGCGAGTGCGCCGTCCATGCGCTGGTGGCCATTGAATTGGATGAGAGCCGGGCAGCCCTGGATCTCGTGGCTCGAAAGCAGCCGGAGCTGGTGCCCGTGATTCAAGGTGCCACCCACAAGAGGCGGGGGAACCCATGAGTGTCGACAGCGGAGTTTCTCAAGCGGAGCTGCGCCGCGTCCACAATGTGGGCAAACGGTTCACCTATCGAATCACCACGTTGATTCGCACGGCTCGGATTCACAACATGTCCAACCGGGCGTTGGACAACCCTCTCACAGTGACAGCCACCGCTGCGAGTTCCTTGTTCCAAGACCTGGGTTTTGCCAGCCTTCAAGGGGAGGGGGATGTGATTCACATCAACCAGAACCGCATTCGCGTGGAGCGGGCGCAGGTGAAGCAGGTTCGATTCCTGAATGACTTCCTGCGGGAGAGGGGTGTGGGGGGGTTTGAAATCCATGGACCCAGCCTGGGGGAGGATTGGCGCGCGGTTCTGGCTGCGATTCTGGAGGCGCCAACCGTCGATGAGGAGGACCGGGAGGCGTGGCAGCGGCTCAACGATCGATTGTCCCGAAATGCAGTGGAGTCGGTCCGCTTTGGTCGGCCCATGCGCCTGACCAGCGGGACGGTAGGAGGCGATGGAGGAGGTGAGGCGGACTCCATTGCCATGGCTGGTTCCCGCTCTTTGCAGTTGTATCTGCGGGCCCTGCGCGTGGTGGCGGCTCTCTACCAGCGAGAGAGCTCCCAGGGGCTGCAGTCCTCGCTGCGGAGAATCATGCAATTCCTGGTGGAGCAGGCCATGGACGAGCCCCGGCAGCACCTGGCATTGGTGCAGCTCAAAGGAAGCCACGCCTTTGAGCTACGCCACCCGGTGAACACCGCGATCTTGAGCATTGCCCTGGGGCATGCCATCGAGCTGCCTCGCGGGGCCCTTTTGGACCTTGGTATGGCGGCGGTCTTGTGTGATCTGGGCATGCGGGAGCTGCCGGAGAGCATTCGGTACAACACCCGGCAATTGGATCCTGAAGCCCAGAAGCAGCTGGAGCAGCACCCCCTTGCGTCTGTCCGGGCCACAGTGGGAATGGGCCGCTTGGACCCCGCCACCCGGCGCTGGATGGTGACCGCCTTTGAACACCACATGGGCCATGACCACAGCGGCTACCCGCAGGTGCCGGGCTGGCCGGTGTCGCATCTTTTTTCACGGATCATCGCCATCGCCGAGGCCTACGACTCCCTGACCACTCAGCGTCCCGGACAGGACGGTCTGCTTCCAGACGAAGCGTTGGCGAAGATTCTGGAGGCGGCAGGGAAGAGCCTGGACCCGGTGTTGGTGGCCCTGTTTGTAAACCTTGTGGGGTGCTATCCATTGGGTTCGCTGCTTCTGCTCTCCACGGGCGAGGTGGGGGTGGTGTACATGACGCCGACCGGCGCAGAAGATCTGCGCAGGCCCGTGGTGCGTCTCTTGTTGGATCGGTTCGGCACCCAGGTGCGGGAGTCCAAGCTCGTGGATCTCAGGGACAAGGACGAGGGGGGCGCCTGGTTGCGATCTGCTGCGCGGGTGGTGCGTCCCGAAGAGCTCGGGGTGGACCTGAACCGGGCCATCTTCACCTGAGGGGATTAGAAGGGCCTTCATGGCAGACGCGGCTCTTCAGCGCTTGGAATCCGTGCTTGGCGACGCCGGGAACGCCTTGGTTGCGTTTTCGGGGGGGGTCGATTCCGGGCTGGTTCTACAGGTGGCTCACCGGGTGTTGGGGGACAAGGCCGTGGCCTTGACCGCGGACTCACCCACTTTTCCCAGGGAGGAGAAGGAACAGGCCATTGCTTTCGCAGAGCGCTTGGGGGTGCGGCACCTGGTCGTGGATGCACACGAGTTGGAGCGTGAGGGGTACGCAGCAAACGAGGGTCGTCGCTGCTATTTCTGCAAGACTGAGCTCTTTGACCTGGCGCGGCTCTGGGCGGATCGGGTTGGGATTCGTTGGGTGATGGATGGAACCATCACCGATGATCTTGGGGAGGATCGGCCGGGCTTGGAGGCGGCGGAAGAGCACCGGGTGCGTCATCCCCTGGTAGAAGCGGGGTTCGACAAGTCGGCCGTGCGGGACGCGGCGCGGTCCTTGGGGCTGGACTTATGGGACAAGCCCTCTTTTGCTTGCTTGGGCAGTCGCTTTCCCGTGGGAACAAGGGTGACGTCCGAACGCGTGGAAAAGGTCGGGCGGATCGAGAGCGTCCTGCGCATTTACGGGTTTCGCCACTTTCGGGTTCGTTTCCACGAGCTTGACGAGGGCCCCCTGGCCCGTATCGAGCTGGACCCCAGCGATTTTTCTGCCTTGGTCGCGGAAGGGGTGCGAGATGCGGTGCTGGCCGCCTGTTGGCAAGAGGGCTTTCGCCAGGTGACCCTGGATCTCGCGGGCTACCGCAGCGGCGGGCAGCCCGCGGAATGATCGAGGCGCCAGGTCTCGGAGACCGCCCCACCCATGGGGTTGAGTTGCCTACGGTTCTTCGGGAGGTCGTGGGGCTTTGGCTCGTGACGCTCCTCTTGATTCGGGGGGCGGTGGAGCTGCACGGCAGCGCTGGGCTGCCCGACTGGGTCCTGGCTGCGGTGCCTGTCCTGTTTATCTATGCGCCGGTGGTGCTCTGTCGGATTCGCCGGGTGGACTCCTATGCCTACCGCCTGGCGGTGCCGGCCTTTCGGGATGGACGGGCATGGGGCAGTGCCCTGGCGCTGGCTGGCAAGCTGCTGCTGGCGATTCTGGTGCCGTGGCTGGTGGTCTACCACTTCTACCAGACGGTCCTTTTTGGGGCAGAGCCTGCGTTTCGGTTTCCAGCCGATGTTGCGACCCTCATCGCCTACCAGGTGTTCTTCGTGGCAATTCCCGAAGAGTTCTTCTACCGAGGCTACCTGCTGACCCGGCTCAACGAGGCGCTGCCGAGGAAGTTCATCCTGGCGGGCATTCCCTTTGGGCACGGCCTCTGGATCAGCTCTCTGTTGTTTGCGTTTGGCCACTCCCTCGTGACCTTCCAGTGGTGGCACTTCGCGATCTTCTTCCCCGGCCTGTTGTTCGGGTTGCTGCGGGAGAAGACCGGGGGGGTGCTTGCGGCGGCCTTCTTTCACGCCGGGTGCAACGTAATGGTGCACTTGTTGGATACGGCGTATGGGTTGATTTGAAACCAAAGAGGCACCGCTTGGCCTCACCGTGATCGCCGCGCCCGTTCGGGAGCCTTCCCTACCCTTCGCCACTCGTCATTTCGTGAGGGACCGTTCAACAACCCTTGACACAGAGTCAAGGCTGGCAGGACTCACCGGTCACCGTCACCACCGGTGAACAATGCTCCGCACCGAGTCTGAATTCATAGTCCGGAAGGATTGAGATCAGGTTCTCGGGAAGAAGATTTTGACCGGCCACCTCAGCGAGACCGGGCTCGCCTGTGTCTCCAACACAAACTGTGTGCTCGAGAATGTACCGTCCGCTGGCCTCATCCCAACTCTCATTTGCCCTGCGCGTGGCCACGAACAGGCAATCTGCCAGCGTTTCGGGGAGTTGCATGTCAATGCGGTAGGTGCACTCTCCCTCGCATGTGTACTCGGCTCCACCTCCCTGTCCCTTCCCCCCGCAGGACAGAGTCAGAAGGACAAGAATCCACTGGGCCACGAAGGGGCTATTCCCTCGAAAGTTGAAGGCGGGTCAGTTCCATCCAAACTGCGGTTTCAGATCCTGAAGAAGCCTCCACTTTGGCTGTCTCGTGAAGCGCAATCGTGTGCTCGGAAGAAAAAGTAATCCAGCTATCCCAAACCAAGCCGGACCCACTCTCCGGATCCACCAACTCCATCCGCAGGACAGCGAGATTGGCAGCTTCATCGCCTGAGGTACTACAATCTCCGACCGGCCCATAACTTGAAACTTCTACAAGACAGGTCCATTCGGACTCCAGAATACCCGGGTAGAAGTCACTGGGTTGACAGTCGCAGGTCCCAGATCCCGACAGATCGTCCTCGGTTTCCTCCAAGACGAGATCGATGGAACCCTCGCATCCGTCCGCTGCGACGGCAGCGTCTTCCTCGGCGAAGAAGGCCATTTCGAAATCCCCAACCCACTCTCCTACCAAGCTGTTTGCACTTGGCTCCAACTCGACCTTGCAATCTTCAGGATAATCCTCATCTCCATTGCTGCATGACGGTAGACAAAGGGCCGCGCCCAGCAGGGCAACAGGACTGTAAAATGCCTTTGTAAGTGTACAAGTCATGGTGATCCAATCCGGGCCAGCATATCACCTGCAAACGGGGGGACATCGTTCTTTCTATGCCCGTGCCGAGCCCCACGAACCGAAGCTACGGGACGGTGCCGGCGGCACCGCCAGCGGATGCCAGTGGGTGAGAGTGCTGGGGGGGCAAGGGCTACTTGTTTTTCTTGGCAGGGGCCTTGCGGGGCTTCTTCTTCTCCAGTGCGGCCAGGCGCTCTTCCATGGCCACAAGTCGTTCCTCCATCTTCTTGACGGAGCTTGTGGTGGCGGTCACCGAGGACCGCATTTTGTTCACCACGTCGCGTAGCTCCCGAAAGTCGGTGCGCGTCGGCACCTGCCGCTCGCCCAGCACTTCCATCACCACGTCGGTCAGGGCCTGTTTCAGGAACGGGAGCATGGAGTCAGAGGAGGCGGAACGAATGAAGTCGGAGAGGCTGCCCATTGCGAGAGGTAGGGTGCGATGCTGTGCCCACCCTGTCAACCGTAGATTCATGGTGGGCATCCCGGTTGCCGTATTCCGGGGGCAAGTGCTACCGTTGCCGTCACGGCGGCGATCCGGGCGGATTCGTTGCACCTGATCGACCTGGGAGACCTGCATGCCTGAATGTCCGTTCTGCAGAGCGGAAGTAGAGGAAGACCTGGTCCTCTATGGCGGCTCCTGCCCCCATTGCTTCAACACGATCCCTGGGGAGGAGACTCCGACGGATCCAGGAGTGGCCAAGAAAGCCGAGGGAAAAAAGAAGGATTCCGGGGGGATTGGCATGGGGCGTCTGGTGGCCGCCGCGGCGCTCTTGGCGATTGTTGGAGGGGGGATTTTCACTCAGACACAGGAGAAACCCCTGCCTGCGGTGGATCTGGAAGGTGAATTTGAGTTGTTTGATAACGGCACGGACCCCGAAGCCCAGGCCCAGGCCATGTCCGACGCCTTAAAGGAAAACGCGCCGGAGGAACCAGAGCAGCCTGCCCAGACCGCGGTTGTGCCGATGCCCTCCAAGAGCACCTCCAGCAAACCGAAGAAGAAGACCGACTACCCAGCCTCCTCAAACCACTCCTCCCGCACCGGAACCACCCAGGAGCCTGCCACACTGTCCTCCGGTGGACCGGTGGTGGTGCCGCGCCGTATGCAGCTGGCACCCGATGCGCTCTCGAACCCGGACGAGATCGCCGAGGCCATCACCCACACCCTCCGGGCCAACAACGGCCGCTTTGAGCAGTGCTACAACCAGCGGCTGAAGACGCTGGAGGGGCTGAAGGGATCTTGGATGGTGAGCTTCACGGTGCAGCCGAGTGGGACGCCAAACAGCATTCGTGTGCGGGCATTGACGGTGCGCGACAAGGATTTGGAGGGTTGTCTGAAGCGGCAGATGGGGGATCTGCACTTTCCGAAGATCACAGCGGCGTCCGCTTTTGCTCGGAAGTACCACTTCGGCAGCAAATAGCGCTGGATACTCAAGGCTCATCTGCAAGTCACTGAAGACCTTGGGGGGAACGCCGGGCCAGTGATTCAGGCAAGGGATTCACCCGGCCATTCTTGCGAGTGTGCAACCAACACGCCGAAGGCGGTCTTGCTGAGCCTCCGCCCCGCTCAGGGCCACGAGGTCCAGAAAGGCGCGGACCTCTGCCGCTGAACCGTGGGCAATCCGGTAGTGGTTGGCTTCCGCGCCACCTCCACGCCCCTTTCCCTCAGCAATGTTCAGACAGACGGACCGACTCGCCCGAAGCGCCTGGTCCCGAATGTTCGCGTTGCCCCGTCCGAACCGGGCACTTTGTACCCACCGGAAGCCCAAAGGAGGACGCGGAACCCGCCACAAAAAATCCCGCCAAAAAGACCCGACAACTCGACAACTCGACCCTCAACAACCCACCCCTTCCCTTCAAACCTCCAACGTCATCAAAACCGCCTCCTCCCCATCCCGGTAGTACCCCCCCCGCCGACCCACCTCCCGAAACCCCAGGCCTTCATAAAGAGCGCGAGCCGCCCCATTCGAAGCCCGAAGCTCCAACAGCACTTCCCCCTCTCCCCCTCGTTCCAAGAGCTCCTTCACAAGTTCGCGCCCAATCCCTTCTCGCCGGTGTTCCGAATGCACAGCCACATTCAGGATGTGCGTTTGGTTCGCAACGGTCCATCCAATGCCGAAGCCGCGCACTCTACCTCCCACCTCCGCCACCAGAAAATGCCCCCCAGCTCGCTGAAGCTCTTCCCGGAATTGTGCGCGTGACCATCCGGGTGGCTGCGCGGCCTTTTCGATCGCAACCACCTCTTCCAGGTCAGGCTCGGCGCCGGCGCGAATCATCGGGCAGGAATCCGCCGCACGCGGGCCTCATCTCGGTGTGGTGTGATCCAGCGCTCGTAGGTGGTGATGTATACGTCTGCCCACCCCACCTGCTCGGACTCCCACTCCAGAGACAGCCCCACGTTTCGATGGATGAAGGACTCCACCACCATGCGTCCATGCAGGTGCGAGCGCAGGTCAGTCTCGGACATGCCCCATTGGGCCAGAAAGGCGAGGTAGGCCTTTTCCCCGTCCCAGGTGGAACGGACCGCGGCCAGCCTCGCGTCCAGCTGGGTGCGGTCCGGTGCGTAAAGAGGCACATCTCCCGCCAACAGGAGCAGGATCCGCATGTCCTCCAGGCGCTGAAGCGCCGCCGTTTCCGGATTGGCGAGAGGGGGAATTGGAGTCTCCACATGGGGGTGAAGTGCCTCTTCAAACCCTACTTCCGTCGAGGTGACGATGGACTCTCCGAGCACGGAGACGACCCGGTCTGCCAGGGCGGCGCCAGGCTCTTGGACATCGGAGCCGAGAGCCGTTGAGAACAGGGAGTTCCCCAGAACAAAGCCCCACACCTTTGTGAACCGCTGGGGAGGCATTACACTCCCACTCCGCAGCGCGGGGAGACCATGATCGAAGCCCGGAAATTGACGAAGCGATACGGCGACCTGACGGCGATCGACCAGGTCAGTTTTTCTGTGGACAAGGGGGAGGTCCTGGGGTTCATTGGGCCAAACGGTGCGGGCAAGACCACTACCATGCGTATCCTGACGGGCTTCCTTCCCGCCACGGAGGGAGTCGCAATCGTCGCGGGACACGATGTGTTTGCCTCCCCTCGGGAGGTCAAGAGGGCTGTGGGCTACCTTCCGGAGACCCCTCCGTTGTACCGGGAGCTCACAGTGGGCCAGTACTTGAGATTTGTCGCGCAGCTGCGCGAGGTTCCGGCCAAGGAGACCCTGACCCGCATTGGCTCGGTCATGGAGCGTGTAGGGCTCACCGGGTGGGAGTCCCGGATTCTCGGCAGCCTGTCCAAGGGCTACAGGCAGCGTGTGGGCATTGCCCAGGCTCTGGTCCATGACCCCCAGGTGCTTATTCTCGATGAGCCCACCAGTGGTCTGGACCCCGCCCAGAACCTGGGCATTCGACGTCTCATAGGGGAGCTGGCCTCGGATCGGACCGTGGTTCTTTCCACCCACATTCTCCGGGAGGTGGAGGCTGTGGCAAGCCGGGTGGTGGTGATTGACCGGTCCCGGATTGTGGCGGATGGAACCCTGGAAGAGGTCTGTGCCCACGGAGGCGATCCCACTTGGCGCGTGCAATTCGGAAGCAGCGCTTCGGACACCGCGGAACAGGCGGTGGCGGTGGGAGACCTCGCCGCGGTGGCCCGCGTGCACCCCCGGGCCGATGGCGTCCTGGAAGTCCGTGCCCCTGCGGATCCCCGGGTGGAGATCTCGAAGATGGCGGCGGCGAAGGGGTGGGAAATTGCCTCTTTGGAAGCTCACCTTCCGGGGCTGGAAGCCGCCTTTCTCTCCCTGGTAGGCGAGGAGGCCGCATGAGCGGAATGTGGGCCATTTACCGCAAGGAGCTGCGGAGCTACTTTGTGAGCCCCCTGGCGTATGCCTTTCTATGCGCGTTCCTGTTTCTTGCGGGGGTGTTTTTCTACCTGGGCATTGCCCTGACCGGGGAGGCTTCCCTTCGGGTCATGCTGGGCAACCTCTCCATTTCCCTGATCTTCGTTCTGCCCATGCTCACCATGGGCCACTTCTCCGAGGAGCAGCGCGGCGGCACCCTGGAGCTTTTGATGACCGTGCCTTTGTCGCTGCCTTCCCTGGTGCTGGGCAAGTGGTTGGCCTCGTGGACCTTGTGTGGGGTGATGCTCACGGGGACGCTGCTGTTTCCGTGGATCCTCTCCTGGTACGGGGACCCAGACTGGGGGATAGTCCTCACTTCTTACCTGGGCCTCGCGTTGAGCTGCGGCGCTTTCTGTGCTGCCGGCTTGTTCGCCTCTTCTCTGACCGAAGATGCAGTGGCCGCTGGGTTGGCCGGCATCCTGATGCTTCTGCCCTTCTGGCTCATGGGCAGCGCCGTGCGCCTGGTGGGGGAGACCTGGGGCCCCCGCCTGGAGAAGCTCGCGCTCCTGCCCCACTTGCGAGACTTCAACCGGGGAATTGTGGACACCGGGGACCTGGCCTGGTTCGCGGGCTTCACCTTTGTCTTTCTCTTCCTGACCTTTCGTTCCCTGGAGTCCCGCCGATGGCGTTGAATCTCCAGAGCCGTCGTCGCCTGGCCCATGGAGGCAACGCGACCCTCATGAGCGCTTTGGTGGTGCTGCTCATTGGGGTGCTGGTTGGAGTCGCTGAGCGCAGTCCACTGCGCTGGGATCTGTCTGAAGATGCCGCCAGCAAGCTTCAGCGGGGCACCGTGCACAAGTTGGAGCTTCTCGAGTCCGAAGGTGTCGAGGTGAAGATCACCGTGTTCACGGCCCAGCAGGGAAAGAAGGACACCTACTTCAAGAACCGCGCGGCCCGCGATTTCCTGGAGGAGCTGGGGCACGCCTCCCCCGTGGTGAACTGGCGGATTGTGGATTTTGACAGGGAACGCCTCACCGCGGAGGAGCTGGGGGTCGGGGAATACGGCCACATGACCATTCAGCGTGGAGAAGATCGGGTGGATCTGCGGGACCGGGATTTGTTTCGTCGGGTCGGCAAAGGGGCCGAACGGCGGATGGAATTCCTGGGAGAGGCTGCGTTCAACCGCGCGGCCTCGCAGCTGCTCTCCAAGCGAAAGAAGGTGATCTACTCCCTGGAGGGCCATGGAGAGCGAGACGTGGAGGACAGAGGGCCTGGAGGCCTGACGAGCCTGGTTGAGATCCTGGACAAGGAGAACTACGAGGTAGAGACCCTGGATTTGTTCCGGGATCGCCTGGGAGATGTGGCGCCATCGATACCTGCCGATGCTGCAGCGGTGTTGTTGGCCCGTCCCCGTGCTTTGCTCACGGTGGCGGAAGAGACTGCCCTCTCTGAGTACGTGGGAAGAGGCGGTGCACTGATGATTTGGGTGGACCCTGGCCACCCCGCCCCGTCCATCCTGGCGGATCTGGAGGTCACGGTGGCCGAGGGGCTGGTCATGGACCGCACCCTGGTGTTTCCGTACAACGACCGCCCAGTGCCCCGGTATCGCTCCCACGCCATCACCCAGGATCTCGCCGAGGAAAAGTTGGTAACGGTCCTGGCCCACATCGCGCCCCTGGTGTCTCCCGTGGAGGCCCCGGGCTGGCTGCGGCATGAGCCCTTGCTTCAAACGGCGCGATCCGGGTGGATCGAGAGGGGGGGGGCGCTTGAAGGGGGCACGGCCTTGTACCAACCGGAGATCGATGGAGAGGGGCCGGGCACCATGTCCGTGGCGGTCCAGGTGCTTCCCGGGGAGGAAGGGCCGGTCCCTCCGGGGCGGCCCGTGGCTCGCGCCGTGGTGGTGGGGGACTCGGAGCTGGCCACCAACCAGCTCCTGGCAGAAGGGCCTGGAAACGCGTCCTTTTTGGTGAACGCTTTTCGTTGGCTTCTTGGGGATGAGGCGCGGCTCTCAGTGGTGGGGCGACCCACCACCGTGCGTCGCCTGGCCCTGACTGCCGAGGATCGGGGGGTCATCCGTTGGGTGGCGTTGGGGCTTCTGCCTTTGCTGACCCTGCTCCTGGGCGGTGCTGTCTGGGCATCCAGGAGGGGGAGATGAAGGCATTTCGAGGTACTTTCGTGGTGGCGGTGCTCCTGGCGCTGGCCTGGTTCGGTGCGGACTTCTTTGCTCCGGAGGTGGCTCCGACCTTTGTAGACAGCATGGAGCCGGCGCTGTTTCGCTTTGAGAAGCAAGAAGTAGTGCGGGTCGAGGTCAAGCGCCCCGAGGATACTCTGGTGCTCAAGGAAACCGATGCGGGCTGGGTTCTTGAGGAGTCTGGATTCGTTGCTTCCCGTTCTATGGTCAACCGGGTCAAGCACCAGCTCCACGACCTCAACGCCCGGGCCACGGTGATTGAGGCCCCCGAAGACATGGCACTCTACGGGCTGGGCGCTCAAGCTGTGCAGGTGCGGGTGGAGCTTCGGGAGGGGGATCCCATCGAGTTCCTGGCGGGGGATCCAAACCCAAGCAGCGTCAGCTACTACATCAAGCCCATTCCGGGGAATCGCATCTACACGGTGAAAAAGAGCGCCGTGGACTACTACTCCTTTACTCTGGACGAGTTCCGGGAGCGGCGCTTTGCCTCTTTTGACTCCAAAGACGTGGACGCCATCGAGGCAGACCTGCCCGGCGGAAGGCGACTGCAGCTACAGCGTCTTGGCGAGCACCTTTGGGAGCTTACAGAGCCATTTCCCATGGCGGCCTCCCGGGACAAGGCCCGGTCCCTTATGGGGCGGGTCTCGGGCTTGAAGGCCCGGGAGTTTGCGAGGGATCTGCCGGAGGGGGATGACTCGGACCTGCGCTTGTATGGTCTGGACAGCCCCCGGGCCTTGATCACCCTGAAGTTTGGAAACCGAGACCCCCTGGTTCTGCGAATTGGCCGCCCGGTGTCCGATGCGAAGGACGAGGATCTGGCCTACATGATCGTGGAGGGGGACCGAACGGTGTACACCGCACGGCAGGCGCTGCTGGACGAGTTTGGCGGTGACCCGGAGGATTTGCGGCTTCGGCGCTTTATGCGCATGGAGGGCAGCGACGTGGTGGCCTTGAAGGTCTGGCTGGAAGGGGGAGAGGAAGGAGACCCATCCGGGGAGGTTCATCTGCGCAAGGGAGTCTCCAAGTGGGAGTGGGCGGATGGTCGGCCGGTGCCGGGGTCAACGCCGGAGCGCGTGGCGACGCGGGTGGCGTCGGTGCGGGCCGAGGAGTTTGTCGCGGATGCGCCGAAGAACCTGGCCGCCTTCGGCTTGGATACGCCCGTGGCCCGTGCCATTGTTGCAACAAGCGATGGCACCCAACGCACGCTGTTGATCGGGGGGGAGGGAGAGCCCTGGATGGACTCGGAGGAGCGCCCCATGGAGCGCTACTTCGCCAAGGTCGAGGAGGAGCCCGCGGTGTACTTGGTGGACCGTGGGGCCCTGTCTGTGCTCCAGGACGCGGTGCGAGAACACAGCCGCAAGTTGGACCGGGACGAGGACAAGGAGGAGCGACGGGACGCCATGGAGTTGGCTCGATCCAAGGACGCGACAGAATGACTTTTGCGACCTTTGCAGGTGCTCTCCTCTATGGGTGTCTCGCCAGCCAACCCCAGGCAGGCAGGGTGGAGCCCGCCCGGGTCACGCTGGTTTACTCCCACAATGTAGACGGTGAAATCGAGCCTTGTGGCTGACCCAAGAATCCTCTGGGCGGTCTGTCCAGGCGAGCGGTACTGCTGGAGGAAGTGAAGAAAGAGAGCGCGGTGGTGGTGGTGGACGGCGGGGATCTGTTTTGGAAGGCCCGGTTTCTTCCGCCGGCCCGCCAGGCGCAGCAAGCGGAGAAGGCAAAGCTCCAGGCGGAAGCATTTGCTTTGGGGGGGATGGACGCTTTTGTACCGGGCGAGGGGGACTTTTCCCTGGGCTTGGAGACCTTCTTGGATGTGGTGCAGACCCATGATTTACCGGTGTTGGCGGCCGGCTTGGTCTGTGGGGAGAACCGTTTTGAAGGGGGGCGTGTGATCGAGAGAGGCGGTGTCCGGGTGGGGTTGATCGGTATGGTGGGGGTGGGGCCTGCGGGCTGCGAGGGAGGTACAGGGGTGAAAGGGGTGCGGGAGGAAATCGAGCGGCAGGGGCCAGTGGATGTGCGTGTGGTGATTGCTCACGGAACCGCGGCCCAGGTTGCGGAGGTCGGGCGCCTGTCCCGGGTCGACTTTGTCCTCGATGGCCACGCCCGTCGTACCTGGATGAACCCCAAGCCCCTGGAAGGGGGGGGGTTCGAGCTGGGGGCAGGCTCTCGGGGGAAGCGGCTGGGGATGTTGTCCCTGGAGGTGCGACCTGGTGGAGAGGGGTGGGGGCCTGCACAAGAGCGGGGATCCCACCACCGGTTCAAGAACCTGGTGGTGGATCTGAATGCTGAGATCGGGGAACACCACCCCACGCAGCAGCTGGTGGAGGCGGCCAAGTCCCAGATCGCTGCAGCGGCCCAGGAGCCCCAGGATGTGGCGCTGGACGGACCTTTTGTTGGCTCTAGCGCTTGCCTTGGCTGCCATCCGACCCAGTTTGCCCAGTGGCGGACCACTGGACACAGCCATGCCCTGGGCACTCTGGAGCAGGTGGGGCGGTCTATGGATTTGGATTGTTTTGCCTGCCACGTGACGGGCGCCCATGACCCAAGGGGGCCGGGACATCCCTCCCAGGTGGGCGTCTTGCGAAACGTGGGTTGCGAGTCCTGTCACGGCCCGGGGGAGACGCATCTTGCAGCACCGGTGGCCGGAACCATTCAGCGCCGGGTGGAGCGATCGACCTGTGAGCAGTGCCACGATGGGGAACAGGACGGGGGGCGTTTTGACTGGGAGAGGTACCTGCCAAAGGTAAAGCACTGATTCACGGGCTGCGCCCGTGGGGGGCAGCCAAGGGGGGGCGCCAAAACCCGCCTCGCTGGCGCACTACGGGCCCTCGCAACGAATCCTGGTGAAATATCCGGTCTAGAACGCGAACGTCGCTTCCACCCCGCCGGACCACCAGGTCGCTCCGATCTCACCATCGGTCAAGACCCCGTTGTAGGCGCCGGTCAGGCCCAGGTCGATCTTGGGAATGGAGGTAAACACCACGGCGACCCCCAACTCCTCCATCACCACAGGAGTGTCCCCGCTTAAGACCGCACCGGCCCTTGCGAAGACCCGCGGCTGCACCACCGGGCCCGCCCCGACGGTGAGGCCGGCCATGGCGATGGGGGCGGACTCATCGTTTGTGAGGGTCACCCCTCCCAGGAGCTCGGGCTGCACCATGACCGTGGCGAAGCGCCACCGAAGGCCGTAGCGCAGGCGCAAGTCCTGGCCGCCGCCATCGATGCCGTAGGACATGGTGGCGCCAATGACGCTCTTCTTGGCGTGGGCTGTGGTGGGCGTGAGGGTGCCCAGGAGGAGGGCGCCAAGGAAGAGGATCTGTTTCATGGGGTTCACCCCTGGTTGCCGGACCAGTATCGCCTGACCTTTGCTTCACTGACCAGGGAGTCTTCCCAACCCTGGTACACGCGCTGGCGTTCCTCGGCGAGAAGCTTCAATTCCACCATCTCAGCTTCAGTCTCAAAAGCGGTCATGTCTGCATCGGTACGGGACACGAGTCGGGCGATGACTCGGTTTCCACCGATCTGGTACACGTTGGGAAGCACGGAATCGGGATCCGCTTGGGCAGCATCGGCCAGGAGCTCCGGGGCGGGTCCCAGGTCCCGGATGACCGGGGTCCCCAGGGTGGCCTGGGGCTCGGCCCGGACCGCTGCGCCGGTTTTGTCCAGGAGCTCTTGAGCGACAGTGCCATCGGACTCCCAGCTGGAGGTCAGATCCGCCATGTAGGCCTCGGCCGCCATCTCGACGTTGTCGAGGGCCACAAGTTCCCGGGCCAGGTCGGTCTTGGCGTCGTCAAAGGAGACGGTCTCGGCTTCCAGGGCCTCGTTCACAAAGACCAGGCGCAGGTCTGTCGCGGTCTCCACCACCTCCGTCAATCCGTCGGTGCCTGCTGCAAAGACAGCGTCGGCGATCACTGGACCCATTTGCTCATCGGTGCGCTCTCCCCGGGAACCTCCGTCGTTGGCAGAGACATCCTGGGAGTTTGCGGTAGCCAGGTCCTTGAACAAGGCCAGTCGAGCCGCCCCATCTTCAATGGCAGCAAGGTCGCTGCGGAACCCGTCCAGAGTGGCCCGCACCGTGGCGTCGTCCACATCATCGCTGCCGGTCTTCAGGACCAGGGTGTGGGTTGTGGCCCGGCGGGGCAGGGAAAAGCGGCTGTCCAGGGATGCGTCGTAGGCTGCCCGGACTCGTTCCTCACTGGCGGCCAGGTAGGCGGCGACTGCATCCTCTTCCACCGCAACAAGGGGAAGCAGGGCGGAGTCGGGCACCGCAATCCACTCAAAGGACACCCGGGTGTTGTCGCGTGTGTAGCGCTGCTTTACCTGGGCGGTGGTCACCCGGGCGCCGCGCATGACGGCCTCTCGAAGGCGTGCCACGCGCATGGTCTCTCGGAGCTTTGCTTCAAACCGGGACTGGCTTCCGTAGTACCGCTTTACCTGCCGACCATAGAGGTCAACGGAGAAGTTGCCGTCGTCATCGGCAAACCGGGTGTCGTCCTGAATGGCCTGGGCAATCTCTGCATCGGAGACCTCAATCCCCAGGCGGTCAGCTTCCTGAATGAGGATCTCCCAGCCGATCATGCGCTGGAGGACCTGCGCCGCCAGGCCGTCATACGCCTCGTCGGACAAGGTGCCGGGCCGGGAGTAGCGCTCCCGTCGCATCTCGTTGTTGAACTGGGTGTCGGTGATTCGGGTGCCGTTTACCTCGGCCAGCACGGAGCTGGTCTGGCCTTGGCCTCCTACCCCCCAGAAGACAAAAGTCACCACGATGATGATCAGAATCAGCCCCATAAGGGGGCTGTCGGTGGACATGCGGACGCGGCTCATCATGGACATGCGTGAATCCTCCGGAATTCCGTGTGCGGTGAGGGGTTTAAGACGCTTCCCGCACGGTGCAAGCCCAGGGGCGCCCCCTATTTCGGAGGTGCGCCCACGCTGCCACCGGTACTGCCCTTGTCCGAGCCTTTGCTGCCCCCCTTGCCCGAGCCCTTGCCGCTGCTCTCTTGTGCGCTCTTGGCAGGTTCTTTTGTGGGAGGAAAGTCGCTCGCCTTCCACTGGACGGCGAGGGTGTCTTCTGAGAGCGCGTTTCGCCGATAGCGCTTCTTTGCGCCCGGCATCCACTCCTGCAGGTTGGCCTTTCGCTGCTCATGGCTGGGGTGGGTGGACAAGAATGTGGGCATGCCGATTCCGTCTTTGGCGGCCTCCATGCGGTTCCATACGCGCACAGATTCTTCCGGGGGATAGCCGGCCTTGGCCATGTACATCAGGCCGATGACGTCTGCCTCTCGCTCGTGGGCCCGGGAAAAGGGAAGGGCCACCCCGACCTCAATTCCGACCCCGAGCGCTGCAATGACCAGCTGCTGTTGGTCCTTCGTGAGGGCGGTCTGATCATCCAGGTAGAGCCACAACGCCCCGAGGCCCCCCAGGACCGCGAGCTTTTGGGAGAGTCGCTCCGCTCCGTGGTGCGCCGTGGCGTGGCCCACCTCGTGCCCCATCACAAAGGCCAGCCCCGCCTCGTTCTTCACCACGGGCAACAGACCGGTGTAGACGCCGATCTTCCCGCCGGGCAGACACCAGGCGTTGAGGGTGTTGTTGTTCCGAATGAGGGAGAATTCCCAGTCGTAGTTCTTTTCGTTGGCCACCCTGGCGATGCGTTTGCCCACCTGGTTGAGGGTGCGGTTGTTCTCGCCCTTTCGGGCCACTTTTACCTCGGCGAGCATGGTGGAGTAGGTCAGCGCGCCGAGCCCTCGCATCAGACCATCGGGCAAAACGTTGAACTGTTTGCGGCCGGTATAGGGCACTTTGAAGCAGGCGGTGACGGTGGCTGCAACCAGCGCGATCGCGGCAACTCGTTTCAGGGTGCGGATTGACGGCATTTGGATTCTCCCGGTCGGTCCTACGGGAGTCTAACGCCGAGATTCATCCGGTCATAGAAAGTCTTGTCTCGTCAAGAGCTACTTGCTATAGAAAAAGGTGGGTCTGTGCCCGCCCAATCTCGCGGGATCGCAGCACTTCCTGCCCTTCCTTCCCATCTTGCCCCCCGACACATGATCACCCGCGTCTTCTCCGGCGTCCTGGATGCATTCTCCCAGGACCTCGCCATCGACCTGGGCACCGGCAACACGTATGTACACGTGGCCGGTCGGGGAGTGGTGTGTCGTGAGCCAACGGTGGTGGCGGTGTTTCAGAACCGGAGGGGAGAGCGCCAGGTCATCGCCGTGGGCACGGAAGCCAAGGCGATGTTGGGGCGAACCCCCTCGGACATTCAGGTGGTGCGGCCGGTCCGGGATGGGGTGATCGCGGACTTTGAGATTGCAGAGGCTCTGCTCAGGCACCTGCTTCACCAGGTGGTGGGCCAGAGCCCTGTGGTGCGTCCAAACGCCATGGTGTGCATTCCCTACGGAACCACCGAGGTCGAAAAGCGGGCCATGCGGGAGTCCGCAGAGTCCGCCGGTGTTCGGCATGTGCACCTGGTGGAAGAGCCCATCGCTGCAGCGGTGGGGCTGGGAATGGACATTGCGGAGGCCCAGGGAAACATGGTGGTGGACGTGGGAGCGGGGACCACGGAGATCTCAGTGCTCTCCATGTCTGACATTGTTTATGCTCGAACGCTCCGCGTGGCGGGGGATGTTTTTGATGATGCGCTGGTTCGCTACCTTCGGGTGCAGCACGGACTTCTCGTGGGCCCGCGCACTGCGGAAGATCTGAAGGTCCGGCTTGGCAGCGCGGTGAGGCCCCGAAACCCAAGGACCCAGTGGGTCAAGGGGCGAGATCTCTCGTCCGGCTTCCCTCGGGCGCTGGAAGTGCACGCAGAAGAGGTCTTCCTGGCGCTCATGGACTCCATTCATCTGGTGGTGGAGGGTGTGCTGGGAGCTCTGGAGAAGACGCCGCCGGAGCTGGCTGGCGACATTGTGGATCGCGGCATTGTGCTCACGGGAGGAGGCGCCATGCTGCAGGGGCTCGACCGCGCCCTGCGAGAGGCCACGGGGATCCCGGTGATACTTGCCGAGGATCCGATGGCGGTTGTGGTCACGGGCAGTGCGCGGGCCATGGAGACCCGGCAAGAGGTCGAAGTGACGGGAATGCTGCGTTTGGGCACCGCCTACTAGTCTCGACTTTCGCCTTTTTGGGGGGCGAGTCGGCCTGCGGCATCCCGGCGGGTGACCACAGGGGATCGCCCCTACAATCCACCCATTGGCCCCGTAGGGGCGTGCTCGCCGACTTACGGCCCCTTTGGCCGCCCGCGAACAGTCGCTACAGCGCCTGATTCACGAAGTCCTGAAGTCGCTGCTTGGGCACATTTCCCACCAGCTGCCCGATCACCTGGCCGTCCTTGAAGAGGAGCAGGGTGGGAATGGAACGCACCCCGTATTGGGCGGCGGTGCTTTGGTTTGAGTCCACGTCCACCTTGGCCACGGTCACTCGGCCAGCGTAGTCATTGGCGAGCTCTTCCAGGATCGGAGCGATGGCGCGGCAGGGGCCGCACCAGGTCGCCCAGAAGTCCACCAGAACTGGGGTGTTGCTGGAGACAACGTCTGTCTTGAACTGTTCTTCGTCGCCGACATTGATGATGTATTCGTTGGCCATGGGGTCGCCTCACCGACGGGGGTTCTGGGTAGGCACCTGTGTGCCAGGACACCGGGTGGCATATGATTCTTTCCGGCACAAGGCAAGCCGCGGGGGAATTCCCCTGAAACCCGGAGTCAACATGCCCACAGGTGAGGAATCGGACTGGCGCTCGACAGAGGACCTGTTGACCGCATTCTACGATGCCCACGTACGCGCCCTGTCCGGCACCTTGCGAATTCGACAGGGAATCAAGGAGAGCCGACTCATGTTGCGGGAGGGTCGCCTGGTGGACGCGCGACTTGAAGGGTTTGAGGGTGTGCCCCAAGAGGTGCAGGTTGCGGAATACCTGGTGGGTTGCGCCGGTTCCGTGGGGGCTCGCTGGCGCATGAACGAAGGGGAAGTGGAAGCGGACACCGGTTTTTGTCAGGAGAGCCCGGTCCTGGTGTTGCTTGGAAGCGCCATGGAGAGCGGTCGCCGGGTTGAGGATGTGATCGATGCCTACCGGGGCCGCCTGTCCCATGTGACCCGTTTGACGGGGTTGGGCCGTGTCCGCACCGAGGGCTTGCAGTCCCTGTCCATGCGCGCTTTGCGGTACGCGGAGAGGGGGCAGTCCCTGGGACGGCTCGTGGAGCATCTCAAGTCGGGGCAGGCGGGGAGGAGAAATGAGTGCTGGCGGAGTGTCGACCTGTTGGTTCAGGCGGGGCTGTTCGTCCTGGTGCCGCCCACCCAGCAGGTGGGCCTCAAGGACGAGGCTATCAAGGAGATGCCATCTGTATTGGGGAATGAGGGGGAGGATGATGAGAAGAAGGCCAAGGAGCTCAGGGCCTTTGCTGCGGAGCTTTTGACTCTTCATCCCCTGGCAGCACTGGGGTTGGACCCGGATGAGCACGAAGGGCAGATCACCGTCGAAACGGTGCGGGCATCCTTTCGCCAGATGGCGGCGCGCTATCACCCGGATCGGATTGGTTCAGCAAACGACCGGGTGCGGGAAGCAGCTGCCGACGTGTTTGCCGTGATCAATGAGATCCATGAGCAGCTGGAAGATCCAGAGGTGCTGGCCCGGGCGCTTCGGGAGATTCGTCGAAAGCGACAGAGGGGGGTGGCCACCAGCGAGCTGGACCTGGAGCGGGCCCGGGTCATGGCGCGGCTTGCAGAGGCTCGCATGCGAAAGAGCAACTGGAAGGCCGCTCGGGATCTGTGGGTGCAGGCAAGAGAGATGCAGCCGGACCCGTTCTTTGAAATGCAGGAGACCTTCTGCCGCGCCGTGCTCAAGGAGATCCCCTACGACATGGCGGCGAAGACCCTTGCGGACATTCGCTTTGAAAAGGGCAGCGACTCCGACCGGAAGATTGCCGGAGAACGCGTTCGACGAGAGGCAGAGCGGCGGTTTCGCGTGGGGTGGCTGCACAAGCTCTCGGGAAGCGAGGCCCTTGCCCAGCCCTGGTTCGAGCGTACGCTGGAGATTCAGCCGGAGCACACGGAGGCGCTGCGAGAGCTGCGCCTCAAGCGCATGCGAGAGGAGAGGGCGGAGTCGGAGTCCAAGTCGGGTGGAGCTTTCGGCGGACTGTTCAAGTGGGGGAAGAAGAAGGGAGGGAAGTCCTAGTCCCCCGAGTCAGAAGTTCGCAGGCCGTAGAACGGAGGGCGGAGCAGGTCGTGGGGCTCAA
>CAZRYF010000007.1:0-18174 GCA_964604165.1 uncultured Enterobacterales bacterium
TGTAGCCCTCGCCACCAAGGGGGTTCGCCAGATCCCGGGGGGTATAAAGTGACTCTCCCCGATTTTGGCGATGATGTGGTTCCGTTCCGAGCGACCTTGGAGTCGACTGCGCCAGGAGCGTGTCTTGTGGGGACTCGGAAGAGCAGAGCGACCTCGATCAGATGAAGATCATCGCTCGACGGATTCTCCCTGGCGTGATCAGATTGCCCTTTGACGACCAAGAAATACCGCCCCTGGTCCCGATGATGCGGCGCGTTCACCAGAACCACGGGAGCCCACACCAAACCCCAGCCCCGTTGAGAAGATGAGCCAACGCCTCGAAGTCCCGGAAAACCGCGCCCTCTACCGACGGCGAAAAGCCATCGTCGAGCCGATCTTCGGCCAGATCAAGGAGGCGAGAGGGTTTCGGCAGTTCTCCTTCCGGGGATTGGCCAACGTGGACGCAGAATGGAGCCTCATCTGCGCATGCCACAACCTGCTCAAGCTGTTCCGGTTGAACAAAGAACCCGCACCGGCCTGACCGGGTCGGTCAAGATGCCGATCGCCGTCGGCATTCGAGGAGACCTGGGCTGGCCCTGCCACTACGCCCTACAGCCTCCTAGTTGTTCTCCCGCCCATCCAGCGCCGCAAGCGCGGCGATGGCGGCGCGGCCGGCCTGGGCCACCTCCTCCTCTGATCCCCCGAGGTACACCCGGCCAAAAGCGCCGAAAGAAAGGAACTCCAGCACATCGATGTTGGCGGCCTTTTCGGCCTCGTTTGTGGCCAAGAGGGCGTAGCCCGCCGGGTGGGTCTCCAGCACGTAGAGCGTGGTGTTCTCCAACAGGAAGTTTCCATGCCGAAACCGGTTGACGATCTGGGACTGGAACCCCTCCACCCCGGTGATGGTCTCCTCGGAGACAATTCGCGGCTTCAGGCGGTCCTGTTCGGAGAAGCCGAGCACGGTCTGTATAGCTTCTCCCGCGGCACGCACCTGGCCCTGGTCAAAATGGTGGATCTCCAGGACGCCGGAGCGCCGCTCGACCACCTGGAGACCGGGGGTGCAGGAGGTGGTCTTCAGCACCAGGTCCGTGACCCGGTTGATGTCCATGCCCGGGCTCACCTCTACAAACAGGCTGGCCTGGCCCTCCAGGGGCAGGTAGCCCTTGGAGATCGTTCCGAGAAAGCTCGCAGTCTGCGGCTGGAGGATGTCGATGTAGGTGTAGGTCCTGACGTCGATGGCCATGAGGGCTCCCGCTGGACAAGGCTCGTAGCGGGGCAGGAGAGGCCGGTCAAGCGGGGGAGTGTTACCCGCCGTGCACCATGTGGAACTTGTTCATCGCCTTGGGCGTTTCCTCCGTCTCCTTTGTCATCGGCGGTGTCTTCGGACACTGGATGCAGGGAATTGTACCCGCCATGCTGGTGTTTCCCGTGGCCTACGTGCTCCTCGCCCGCAGAACGGGCCGAAAGGTGGAGGCCATCATGGGGCAGGCCATGAAGGAGCTGCAGTCCGGCCGCGCGGAAGGCTGCAAGCGGGTGCTGGAGTCGGCCCTGGAGTACGGGCGCTGGCAGTTCATGCTCGAGCAGCAGGTGCGGACCCAGATGGGGGCTGTCGAGTACATGCAGCGCAACTATAAGGCCGCCCGGCCCTTGCTGGAGCAGGCCTGGAAGCGCAACTGGCAGGCCATGGGCATGCTGTCCGCCATCGACCTGCGCGATGGCCGCAAGGACCAGGCGGTCTCCCGGCTGGCGGGCTGCCACAAGTACGGCAAGAAGGACGCGGTCATGTGGGGCCTCTACGCTTATGCCTGCACCCAGGCTGGTGACATCGATCGGGCGCTGCGGGTCACCAACGACGGCCTTGAGACCCTGAAGGATTCCCGGCCGCTGAAGGACTTGAAGAAGGCCCTGGCCAACGGAAAGGTCAAGAAGTTCAAGTGGGCGCGGGCATTCGGCCAGTCCTGGCTCCAGTTCTTCCCGGAGCAGGTGTCCAACAGGCAGATGCAGCAGGGGGGACTGCCCAGAAGCAGCCAGCGCGTGCCAAAGAAGATGCGCTAGCGGGCGGGCACAGGGGCCGTGAAGACGGCGAGCCCGCTCCTACGGTAGACCCCGGCTCGCCCGGGCGCGGCGCACGGAGAAGTGGGTGGGGAAGCGCTGGCTTATGTCTTCCAGCAAGGACAGGGCTTCTTCTGGCTGTCCGGCCCGCTCGTACGCGTCAATGGCCACCATCAACACCCCCACGTCGTGGTCGTGTCGCTGGGCGAGAAGTGCGATCTGCTCCACCTCCATGCCCACCCCATAGTCCCGGTACAGGTCCAGCCATGCGGTAGCGACCTCTTCCTGGTGTGCACCGGCCACCACCCAGGCCGTCTCGTAGGCCTTTGCTGCCTCCGCTGGTTCTCCCGCCGTGGCAGCCTCCCTCCCTAGGGCCTCCAGGGCCCGCCAATTGCGCGGGGTACTGGTTGCGGCGATCCTCGCCTTGAGCAGGGAGGGTGGCTCCTCCAGGTGAACCGCTGAAAAGAGTCGATCCGCCAGGCGGCGGTAGCGCTTGGCCCACCTTGCGGGGGTGGTCAGGTGAAACCGGTACAGGGTTGGGCCCCGCATCACCAGCAGGGCCTCCATGACCTGGTCCTCGTCCCCCATGACAAACCCGATCCGCATCCGGGTCGCGGATCGTCCGTCCACAGCCTGGGACTCTCGGAAGAGCACCTTGGGCTCAGAACCCCCGGCATCAATCAGCTCCAGCAAGACCCGCTCGGCGTCCTTGACCCGAAGGGGGTGGTCGTGGATGCCGGTGTGTCGTACCCAGGTGGCCCGACGGGTCCTGGAGGCCCAGCCACGGTCCCCGGTGAAGGTCCACTCCTCGTTCCAGGAGCGAGGCCGCTGGGAGGTGGCGCCTCGCTCCGACTCTTCCCGAAGTCCGATAAGCGCCGGCCCTCTCCAGGAGACCCAAGCCAGGGACAACACCATGAGAACCGCCCCCCGCCGTCTCCAGCGGGCGTTTCCCTGGGCGTGACGGGTCCAAGCCTCCGGTTCCAGCACACTTCCCATAAACCAGCCCCCCACCAAGCCGCCCAGGTGGCCCCAATTGTCTACGGAGGGCGCGTTGATTCCCAACCCCAGGGACACCACCACATAGGGAAGCACCGCCCAGCCAAAGAGACGCCTGGAACGGGGGGGAATCAGAGCCTCGTGTTTCCAACCAAAGACCACAGCGGCTGCGAGGAGTCCGAAATCACCCCCGGAGGACCCAAGGCTTGGTCGCCCTGGCGTCATCAACATGGAGGCGAGCCCCCCGCAGTAGATGGACACCAGAAAGATGCAGGCCAGGTTTCGCCGCCCCAAGCCTCGCTCCAGGTTCCAGCCCGCCCAGGCCAGAAACAACAGGTTGAACAGCAGGTGAGAGAGCTCTACCTGCAACAGTCCATAGGACAAGAGCCGATGAACCTGGCCCTGCTCCAGAATGGCGGGTGCCCAGTTGGGGGCATTGTCCAGGAGAAAGGACGCGCCCTTTGGCACCTTGGACAAGAGGTACAAGCGAACCTGGACACCGATGAGGACGATGGTGACCAGGGGCACACCCGCTTGCACGAGGGAGGCGCGAAAGGCCCGCATTCCCGGATCCGCCAGGGCCTCGTAAAGCTCCAGATTTCCGGCGGGCACAAAGTCCTCTCCGGTGACCACCTCGATGCGGATCTCCATGTCTGGAGGAATCTCGCCATCGCGCACCCGCTCCTCGAATTCCTCCATGGAGATCCGCTCCACGGTGTTCTCCACTCGGAGCTCCACACTCAATCGAGGTGCCCGCTGCGCATGGGCTCATTCTATCGCGGCGGTCACGCCCCCAACCGATCCAGGCTCCAGTGGATGGCCTCCTCCACGGGTGCGCCAAACCGGCCGGTTCCGGACCGCAGCACCTCGATGGCCTCGGACTGTCCCAGGTTGCCCAGCACCAGGGCGGCATTCCTCCTCAGGCCGGGCACCCCGGGCCGGCGAAGAGGGGTGCCCAAAAAGCGTGCATCCAGCTCCTCGGCGTCGGCCAGCAGGAGCCAGTCCAGGGGAAGCCAGGCGTTGCGGGGAAGCAGATCCTCTTCTTCTGGGTCGACGGGGGCCGCGTTGTGGGGACAGACCTCCTGGCACACATCACAGCCAAAGACCCAGCGCCCCAACCCAGCCCGCATGCCCTCGGGGATGGGGCCGCGGCACTCTATGGTCCAGTAGGAAATGCACCTGCGGGCATCCAACATGTGGGGCTCTATGAATGCGCTCGTGGGGCAGGCCACGAGGCACCGGGTGCAAGAGCCACAATGGTCCCCAAGGGGGGCATCGGGCTCCAACTCCAACTCGACGAAGAGGACCCCAAGGAAGAACCAGCTGGTGGTGGCGGGGAGGATCTGGACACAGCTCTTGCCGGAGAACCCCAATCCCGCACGTTCAGCCCAGGCCCGCTCCAGAATCGGTGCCGTGTCCACCCCGCCCCAACAGCCGACCCCCTCCCGGCGCAGGTGCTTTGCCAGGCGCTTGAGGCGCTTGCCGACCAGGTTGTGGTAGTCCCGGCCCCAGGCATAGCGGGCGACTTTTCCCGTCAAACCGCCCGGATCAGGGGGGGCCGCGTGGTGATGGTCTACCCCGAGCACCAACACCGAGCGGGCCCCCGAGAGGCGGCAAGCGGGGTCTGCCCGTACATCCCGTCCCCGAGACAGGTAGGACATCTCCCCATGGTGGCCGGCGGAGAGCCAGGCATCGTAGATGCCAAGACGGGGCACGTCCGGACCAAGCGACGCCACGCGAACATGGGAGAAACCATGCTCATGGGCCCACTTCACAACCTGGGTTCGCGGATGCATGGCAAGAGTATAGGGGCCGGTTATGCAACGGACCCCCTTCCCAAGGAGTTCATCCCAGTGAGCAGCCGCGAAAACCCGGAAAAGGTCGTCATCTTTGGGTCGGGGCCTGCGGGCCTCACCGCCGCCATCTACGCAGCGCGGGCGGACCTGGAACCCCTTGTGTACGAGGGGATGCAGCCCGGTGGCCAGCTCACCATCACCACGGACGTGGAGAACTTCCCGGGGTTCGCAGACGGGGTCATGGGGCCCGAACTCATGGACGTGTTCAAGGCCCAGGCCGCTCGGTTCGGTACACGGTTCTCCATGGACACCGTGGAGGAGATTGACCTCTCCAGCTGGCCGTACCACTATCGCTGCAGCGCTGGGGAGGGCTGGGCACAGTCTGTCATCATCGCGACGGGCGCCTCAGCCCGGTACCTGGGCCTTGAGAACGAGACCCGCCTCCAGGGCTACGGAGTCAGCGCCTGCGCCACTTGTGACGCCTTTTTCTACCGGGACAAGGTTGTGGCCGTGGTCGGGGGAGGGGACTCCGCCGCCGAGGAGGCCAGCTTTCTCACCAAGTTTGCCAGCCGGGTGTACCTGATCGTTCGTCGAGACGAGATGCGGGCCTCCAAGATCATGCAGCAGCGCGTCTTTGACAATGACAAGATCGAGATTCTCTGGAACTCCGGGGTGCTGGACGTCCTCGGGGAGAACGCTGTGACGGGCATTCGCGTGGGAAACAGCCAGTCCGGAGAGGAGATGGACCTGGAGCTGGATGGGCTCTTTCTCGCCATCGGTCACACCCCAAACGCCGGACCATTCGCCAAGTGGCTGGATCAGGACGAGACCGGCTACCTGCTCACCCAACCCGACAGCACCCAGACCAACATCGAGGGGGTTTTTGCCTGTGGGGATGTGCAGGACCACGTGTTTCGCCAGGCGATCACCGCGGCGGGCACCGGTTGCATGGCGGCCCTCGAGGCGGAGCGCTGGCTCGAGGAGCGCTCCCACGGGGAGTGACGACTACTCGCTGATTGGCTCTTCCGGGGCAGAAAGCCAGTCCGGCAGTCCGGGCGGGTCGAATCCACCGCCGTCCCGGTCAACCCAGATGGGGTTCGTCAAGGCAAAGGGCACCACCGCCCCATCCCGGGGGATCGGCACCGGATCCCCGGCCAGTGCAGCCAATGCTGGCACCACCGTGATGGCTTCTCCCACCACGTCCTGCAGCTGAATGGGGGGAATGTCCACAGGGGTGAACAAGGGCTCCAGGCTGTCGTCACCGAGGGCGATCACCACGTACCAGGCATCCGCATCTCCCTCGACGTCCACGGACTGGAGAAAGTTCACCGTGTCCACATTCGGGGTCGTCACAGCCCAGGATTGAATCAGGGTGCCGTTTTCATAGAGCTCCACGCGATCCACGTCAAACCAAGAGGGGGAGCGCACCTCGATGTCCAGGGTCACCACGCCATCGTCCACGGTGATCTCGCTGCCAATGGGCTGATCCCCTTCCGCGTAGAGACTGATGAAAGGGCCATAGGAAAGCACCACCTGGTGGTTTCGCACGGCCTCCGCCACGTCCTCCCCGGTCAGGAAGGCCGGATCGTCCGTGGGCGCCAGCACCCAGTTGCGAGGACAACCCGCTTCAATGGAGGTCTTGCCGTGGGTGTCCGAGTTGCCGAGCGCGGTGTGTTTGAATCCCAGGTTCAGCAGGGAAAACCAGTCGTCGATCTGCCCCTTGATTCCGTAGCCAAGCCTCTCTTCCCCGGACACAAGCGCAGCCTGCTCTGCGTCGGTGCGGGACAGAATCTCGTACACGCTGACGGCCCGAGTCTCGGCGTGCTGGTCCAGCTCGGACTGGGTGGGGGAGCGCATGATGTCAAAGCGCTTCCCGTTGAACAGCTCGAGGGCGTCAAATTCCAGGGTGAAGTACTGGGACTTGAAGAAGAGGGGGTTCGCTGCGGCAGATGTGCCCGGGTTGGAGACCGGATTGCCGGGGGTGCCACTGTAGGGATCAAAGCCGAACTGGTCGAAATAACCGAGGATTCCGTCACGTGGATGGGCCACCATCGTGACCGGGTCCGCCCCAAGATCCTTGATGCCCCCCAGGATCTCCCCGGGGATCATGCCAGTCCAATCCATGGCGCCGCCGGCCTCGTCCAGAAAGTCATGGTCCAATGGGAACCCCAGGTAGTGGCCGGCCTCCATGGGGGTGACCTCCAGGCCAATGGCCGACTGCACCCAGGGCTCCAGGCCCAGGTCCTCAATGACCGGTGCATAGTCCACGATCTGGTCGTGGTCCGAGGAAATCAGGAACTCCACCCCCTCCGCGGCCATGGTGACGACCCTGTCGGAAAGGGAGACGCCGGAGTCAAAGGACGCCTGGGCATGCACGTGCATGTCTGCGCTGACCCAGCCGGAGGTGTCCACTGAGTGGACCACCTGAAGCTCGATCTCCACGGGACGGGACACCCCTACCTCGAACACGGCGCGTCCCAACTCATACTCCGGGCCTCGGGTTGCATAGGCCACGTAGGAACCCGGCGGAAGATGCGCTTCTCCAGACCCGTGGCCTGCGAAAACCACCGCGGCCGGGTCGCCGCCGATAAAGCCGTCCCCCAAAATGGGATCCAGCACGGAAGAGCCGTCTTCGGTGAACACCGTGACCTTGCCGGGGATGGGCAGGCCAGCCTCGTCGACAATGTGAAAGGACACCTCTCCCGTGCGCAGAGCAGCGAGGGTCAAGTCTGTCGGGGACCCGTCCCGGACCTCAACGGCAATGCGCGGACCGCTTGGCCGGCCCTTCTCGTGGACCTGCAGCTCCCAGTCCCCCTCTGGGAGAAGTCCCGAGAAGGAACCGTCCCGGTGGCCGTCCTCCAGGCTGACGTCTGTGCGCCACTCGGAATAGGGGCGTTCGCCTCCGGCTTTGTACACAAGGACCTGCACGCCGGAGAGGGGCTCTCCCGTGCCTTCTTCCACCACGTGACCCCGCACCCGAGCCCTCTTGGTGCCCCGAGCTTCCAGCACCACGTCCAACACGCTGCCGATGTCACCGTGACCCAGGGCAAAGATGCGTTCATAGGTCCACGACGCCCCGGGGACTGATGCCTCCACATCTTCTGCTGAAACAAGAGCGCCGATGGCGGCGGTCTGTGAGGAGGCCACAAGGGGAAGAAGGAGCTTTCCTTCTCTCGCGGCGATCCCGTAGGAGACACCGGTGGAGGTCCCGGCCACAAGGTCTACGGCCAACGGCTCGATGAAGAGGTTTCGATCGGCCTGTTGGGCTTCGTACACGGCGCCCAGCTCGTGAAATCCCACTTCGCTGGCAAACACGTCCATGTCGCCCCCCAGGTGCACGAAGTCTCCAAGGGCCAACCCCCCGAGGAGCGCTTGTCCCACAATGCTGTCGGGACCCTCCAAACCGGGCAGGGACTCTCCTTCGGTCTCCGGCTGGATTTCCGCCGCCGCCAAGGTCACGGTGGTCCGAATGGTGATCCAGCGCTCCCTGGGGCGCAGGATGTAGTCGGTGACCACCCAGCCGGGCCGGACCCCGCCGCCTGTGGACACCAGTGGCTTCACCAGGTCCAGGAAAGGCGTCATGGGTGCGCTCACCCGTACAATGGCGGCCTCCTGGGTGTCCTCCAAAATGGAAACGGTTCCCCCCTCGGCCACCACCCCCGGAACAAAGAGGTTGGCCGTGGAGACAAGCTCAGCCATGCGGTCGTTTCCATGACCTCCTGACCACTGGGAGCCTGCCCGCACCAGGTCTGCATCCAGAATGCTTCCGCCGTCGATGCCCGGCCCGAAGGAGATTCGCTTTCCAGAGATGGCGAAACGCACCCGGTCATTCTCCAGAAGGATGTCCCCGGGGCGTGCCAGGGCCTTGGGGCCGCCAATGCCCTGGGAGAGATTCTGCAGCTCGGTGGCCCGGGCGAAGCCAGGATCCGGCTCGGGTTGACAGGACAGGAGGGCCAGACAAAGGGAGGGGAGCGTGCGCATGATGCGCGTTATGGTAGCCAGCCCTCCCGGAGTGGGCCATGCTTCTCGCCTCCCTTGTCTGCCTGATTCCCGCCGCCCAGGCGGATGCCCCGCAACCTACAGTCCTGGTTCAGACCTGGGCCACTGCATGGGACCAGGATGAAAACGGCCAGTCTGACCCCAGCGGGTACGGCGATCCCGAGGACGATCCCGGCTTCAAGCTGCGCCGGGCACGCCTGGGCTTTGAGGGGGCCGAGGGGCCGCTTCACTACGGAATTGTCGTGGGAATGGGGGCGGCCTCCGATGGCATGACAGCCGAGGATGACAATGTCCGGGTGGTGGATGCCTACGGGGGCTGGCAGCTGCACTCGCACCTCGCGGTGCGGGCCGGTGTGCAGAAGGTTCCATTTGGCCGGGAACAGCTGTTGTCTGCCTCGGAGCTGACCTTTCAAGAACGCTCCGTGGCCTCCAACCACTTGACCCCGGGACGGGAGCTTGGTGTGGTGGCCGCAGGCGGCAGTGCCGGGCTTTCGGTGTCCATGGGCGCCTTCAACGGAAATGGATCTCTGCTGGGCGATGACAACGCCGGGGTGCTTCTAGCCACCCGGGCAAGCTTCAGCGGGGGAGATGGCGCCACGGATCGCACCTTTGGACATGTGGATGGGCTGGCCTGGAGCGTGGGGGTCAACGCGCTCTACGACGCCGATGTCTCCACCAACGAGTTGGGCTTGGGGGCGGACCTGCTGGTCCGTGCGGGCGACCTTTCGGTTCTTGTGGAGGGACTCTCCCTGGCCCTGACCCCGGCGGACACAGCCCTGGCCGATCCCGCGGTGCTCGGGGAGACAAAGCGCCTGGGAGCCACCGTTCAGCTTGGCTACACGGTGGGAGACTGGGAGCCGGCCGTTCGGGCTGAGTGGTTTGACGAGGACACGGAGGCCGAGGACAACGGAGACCTGCTCCATGTTGTGGCCGGGGTCACCGGGCACTTTCTGGAAGACGCGGTGCGCGCCGGTGCGGGCTTCGTTCGACGAGAGGAGCTGGGCGGAAAATCCATTCCCAACGACACCGCCCGGATTTGGCTCCAATTTCGCTATTGACGCGTCCAGACCCAGTCCTCATGGGGGCAAGTACTTGTACCGATCGATCTGTGTAGGGCACAATGTAGGTGGACCCACCGGAGAATCGAATGGCCATTCCTGGAATCCCAGGCGCACCGGAGCCCACTTTTCGCACGCGCGATCGGGAGTACGTGAGCCTGGACCGGCTCATCCAGGATGTGTGCACAGATCTGACGACGCGGGACATCTTTGTGGATGCACCCGTCGCCAAGGCGGCCGTGCAGTGCGCCCGCCACTCGGTGCAAGGAGCTGAATCTCCTGGGCTTGATGGGCTCGCGAAGCGAGTCAGCGAAGATTTGCGTCGGGAGCGGGTGCTCCTGGTTCCGAGAGTTGTCCGGCAGGTGCTCTTGGCCTACGGACGAATCGTCTCCGAGCTCGACATTGCTGAGACCATCGACCAGCTATAGCAGTCGTTGGGGAGGGTCTCCATTTGTCGCGCATCGTCACTGGCCCGCTGACCCGCGCCCTTGTGGTGGAGTCGCCGCACCTTCAGCTTGACAAGGCCCTGGAGGAGGCGGGAATCGAGGTGGAGCGCCTGGCACACAGCCCGGGTGCGGCGGAGCTGGCCGAACGGCTCGCAGAGGGTGGCCACCAGCTGCTCTTCAAGCGCTCCCGTGTGCCTGTGGATGCAGCGGTCGTGCACGCGGCGAGAGACCTGGTGGCCATTCAGTTGTGTTGCATTGGAGATGACTCCATCGACAAGGTGGCTTGTGCGGAGGCCGGTGTGCTGGTGTTCAATGACCCGGTGTCCAATGGACGCTCGGTGGTGGAGCTGGTGGCGGGGCACTTGATTGCTTTGGCCCGGGGGCTGTACCAGACCTACGAGGCCAGCCGAGGCGGTGTCTGGGAGAAGAGCGCAGTGGATCGGTGGGAGGTGAAGGGAAAGGTGCTCGGGGTGCTGGGGTTGGGACGTATCGGCAGGCAGGTAGCCCGCACGGCGGAGGCCCTGGGGATGGAGGTGTTGTTTCACGACAACCGACAGGTGGCCCAGGAGGTGGGGCTGGAGATGGGGTGGGAGCTCGCCGAGACGACGGAGGCGCTCTTCCGGGGGTCAGATGCGGTGACGGTCCACGTGTCTGCGGCCGATGCGAACGGCCTCAGCAATGAGGACTTCCTGGGGAGGGATCTCCTGGAGCAGCTTGGAGCGGACCGCCCGGAGAACAGTCCTCGGCTCTTTATCAACCTTGCTCGCGGATCCCTCATGCGCTCTGAAGATCTGCTTGGTGCTGTCGAGTCGGGGGCCGTTCGGCGGGCTGCCGTGGATGTCTTCCCGGATGAACCCATGGGCCGCACGGACCAGTGGGCCAATCCATACGCCGGGGAGCCCCGGGTGGCCACCACCCCGCACATTGGCGCAGCGACGCAAGAGGCGCAGCCGCGAATTGCCAGGCGCGTGGCCCACACCGCAGGCGGCTATGCCCGATCGGGGTCCATTCGGGACTGCGTGTTCTCCCCGCGCACCCAGATCTCCATGGCGGAGGAGTTGGACCAGCACACGCTGTTGCTGGTGCTCCACTCTACCGCCCGTGGAACCAAGAAGGCGCTGGATGACGCCATCTACGAGGCAGGGGCCAGCAACCTGCGATCCCAGCACCGGGACTTTGCAAAGTGGGGGTTGGCGGTGGATGCCAACGTCCTGGACCGGCCCCTGACAGAGGAACAGCTACAACGAATCGTGGAGCGAACCGCGGAGGTCACCGGCGAGCAAGATGCCGTCCGCCTTGTGCGGCAGATTTAGGCCGCCTTCTTCTCGTCTGGATCCTCAGGGGACTCCATTCCCTGGAGCAGTTGACCAATACGATGAACGGACTCGGCATCTCCCAGGAGAAGGGAAGCAATGGCTTCCGCCTCCTTTTTCACGTCCACGCCCTGGGCATGGAGGGCCTGAACATAGGCGTGATCCAAGGTGTTGTGCACGGTCTCCACATCGCGGGTGGACAGCACAAATGGCGCCATGGGTGAACGGACGGGCTGCCCATCCGGGTGCAGCAACAGTCCGCTGTGTTGCATATCCCGAAGCACTGCCCTTACCTGGCGGCTCGCGAGGTTCGGTGCAGCATCCTTGAGCTGCCGCACCACGTCTTGTGTGACCCGGTTCAGGGTGCTGCGCTGGTTCTTGGCCTCCAGGGCCTGGACGTCATCAACGACCGCATCGCAGATGGTGCGTCGGAGAGCGGCGGTCAAGGGCTCCCTTCCTTGCTCCCGGAGGGTCTCATACAGCTCAAGCACACGGCCGGTGTGCTTCTTGGCGGTCCCGGGATGTTCAGGGAGACGGACTTTTCGGCTCTCCCGCGCGGGTTCAGCACGCAAGGTGATCTTCTCCGTTCGAGGACTGCGCCTCCTCCCGCGGGTCGGGGGCCTGTCTCGCAACAGGGAGTCGTAGAAGATGAACTCGTCTGATGCCTCCACAATCATACGAGACGTGCTCCCTCGGGTCCCACACCCGATCACCCACTTGTTCAGCTCCTTGAGCTTGTGGATAAGGGGGGAAAAATCCGAGTCGCCGGAGATCACCACAAAGGTGTCCACATACTCCTTTGTGTAGGCAAGCTCCATGCCGTCTACCACCAGGGCGATGTCCGCCCAATTCTTCGTGTTGCCTCCATGGGAGGAAAGCTCAAACAGGGAAATGCCCTCCCGCATCATGTTTTGCCTGTACCGGGCAAACCGGCCCCAGTCCGCGTAGGAGCGGGCCACAAGTACGCGACCCATACTCTTGAAACGGTCCATGACCAGGGAAATGTCCAGGCGGCCGAGCCCTTCCTTTTCGCAACCGGCCACAATGTTCTCAAAATCAATCAACACCGCCAGGTTTCTTTCCAAGGTGCCCATCCTGCGTGAGGCGCTCGCTTTGGCGCGGAAGAGGGAGGAGTAAGGGGTTCACCCCATCCCTTTGTTCCTTGTCGGATCATGTGGAACATCCTTGACCTGTGTTCACACGGATTGGCTTCTCCTGGGGGCTCTTGCGCGAGCCGGGGGTCGGGTTACCCAGCCGAAGCGGATTTGTTCCGTTGTTGGGGCGTCGACAAGTGGTAAGTCACCGGTTTTTGGTACCGGCATTCGTAGGTTCGATCCCTACCGCCCCAACCCCTCTCCCAAGGCATTGGAGCATCACAGATGTACGGACCCATCAAGCTGTTCAGTGGCAGTTCGAACCCCAACCTGACGGAGGCCATCGCGAGCCACCTGGGCATGGAGGTGGGAGAGGCCAAGCTGGGCCGGTTCTCCGACGGCGAGATCCAGGTGGAGATCAACGACAACGTTCGGGGGAGGGACGTCTTCTTGGTGCAGTCCACCTGCAACCCCGCCAACGATCACATCATGGAGCTCTTGATCATGGCGGACGCGTGCAAGCGGTCCAGCGCGGGTCGGCTTACCGCCGTGGTTCCTTACTATGGTTACGGTCGTCAGGACCGAAAGGCTGCGCCCCGAGCCCCGATTACCGCCAAGCTTGTGGCCGACGTGATGACCCGGGCCGGCGTGGATCGGGTCCTGACAATTGACCTTCATGCCGGGCAGATTCAAGGCTTTTTCGATATTCCCGTGGACAACCTGTACGCCTCCCGGAACCTGATCCCGTTCCTTCGAAAGGAGCTGGGCAGCTCCGAAGACCTGGTCATGGTCTCTCCGGATGCGGGGGGGGTGGAGCGGGCCAGGGCGTACGCAAAGCGTCTCGGCGCAGGCCTGGCCATTGTGGACAAGCGGCGTTCCCGCCCCAACGAGTCCAGCGTGATGCACATCATTGGAGATGTGGAGGGCAAACGAGCGGTTCTGGTGGACGACATGATCGACACGGCGGGCACACTGGCAGGCGCAGCCCAGGCCCTGGTGGAGACTGGCGGTGCCGCAAGCGTGGTGTCGGTGGCCACCCACGGGGTTCTGTCCGGGCCGGCAGTCACCCGCCTTGCGGAGAGTGTGATTGAGACCATCTATGTGACCGACACGATCCCGTTGGGCGAGTCCGCCGCCGCCCTGGACAAAATCCGGGTGCTGCCCATCGCGGATCTACTGGGCAAGGCGATTCGGTCCATTCACGAAGCCGACTCGGTTTCCAGACTGTTCTTGTAGGCCTCTTGTGGCTTGACAGGCACCCAGCCGGTGCATAGAAAGGCCCCGCTTCGGCAGCGAGAGCCAGTCTCTCCAACGCCGACCCCTGCGGTGTCGGGCCAAATGGCCCCAGAGTCCAAGACACAGCAGGCGGTGCCTGGATTCTCTCCCGGCGGCGATCCCTTGTGGCGAGTGGGCTCCGCACGAAAGGATCCGAACCATGGAAGCTCAAACGTTCCCCGTCCAGGCACGCACCGCCTTCGGCAAAGGCGCCGCACGAAAGCTCCGCAGCAAAGGATTGATTCCCGGGGTGATCTACCGCGCAGGGGGCGAGCCCACCCACGTGAGTCTGGATCCCCATGCGCTTCGCAGTCTCTACAAGAACATTGGAAACCCCAACGTCTTGATCTCCCTGGACGTGGATGGCAGCAGCTTTACCTGTCTGCTCAAGGACGCGGACAAGCACCCGGTGTCCCGGAAGTTGTTCCACGTGGACTTCTACGAGGTGGATGCCAAGGAACCGGTCACGGTGGAAGTGCCAGTGACGACGTCGGGGGTTTCCAAAGGCGCCGCCCTGGGTGGACGAATCCGCGTGTTGCGGCACACCGTGCGCATCACCGCCAAGCCCGGCGACATTCCCGCAGAGATCTCGGTGGATGTGACCGAGCTGGATGTGGGCATGGTGGTCACCGCCGGTGATCTGGACCTTCCAGACGGATGCGTCGTGGCAATGGAAGACAGCCTGAACCTGCTCCGGTGCATCGGGAAGCGGGCCGAGTTGGTGGTTGAGTCGACGGCGCTGCTTGACGGCGACGAAGGCCTGGCCGAAGGCGAAGAGGGAGCCGGAGAAGGTGCCGATGAAGGCGCGGAAGCAGGCGACGAGGGCTGATCCGTTGTATTTCGTCGCAGGATTGGGAAACCCGGGCTCCAAGTACGAGGACACGCGACACAATGTCGGGTTCCTGGTGCTGGACGAGCTTGCACGCCGCTGGGGGCTGGAGGTGGTGAAGCCACAATTCGGTGCGTTGACGGCCCAAGGTGCGATCCGTGATGAGAAGACCGTCCTGTTGAAGCCCCAGCAGTTCATGAACAAATCGGGTCATCCCACCCGCTCAGTCGTTTCCTGGTTCAAGGCCCAGACCGAGTCACTGATTGTGGTGCACGATGATGTGGACCTCGCCTTTGGCTCCATTCGGGTCAAGCAGGGCGGCGGCCATGGGGGCCACAACGGTCTTCGTGACATCGACCGCCACATGGAGAGCCGTGACTACATCCGGGTGCGGGTCGGCGTGAGTCGGCCCCCGGAGCACTGGGAGACCGCCGACTATGTGCTGGGGCGGTGGAGCCCAGACCAACGAGAAGGACTCGATGTCGTCGTGGGCCGTGCGGCCGATGCGGTGGAGCACATTCTCGTGCAGGGCGTCTCGGATGCCCAGAACCATTTCAATGAGAAGGAACGTGGGCCTGCCGACGTTTCCCTCCCCCGTGATGGGGCCCTGCGGCCTCATATGTCGAAGCTGTTTTCCCCGTCCCCCCTGGGACTCGGAGGTTGATGTGGATTCCCTCGCTGTAGCTGTACCTGGAACCGGGGTCTTGGCGCTTGCCTTTGCCTTTTGGAAGGCCTCCTGGGTCAAGAAGCAACCTGCCGGTGATGCTGGAATGCAAGAAATTGCAAACCAGATCCAGGAGGGCGCCATGGCGTTCCTCGCACGGGAGTACAAGGTGCTCGCGGGGTTTGTGGTGGTTGTGGCCATCTTGCTGGGAGCGGTCAACGCCACCGGTGAGGCCCAGAGCCCCCTGATTGCGTTTTCCTTTGTCATGGGCGCCTGCGCCTCCGGCCTGGCCGGGTACATCGGCATGCGGGTGGCCACGAACGCGAACGTTCGCACGACGGCGGCAGCCACCAAGGGGCTCTCCGAAGCCTTGCAGGTGGCGTTTTCCGGCGGGGCGGTCATGGGCCTGAGCGTGGTCGGCCTCGCGATTATCGGTCTGGGCGGCCTTTGGAGTCTCTACATGGGCATGTGGGGGGACAATCCCGCCAAGGTGCTCAACGTCATGACTGGCTTTTCCATGGGCGCCTCCTCCATCGCATTGTTTGCCCGGGTGGGCGGCGGCATCTACACCAAGGCAGCGGACGTGGGTGCGGACCTTGTCGGCAAGGTGGAGAGCGGCCTTCCCGAAGATGACCCCCGCAATCCTGCGGTAATTGCGGACAACGTCGGCGACAACGTCGGGGATGTGGCGGGCATGGGGGCGGACCTCTTCGAGTCCTACGTGGGTGCCATTATCGGCGCCATGGTCCTCGCCCTTGGCTTTGAGGCCACGAGCGGCGGCAACCTGAACGCCATCATCCTGCCCATGCTCATCGCGGCGGCTGGAATCCTGTGCTCCATTGTGGGCACCTTCTTCGTGCGCACCAAGGAAGGTGGCAACCCCCAACACGCCCTGGACACCGGGGCCTTTGGGGCTGCCGGCGTCATGGCCATCCTGACTTTTGTGTTGGCCGAGAAGTTGTGGCCGGCCACCGGGACGGGTGCCGTCACTGCAACGGACGTGGGCATTGCTACCGTGGTCGGCTTGGTGACCGGCGTGGGCGTGGGCATGATCACCTCCTACTACTGTTCCATGGGCAAGAAGCCAGTCATGAGCATCGCTGAACAGTGCAAGACCGGAACTGCCACCAACATCATCGCGGGTCTCGGCGTGGGCATGCAGTCCACTGCCATTCCAGTGCTCCTCATCGCGGTGGGTGTGGTGGTGGCGAACCAGTTTGCTGGCTTGTACGGCGTAGCCATTGCAGCCCTGGGCATGCTGTCCACCACGGGAATTCAGCTCGCGGTGGATGCTTACGGCCCCATCGCGGACAACGCTGGGGGGATTGCCGAAATGTCCCGGCAGGAGCCCGTGGTGCGCGAGCGTACGGACACCCTGGATGCTGTGGGGAACACCACCGCCGCCATTGGAAAGGGCTTTGCCATTGCCAGTGCAGCCATGACAGCACTCGCGCTGTTCGCTGCCTTTATTCAACAGTCCGGAATCGATGGCATCGACATCTCCCGCCCCGTGGTGATGTCCGGTCTCTTCGTGGGCGGCATGCTGCCTTTCCTGTTCTCTTCCATGGCCATGAACGCGGTGGGTGAAGCGGCCATGGAGATGATCACTGAGGTTCGTCGCCAGTTCCGTGAGATTCCAGGGCTTCTGGAAGGAACCGCAAAGCCGGACACCGCTCGGTGTGTGGATATCTCCACCACAGCAGCGCTCAAGCGCATGATGCTTCCCGGTGCCATGGCCGTGATCACGCCGGTGCTCATCGGCTTTCTATTGGGCCCGGAAGCCCTGGGTGGCACCCTGGCCGGTGTGACGGTCTGCGGCGTGTTGATGGCCATCTTCATGTCCAATGCAGGGGGCGCCTGGGACAATGCCAAGAAGTCCTTTGAGGGCGGCGGCTACACCATGGAAGACGGTTCGGTCCACGAAAAGGGCAGCGATGCCCACACGGCCGCAGTGGTCGGTGACACGGTGGGCGACCCCTTCAAGGACACTGCGGGCCCCTCCCTCAACATCCTTGTGAAGCTGATGGCGGTGGTCTCGCTTGTCATCGCCCCCCTCATCGCAACGGACTCTTTCACAGCCTTCCTGAATTTCTAGACTTTTCTCGCACCGGCCAGCTTGCCGGGAGGAACCATGAGCAACATTCGAACTGAATACGAAACCATCTACATCCTCGAACCCGAGTTGGGGAAGGACGTGGTGGCTGGTGTAGCCGACAAGGTGACCCGGATCATTGAGGCCGCCAGTGGCGACATTCTGATCCACCACGACTGGGGCAACAAGAAGCTTGCCTACCCGATTCGTCGGAACCAGCGCGGCCACTACGTGTACTTCAACTACCTGGCCCCCACAGGGGTGGTGCTTGAGCTGGAGCGCAACCTGAGAATCCAGGAAGAGCTTCTGCGCTTTCTGACCGTTCGCGTTGCGGAGGATGTGGACGTGGAAGGCCGCAAGGCCAAGGCTGTGGAGCAGCGCAAGGAGCTCGCCGAGAAGGAAGCTGCCCGCGCGGCCGAGGAAGCTGCCCGCGCGGCCGAGGAAGCTGCCCGCGCAGAGGCCGAAGAAGTGGCCCGTGTGGCAGCCGAAGCGGCTGCCAAGGAAGAGGAGGAGGCAGTTGTCGCCATGGCTGCGGCTGCCGCTGCGGCTGCGGCTGAAGAGGCTGCTGCTCCCGCCGAGGA
>CAZRYF010000007.1:18274-81648 GCA_964604165.1 uncultured Enterobacterales bacterium
AGCTGCTCCCGCCGAGGAAGCTGCTCCCGCCGAGGAAGCTGCTCCCGCCGAGGAAGCTGCTCCCGCCGAGGAAACCGAAACCACCGACGACGCGTCTTAGGAGGTCATCATGAAGATCATTCTTCAGCAGGAAATTCCGAGGCTTGGATCCCTGGGTGAAGTGGTCGATGTAGCGGACGGCTATGCCCGAAACTACTTGATCCCGCGTGGTATGGCTGTACTTGCCCATGCCAGAAATGTGGGGCGACTTCGCCATGAACAGGCTGTGGCCGAGGCCAAACAGGACAAGTTCCTGGCAGCCGCCAACGCCGCCGCAAAGCAGCTGGAAGGCGCCGCGGTGACCATTAAGCGCCAGGCGGATGATGAGGGCGACAAGCTCTTTGGCTCCGTGACCAACCGGGACATCGCCAAGGCGCTCCTGGACGAAGGCATCGAGGTGGACAAGCGCGCCATCGACCTGCCGGAGCCCATCAAGGCCATTGGCGCCCACACGGTGACAATCCAACTTTTCGCGAACGTTTCCGCGGAGGTCAAGGTATACGTCATCCAGGAGTAACGGCGACGTTGGAGGGTGCCTCGTGGAAGAGCAGGGAGCGGGTGGACAGAGGCAATTTCCCCAGGCATTGGAGGCTGAGCGCGCTGTGATTGGCGCGCTGATCCTCGACCCACATCGCACGGATTCCATCGCAGCCGTCCTCGACATCGAGGACTTCTACAGCGATGCCCACAAGCGCCTGTTTGCGATGCTGGTTGGGCATTCAAACGCCGGACATACAGTGGACCTGCTCGGCATCGTCCAAGAGGTCATGGACGCGGACGATCCCAAGGAATTTGGTGGGGTCAACTACGTCGCCTCCCTCCCGGAGCTGGTCCCCACCACGGAAAACGTCGAGTACTACGCCCGGATCGTGGTGGACAAAGCCAGGCGGCGGCGTCTGTTGACCGCGGCAGGTGAGATTGTAGAGCGCGCCTTCGGAGGAGGGGACACCACGGAGGACCTCCTGGACTTCGCCGAAGGGCAGGTCTTTGCGGTCACCCAGCTGGACAACCAGAAGGACTGGCAGACGATCGCGGAGATCGCCGATGTCGAGTGGCCTGCCATCGAGCGTCGGGCAGCAGATCCCGGCGAGGTGGTGGGGGTTCCCACCGGCTTTACCCAGCTGGATCGGCTCCTGGCCGGACTGCACTCTACAGACCTGGTGATTCTCGCGGCGCGTCCCGCCATGGGAAAGACGGCCCTCGCCCTGAACATCGCACAGAACGCGGCCTTGAAGGCCCAGGTGGGGGTTGGGTTTTTCTCCCTGGAGATGGGGGCTGCACAGCTCTGGACCCGAATGCTCTGTTCCGTGGCGAGGGTCGAGGGAAACAAAATCCGCACCGGGAAGGACCTGGGAGAGGATGACTGGGATCGTCTCGGCGTGGCTGCTGACCAGCTCTACCAATCGATGATTTGGATTGACGACACCCCTGGGCTCACCGTGCACCAGCTTCGATCCAGAGCCCGTCGTCTCAAAGCCAGGCAGCCAGACCTTGGGTTGATCGTGGTCGACTACCTTCAGCTCATGCAAGGTACCGGAGGAAGTCGGGAGTCCCGGGAGCAGGTGATTTCGGGGATTTCCCGGGGACTGAAGGGGCTCGCAAAGGACCTGGATGTCGCGGTGCTGGCTTTGTCCCAGTTGAACCGTGGATTGGAGTCACGAACGGACAAGCGGCCCATGCCCTCGGACCTTCGGGAGTCCGGCGCTATCGAGCAGGATGCCGATGTGATCATGTTCATCTACCGCGACGAGGTCTACAACCGGGAGACGGCCGAACGGGGCGTGGCTGAGGTGATCGTAGCCAAGCAGCGTCGAGGCGCCACGGGTGACGTGAGGCTGGCGTGGAATGGCCCTACCACCACCTTCGACAATCTCGAGCTTCGCTACGACGGCTACGAATGACTCTGTGGCTTCTGGGGGGACTGGCCCTGGCACCCATGGACCATGCCCGTCTGGACCTGTCAGATGGGGCCCGGGTGGAAGGCCCGGTGTCATCCATTTCGGTGGGAGCGGTGGTGATCCATGTGGGGGAGGGGATTCATGTTTCGGTGCAGTTGGACAGCATCGCCGCTGTCCAGGTGGACGGAGAGGCCATGGAGCCCGGTGTGTTTCGAGGAGAGGCAGAGGCCTACCTGGCTCGACGATACGGGCCACCTGGACAGCCCACGCCCGCACCGTGGATGGCTGCACTGGCCTCGGCGGTCGTCCCTGGGGGGGGGCAGGCCTTGTTGGGGGACTGGCCAGGGTTTGTCCGATACGTCGTGGCAGACGCAGCGGTTCTCTCCCTTGGGGGTTTGTTTCTGTCTCGGGACATGATCGGCAGCGCAGTGCCTTGCCTCGCGCTGGACCTTACCTTTCGCTTCTACTCGGCTGGAGAGGCCCGCGCAGAGGCGATCGCCCGGCAGCGCCGCATTCCTTGACCCTCTCCTAACCCTTTGCGCGTGGCGGACTGTGGGAATATGAATCCTCCCGGCACCCCGTTGGAGAGAGCGCCTTCATGGAAAAATCCGAACTGCTCAACGAACTGAACGACTCGCTGGACGAGTACAAGAAACTCCAGGGCTTTATTGAAAAGGCCAAGGCCCAAGCGGGGAAATTCTCCGACGCGGTCATCGAAAAGGTCTGCCTGGACAACCAGGTCAAGTCCATGGAGGTCGCGGACCGTGTGGTGCCTCACCTTCCGGAGCTCCAGGCCCACGTGGCCGAGCTCCAGGGAAGGATCGATGAGATCGAGTCCGGACGGTCCAGTTCTGGCGATGCGCTTGAGGAGCTGAATCTTCGCAAAGCCATCGGGGAAATGACGGACGAGGAATACGACGCTGAGGCCAAGGAGCTCCAGGAGCACGTGGACGGTGCGGGGTCGGAGATCGACGAGATCCGGGAGGAACTGGACGGCTTCCAGGCGGCTCTTACGAGATGGCAGGAGCTGTCCGGGGAGGCGCTGGAGGCGGCGCCCGAGGAAGAGGCGGCGCCCGAGGAAGAGGCGGCGGCCGAGGAAGAGGCGGCGGCCGAGGAAGAGGCGGCGGCCGAGGAAGAGGCGGCGCCTGCGGCCGTGAGCAGCACTTTTGTCATGGAGGAGGATGAGGAAGGAGAGGCCGTACTCACAGGCGCAGAGCTTCCCTTTGGCGGTCCGCCCCCTCGAGACGGGACCCTTGCGCTGGACGATGAGGACTCGGTGGTTCCTGGCGAGGGGGAGGGACCCCTCTTGTCGGAGGAGATCAGGAAGGCCCAGGCGGAGTTTGGTGGGGCCGAGGATGACGATGTGGTTGTGGAGGACGACCAGGCTGTGGATGACGATGTGGCTGTGGAGGACGACCAGGCTGAAGCGCCGGTGGCCGACGAGCCCGAGGTGGTGGCCGGTGACGTCGAAGGGGCCGACGAGCCCGTGGTCGTGGAGGTGGAGGGCGCTGAAGAGGACGACATGCCCTCCGCTGATCTGGAGATCGAGGATGGGGGAGACGCCCCGGTCGCACCGGACTCTGGCGAAAGCAGCATGGAGAACGGAGCCGATGAAGACGGGCGCCGTGCGCTGCTTCTGTACCAGGAGGGCACCTCTGAGGAACAAGTCTACCCGTTCACCGGAGAGGAGCTCACCATCGGTCGTGGCCGGGACAATGACATTCAAATCAAGAACGACTCCAAGGTGAGTCGGCGCCATTGTCGCCTGTTTCGTAAAGAAGGCGCGTTCTACATGCAGGACAACAAGTCCAGCAACGGTTCCCTGGTGAACGGTGAGTTGATTACGGAACGGCGGTTGTTTGGGGGCGAGGAATTGATCGTGGGGGAGACCTTCTTCCGCTTCCGGATCATGGACTGAATTCGTGGCGGCCAAGGGGGGCAGCCCGAAGTACCACACCACACACCAGGTTGCGCAGCTTCTGGGAGTGAGTCTTCCCACGGTGGTGAACTGGGTGAATGGCGGCCTTTTGAAGGCCCATCGAACTCCCGGGGGGCATCGACGGATCTCCACCCCGGATCTTGTGGCCTTTGCGAGGGAGCACCACTACCCCCTTGAAATGGAGGTGGAACAGGCCCCCTCCGAGGGAAGGCGAGTTCTGGTTGTCGATGACGAGCCCGATTTCGCTGAAATGGTTCGCGACTATCTGGCGCTGAAGGGAGACTTGGAGGTGCGGGTAGCCGATGACCCCTTTGTGGCCGGCGTGGAGATGGGGCGGTTCCAGCCGCACCTCGTGGTCTTGGACCTTCAGCTGGCGGGCTTGGATGGTTTGGCCTTGCTGGTGCGGATTCGGGCGGACCCGGGCCTGGGCAGCCTGCCGGTCATTGCCTGTTCCGACTTTGCAGATGCCGAGGCCTCGGCGCTCTCCGCGGGGTTTGATGCGTTCTTGGCCAAGCCGCTGAAGTTGGACGATCTCTTGGCCCGCGTGGAGGGAAAGATCGCCGGTTAGCCCGGCCCGTCCCCCAGCCCGGGCGGGGTCGCCACCCCGTCGCCGCCGCGGGCGGGTAGGGGGGTAGCGCTCAAGGGAAGGGGGGCCTTGTCGTGTTGCCGGCGGACGCGAATCAGCTCGGCGGCGATTGCGACTGCGATCTCCTCGGGCGTTTCCGCGCCAATGTCCAATCCAACGGGTGCACAGACCTTGCGAAAGAGGCTCTCGTCCACCCCCGCCGCGCGCAGGCGCACGAAGAACCTCGCCACTTTGGCACGGGAACCAATCATGCCAAGGTAGCGCACTGGCTGGCTCAACAACGCCTCCAGGAGATCCTGGTCCAGCGCGTGCGAGTGGGTCACGATCAAGACAGAGTCATCGGGCCCCAGGACCGGCAGCTTACGCCGGGGGTCGCCCTCCACGAGGGTGCAGCCCGGAAGACGCTCCGCGCTCAGCCAATCTTCCCGTTCGTCATAGACACACACCTCGAATTCCAACGAAGTCAGAAGCCGCGCGGTGGCGGTGCCCACGTGCCCTGCACCGAACACATGCACCCGCTCCACACCCGCAAGTGGTTCCACATACACCTCCATGGTCCCCCCACAACACATACCCAGGTCGCGGGTCAAGTGGACCGAGAGTCTCTGGGGTCGCCCCACCCGAATCGCCTCCAGCGCCAGCTCAATGGTCCTGTGCTCCAGCTCTCCACCACCGATGGTGCCCACAATCCCTCCGTTGGATCTGACCAGCATTCGAGCCGATCGAGAGCGCGGAGCGGATCCCTCTACGCCCACCACGGTACAAAGAGCTGTGGCATCCCCGGACTTCATGGCCGCCAGCGCGGCGGTGAGGACTTTCATGACAGCCGGGCCTTCACCCGTGCGAGGGCAGTCCGCGCCTTGTCTGCGGTCTCCGCTCCATCCCAACAGAGCACCTGCCCGTCCTCCACCACCTTCTCACCCGCAATCCAGACAGACAAGATGGCTTCCCGTCCCACCGAGAACACCGCAGCCACCACCGGGTCCTCCAGGGGCGCGACCCCTGCATGGTCTGGGTCCACGACCACAAGGTCGGCGCATTTTCCCGGGGTGAGGCTCCCGCAGGTCGCACCCAAGCCCACGGCCTCCGCTCCAGCGACGGTGGCCATGTGGAGCACCTCTCCCGCGGAGAGCGCACCCGGACCGACCCGCCAAGCCTGTAACAGGGCCGCCAGGCGCATCTCCGACAGCATGTCCAGGCGGTTGTTGCAGGGGGCACCATCCGCCCCCAGTGACACCCGGACGCGGGCCTTGAGGAGCTCGGGAATTCGTGCCACGCCGCTTCCGAGCTTCATGTTGGACGACGGGCAGTGCAAGAGGTGCGTCCCCGACGCTGCAAGGACCGCGATCTCCTCTTCATTCAAGTGGATGCAGTGGGCCAGGCAGACATCCGGGCCGGTCATGCCGATGCTGTGGAGGTAGAGGACGTTCTCTTGCCCGGTCATTTCTCGGACAAGGGCCAGCTCCGCCTCGTTTTCGGAAGCATGTGTGTGGATCATGCAGCCCCTCTGTCGGGCAGCATCCAAGGCCTCCACCAGCAGCGCTTCGGTGCAAGACGGCACAAACCGCGGCGCAAAGGCGTAGCGCAGGCGGCCTCTGCCGTGCCAACGGTCCGCCTCGTCGCAGGCGCCTTTGAGATTCTCCTCCCGGGGCGCTGAGAGGCCGGCGCTGTTTTCGCGGTCCATCAGAGCACGTCCGATGGCGGCGCGAATCCCTCCTTCCTCGCAGGCCTGGAACAAGGCATCCGTGTGGTGGAGTGTCCCCATGTCCAGCAGGCTCGTGGTGCCCCCCAGGAGCAGCTCGGAGACTCCCAATCGGGCACTCCAGTACATGGACTCGGTATCGTGGGCCGACTCAAGGGGCCAAATGCGCTCGGAGAGCCAGTCCAGCAGGACCCGGTCCTCTGCTTCGCCGCGAAACAAGGTCTGGCACAAGTGCACGTGACTCTGGGTGAAGCCAGGGTAGACCCAGGCCTGGTGCAGCTCCACCACCTCCTCCGCCCCGTCCCCTGAAAGGCCCGGCCCGATCTCTGCGATTGCCCCGTCTCGAATTCTCAGATCTCCCCGGAGGATCCCCAGGCGAGAATCACAGGTCACGAAGCAGCCATTTCGAAGCAGTCGATGCATCTGTCTCCCCTTGAGAGACTACCGCAGTGGCCGTCTCTCCAGGGGGTGGATACCCCTTGGGTCACGCCGGGAGGGGCGATGCAAGCTTTGGGCGCTGTTTTCGCGCTTGGAATCGGGACCTCCTGGGGCCAGGCGGTGGAGTCCGCTCCCGCGGTCCCGGTGGAGATGGAACCCGTCTCCGTGGTGCTGGATGTGCCCAAGATCCGCGAGTATGCGGCGGCATGGCATTGGGAAAGGGCGGAGCCTCACCTTCCCCATACCCGGGTGTTTGTGGCCCTGTCCTCGCCCGGGCCCGACTCGGAGCAGGTGATGGCCTTGGATGGCGCGGGTGCCGTCTGGCGCAGCTTCGACGGAGGAAGCGCCTGGCAGCGGGTGCTGCCACCTCTCGCCACCAGCGCCCTGCACACGGGCATGGACGATGAGGCCCTGCTCCTGGAGGCTGAGGGGGTCAGCGAGCCCTTCCCGGAGGGGGAGGTTTTTGAGTCCATGGACGCCGACAGTGAGGAGGAACTGCTGGAAGCCCAGGGCGTGATCCGAGACGAGTTGGACGACGCCATGAGCATTCAGCAGCTGCTTGATGCGGATGCGGCTGGGCCTGCACCGGAGCGCATTGGCTCCCTGTCCCATGACCCGTCGGGGTGGATGAATGTTCTCTTGGGGCGACTGGACGGTATCTGGCGTTCGGAGGATGGGGGTCGCACCTTTCGGCAAGTTCACCCGGAGGTGCACGCCGCTGGATTTGCCTGGGCCGAGGATGGAATTGTGGCGGCTGCCACGCACAACGGGGTGGTTCTCTCCCTGGATGGGGGAGAGTCCTGGGCTCCTGTCGCAGGGGTGAGCCAGGACCTTGTGGTGCATGACCTGGTGTACGACTGGGATGCCGGCTGGTTTGCCGCTACGGATGGGGGGCTCCTGACCTCACCTGACGGCATTCGATGGCGCTTTGCCCGAGCCTCCTCGGCGCTGGCCGGACAAGAAGTGTTGGCGCTCTCAGTGGACACCGACTCCATCTGGGCTGCCATGGAAGACACCATTCTCCGCTCGGATGACGGAGGCAGGACCTTCTTGCCCGTGACCCGCCAACACCTGCCCCAGACCCGTCGGTTGCTGCGCACACTGGCGCCAGGACAGCTTCTGGCGGTGGGTGCGGATGGGGTCTGGGAGACCCTCGACGGTGGCTTTCGATGGCGGCCCGTGAGCGCTGGCCTTCGAGGCCCGAGCACCTGGGACCTGGCCTGGGCCCATGACACGCTGTTCTTGGCGGGAGAGAGCGGGCTGTACAAGTTGGTGGCCGACCGGGAGTCGACCGGGGCGGACCTCGCCACAAAACAAGCCCGGGTCCCCCCCCCCTTGGCGCCCCTGGTGGAGGCTGCCTTGTTCCGGCCTGGGGTGGACCCCAGGCGAGCTGGGTTGAGGCCTGAGCGCACCGCCATGGGGCGAGCGCTACCCGAGTTGGGCCTGGACTTTCAACTGGTGGATCGGGAGAACCTCTCGGTGGACTACATGGACCGCACGAATGCACTGGATACGGACTGGGACTGGCGGGGCATGGTGGTCCTGCAATGGGGACAAGGGGCCAATTCCAGCACCGCGGATTCGCCGCTGGAGAGCGCCTCCTTTTCGGATGTGTACTACACCATGCGCGGGGAGCTCTTCCAGGCCGACGATAGCCGGAGTGTTCGTGCGGCCGCCTCGGCGCTCACCTCCGAGTCGACCGCCTACCGGGTCGAGCTGGGTGAACAGGTCGCCCGCCTGTACTACTCCAGGGAGCGCGTGGCGCGAATCTTGGACGGGGGCCCCACCGGAGACATCCGCCGGGACACCCAGCGCACCTTGGACCTGCAAGAACTCACAGCCTGGATAGATGCCTATACCGATGGCGCCATGAGCCGCGCGCTCGCTGGCGACCCCACCCGGAGAACCGAATGATAGCCCCGATTCTACTTATGCTGGGCCTTGCCCAGGCCTCTCAATCTGCTGCTGGCCCAGTGGACCTGTCCACCACCACTGCGGAGGCCCTTGCCGCGGCCGCCGATATCGATGGTGCCCTGGCCCAAGCGGTGGTGGCCCTTCGCAATGAGAGAGGCTCGCTGGCCTCCCTGGAGGCGCTCCGTGTCTTGCCGGGCATGGACGATGCCTCCCTGGGCAAGCTGCGCCATTCCACCGTGGTCACCCTGGACCTCCCGGTTCAAAAGCAACGCCGTGCCTTCAAGAGCGTGGACGAGGTGCTCGGTCAATTTGGTGACGAGCCAAACATTGCTGCGGTGCAGGAAATGGCCATGCGCTACAGCCACACCCACCGGGCCCAGGTGGAATCTTGGCTTGCAGCGTCGAAGAACGCCGCGAAGCTCCCGGAATTCCAGTTTCGCTACTACTATTACGACCGATTGAACTCGGGATTTGACTACGTGGTCGACGAAGGCGGCAACGCACAGGCCCAGCAGGATGATGCGGACACGGATAAGGACCACGTGTACCAGTTGACTCTCAAGTGGCGCTTGGATGAGCTGATGATGTCCTCCGAGAGGATTCGCGTCATCTCTGAGTCCCAGGACGTGGTCAAGCTGCGGGACAAGGTGCTTGGAGAGGTGACCCGCCTCTATTTCGATCGCCGCCGCCTCCAGGTGGACTCTCTCCTCTCCCCCTCCTCGGACATCAAGTCCCAAGTGGAAGACCAGCTCCGTCTGATGGAGTTGACCGCCGAGCTGGATGCATTCACAGGGGGCGAATTCAGCCGCGCCTTGTCGTCTCGCTGACCCCATGGACTTGTCCCACGAGACCATCCTGATTCTGGACTTTGGCTCCCAGTACACCCAACTCATCGCCCGACGGGTCCGGGAGCAGGGAGTCTACTGCGAGATTCATCCCTGCACCGAGGCGGCTCCGGAGATCGCCCCTCCGCAGATCAAGGGGTTGATCCTCTCCGGAGGGCCCGACTCGGTGCTGGATGACTCCGCGCCGCCATTCGACCGTCGCTGGCTAGAGGTGTTGGACACTCCGGTGCTGGGCATTTGCTACGGCATGCAGCTTCTTACCCACTTGGGTGGAGGACAGGTGGCCCGGGGTACCCACCGGGAGTATGGTCCCGCCCGCCTGGAGCTTGGACCATCACCGGGTCCGTTCTTTGTGGACGTGCCATCGGACAGCGCGATCTGGATGAGCCATGGGGATCACGTGGACGAATCGCCGGAAGGTTACGTCACGACCGCCAGCTCCACGGGTTGTCCCATTGCCGCCTTTGTTCACCCGGGGCTTCGCCGGGTGGGAATCCAATTCCATCCGGAAGTGACCCATACGGAAATGGGCAAGACCATGCTCCGGAACTTTCTGTTCACCATGTGCGAATGCTCAGGTGACTGGAGCATGGGATCTTTTATCGAGGAGCAAGTCGCAGCCCTTCAGGAGCGACTTGGCGACGACCGGGTGGTGCTGGGCTTGTCAGGAGGTGTTGATTCTTCTGTGGTGGCCGGGCTTCTGCACAAGGCCATCGGCGACAGGCTGGAGTGTATTTTCGTGGACAATGGCCTGCTTCGACTTGGGGAGCGGGACAGCGTGGCCGCTGAGTTTGGTGAGTACAACCTCACCGTGGTGGATGCCGAGAGCCGGTTTCTTGATGCCCTCTCCGGCGTCACCGATCCGGAGGCCAAGAGAAAGGCCATTGGGGAGACTTTCATCCGGGTCTTCGAGGCGGAAGCGAGTCGCTTGGGGGATATTCCTTGGCTTGCCCAGGGCACTTTGTACCCAGACGTGATCGAATCGGTCTCTTTCAAGGGGCCGTCTGCCACCATCAAGTCCCATCACAACGTGGGGGGGCTTCCAGAAGATCTGAATTTTCAACTGGTGGAGCCTTTGCGAGAGCTCTTCAAGGACGAGGTGCGGGAGCTGGGGGAGCAACTGGGGCTCTCCGCCCAGCGGGTCCATAGGCAGCCGTTTCCAGGTCCTGGGCTTGCGGTGCGAATTCTGGGCGAGGTCACCAAGGACCGGTGCGACCTGCTGCGCGAGGCGGATGCGATTGTGACCGGAGAGATTCGAGATGCCGGCTGGGAGCGGAAGATCTGGCAGTCGTTTGCGGTGCTGCTTCCCATTCAGACCGTGGGGGTCATGGGGGATGAGCGTACGTATGAGAACGTGTGCGTGGTGCGGGCAGTGCACTCCCGAGATGGAATGACCGCGGACTGGGTTCACATGCCCTACGAGCTTCTGGGGCGGATGTCGGCGCGAGTCATCAACGAGGTTCGCGGAATCAACCGGGTCTGCTATGACATCTCCAGCAAGCCCCCTGCCACCATCGAGTGGGAGTAGGAATCAGGACCGAAGTGGGTGGGACTCTGGTGGGAGGGCCAGCCAATCCAAAGCCTCGGCCCGCAGCACCTCGGCAATTCGCCGGGGCAGATCGCCCTGGTGATGGGCCAGGCGCTCCAGGTTCACCCGGTACAGGCGCAGCTCCTCGGGATGGGTCTCCCAGGCCTCATCCCCGGGGGTCGGGGGTGTACCGCGGTACAGTCCGGTGCTGAAGGGGGAGAGGGGTGGCTCGGCGCTGCGCAGAACGTCCAGGCTCGGCAGATGGTAGCTGGTCAGGGGGACCTCCTGAATCCAGCGGGACAGGGCTTCATCCAACAGGGAGAAGGCCTGCAAGAGGGCCTCATTCCAGCCCGCCTCCGAGAGCGGCTCTATCCGGGGATATCGATTCCCATCCAGATTGGCAGCTTTGTCCAGGGAGGACCGAGACTCGTCCGTCAGACCTTGCCATTCCTGGGCGAGTCCCTGGTAGTACCAAGCTTCTGGTGAGTCGGGATTCACCTCCAGGACCGCCTGGGTGCACATAAGACAACCATCCATGTCGGTCAGCTCAAAACGGGCAATTCCCATGCCGCAAAGGGCCATGGGATGACGGGGAACCAGCTCCAGGAACCGGGCGTAGGCAGCATCCGCACCGTGGGCATCCCCAAGCTCGAGGTTGGCCTCGCCCACCAGGAACAGGGCCTCCAGATGATCGGGCTCCTCCTCCAGAAGCTCCTCAGCCTCGAGAATGGCACCCATCCAGTCCCGCGCGTCAAACCGGGCCCTGGCTTGCTGGAAACGAAACTCCAGGAGGCCTGCGCCTGCCAGGCCGCCCGGAGTGGGGGTTCCGTCGCTCACAAGGTCACCCACGCAGCAAGTGCCACCAGTGCCAGTCCCACAGCCAGCCCGATCCACATCAGCCGCTTCTCACCGGAGGGATCCGGCAGCTGGAACTTGCTGGAGTCCATGCGATCGGAACGCGGTGTCACCGGTGAGCCGGCTTGGGGCGCCAGCGCTCCCCCTCGCAAGGCAAGGGCAAATGGCGAAAATTCAGCGACGTCCCGGCAAAGGGAGAGGTCCGACAGCATCCATCGCTCGAAGGCTCCATCTTCTGCCTCCGACCCCATTCGACCGGCTTCGTACAAGGGCAGGGGAGCCCTGTCTGCAGCGGGGTGTTCCGGAAGTTCGGAAAAGTCGACCTCCTCGTGCTCCGTGAGCCAACGCTTGACCTGGTATCGAGCTTGAAGCACTCCATGGGGGTACCCCCCGAACTCTGCACAGGCCTCCTTGACTCCCTCGATGGGAAAGGCCGCGTCATAGGCCAATGCGAGAATTCGAATGGGTTCCCGTGACATTCCACTTGCTGCCGCGCGGAGCAACGCCGTGGGGCTGCGCTCGCCGGTGGCGCGCCCGGGTTGATCGCCACCCGGGCTTCGACCCCCATGGGCATTCAATTCGCTCAGGAGCAGGTCATGGGCCCAGGGCGCCAGCTCCTCGGGCTGCGTCAGACCCAGAATTCCCTGGGCGAAGCATTGGCAGGCTCTCTCCAGGGGTTCCCGTCCACCCACCTCGCCCAAGCGGGCGCTGGCCACCGCGTAGTACCAGTCGGAAAAGCGCTGAGCCATGATCCGCCCCGCCTCGGGGTTTCCATGGCGCCATTCCTTGAACAGGGCGTCGGTGCTGGACTCTGCGCTCGGCTCCATGAACCACTCCGGGACTACGGGGGATCTAACCACTCGTTATGGGGATGGCAGGAAGGGCCCATGGAAGTTGTGACACATGTGGTGGGAAACAGGCTTGGAAACCTGAACCACCTGGTGGCTTGTCCTGTCACCGGCGAGGCCCTTTCGGTGGATCCCTTGGATGTTCGGTGGATTCTGCGGACCCTGGACCAAAGGGGTTGGCGCTTGAAGTGGATCGTCAACACCCATGCTCATGGGGACCACACCGCGGGCAATTTGTCGCTTGCCGCAGCAACAGGGGCTGAAATCCGGTGCCATCCGGACGCTGTGGAGTCCGTTCCAGGAGATGCAAGGGGGCTGGAGGAGCAGCTTGAATTGGGGGAACTCGTCCTGGACGTGTTGGACACCCCTGGCCACACCATGAGTCATGTGTGTCTTCTTTGGCGTAATGGGGATGGGGGAAAATTGTTTGCAGGCGATACGCTCTTCAACGCCGGCGTTGGCAACTGCCACAATGGCGGACATCCCGAAGCATTGTATGAATCGTTTTCGCAGATACTGTCGGGTTTGGGGGATGAGGTGGCGCTCTATCCAGGTCACGACTACTTGCGGCGCAACCTGGAATTCACTCTGGACAGGGAACCGGGCAACGAGGACGCACGGCAGCTGTTGGCGCGGTGGGACCAAGAAGCAGAGCCGCTGGTGCTGAGCCTGGAGGTGGAGCGACGGGTCAACGTGTTTCTTCGCTTGGACCAGCCCGAGGTCCGGGCGGGATTGCGTGCGGAGTCCGGGGACTCTCCACAAGATGCTCGCGCGTGTTTCCTCGCACTGCGCACTCTGAGGAATCTCTGGTAGTGCCCTTTCCCTCCCACCTGCTTCAGCTTCTTCCCTCCCTCGTCATTTGCCGGGTCCAAGGGGGTGAACCCCTGGGGACTGCAGGGGAAGCGTGGCCTGAGTCCTGGGGGACGGAAGCATGGGTGTTGCCCCTGGAGCCTCTGCTGCGAAGCGACGCTGAAGGTTGCGCATCCACGGATTCCATGCAGCGCCTTTCCCAGGCGGGGCTGGCCTGGGAGGGTGTGGAGGTTCAGGTTGGGGAGCGGTGCGTGCCCGGATGTCTGGTTCCAGACATGGGGCGAGCCCGGGCCGTGCGGTTTGGGTACCGGTTGGATCGATGGGCTGTTTTTCGGGTGACGCCCGACGGTGTCCAGGCCGTCTACACCGGAAGGAAAAGCCGGATGCCCCGGGACAGTTAGGGAGATCTACGACCCGTCGGCTGCACCTTTTTCGGCAAAATGGCGATTCGCTGTCACCGTGAGGGTGTAGTACGCGGCGCTTGTGAGGAAGAGCACCTGTCCTGGGGAAAAGCCGGCCTCGGCGATCCAGAGGCCGGCCAGGATGGTGCCGGGGACGACCACGGCCCAGGCCCATCCAAAACGCTTCATGTCCCTTGCTACCAAGCTGGGAAAGCCGGGCAACGGGACAAAGGGCAGTGCCTCTGCCGGAAAGGGCGATGGGGACGCATAGACGGCTGCTTTCGGGACGTCACCCCGGGAGCCCGCCTCCAAGGCGGCCGCCATCAGCAGAGGACCGTCCGGCTCAAGCCCCAGGACCCTGTAGAGCGTGCCCATGATCTGTGCCTCCTCCAGCCGGCCCGGCCCTTTCATTTCCAGGCGCTGCAAGGGCCGACTTCCCGCCGTGCTCAAGCTGCAGAGGGTCAGCATCCGGCCGCCTTCCCGGGCATGGTGGAGATGCCCCACCACAATGTGGTCCACCCCATTTCGCCATCGGTCCTCCACTGAAACAGTGGATGGTATGCCGCAGTCATCCACCACCGGAGGTGGAGTCCCCCGGGTGACCTTTCGTCCGCCACGAACTTCGACACCCTTCATTGCGTCCAGGTGACTGTGAAGCACGTCGAAGACTTCTCTTGCTTCCAACCGAAGGGTCTCGTCTCCACCTGCCTCCACAGGCAGGATCTCCACGGTCCAAGCTGGGGCCCCGTGAAATACAACCTCCTCGATCGGAACAATGGCCTGAATCTCAGAATAGGGCACGATGGCCTCCCCCTGGACCATTCGCAGGCGCATTCCCTCGGCGTCTGTCTCCAGGACCTCTGCCGCCCACACCCGGCCGTCCGCCCACTCAATCTGCCGATACTCCTGGGAGAAGGCCGGTTGTGAGGCAAAAATGAACGCGACAAGACCAGCGATCAAGCGCATCAATGGCAATCGAAAGGGGGAGGGGACGGACAAGAGAGTGGCCTCAAACACACCGAAGGAGTCCTACCCCTGGCACATCGCGGGGTCAAGCATGTCTTGGACCTTGGCAGGAGGAAACGGCAGGGGTTATCAGGGGGGGTCCCGGAGGGTCCAAGGTGGCCGAAGAACGACAGGATGAGCAGGTTCCGGAGCCGTTGCAGGAAGGCGATGTGCTCTTTCGCATTCAAATGCGGGTCGCGGACGCGTTTTTTGAGCACTGGAAGCGCGGCCTTGTGCTGCTGCTCTCCGTTCTCCTGGTGGTTTTGGTTGTCGGGACCTGGAAGAATCGACTGCGCGATGCCCAGCGGGACACCACGGCCTCCATTGCAGCCATTGATCGGAAGATGCCGGAGGTGGATCAACTGGCCGCCATGGGGCTCGCACCTTTGGATGACTTGAACGATCCGGCAAGGGTACAGCTGCTGGAGGCGATTGCCAGCAAGTACGAGGAGGTAGCGGCGGCTGGAACCAAGGCGTCCGCGGCAGAGGCCTGGCTAAAGGCAGGAGATACCTGGGACCGGCTTGGGCGGCCCGAAGATGCAGCCCGGGCCTTTCAGGGCGCTCTGGACGCGTTCACCATGGGTCCGTTCGGGCACACAGCCACCAACGCGCTTGCGGCGGTGAGGGTTGCCCAAGGGGACACAGAGGGAGCGGCTACACTCTACCGTTCCATCGTGGCGGGTTCTGATGAATACCTGGCGGAGAGAGCGCAGTACGACCTGGCTTCTGCACTCGGCGCAGGCGGCGACACGGCCGGCGCCATTTCGGCGTACAAGGATTTCCAGACCCGGTATCCGGACAGCAGCTTGAGCGGCGCCGTGGAAGAAGAACTTCGGTCCATCTCCGGCGCCAACGCCTCGTCTGCAGCGGAGGCGAAGACGCCTCCAGCGGTGGGACCCGACGAGGTGGTCGAGCCCACCCCGGCTCCTGAGTGATTTCGTTTCTTTGGCTGGCTTTCGCGCCCTTCGAAGGGGAGCGGCCCGGCAACCCCGTGGCGCCTTTTGGCCCGCCTATTTCAACGGCACCGGTACTGAAATGGGAACGGCCGCTTCCCGGTGGCCAGGTGTCCTCCGCGACCCACACGGAGCGGGGTCGCCCTGTGGCCCTCGCGGACAACGTGTACCTGGGTTCTGCCGGCGGGGACGCCTTGTACCAATTGCACCGGGGAAGCGGCGCTGTGCTCCATGCCTATCCGGCCAAGGCAGCCGTTCAATCCGCGCCTGCAGTCACGGAGGAGGCCCTGTTCTTCTCCGACCTGGCCGGGTACACCTTTCGATACACCCACGGAAGCACGTCCCCGGAGTGGGAGCACTTTGGAGGCGCTCCCATCAGCGCCACCCCGCTGCCCACCGCGGAGATTCTGGTGGTCGCCACTGTGGACGACCTTGTGTATGCGCTCGATCAGGCGACGGGCACGCTCCAGTGGCGCTACCAGCGTCCGCCCGATCCGGCCCGTGACTCCGAGCTGACCTTGTTCGGTGCTCCGTCGCCGCGGGCGCACGGCGGGCGGGTGCTCGTGGGGTTTTCCGATGGGGCCTTGGTGGCCCTCAACGCCGAGACTGGCAGCTTGGAATGGGAGGTGTCCATCGGCGAAGGCCGCTATCCGGACCTTATCGGTGCCCCCGTGACCGATGACGACAGCGTGTACGTGTCTGGCTACTCGGCGCCGTTTGTGGCCATTGACGTGGATTCGAACGCCATTCGTTGGCGGCTTCCCTTCGGTGCCGCTGATGCTCCCGCGCTTCACAACGACTGGTTGTACCACCCGGGCACCGATGGCAAGCTTCGCAAGGTGTACGCCCGGACCGGTGAGTTGGTCTGGACCTGGGATTCCACAACCACCGGCGCCTTGACGACGCCACAGCTCACGCCCGCGGGCGTGTTGGTGTCCAGCTCTGAAGGTGGCCTGTACCTGGTGGATGGGGAATCGGGCGAGACCTTGTGGACCTTTGAGTCAGATCAATCCCTGGACGGCGTGACCGTGGCGCCGCTGGTCGTCGGTTCCCAGGTGCTGGCGGTCACAAATGGGGGAAACCTGCTGGCACTGGGTTCACCCAGGCATGCGGCTGCTCCGGAGTGGCTTCGGCAGCCGTTTTAGGGAATTGGGGCGTTGGGGGGTGGGTTGTGATGTGAGCAGATAGCGTCTGATAAGCTACGTTATGTTCAATCACATAGGATTGAACATAACGTTTGCGGTAACGCCGACGTGCGGGGATGTTGGGGCCGCAGTGGACGTTTGCGGTAACGCCGACGTGCGGGGATGTTGGGGCCGCAGTGGACGTTTGCGGTAGCGCCGACGTGCGAGTAGCTCCGGGGACTGGTAGTTCCGGGGTAGTTCGAAAGTAGTTCCGGGGACACCGTACTTAACGCTGCCTCACGAGGCTCGAATAGAATATGGTGTCCCCGGAACTCGGTCCCCGGAACTGGCAAACTCCAAACTCGGTAGGTGTCTAGGGAGTTGCCCCCCCGAACCGTTCGGTGCAGATCATGCGGCAACTACGCAGACAAAGGGGCCGACACTCGAAACTCGAAACCCACCCCACCCAACGCCGCCAGGGGTGAGTGCCCTCTACTGCTCCAACACCACCGTCACCGGCTTCCCGTCCCCCGCACCCCTGAGCTCCCGCGTCACCTTGAAAAACTCGGCCTCCCCCACAACCTGAAATTCATGCCGCCCCGCGGGAAGCTCCGTGCTCACGGGAATGTTCCCCAGATCCTTCCCCCGCAAATACACCCGTGCCCCCTTCATGCCAGCGGGACCGACCAGCAACACGGAAACAAGCTGTTGCTCCCGGACCAACTCGAACGGAATCGACAAGCTCGCGCCGGCGGCAATGGACTGGCTTCGAGATGAAGTCTTGAAACCCTTCTTACGAAGCTCAAAGCTGTGGTTGCCGCCCTGCAGCTGAAGGTCCGTGGGTGTGTTTCCCTGGCGCTTTCCATCCACCCACAATTCTGCTCCTGCGGGATTGCTCGTCACCTTGACCGACGCCTTGGCGGCAGCGGGCTTGGCGGCTCCACCCCACAGAGCGTCCAACTCGGCGGCCGGGGCCACGGGAGGCGGACCAATGACCGCTTTGGGGCTGGTGTTGGATGGCTCTCGCCTGTTGGGGGTCGCCTTTGCCCGAGGAGGCTTGGGCGGGGTCGCGGCAGCGGGGGGCCGAGAGGCTGCAGATGTGGGCGGCACCGGGGCAGCCTGGGTGGCTTTGGGCTCCCCGACAAGCCGCTCTACCGGCTCCTCAATGGGGACATCCAACACGTCGGAGGGTTGGGCTTCGGGATCAGGGGTGGGAGCCACCACGGCCTCTGCCTCGGGGGCCGGCTGTGTCGGTGATGGACCAAAAGGAGTTTCAACGGCTTGAAGTATGGCGGCATCTGCCTGGGCCTGTGCCGCATCAATGGATTCTGTGCCCTCAGGCATCAAGATCAAGCCTCCGGCCACCACCACAAGGAGGGCGGCTGCCCCCAGCAACTTGGGAAGCCATGCTGCGCTACCGTGGCTGCCGGCCACCTGAGCGTAGGGAACCTCGTCCAGATCGTCTCCCGGAAAGCCCAGGCCGTCCTCGCCAGGGCTCAGTCCGGGAATCAGGTCCCGCAGGTCGTCCGGAACCGAACCGGACTCTCCCAGCTCCTGGTCAAGGGACGGGGAAGCAAGGGGCTGGGTGACTTCCGGGTCCGGTTCAGAGGCAATGGCGCCAAAGGCCGTGTCGGACCCGGGATCAGGTGCGTCCAGGGCCCAGGAGCCGGGGTCCGGGGCGTCAAAAGCGTCCAACTGACCCTGTGTGGCTGCCCGTCCTGGAGCGGAGATGGGAAGTGTATCGCCGGCCTCTCGCTTCAGGTTCAAGGGCGTACCATCGCGAAAGCAGAAATCCACCCGCTCGTCGAACGTCGATCCGCAGAGGCTGCACAGCTTCATGAAGGGTCCCCGGGGCCCGAAATCTTACCAAAGTTGCGAACCAGAGATATCACACGACAGCGCATGGTTGTCAGTCTGGAGCCGGTGAAAACATTTCTGTTGGGCTCTTTGTGCTTGTTTTAGGCACTGTCCCGCTCCCCGGCGGGAGGGGTGGTCGACTTCCGCAGGAGCGTCTGTTGTTTGAAGACCTGTGTGTTGGCATTTGTAAGGCCCAACAGCTCCAGGATCTCCCTGGCCTTCCCGAGACGACCGGAGAAAGCCCGGGTCTCGAAGGCCACCTGGAGCCCCTCCCCTTCCCCTTCCAATACCAGGTGCGAGACAGTGGGCTTTACATCAAAGTCCACCTGCACCTTTCGACCTCGCCGTTTGGCCTGGCGTCGTACTGTCCAGTCGGCCCTCTCCCAAAGACGTTCGATTCTCTCCTTCAACACCTCGGCCGGCACCCCCGTCGGGTGGAGCGTGTAGATATGTCCGTCTACCAGGCTCATCAAGGAAGGGCCTCGGAGGGGAACCTCTTCTGCAGACAACGCCGAGAGGCCTGGGGGTAGGACCTCTCCAAGGCGGGCCACGAGAACCACGGGATCGACCCGTTGGGAGAGAACCACGTCCATATAGTCGCCAACGGATGCTTCAGCGGTGGGAAGCGCGGTGGAGAAGTTCACCCGGGCATGGGCGTGAAAGCCCTGTGTAAAGGACAGGGGCGCCTTGGCTCGGCGCAGGGCGCGAATCCAGGCATTGGCGGTCTCCAGGTGAGACAGGAAGCGCATTTGCTCGGTGCGCCCAATGCGGAAACGAACCCGCTGGAGAGGGGGCGGCTCCTGGAACCTTGTTGGCGGGCTGCTGGATGCGATTCGGGTTCCCAGCGGTGCAGTGGTGGCCCCCCGGTCCATAGGCTCCGCGGACTCCTTGCGGCGAGGGGTCCAGGTGCCTTCCTCCTTGGCGCCGGCGATGGAGTCCCGGAGCATGTGTGCGCACAGATCGCGCTCCACGTCGATCACCCCGCAGCGATGGCAGTTGGAGTGCCTGCAGTCCGGTGCATGCTGGAGCTCCTGCGCCCGGGCCCAGTCCTCCTGAAACCACGCTTTGGGGATCATGACATCAATGTGGTCCCAAGGGAGTCGCTCGTCCACGGAGCGGGCCCGCAGCGCATCGGCAACGTCAAATCCTGTCTCGGCGATGGCCTCCTCCCAGGCCGCGAAGTTCAAGTGTTCGTCCCATGCATCAAACCGGGCGCCGTTTCGGAACGCGGCCTCGATCAGGTCGGCTGCTCGCCGATCGGAACGGGTGACGAGGCCCTCGAGCCAGGTTTCTCGAGGATTGTGTCGCCCGTACTTGACCCCGGAGACCCTTTTGAAACGCCGGGAGAGAATCGACTGGCGACGTGCCGTTTCCTCCAGGTCCAGCTGTGGGGCCCATTGGAAAGGAGTGAATGGCTTGGGGACAAACGTAGAAACGCCTGTATTGACGCGAACATCCTGCTTGATTTCTCGGCCCCGTGCGAGGGTGCGGCAGGTAAGATCGGCGATGGCCTCTACGTCGTCGTCCCGCTCAGTGGGGAGCCCGATCATGAAATAGAGCTTTACGTGGCGCCAGCCTCGTTCATAGGCCTGTGCGGCCATTTCAAGCAGGTTCTCGTCGGGAATCCACTTGTTGATCACAGCTCTCAGCCTGGGACTTGCGGCTTCGGGTGCAAAGGTCAGCCCCGTTCGTCGCTCTCCCGCCACCTTGTCTGCGAGTCCAACGGAGAAGGAATCCAACCGCAAGCTGGGCAGGGATACGGCCACACGCCTTGCCCGGGCCGCCTGGGCGGTGTTGTCCACCAGCTGCTGCACCCTCGAGTAGTCGCAGGTGGAGAGCGAAACCAGGGAGACTTCTTCGTAGCCCGTGGCATCCAGTGTGCGCTCCATGAGCGACGACAAGTCCGCGAGCCCTCGTTCCCGGACGGGCCGCGTGGTCATGCCTGCCTGGCAGAAACGGCAGCCCTGAGTGCAGCCTCTCAAGACCTCCAGGCTCACGCGGTCGTGGACCTGCTCGGTATAGGGGACAATGCTGTGGACCGGATAGCTCCGTCCATCCAACACCCGGGTGACTCTCTTTTGGATCTTCGGGCCATCTACCGCTGGAAGGATCCGCCCATCGGGCAGCACTTCCATGGGGTAGAGCGCTGGCACGTAGAACCCCGGCAGAGCGGAGAGAGCCTGGAGCTTCTCTGAACGCGTTGCGCCCTTGTGCGCCAAAAGCACCTGGGCCAGCTCCACCACAGCCTCTTCTCCATCTCCAATCACAAAGAAGTCCATAAAGGGCGCAAGGGGCTCCGGGTTGAAAACCGAGGGTCCTCCTGCGAAGGTGAGAGGAGTGTTCTCGCCCCGGTCCCGGGTGCGCAGCGGAATACCTGCAAGGTCGAGAATGTTCAGTATATTCGTGTAGTTCAGCTCCGACTGGAGCGTGAATCCAAGTCCATCAAAGACATCCAGCGAGTCCTTGGACTCCACGGCAAAAAGCGGGAGCCCTCTGGCCCGGAGCGCAGCCTCCATGTCAGGTGCTGGTGCGTACGCACGCTCGGCCCACACACCATCAAGCCCGTTCAATACGTCGTACAGGATGTGGAGACCCAGGTTTCCAAGTCCCAGGTCATACAAGTCCGGAAACACCAGGGCGAGACGCAGCTCCACGTTGCGGTCCTTGGTGACCGAGTTCCACTCCCCTCCCAGGTACCGGGAGGGCTTTTCCACGCAGGACAGCAGATCAGCCTGCAGGATTCGGTCGAGATTCATTCTCGCTCCTGTTCCTCGCGGCCCCTATCGCCGAAGTGGACCGAGGTCCATGGCTCTACATCACCCGCAGCTTGCAGCCTCGACGAATCCCCCCTGTCACTCCGTTGTGGCAGGCGCCTCCTTGACGGGTTCCTGGGAGGGCACTGGAGTTTGGGGCGGTGCTGTCCCACCGGACTTCCATCCCGGCCCCCTGATATAGGAGAGGCGGTAGGGCTCTGTCCCCTCCCCCTCCGCGTTGACATGCCGCCACCGCATGCGAATCTCCCCCCCCTCCAATTCGACGATCCAGTACCCGGAGAGGGGCAGATACCCCGCGTCATAGGCTGCGGTGAAGCCCTCCCACTCCCCCTCTGCTCGGGCTCGATCAAAGACCTTCTCCGGCACCTCGACACGCTCTGCTTGCTCCACCAGCAGCTTCTGAAGGCCCAGGTCGAACAAGGGCTCCAACTGGATGTCCTCGTATCCAGCGGGCGTGCCGTCTCCCCAACGCTCCAGGTCGCTGGCCACCTCACCACCGCCCCCTGCACCTATGTATGCAGTGCCGATCACACCTTCGGGCAGGAAGACCTCCGAGGTGTGGGAGGCCCCTGAAAACACCGTTCTCAACTTGAGAATACCCGTGTGCTGCTCCACCGCGTCCACCAAGCCCCTCGGCACATTGTCCTCGTTCATTTTCTCCCCGAGGGCAAGGGTGAGTCGCGGATGGTGCATGAAAACCAAGAGGTGGTCGTAGTCTCCGTTTGCGGCGCGGGGAATCCAGGCGTCCTGTTCATTCCAGCGGGACCCCAGGGCGTCCTTGTTGGAATCCAGGGTCATGAATCGCCAGGTCTGCTCCCCCGCCTTGAGGTCAAACGTGTACCAGCTGGCCACCCTGTTGAATCCAATCTCGGCCCCGAGCCCGGGAAAGGAGTCCTCCAGGCGCGCGAGCTTTCCGTCAAGGACGAACTCCCTGTCTCCCGCCACCACGAGGGATGGCACCCGCTTGTGCTCCCCCCTGGGCAAATGGGTGCTGTCCAGACTCTCGGCATGCCGGACACCAAAACGGGACCACTCTGAAGCCGTGGACCACCGCACCTCGTCTCCCAAGAACACGACAAAGTCCAGCCGTCCCTCGATGACCTGACCCTCCAGGTCCGCCGCCACCCGAGCGCCCGCCTCCTTGTGTCTGGAGAGGCCCTTCCCGCGGTCACCCCAGGGAATTCCATCCCGGGTGTTCCCCACCACGGCAAATCGCACAACCTCTTCCGATTCCAACACCTGGTTGTCGTCCGCATACATTTTGTGAGGCTCCACCGGAGCGCTCTTGAGGGCGCAACCGGTACAAGCCAGGAAGAAAGCCAAAGGGAAGAGGCGTTGCATGGCGCAGAGAGTGCTTCACTAGGCCCGGTCCTGCAAGGGTCCTGACCGGGAGTTTGCCGCCGAATCCCCAAGTGTCCTAACATGCGGACTCCGGGAGCAACCGTGCGGCTGGAAGTGCGCCCCATTGAGTTGAAGCAGGATCACAAGGATTTTGTGCGCTTTCAGTGGCGCATCTACGGGGAGGATCCCCACTGGGTGGCCCCCCTGTTCTGGGAACGAAAAAGCTTCCTGCATCCCGACAGGAATCCGTTCTTTCTGAACGCAGAGGTGCAGGCATTCATGGCCTTTCGAGATGGTGAGCCTGTGGGCACCATTGCAGCCACCGTGGACCACAACTTGACCCGCGTGCAGCCCGCCACAGGCCTGTTTGGGTTCTTTGAGTTCATTCAAGATGAGCAGGTCGCGCGGGCGCTGTTGCACCGGGCACTGGATTGGCTGGGTGCGCGGGGGATGGACAAAGCTCGCGGCCCCTGCAGTTTCAACCTGCACCACGAGGCCGGGCTCCTCGTGGAAGGACTGGACACGGACCCGGTGGTGCTTACACCCCACAACCCCCCCTACTACGAGCCCATGTACGAGGCGTTGGGTCTCCGCCCCGCGCAGGATCTCTACGGTTGGTGGCTGGAGGGCGACGCCGTCCCCGAGCGGATGGTGCGGGTGGCAGATCGCGTCGCAGAGCGGCATCCGAACCTCACCTTGCGCTCCTTGGATCTTGGGAATTTCCAAGGGGAGCTCGCCCACGCCAGGGACTTGTTCAACGAGGCGTGGGCCGCGAACTGGGGCCATTCCCCCATTCCGGAGGCGGAATTCAATGCCCTGGCCCAGAGCCTGCGGGCCATGATGCACCCTCGGCTCTCCTGGTTTGTGGAGGAGCAGGGGCGCCCAGTGGCGATGGCAATTGTGCTTTTGGACTTCAACCAGGCCATCAAGCCAATGAAAGGACACCTCTGGCCTTTTGGCTGGTTCCACCTGGCCCGGAGAAGGCGGCAAATCGACCAGGGGCGCGTGTTTCTCCTGGGGGTGCGGCCCTCCCACCAGCACATTCCCATCGGGGCATTGCTCTACCGCCGGGTCTGGGAGGAGGCGCTGGCATTGGGGCTCAAGGGCGCGGAGGCTAGCTGGGTGCTGGAGAGCAACCACCGCATGAACCGAGCCTTGAAGAAGCTGGGCGCCAGGCACTACAAGACGTGGCGCTTGTACAACATCCAGCTTCGCCCGCAGACGGTGTTTTAGCCCGCATGCGGGATCGTTTCCCTCAGCCGACGGTGACCGATTTGGCCAGATTCCGCGGGCGGTCAATGTCGTGGCCAAGCGCCAGGGCGGCCTGGTAGGACAGCAGCTGCAGCGGGAGGACCGAGATCAGTGGAGAGAGCAGCGGATGGGTTCGGGGGATCGGAAGGGAGACATCCGCCTCCTTCACCGCCTCCAGGTCCCCGGCGCTGTGCACCAGAATGACCCGAGCGCCCCGAGCCTTGACCTCCTGGATGTTGGAGAGGGTCTTCTCCCGGTGCGCGTCGTCAGGCATTACGGCCACCACAGGCGTGCCGGCCTCCATCATGGCGATGGGCCCGTGCTTCATTTCCCCAGCGGGGTAGGCTTCACAGGGCACATAGGCGATCTCCTTGAGCTTCAGCGCGCCTTCAAGCGCCACCGGCCAGGAGACGCCCCGCCCCATGAAGAGCGCGTAGCTTGCGGACTTCAGCAGATCGACGGCCTCGTGCAGGGGCCCGGGATTGGAGAGATATTCCCGCGCGAGATCCGGCATCCCCATAAGCTCCCGGGCGATCAGTTGGCCCTCGTTGGGAGACAGAATTCGTGTGCGTCCCATCATCAAGCTGAAGATGAACAACGCGGTGACCTGGGAGGTGAAGGCCTTGGTGGAGGCCACGGCGATCTCCGGCCCGGAATGAACGTAGACACCGCTTGCGCAGGTTCTGGCGATGCTTGAGCCCACCACGTTCACCACGCCAAAAACCCGCCCGCCCTTAAGCTGAACCTCTCGAACCGCCCCCAGGGTGTCAAAGGTCTCCCCGGACTGGGAAATCGCCAGGTACATGGCCTCCAGATCCACAACTGCATTGCGTCCGTAGAATTCTGAGGCCACCTCGGCCCGGGCGGGAACCCGTGCAAGGGACTCCACGGCCATGGAGCCGATCAGCGCCGCGTGGTAGCTGGTGCCGCAGCCCAGAAGGCACACCTGGCGAATGGCGGCCAGGTCACGAGGTTCCATCTGGAATCCACCGAGCTTGGCGCGGCCCTCCTCCTCTTGGACCCGCCCGGTGAGGCAACGGGCAATGGAGTCTGGCTGCTCTTCAATCTCCTTGAGCATGAAATGGGGGTAGTCCCCCTTGTCCTCCGAGCCGTAGTTGTCGTCGAGTTCCTCGACCTCATAGGCGGAGCGACCGCCACGCACGCCTGCGGTCTCCACCTCGTCCGCTGTAATTGTGGCCATCTCCCCATCTTCAAGGAACACCACCCGGCGCGTGTACTTCACGAGGGCATGGGGATCCGAGCTGACGAAGTTTTCCCCGTCGCCGAGCCCCACAACCAAAGGAGATCCATGCCGTGCTGCCACCAGGGTGCCCGGGTGATCCGCGAAAGAGACCACCACGCCATAGGTGCCCTGCACCTGCTGAAGGGCCTTCCTCACGGCCTCTACCGGGTCCCCCTCGTAGTACCGGCGAACCAGGTGGGGCAAAACCTCAGAGTCGGTCTCGGATCGAAAAAACACTCCGTCCTCCTCCAGTCGCTCGCGAAGAAAGTTGGCGTTTACAATGATGCCGTTGTGCACCACTGCGATGCGTCCATCCGTGTCCAGGTGGGGGTGGGCGTTTTCCTCCGTGACCCCACCATGTGTCGCCCAGCGAGTGTGGGCGATGCCCGTGTTGCCTTCCAGGTCCGACGGTACAGCTCTCTCAAGCTCTGCCACGCGTCCCACCCGACAAATGGACTGCAGATCGCCGTTTTCCACTTGGGCAATGCCAGCCGAGTCATATCCTCGGTACTCGAGGCGCCGCAGCCCATCCAGAAGAATGGGGGCTGCCTCCCGTGCTCCGACGTACCCAACGATTCCACACATGTTGCCTACTCCAACAAACGAGGGAGGACCTCGTCCAGTTCTTGGGTTTCCCCCTCCTTGTAACCACGCCGCTCCATGAGGATCACCCCTTCTTCGTCCAGCAATACTGTGGCCGGGATTCCGCTCAGTCCAAGGACCTTCTCCAATCCAGGGGACCAGGCCCAGGGAAGATCCTCCACCTCCATCTCATGCCAGTCTCGTTCAGCATCGCTGCGATCTGAATCAATGGACACGGCGACCACCTTGCAATCCAGATCCCCTGCCCTGGACCGAGCCCATCGCGCCACCTCGGGCAGCTGGCTGTGACAAGGCCCACACCAGCTGGCCCAAAGCACCAACAGCACAGGCGCCCCACCACGGCCCACTTCCAGGTCTTCTCCATCTGCCTGTAGTCGAAACGGCTTCACCTGTCGTCGGGTCACCTCGCCTACTTCCACCACCACACCCCGCGCAAGCGCCTGGTCTCGGAGGTCTGCCACCCGTCTCGAATTCGCTGCTTGCTGGGCGCTGCGGATCAACTCGGCCCAGATGCGGGCTTCTTCCGAGCGGGTGGCCCTTTCGGGCATCTGGGGAAAGGCATGGGCTTGCAGCGTCTTCGCAAGGTCCCGCACCATGGCATCGCCCCAGGGCAATCGCCCGGCTACGGGCACCTCCTCTCCCAACGCTACAAGTCGCGATGCGGCAGCCAGTCCGAGATCCTCCTCCTTGACCAGAATCATGAGGCGCCAGGCTCGGTAGACATCTTCCACACTGCCCTCCCCCATTTGCCCGGCAGCCGCCTCCACCGCCTTGGCGCGAGCTCGGTCCACGCCCCAGCCTTCTACCCTCCACAGCACCGCCGCCTCGTCCACGTGCCCCGGCCAGGCCTCCAGGTGCTTCCTTACGCCTCTGCGGACGGCGCGAGAGCTTCCCCTGGATGCCTGGTCCCACATGTCAACGGCCCCACAGTCTGCACCGGTGGGCCCGTCTCTTTGCCAGCCGGTGGCCCGAGCGGGTGCATCCATCCAGGCAAGAGTCTGCTCTCGCAGCGCCTCAACCTCCGTGGGTGCTGCCCACGCCAACCCCACCATCCAGTACCAGCCTGGGATCACCTACCCACCGTGGAGGGCCTCCAGAAGCGGTCCCAGGGCCGCCTCTGGCACGTAGCTGGACACCTCTCCCCCCATGCCAGCGATCTCTTTGACCAGGCTTGAACTCACAAAGATGTTTCGCGGTTCCGTGAGCAGAAACACGGTCTGGACGTCCGGGGCCATGTCCATGTTGGCCAGGCCAATCTGGAATTCGAACTCAAAATCTGTCACGGCACGGAGACCGCGGAGAATGGCGATCGCATCTACCTTGTGGCAGTAGTCCACCAACAGCCCGGCGAAGGTATCCACCCGGACCCGGTCCATCTGGGACGTGCAGGAGTGGAGCACATCCAGTCGAACATCCAAGGGGATCAAGGCCTTCTTGTTCGGATTGTGCCCGCAGGCGACCACCACCTCGTCAAACAATCCCAGCGCGCGTTCGAGCAGATCCATGTGGCCCATGGTGATGGGATCAAAACTCCCAGCAAGAACAGCACGTCGGATCACCTGTGTCCTCCTCGACCGGCTGCACTCTAACCCGGACGCTCACCCTGTTGCACAGGACGGCTGCCCAGGCGGTCCATCAGGGCTGCGCATCGCGCATCGCCCCGCAACCTACCAAACGCGGGGTCCAAGGCGACATCTCGGGCCAATTCGACCTTGTAGGCCTGGGAGATTGACCCTTGAAGGCCCAGTGCACCTTCCAGGGCGCCCAGTGCATCGAACTCCATACCCTGGATGGCAAACACCATGGACTCCATCCACAGGGACATGGCGTGCTTTGGATAACGGACCCGCAGGGCCGTCAAGGCCCCTTGGGCCTCTGCAAGCCGTCCGAGGCGTGCCAGGGCCACCGCGCGATTGCCCATGGCCTGCATGTGGTCCGGATCGATCGCGAGTATTCGGTCATAGGCAGCCAGCTCAAGACGGTGCATGCCAAGACGCTTCTCTGCGAGCGCCATACCCGTCAACCACCTCACGTCCCCGGGGGCCTGCACCACCAGCCATCGGTATTGAAACAAGGCATCTTCGTACTGTTCAGACGCATAGGCTGCCTGAGCCACATGGGCCCGAAGCTCCGGATCATCTGGGCGGTTCGCCAGCTGATCCGGAGCGCGAAGCGCCTCGACGATGACCGGAACCTGCTCCCGGTACCACGGATACCAACCCCAGCCCGTCTCGTGATCGTCGGATTGGGCCCGTCGGCCCTTCCAATGTCCGGGATCCGCGTCAGCCAGGGCGTCGAGAGGGGTCAAAAGCTCGTTGGGTTGTACGGCAGCCGTTCGGCGTGGAGGATGGGGGGAAGGGGCAGCCGGCGCCGTGTGCAGGTGGGATCGAAACTCGACGATCTTCTCCGCCAGCAGGCCGCCCTGACCGCTTTCTACCAGCCGGTCCACTGTATCGATCCAGAGACTGCCCGCACTTACCGCGAGGAAGACCACCAAGAATCGCAGGTCAAATCCCTCTCCCCTGCGACTCTTTCGGGCCTCAATCGCAAGCCGCTCCACGCTCAGGGTCACCGGCCCGCGGCGAACCCTCGCACGCTGTCCTGCAAACAAGCGCCGCCCACGGACCAGAAGAACACCCCCCTGTTGGTGCAACAGGATGGGGGGCGTGGGACAGGCCAGGGGTGAGAGTGGATGATCCCCCAACCACAGGCGGTCCTTCACGGGAAGGACCCGCTCCTCCACCACCTGGTCGTGCAATGACACTGTGACCTGTACGCGTTGGTAGCGATCAGCCACGGCTGGACCTCCGCACCAGGGAGAGGGCATCGGACCCGTAATAGCGCACCAACAACCGCTCGAAGCGCTTGCCCTCACGGAGGGAGTCAAAAGCCGGGTCTATGCGGATGTCTTGCCGAAACTCGATATGGTGCAAGGTGTCCAGCCGGTTCATCCCCTGCAGAGCCAGTTTAAGGTACTCCAGAGCCTCGTCGTCCTCGCCCATGGCAGCATGGATCTTGGCTCGGTGCAGGTTGGCGTAGGGATCCACGGGCGTCAGGACATCCAGCTGGGCCATCAACTCCAACGCCTCATCGAACCGCCCCTGGTGGGCGAGGTTCACGGCCAGGTTGTTGATGGCATGGGTGTCGTCGGGCTTCAGCGAAAGGGCCCGCAGGTACAGGGTCTCCTCAGTGGCAAAGTCACCTTTGCGCTTGTAGACAAGGGCAAGGTTGTTGTAGCCCGCTGGTTCGTCCGGGTAGAGGTCGACAAACTTCTGGTAGGTGGCCGCGCAGCGTTCTGTGTCCTCCGCCAGGTATTGATAGTACCCGATCTGCTGAAGCGCCCAGCCATCCTCGGGATCCAGGCGCAGCTTCTCCTGTGCGCGATCGATGGTGTCCGCGAAGGAGGCATCGATGCGGTCCTCAGAGACGTCCATCCAATCCGAAAAACCCCAGCCTGAGTCCTCTTCCGCCGGTGCGAGCCTCGTTGCCTCTTCGTCGGCCAAGGCTTCGTCTCCGCGAAGATCCTGAGGCTCCACCACATCGGGAATCACAGGCTTCGGGCTCTCTTTCTGGGCCAGCACCTCCCCGTCTGGAGGCAGGGGCTGGTGTGTCCCCTGGGAGGCCGGCGCGTCCTGGTTCGGGACACGGACGGGTCGAAGGGCGACCTCCGCGGCTCCATCCAGTCGGTCCTTGGGACCGTCTGCGCCCACGGGAAGGTAGTAGCTTGGGGCGGGCCGGTTGTGCTGGGCGCCCGTGTCTCTGTGAATGACCGCGGAATCGGCCCCAGCGTAGTCCTCTGCCAGGAGCCGGGCGATCAGCTCAGCTGTCGGCTGCAGGGTCGTTGTGGGAGCCGAATCCCCCACGAGGCGCATCACCAACTCCAACTGCATGGCGAAGACGCTCATGGCGAGGATGCCAATGGCCAGGATGAAATCCCCCTCCCCCAACATGCCGGACCGGGGCAATCGGAATTGGGGCACACGGGTAAACTCGGCGCGAATCGGGCCGACTGCGACTGCAACACCCGGCTGATCCACATCGACTGGATGCCTTCGGCCTCGTGGATCCACCACCACAGCGTGGTCAGCCGCATCCCACTCCAGTCGGGCAAAGTGCAGCCGCCCCCTGGGGGTAGGCAAGGAAATCTGGCCCCGATCCCCCAGTACCACCTCTCCTTCCCGCGGGTGAAGGACGCGATCCTCCACCAAACGCCCGTGAAATCGAACGACAGCGCGGACAGCGTGTTGGGGGTGTCGCGATCTTCTTCTCATCGGGGCGCCCTCAAGGCGAAACAAACCAGACACCCAGGCGCTTGCCGGGGCGCACTGTGATTGTACGTCCTGTCGACACCTTTGCCGACGGGAAAATCACGTTCTTCCACTCCTTTACACAGGATTTCCTGAGGGAGTCGGGGTCGGCACGGGCTAAGACGAGGAAATGCCCACTGCAGCGGTCGTTATCATCGGCAATGAGATTCTCTCCGGCAAGTTCCCGGATGAGAACGGCCCCTTCTTGACCCTTCGCCTGCGGGAGATGGGGATCGACCTGGTTCGGCTGGTTGTCATTCCCGACCAGGCGGACACCATTGCGAGGGAGGTGCGCAACTGCTCCGAGGAGCACGATCTGGTCTTTACAAGTGGTGGCGTGGGTCCCACCCACGACGACATCACCCTGGAATCCGTCGCCCAGGCGTTTGATCTCCCCCTTGCGTTGGTGCCCGAGCTGGAGGCCATTCTCCGCAGACGCTGGCCCGACGGTCCCCCAGAAGCCGCGCTTCGGATGGCCCGCCTCCCGGTGGGATCGGAGCTTATCTGGGATGGGGACCTCCGTTTTCCCCTGGTGCGGGTGAAGAATGTGCACATTCTCCCCGGGGTGCCTTTCCTGCTTCAAGGGAAGTTCAATTCAGCTGCCCATCGTTGGTCTGGCGCACGCGTTCTCACGGAACGAATTCACGTGCAGCTGCGGGAGGTGGAGATCGCGCCGGTGCTCTCCGAGGCCCAAGGGCGTTGGCCCCAGGTCGCGATCGGATCTTATCCGCGCCACAAAGAGGGCGAGTGGTCTGTGCTGGTGACCCTGGAGGGTCGGGAGGCCAAAGCACTGGCTGCGGCCCATGCATGGCTCCAGGATCGATTGGTCACCCCGGGTGAATCCCCGCCGACGCGAGGCACTTGAGGTCCAGAGAGGAGAGGGCCATGCCCTTCAGATCCTGGGCCCAGGTGAGGTCTTCTCCTACCGGCGCCTTGGCCCACTCACCCCGCCAGATGCCCATGGCGAGATCCCGGTGTGTGAAGACATGTCTGACCACCCCGATTCGCTCCTGAATACGCAAACCGCCCTGCTGCTTCTTGGCCCAGTTCAGTAGCGCCGCTTCCTCCTGAGGCTTCTCCGAGGTGGAGGGTCCAGGCGGGCCCCACATGGCACCGAGGAGGCCTCTCGTCGGGCGTCGCTTCAACAACACGGCGCCATCCGGTCGGGAGATCACAACGCAGGCCCCGTGAATTTTCCTGGGGGGCTTTCGTCGGGGCTTGTTGGGCAGCCTCTGGGCATCGTCGGTTCCAAAGGACCGGCAGTGGGAGGACACGGGGCATTCCCCGCAACGGGGCATACCGGGAAGACAGATCAACGCGCCGAGCTCCATCAATGCCTGGTTCCAGTCCCCCGAGGAACCGCGCACCAGGAGCCTCTCCGCGAGCTGCCAAAGGGCCTTTGCCCCTTTGGGGGATCGGGGGTCCTCCCCCAGGCGAAACAAGCGCGAGAGTACCCGCTCCACGTTCCCATCCACCAGCGGTTCGTCCTGCCCCATGGCAATGGAGGCGATTGCCCCCGCCGTGTAGCGCCCAACTCCAGGCAGGGTCTTCAGGCCCTTGGCTGTCGTTGGAAAGCCACCCTGGAGAGCCACAGCCTGGGCCGCTCGGTGAAGGTTTCGGGCCCGGCGGTAGTATCCCAGGCCGCTCCAGGCCCCCAAGACATCCTCCAGGGGTGCCCGGGCCAGGTCCTCCACTGTGGGCCAGCGCGCGAGAAAGGCCTCAAAATAGGGGACCACCGTGGCCACCCGCGTCTGTTGAAGCATGATCTCTGAGAGCAGGGTCCGGTAGGGTCCCGGCGTGTCCCGCCAGGGGAGAGACCGGGCTTCCCGGCGGTACCAGTCCAGAAGTTGCGCCTGCATCGTGCCTCTGTAGCCGCTGTGGGGCGGGCCGGCCCATGGCACCATGGGCCCATGTTTGGTCCTCTTCCAGATCCGTCCCAGGTGGTGGTACCCCATGGGATGGCCGCGCTCCCCTTTGCTTGGGTCGTCTGCCTCGCCGGGGGGCTGGGGCTGTCCACTCTGGCGCTGGTAGGACGGCTTCCCGCGGGGGCGCGGGCGTTTTTCTTTTGCCTGGGCCAGGTGGTGTTCTGGACCGCGCCCCTCGCCGGACATCTCGAACCAGACCTCTACGGCGCCTTTCCCACCGTGGACAAGTCAGGCTCCATCGCCTTCTACCTGGACGGTGTTCACCGAAGGCTCGCGGCGCATCCCATTGCCTCCCTGTCGGACCCGGCGGTACAGCTCATTGGTGTCCACGTGGGGCACCTCTGGATTGTGGAGATTTTCGACACCTTTCTCTCCACTGCCGGTGCGTTCAACGCCCAGGCGCTGCTCTACCCCACCCTTGGTTGGTGGTCGGCTGCCCTGTTCTGCTCGCTCCTCGGGTGCTCATGGGTCACGGGGATTGCCTTGGGGTTCGGCTTTGGCATGGGACTTCATGTTTTTGCAGACTTGAATTGGTACACCGTGGAGAAGGCCGCCGTGTTTGTGCTCGCGCTCTACGCTGCAAGTCTTGCCAAGACCTTGGAGGGGGGGCGGTGGTGGGTGCTGTCCGTCTTGGCCTGGCTCTTGTGCACCCTCATGAATTGGTACTTCGCCCTGGCAGCCGCCTTCGGGGCCGCTCTCTTGTGGGCCTGCACGCGGTCGGCCTTCATGGCCCGGGCCTGCGGGGCCACGGCGCTCTTCGCGCTGCCTCTGGCCTGGTACCAGCTTCAGCTGCTAAGCGGCGGCGCACATCCGGGAAACCCGGACACCTATCTCCACCAGCGGGCGGCTCTGGACGTGGTCTCCCTCACAGATGGCACTTGGAATCGCCTGGAGATGTGGAGGGCCTTGGACCCGGTCTTCTTGGGGGCCGCGTGTTGGGGCGCCTGGACAACCCGAAGGCTGGCCGCGACCCATGCTCTGCTCGGGATGGCCGGCGTCTTCCTGCTGCTCTCTTTGGGGCCCTTCCCGTTCGGTGCTCCAAACCCCGTCTGGTTGGGGATTCGGGCCGTGGTGCCCGGGTTCTGGCGGGTGGCGGAGCCCGAGGTGTTCTTTCAGGGGACCATCCTCTGTGCCATGGCCATCGGAGCAAGGGCGCTGGGGCCCACACCGCGACCCTGGATGTACCCGGTAGCTGTGGCCATCTGGGCGGTTTCCGTGGCGTCCCATCCGGCGTTTCCGGGTTTCTCGGTCTTTCGAGAGCCCCGCCTGGCTCCGTCCTGGTCCCACCAGGAGGCACCCGTCCAGGATAGGGGGCTTCGGCCCCCCTCTTCCAAGGACGGTGACCAGTGACCAGACACCACGTCATTCTCCGTCACTGCGACGCCTACGATTCTGATCGGATTCGCGTCCTCGTTCGGGAGGGCATGGAGGAGCTGAACCTTCGACCGCGCGGACGAACCCTGGTCAAACCCAACCTGGTGATTGCCCATGAGATGTTCGCGCATGCCTACACCCGGCCGGAGTTCATGGATGGTGTCTTGGGAGCCCTCCGGGACCGGGAGCAGCCAGGGGACCTGGAGGAGCTGGCGGTGGGAGAGCGGTGCGGCATCACCATGCCGACTCGGATGGCCTTTTCAGAGGCTGGCTATGCCCCGGTGCTTCGAAAACACAGGGCCAGGCGCTACTTGTTCGACGAGGTCACACAGGTCCAGATTCCCCTTCGGCACCCTGATCGTCTGCGGGACTATGTGTTCACGCCGGAGCCCGTTGCCCGGGCGGACTTTTTCGTCAACTGTCCAAAGTTCAAGGCTCATCCGTGGACCACCGTGACCTTTGGCCTGAAGAACTTCATCGGTATTCAAGACGATCGCCACCGGTTGATTGATCACGACTGGGCGCTCAACGAGAAGATTGCCGATCTTCAAGAGATTGTGGCCCCCCAGTTGATTGCAATTGACGCGATCACTGCGGGGCAGGGCCGTATGTTGACCCCCATTCCCTTTCCCTTGAACCTGGTGATCATGGGGGACAACCAGGTGGCTATCGATGCCACCTGTTGTCGTTTGCTCGGTGTGGACCCCGGGTCCGTGGATCATATTGCCATCTCCGCACGCCGGGGCGTTGGGAGCTTGGCCATGGAGGACATCCAGGTCACCGGGGATGTAACGCTGGAGGAAGCCAAATCGCGGGCTCACGGCTTCCAGGTGGGGTTGGTACGTGTGGAGAAGTACTTTGAGGGGACAAGGCTCAAGGCCTATGCCGGCCCACCGCCTGCCAAGGAAGAGACGGACTATTGCTGGGGGGGGTGTCCCGGTGCGGTGGAGGAGTCCATCGAGATCATTCGGCAGATGGATGAAACCATGGATGAGCGGATCAGGCCCATGCACGTTGTGTTCGGCGCCTACGACGGACCCTTGAAGGTGGAGGAGGGAGAAAGGGTGATCTTCATGGGTGACTGTGCCCGGTGGAAGGGGGATATCTGCGGCAAGGCCGTCGACGTGGAGAGCGCGTACGTGGAGCGGGATCGGAAGGACCCCCACCATGCAAGAATGCAGGACATCTACCTCAAGATGGCAGCGGTTGTGGGCAACGTGATTCGCCGCAGAAAGAAGGACGTGGTGCGGGTGCAGGGATGCCCGGTGTCCGTGGCAGAGCAAACGCTGTACCTCGCAATTTTGGGAGGGGTCAAGAACCCCTACCTGGATCCCCGCACCGTGGTTCCGTTCATGGGTGGGTGGATCGCCTGGAGATTCTCGAAGCTTGTCCGCTGGCTTCTGCGAATCCCCTACCAGAAGGATCTTCCCGTCGAACAGCGTGGGAAAGCTGCCCCCGACTACGTGGGAGGCCTGGGCTGAGTTCGGGGTGGACAGTTTCTGGCCGTCCCCCGAACGGTCGACGTGTTCGAATGGGTCCCAGGGAAGAGGACCACCATGGCCGGCATCACACTTCTTTTGGGAAAAACGCGCTCGCGGCGTCGTCGGGCCATGGCGCAGAAGACCCTCGACCCGGTGGTCTTTCCTGACTTTCTCTACCTGGCCGCCACCCAGCGAAAGAGAGAGCGGGTGGAACGAGAGTACATGGCATGGCGAAAGGGGCGGCCCACTTTCGTGCCGAGGGTGGAAGTCCTTTCCCGGTTTCTGGAAGAGCTGGTGCGGGATGCCCTGGGGGGAAAGCTGCCCAACTGCGGAGCGATTCTGTCGCCAGAAGCAAGAGTGCTGCTCGCCCAACAGGTGCTTCAGGACCCTGCTCTCTCACTCGCTACGGGTTCCTGCATCGGTGCAGCGCGGGCGCTGGCGGGATTCCACGCAAAGGTTGGAGAATCGGGGCGCACTCCAGGGTCTCTTGGGCTCCCGAAGCCCCAGACCCGAGCATTGGAGGCTCTGGACCTGGCGATTGCTGCACTCCCGGGCCATGTCCCCCTGGAGGGCTTGTTGCGGGATCTGCTGGGGGCGCTCGTCCACCCGGATCCCCATCTCGTTCGCGCTCTCACTCGCCCCTCCCGGGTGATTCTCGACGATGTCCTGCAGCTCTCTGCCCTGCGTCGGGAGGTGCTGGTGGCTCTGGGCCGGGCTTGGGGCCAACTCGGCGTAGAGGTCGTCGTTTGTTTCGAGTCCGGTGGGTCCCAGGGTGGTGCGGAGGCGGGTTCCTTCTTTGAGTACGATCCCCTTGACTCCAATGCGCTCCCCCTTCGCCCCTTTGAGGCCTCCCGTGACCTTCGGCGTTCTCTTTTCGACAGTTGGATTGCCGAGGGGTCGGGAGAGATCCGAGTGGCAGATTTGAAGGGCATCATCGATGTGGAGCCCGGCGTAGCGGGGCAAGAGCCCGAGACCCCTGAGCTGACAGACCTGCTGTTTCGGGACCTTCCCCTTCCCGTGGACGATGAAGCCTCGGCCCGGTCCCTCTTGGGCGCCGTCCAGATCCGGTGCCATCGGAACGCCCACCAGGAACTGGAGGTCGCTATCGGAGAGATCAAGGCCGCGGTGCAAGCCGGAGTCCCTCCGAGCGAGTGCGTCCTGGCCGTGGCAGACCTCGCTCGGCGAGCAGACACGATCGCGGCCTTGATGGCGGATCACGGCCTGCCTTTTCGCCTGGAGGCGGGGGCCCCACTGTCCCGAGAGCCCTGTTGTGCCCGCGTTCTTGAAAAGCTGGGTCGGATGCTCCGGCACGCTTCTTCTCCGGATACCTTGGAGGCGCCTGGGGGGGCCTCCCTTCTTGCCGCCACAACCGGGGCAGAGTTTGTTGCCGGTATCGAGGAGGCGGTGGACGGCCAGAAGTTGGCTCCGGACTTGTCTGAATTGCGTGTTGCCCGGGCCTGGGCGTGTTTTTGCGAAGCACTGCAGGCGTGGGGTCTGCACCTTGCCAGCGTCCAGATGGTGCCCTGGCCAGCCCAGCTGCTTTGGGACAGCCTGGTTGATTTCCTGGAGCACTGCGCGTTTCGCCTGCCGGCACCAGTGGAGGCTGTGGAGGTGGTGGAGCCACTGGAGCTGCGAGGGCTCACCCCTCGTCGCCTCTGGGTCACGCACCTCACCCGGGGTCGTTTTCCGTCCCGCCAGGGGGGCGGTCTGTTTCGGGAGGCAACCTCCGCGGTGGACCCAATCGACCCCATGGCAGAGGCCCGGTACCTCCTTCTCTCCGCCATGCGCAACACCGGGGAAGGCATTGAGGCCCTGTGCTTGTCCTGGCCTGCGACGCTGGGAGGAAAGCCAGCCACCCCTGCACCTGCCCTGCAGGAGGTGTTGCACCATGCCACCCTCAGTTCCCGCACACTTGGCAGCTTGTTGGGTGTGGAGCAAGGTGGGCAAGGGGGAGAGGGACTCCTTTGCGTGGTTCGCTCCCAGACACAGCTGCTCTCGGCCAAGGCCCGCTGGAACGACCGGATTCAGCATCCGGACCTTCCCGCTGGCCTGGAGAACCAACGCCTGGCCGTGGAGGCCAGGCACCAGCCTGTGTTCGGAATCTACGATGGCATCCTGCGGGACCCGCCACCCCCGCCAGCAACACTGAGCGTGACGGCGGCCGAGACCTACCTCAAGTGCCCTGCCCGGTTCTGGTACCAGGTCCACTTGCGGCTTGGGGAGGAACCGACCTACGACCCGGATGTGCCAGCGCTGGGGCGGGGTGCGGCGTTTCACCGGATTCTGGAGGAGTTTGTCCTGGCCCGGCCCGCACCGGAGAACGCGGCCCAGTGTCTCTATGACATTGCGGTCTCGGCCTTTGATGCGTTGGAGCAAGACGCCGACTGCGACGTGGCTTTGCTTCACGCCCACTCTCTGCGCTGGCTGGCAGGGCTTCTGGACGACAAACCGGCCGGCCCTCTTCGGGCCTGGCTCGACCTGGAGCGAGCCCATGCCCACTGGAGAGAGCCTCTGCACGTGGAACTCGACCTGGAGTGGCCGTTGGGGCCCGTGGTCCTGAGGGGCAAACTGGACCGAATCGACAAGCTTCCAGGCGAGGACGCACTCCTGGTGATCGACTACAAGACCGGCAAGGCCCCCGCCCCCGGAGCACTTCAACGAGGGCAGGTGCTTCAACCCATTGCATACGCCCAGGCCGCCCGGGCCAAGTGGCCGGACCAGGCCGTGGCTACGGCCTATTATGGTGTGGGGCAGGCCGAGGGGATGCAGCTGAGCACCTGGGCTGTGCCGCCGGAGCTGACCGGCGTGGTGCCACGACGCCAGAGGCCACTGGTGCTGGACGCGGACACACTGGCCAAGCACACTGCCCACGCGCAGGAGGCCATGGAGCGCCTGACCGCCGGGGTCTTTCACCCAACACTTTCGTCTCCAGCTGATGCTGGCTGTGCCCATTGCGACTTTCGGCGAATCTGCCGCACGGACCCGGACCGGGCCGATCGGGTGGAGGCTCCTGGTTTGCAGCGCCCCCTGGAGCGGGAACCATGAGAATCGACACAACTGGACCTCGGCCCACCCTGGATCTGGAGGATCCAGCCCTTTCCCTGACCGAACCCCAGAAGCTGGCCATGCAGATCGATCGAGAACTGCTTGTCACCGCCGGTGCTGGCGCAGGAAAGACACACACCCTGTCCCTGCGGTATGTGGCCCTGTTGCTGGAGCAGGCCCTTTGCGCTGTGGATGCCAATCCAAAGGACCCAAGGCCTCGAATTGAATCCGTCCTGGTGCTGACCTTCACGGATCGAGCCGCCCAGGAAATGGCAGACCGATGCCACGTGCGGTTGTTGGACCTTGCACGCGCCGCACGGCAGCAGCGAGAGAGCCTCTCCGAGGGCTTCGGCCCGGACATGGCTCGCGCCCTTCCCCTGTCCATTTCTCGGCTCCTGGACCAATTCGACTCAGCGTGCATCTCGACCTTTCACGGGTTCTGCGCTCGTATCCATGCAGAACATCCACTTGAATGTGGCGCTCAGGCAGGGGCGGACCTCCTCTCCCCAGAGGAGGCTGCCCACCAGCGCTCGTGGGTGTTGGACGAGGTGCTCGAGGCGTTTGGGACCGACACGCCGTCCGATTGGCAGGTCTTGCTGTCTGGCTTTGGCTCCCGGTTTCGCCTGGTGGAGGCGGTGGAGGATGCCCTTTCAAGTTGGGACCGACTTCAGGAGGTGATCGGTGCCCATGCGGCCGGGAGGGTTTCACTCTCAGATCTGGCACCTTTGGCAGCGTTCTCCCCCGGGGAGGTCTCCAACTGGCTCACCCACACGGGGGTACCCACGCTGCAAGCCATTGTGGACCTCACGAGGGCTGCCGGGGGCGGACGTCATGTACAAGGTGTGGTGGGCCCTCTGCTCGCGCGACTGGATTCGCTCCCCGCGGACCCGGAGGGCAGGGCCCTTGTCATGCAGGAGGTGCTGGCTTGCCTTCTCACCTCCGGTCGATTGCGCAGTTTCTCTCATGCGGGCATTCTCGGCACCAAGGCGCAGTGGGGGAATGAGCCCGGCCGGCTGGCGGCCCGGGAGGCGCTCGTGGACCTTGCGGCTGCGTGCGCAACCTGGCCGGATCTGGCGTTGCAAGCCGCCACGCTCCCCACCCTGGCCGATGCTGCCATGCTCGAGTGCCTTCAGCCCTTTTCCCGCCTGGTGGGGCAAGTTGCAGCGGGCATCGCAGCGACCTGGGTGGAGGCTGGCTGCCTTGATTTTGACGCCCTTCAACGCAACGCCGTGCAGGCGGTGTTGCACCATGACCACCTGTCCCAACACCTGGTGGAGAAGCACCGGTACCTGATGGTGGATGAGTTCCAGGACACGGACGAAGCGCAGTGGGAGCTGGTCCGGCGCCTGGGTCGTCCGGAGCGCCGGCCCGCAGACCGGATCTTCTTGGTGGGCGATGCGAAACAGGCCATCTACGGATTTCGGGGAGGGGACGTGACAGTGTACCGGGCTGCCGCGAGGGATCTGGGCGTGACCCCCCTTGTGTTTCCCCACAATTTCAGAAGCCGCGTGGAGCTCATCGATTGGTTCAACGACGCCTTCGCCCGTATCTTGGGAGAGGACACAGGAGAACGGCCGGATTGGGAGGCGTCCCACGCACCATTGCTGGCCGGCCGTGACAAGACAGGGGGCACGGTAGGATTGTTGCTCCATGACGCCCCCCGAGGCGCTGAAACCGCCGCGTTGGAGGCCGAGACCATCGCCTCCTTTCTCGCGGAGCGGGTTCTTCCCGGGAGGGGGACGTTTGCCGACTTGGAGCTTCTTGACAAAGAAAGGCACCCCACCCCGCCTGTGGCCATTCTGGTGAGGGCCCGTACCCACCTCGCTGCGTTCGAGGGAGCCTTGCGAGCCCAGGGGATCTCCTTTCAGGTAGGAGGAGGCGTCGGGTTTTGGCGCCGGCCCGAGGTGGTGGACCTGGTCAATGTCTTGCACGCCCTTGCCAGCGAGAGCCAGGTCTCACTCGTGGGAGTTCTGCGTTCACCCCTGCTGGGACTCGCGGATGACCAGGTGGAGGGGCTTGTTCGGGGTCGTTGGGGATTGGGCCTCTCGGACCTCGGGCGGGAGGCCTCCTTGTCGGAAGATTCCCCCGCTGCCTTGGTGCATGCACACCGGGTCTGGGGAAGATTGCTTGGTGCACGGGAGTCCCTCCCATGGCCGCTCCTGCTTCGCCTCGCCCTGAAGGAGCTGGCGGTGCGGCACGTGGTGGACCTGGAGGAACCCGGACGGGGGTGGCCCAACGTGCTGCAGCTGCTTGACCATGCGGATCAATTGGCTGAAGGGGGCGCGCAGCTCCTGGAGACAGGGGCGGAACGCCTCATGGCCCTCGTGCAGCAAGAGCAGAGGGGGTCCGAGGCCGAACCCGCGGCGGGAGAGGCACGGGTCTTTCTCATGACGGTCCATGCAGCCAAGGGGCTGGAGTTTTCCGTGGTGGTGATACCTGGAATGGGCGACCCTCCCGTGACGGACACCCAGCCCCTCCTTTCTCAACGCATCGCCGGTCAGTGGCATCTGGCTTGCCGGGTCGACGACCCGATGGGTGCAGTGCAGTCGCGGGTGGCGCCTGGTGCCTGGCACGCGCTCTCCCAGCAAGGGCGTAGAGAGGCAGATGCCGAGCGGCGGCGCCTTTTATACGTCGGGGTCACGCGGGCAAGGGACCACCTTTTGTTGTTGGGGAGAAGGGCCGGCATTGGGGGGGACACCTGGATCGACCTGGTGTGTCCCGACGAGGCAGCATCGGGAGATCGCCACCTCCAGTTGATGGGGCCGGATGTCCAAACCCCTGCGCCCACTCCAGGCCAGGTTTCCTTCCCTCCCCCGCCGGATCTGGCCTTGGAAATGCCTCCTCGTTCCGAGCCCCTTGTGATGTCCCCTTCCGGACTTGATCAGCTCCGCTCTTGCCCGGCTCGGTGGTTTCGTTCCGCGGTCATGGGGTTGCCTGAGCCGCCTGCCGGGGCCCCAAGGTCGGGTCTCTCCTCTCGGGTGGTGAGTCGCGTGAGGGGCACTGTCTTTCACCGAATCTTGGAGCAGGGCTTCCTCCATGACATGGAACGGGCCCAGGCGTGTTGGAACCGAGCCGCCGCCCAGGAAGCGCTGCCCGCCCAGACCCTGCAACAGGGATGGGAGCAGCTTCGCACCCACCTGGACCGCGCAAAGGGATCGGCAGCCCTCGCGCACAGCCTCGCCAGCCCTGGCCAGAATGAGCTGGGCGTTCGGGTCGCGCTGGGCGATGTGGTGCTTCGAGGCGCTTTGGACCGTCTCTGGCAAGATCCAGACACCGGCACATGGAATGTTCTGGACTACAAGACCGAGCACCTGGACACCCGTGCCGAGATGGAACGGGCCACAGAGTCCCATTCGCTACAGCTGCTCGCCTATGGCTGGGCGGTCAACCAGATTCTCGCCGGGGCAGACGGGCGTGAGTGTCGTAGAGGGCAGATCTTCTACTCTTCCCTTGGGGAGTGGGTGCCCCTCTCCCCATGGGAGGATGAGGATTTTCTGCGCGTGGAGGCCTGTCTTCGAGAGGCCGGGCAATTGGCTCAATCCAGCTGGCCCGAGGTTTTCGCCATGGCCGGCACTGGCCCCAATCAACCCCCTTGTGGTTCCTGCGGATTTCACGGAAAGGACTGCACGGGAGTCAGTCCCGAAGGCGCCCCTTGAACGCGACCGTCACCGCATCCGCAACACTTTGGTGTCCACAGAGCTTCACCAGTGCCTCCAGCTGTGGGGTCAGTCCCAAACTTGAGATCGCCACCTTTGCAGGGGCAGTGCTCTCAAAGGAGTACGCTCTCTCCCCCTCGCGCTTGACCCGTAGCGCCAGATCAACCGGGACGGAAGGTCCGCCCACCGAGAGAGAAGCTTCCAGGAGAAGATCGGCTGCTTTCCCGACGAGAAGTGGGGACGCGAGTGGTTGGGCCACCTGAAGCTCCAGCACGGCACGGGGCACTTCGGGCACCCGGAAGAAGGTCTCGCGAATGCGCTCATCCCGCAGAGCCAGACCGCTATCCCATTGCACCAGGGGAATGCGTATGGCACCGGTCAAACCCTCCCAGGTGTCAATGTTTTGTACGTGCAGCTCCCCTTCGGCTGCCCCAAACCGGCCCACCACCGGTGCGGTGCCGTTCTTGAGGGTGGTGACCTCCACCTCAGCCCCAAGGTGCAACAATTCAGCCTGCAGCTCCGGTGTCGAAGGCACCACCTCGGCCGGCGCCGGGGCTTCATTCGTCCCGCATCCACCCAGAAAGGCCAACCCGATCCACATGATACGCATTGAAGAGTCTCCTTCCGCGGAAGTAGCCCGCCGTGACCGGGCCCGCCTGCCGGGGTAGAAAAGGATTCGGAGTCCCAATGTCCAAGGCCGATCGTCTCAACCACCTACTTGCAAAGACCCACCCGGCGGCTGCGGCTTGCCTGTCGCCTCTTGGGAAGGCGGCAGCCTTCCCACAGGGTATCCCAGCCCAAGCAAGAGAGGCCCGGGACTGCCAATACAAGGCCACCATTGGACAGATCACCGATGGGCGTGGAAACCCACTTCCCCTGCCAAGCATGGCGGCCCTTCTCCCGAACCTGGACCCAAGAGGTGCGTTTCTCTACGCGCCACAGGGCGGCATTCCCGATCTCAGGAGTGCTTGGAGGGAGCGGATGCTTCGTGAGGGTCCCGGGGCGGAGATATCAAATCCCCTGGTGACTCTTGCCTTGACCCATGGCCTGTCATTGGCTGCGGACCTGTTTGCGGACAGCGAAACGGATGTGGTGGTGCCCAACCCCTCTTGGGGAAACTACAAGGCAATTTTCCGCATGCGGCGCGAGGCAAGCCTCGTGGGCTGGCAGTACTTTGACGACGGGGGCCGCCTGCATGTACAGGCCTTTCGGGAGGCCCTCGCCAAGGTGCGGAAGAAGGGGGTCGTGGTTCTGAATTTCCCCGGAAATCCGACGGGTTATTCACCCACCACTGAGGAAGCACGAGACATGGTAGAAGTCCTGGCTTCGCACCGGGGTGCCCCCCTCACCGTGGTCTGCGACGATGCCTACCAAAGCCTGTACCACCGAGACGATGTACATCGTCGCTCCCTGTTCTGGGACCTCCTGGAGACCCCAAACCCTGACCGCATCCTTCCGGTGAAGATCGACGGCGCCACCAAGGAGTTCGCCTTTTTTGGGGGCCGGGTGGGCTTTCTCACATTTGGTGCCGACACCGCCACGGGGGAGGCCCTCAACGACAAGGCGATTGCTATCAGCCGCGCCACGGTCTCCGCTCTTCCCGGGCCCTCGCAGCAGGTCTTGCTGGCTGCGCTGAAGCATCCGGAGCTGGAGCCTCAACTGGAGGCCCTCAGAGCGGAGCTGACGGCACGATTTGAGATCCTCTCCCAGGCGCTCAGTCGCCTGGCTGGCACGCCTTTGACTCCCTACCCTTTCAATTCTGGCTGTTTTGCGTTGCTGGATGTAGGGGCTGGCCTGGATGCGGATCTCTTGCGTAAGCGACTTCTGAGTGAGCAGTCCGTTGGGTTGGTGTGCATTGCAGACGTCAATGCGCTTCGAATCGCCTATTGTTCCATGGCCCCAGAGGACATCGCGCCCATGGTGGAGCGGCTGCTCGCTGCCGTGACTTCGGCTGCATGAAGTTCTATCGACTGGCTGGCCTTCTTCTCCTGGGCGGTTCCGTTTTTGGGCCTGTGGCCCACAGTGACTCCAGAGACACCAAACAGACCCGCAAGGTGGATGAGCTCGCTCCCTTGGCGGACTTCATCGAGAAGCAGGGGGCCTACCAGCCTGACTCCGGCTTTACGGTGTTCTTTGAGCACGAACCCACCAGTGGCGAGTACACGGGGGATGTAGACATTGCAGCGTCCCGTCTGCATATTTCCAAGGGACAACCCATCTGGAGTGCACGCCAGAGCATGCCCGTCTCCACCAGCGTGTACACCGAGTCCAATGTGCACGCGGTATCGGACGGCAGCGGCGGGTGGTTTGTCGCCTACGAGGCCACCGCGAAGACCGGCGCCCATTCGGGAGACAGCGAGGTCTTTGCACAGAGGGTGTCCCCGGACGGCAAACCTCTCTGGCACGCGGGGGAAAAGTCCGTGGTGGTGGCCTCCACGGAATGGAATGAGCGGTCCCCTCAGGTGGTGCCCGATGGCAAGGGAGGCATGGTGTTGGTGTACACCTTGAGCACACAGATTGGGGAACATGCGGGGGACGCGGACATCGCGGCCCAGCGTATCGATGCGAACGGTGCCCTCTTATGGGGGGATGGAAATGGGGTTCCTGTCACAAATAGCACCACCCGCGAAGAGCACAGCAGCGCCTTTCCAACCTCGGACGGCGGCGTGCTTGTGGTCTTTCAGGCGACCCCGCGCACAGGGGACCGCGCAGGTGTAGGGGGCATATTTGCTCAGCGCCTCTCCCCCTCAGGAAAGCGCGTGTGGAACAACGGGGAACATCCGAGCCCGGTCAGCTTAAGCGCCTGGAGCGAGGAGTCGCCCCGGGCCATCTCTGATGGAAAGGACGGTGCCTTCGTGGTGTTTCAGCAGCGGGCCTTGACCGGGGAACACGCGGGGGATTTCGACCTGGCGATTCAACGCATTCAGGGAGACGGCACACCGGCATGGAACCAGGGCCAAAGCGCTCCGGTACTCTCGGACAGCCTCGCCCTGGAACGGGAGCCCGCCCTGGCGCCAGACGGGGCCGGTGGGGTGATTGTGGTGTTTGAGGCAGAGCCCCGCACGGGGGATCGGGCTGGGAACATTGATGTATGGGCTCAGCGCGTAGACAAGCATGGCAAGCGGGTGTGGAATGAGGGGCGACCGATGTGGGTGGCCACCAGCAAGTGGTCTGAGAGGAACCCCCAGGTCATTTCCGACGGGAGCGGAGGTGCGCTGGTGGTGTTTGAACAGCACGCCCCACGGGGGGAACACGCAGGAGACGTGGATCTCGCCGCCCAGCGTATTCTTCCGGATGGCACCCTCGCCTGGCACCAGGGTGGGGCAGCGCTGGATGTCGCAAACTCTCCCATGATCGAGGTCAACCCGCTCCTCATTTCCGATGGGGCCGGTGGAGGCATCGTGGTGTTTGAAGCAGTCTCCCGGACGGGAGTGCACGCGGGAGATCGAGACCTCTTGGCTCAGCGATTCAGCGGCGCTGGAGCGCGAATCTGGAATGAAGGAAAGTCTCCAAGCCCGGTAGCATCCAGCCGCCTCCTTGAACGAAACGCACATGTCTCGGGGCCCTGATGTCTTCACCGTCTGACCCAATCTTGGACCCTGAAGAGGAGATCGCGCGTCTTCGAGTTGAGCGCAACGCCATCATTCTGGCTCACTACTACCAGGAACCTGAAATCCAGGACCTGGCCGACTTCATCGGAGACTCTCTCCAGCTTTCCCAGGCGGCCAAGGAGACGGATGCAGACGTCATCGTGTTCTGCGGCGTGCACTTCATGGCAGAAACCGCGAAAATTCTCAATCCAGGCAAGATCGTCCTTCTGCCGGATCTGAACGCCGGCTGCTCTCTTGCGGACTCATGCCCTGCAGAGGCCCTCGAGCGGTTCCGCCGTGTGAATCCCGATCACCTGGTGGTGAGCTATATCAACTGCTCCGCAGCCACAAAGGCCCTCTCAGACATCATTTGTACCAGCTCAAACGCCAAGAGGGTGGTGGAGTCCCTTCCGCCGAATCAGCCCCTGCTCTTCGCCCCGGATCGAAACCTGGGCGCGTGGCTGGAGCAACAAACCGGCCGGGAAATGACCCTGTGGCAGGGGGCCTGTATCGTCCATGAGACCTTTTCCGAGAGAAAGCTCCTAGAGCTTGCAAGCCACCATCCGGATGCGAGGATCATCGCGCACCCGGAGTGCGAGCCTCACATTCTTCGCCATGCCCATCACATCGGGTCCACATCCTCGCTGCTCTCGTACACCCAGTCGAGTGACGCCATGACCTTCATTGTGGCGACAGAACCCGGCATCATTCACCAGATGGAGCGAGCCGATTCGACCAGGACCTACCTTCCCCTGCCCGGTCAGGATGAGTCTTGTGCTTGCAATGAGTGTCCGTACATGCGGCTGAACACATTGGAGAAGTTGGCCCTGTGCTTGCGGGACCTCTCCCCCCGGATTGAGCTTGACGAGTCCCTGCGGGTAGCAGCGCTGGCGCCCCTGGAGCGCATGCTGGCCCTTGGGTCTTAGGGTAGGCCTGTGGCATTTCAGCCAACTGCAGGCGGGTGGGTCGGAGTAGAGCTGCTCGAGACCGGCCCCGAAGGGGATGTCTGGCTGGCGAAGGGACCGACGGGCGTGGGCCTCCTGAAGCTCGCCCGTACCCCGGAGAGTCGAGCAGGCCTTTCAAGGGAGCTGGAGGTTCTCAGGCGCTTGGAGCACCCCCGGGTTGCCAAGCTGCTGGAGGCGGATCCAGCAGGCGCATGGCTCGTCCGCAGCTTTGTGGATGGTGAGGATTTGCGGACCTGGAGTCGGGACCGCCCGGTGGCGGAAGCTGTGGAAATCTGTGCGGACCTGGCGGAGACACTCTCCCATCTGCACGAGCGGGGTGTCATTCACGCGGACTTGAAGCCGGCCAATGTCGTCATGGACGCGCGTGGCAACCCTCATCTCATTGACCTTGGGTGCGCCTTTCTTGAGGGCGAGGAGGTTCAGAGCGGCGCCTTTCGAGGCACGCTTGGATTCTCGGCCCCAGAGCAATTGCAGGGCCGACTTCCGCTTCCCCAGACCGACTATTACAGTCTTGCCTGCCTTCTCTACAAGCTCCTCACGGGCCGAGCGCCCTTTGTTTCCAGTGATCCGGCTGCCTTGGCCTACCTGCCGCTGGCCAATTTACCGTCGCCGCCTTCCACCTATCGACTGGAGGTGGAGGCACACCTGGACAATGCCCTCTTGGACCTGCTGGCGAGGGAACCCACGCGACGCCCTGCCGACGGTCACGACATTGCAGCCCTGCTTCGGCGGTCTCTCTACGAGAGAGGCCTTCCACAGCTGCTGGGACAGCCTCGTTCTCGGCAGCACCTTCGCCAGTTGGTCGCCTTGGCTTCCAAGGGAAAGCCCGGCGCTGCTGTCATTTATGGGCCGGACGGGTCCGGGAGGCGAAGCCTGATCCAGGAGGCCATCCAGGTTGCCCGCCGCGAGGGATTGGAACACCTTGAAATGGAAGAGGATGCGCTCGAGTTGCCCGAGGAGGTACGGGACGGGACTTTTCGCTTGTTGGTCATGCCATTGGCGGGAAGACACACAGTGGAAATGGCTCGGGAGGTATTGCAGGCGGGTCTGTGCTGTCTGGTGTTGGTCTGGGGCCGAAGGCCCTTGATGGAACTGGGCACGCTCGGGGCACGTCACATCAGCCCGGAGCCGCTGGAGGTACGGCATGTGGCACGATTGCTGGAGCGACATGGGCAGGATCCCGCGCGGGCCGCCGTGGTCCATCGTCGGGCGCGGGGGCTTCCCGGTCGGGTTCAGAGCCAGTTGATGGTGCCTGAAATTCGCAGCGAACCCCTGACAGGACCGGAGCGCCAGCTTGTGGAGGCCACCACGGGTCGGCCTGTCCCTTTGCCGGCGTTGGCGGAGCTGTTGGGCTTGGGGCACCACGCGCTGGTAGACTTGGCGGAGCCGCTGGTGGACCGAGGGCTCTTGCAGGTCACAGACGGGGGGCGGGGTCTTCAAAGCGCCAAGGTCTGAGGACGCGTCTACCCCTTTGCATCCAAGTAGTCCCCCAAGGATTTGTTGACTTGCGTAAGGTTCGGGGTGATCAATGCCACGATGAACTGTTCTACCCTTGGGGCAATTTTCCCTGCCAGTAGACGGGGAACACCGGGCACCTGTTTGAGGTTGATGTCCAGGTTACCGTCCAAAACCACCTTGGTGGTGTCGGGGCCCATGGCTTGGAACACATTGGTGCCCCCACACTTCACCGCATCCGTAAACACCCGGAGCTCCAACCGCCAGTCACAAGTATGGCCCGACTTGTGCCAGTGGGCATGGTCATCCCACTGCAGCATGTCCGGCTTGAGAATGCTGCTGGCAAACGAGGGGATCTCACGCTGTGCACGCCATAGGTTGTGGAGCCGTGTTGTCTGCCCTTCTTCCTCCCGGGAAAGCACCTGGATGTCCTTGATGTCCGGCATGTAGGCAGCGATCTCCGGCAGCTCGTCGCGATAGGCTGCGTAGACCCGCTCCAGGGGGTGGTGGATGATTGACTCGGATTGGATACGCATGGAAGTCCCTCTCTACTTGGTCCGTGTTTCAGTTCAGGCTCGCTGGATCAGCAAGGGTGAAGGCTGGAATGCTTGCATCAAACTGTGTGCCGTCGTCCCGCACCATCTGGTAGGTTCCCTCCATGCTGCCAATGGAGGTTGGCAGCGGACAGGCTGACCTGTACTCAAAGGCGCCTCCCGGAGCAAGGAGCGGCTGCTGCCCGACCACGCCGGGTCCTTCCACTTGCTTCCGACGCCCCTGACCGTCTGTGATCAGCCAGCGCCTGCTGACCAACCGGACAGGTACCGCCCCCTCGTTGAGAATCTCGACGCGGTAGGAAAAGAAGAAGTACCCGTCGCCGGGCGCGGACTCCTCAGGGTGGTAGCGCGCCTCCACCTGCACCCGAATGCCCTCTGTTGTGGCCTGCCACTCACTCATCGACTGGATGGCACTAGAAGCCCGTGTCATCGGTCAGCTGGGTATCGGTGGGCGGGCCCTGTGGTGCCCTGTTGTCACAGAGATTGTCGGTGTCCTGATCTGGACAACCCTCGCCTCGCAGATCTCGGGTCACAGAACCTCCGGTATTGGCCCCCACAATCACCAACTCCGCGACGAAATTGCCCACGTTCGGGGGGCGAAAGCCAAGTACGGCAGTGATCTCTGCCCCCGGCCGCAAAGCACGAGGGAGCGAAAGGTCGCCCAGAGAGAACGCGCCGGCGTTTTCCCCTTGAATCTCAATGGATTCGACAATGACCACAGCACTGGTGGCCGACTGCAGCGTGACTGAGGCTTCGCTGGAGCCGGTGCCCGGTGGACGAGCATCAAACACCAGCTCCTCATTTGGTTGCACCAACAAAGTGGGGTCATCCCCCCCGGAGTTGAAGGGTTGCAGCCCGATCCCGCCGCATCCCGTCCCCACAAGGGAAACCCACGACAGAAGCCAGAAGCGGAAGGTTCGTCTCATTGGTACCTGGAGTTTAGTCAGAAGGTCCCGAGCACGCCGCCGAAATTCGCTTCCACAACAAGGGATGCAAGAGAAACTCCGGGCAGGTAACGAACGCTTATCGTGGACCCTCCTACGCTGAGGCCTGCTGTGGCGCCAGCGTGCACCACCGGCCAGCCCCAGAACTCCTGGAGGCCGTCCTCATCCACTGTGGCCATTCGGCCCTGGGAACCAAGAATGACTCCCCCCGCCTCCCCTGTGGAGGACCATCGACCTCGGCCCACCCGAACCCGCCAACAGGCAGTGGTCTCCCAGGCCATCCACTGGGCGGATCCCTGTGACAGAGCTTGCCACCGGGTCCCGAGGGGAACCCCCAATACCAGGGTCGCCACCAGGCGATCCCGTACAGCCACACGGGTTCCCACCGCGAGGGACGAAGCCCAGGTCATGTCCATGGGCAGCTGGAGGCCCAGCACAAGGCCATACTGCCCGCCCATCCGCCTCATGGGTTCTGGGGTTGAAACCAGGTTGGCCAGCGTGCTGGCCGGTGCCAAGAAAGAGAGGCCCTCGCCACGGAGCTTCCTGGAGGAAATTCCAAGGATTCGACCTTCTGCATCCAGCACCGGGCCCCCTGAGTTTCCGGGATTGAGGGGAGCGTCCACCTGGATCAGCTCTTCTCCAACTGCAGAGACGACACCACTGCTGACACTCCATCTCAGAAGTCCTTCCAAGGCGGGAACCATGTCAGGAGTAAAGCCAAAGGGATGCCCCAAGGCCCACACCGGCTCACCAAGGCCAGGACTGGTCTGCCGAAGTACCCTTCCCTTCCAATCACCAAATGGCTCGATACGCACCAGGGCCAGGTCGGCCTTGGGCAATGCGGCAACAGGATCGCCGTAGCGTGTCTCCCCAGACCGGGATTGGACCTTGCTCTTTCGCCCAGTGGAGACGCAGTGGTAGGCCGTGGCGACCAAGCCTGGCTCCTCCAGCATCACGCCGGCGCAGAGGGCTGGACCCGTGGTCAGCAGGACCACCGAGTCCAGCCAGGACTCCAGCGTGTCGCTGGAAGGGGTAGCCCATGCAGGACACATGATCGCCAGGAAGCCGAGCAGGTACATCCAGGACAGGGTACATCCCTCGGGTCGTGTTTCGTGTTCTCTGCCATCTTCTGGTGATTGTTACCGGCTGCGGTTCGGCCGATACTCCTGGCCCAGACGTTGACGAGGTTTCCCCCAAAGAGACGGCTTCCAGCGGATCAGGCGCCTCGGGCAGTACAGTGGAGACGGTCACCCCTGAACGGGTTGCCATTCGTCACATTGTTGTCGCCTGGGACGGTGCACGGGCTGCCCCCTTGGGCACCGCCCTGAACCGAAAGGAAGCCGAGGCCAAAGCAATCGCTCTTCGACTGGAACTCCTGGGCGGAGCCGACATGGCTGCTCTGGCCAAGGAGCACAGCTCCGATGGTTCCGCACGTCGAGGCGGCTTTCTCGGAAGTGCTGAGCCGGGCAGCTGGGTCCCGGCCTTTTCAGAGGCAGCATTCTCCCTCCCGCTGCATGGCCTCTCGCAGGTGGTTGAAACACCCTTTGGCTTTCATGTCCTGCGACGAGAGCCACTTCAGGAAGTGCGCCTGATGCACATGATGGTCCAACACAAGGAGGCCCAGAGCCTCTCCATCCCGGCCAAGGAGGCTGGCCGTTCGAAGAGGGAAGCCTTGGCCCGGATGGAAATGGCACAGGGGGCTCTTGAAGCCGGAGAACCCTTTGAGAAGGTGGCCGCTGACATTTCCGATGGGCCCATGGGGGTGCGCGGTGCAGACTTGGGTTGGTTCACCCGGGGAGAGATCGGACCCGCCTTTGACGAGCGGGTCTTTGCTCTCGCCCCTGGTGAGCGCTCCTCCATCATTGAGAGCCCCTTTGGTTTTCACATCGTGCAGCGTACAGAATAGTCAGCAGCTTGAATCACCTGCAGCCTCTTCAGGGCGCAATCGCTACAGCGCGGCTTCCACGACCTCCCGGATCCGAGCGTCAGTCGCGGGAAAGATCTCCCCGTCCAGCACCCGCATGTCACGGCCGATCAGCAGCAGCCGCGGGTACCCTCCGGCGGGCACCAGCACCTCCGCCCAAGCCTGGTCATCTGCGAGCACAGGGCGGGTGAGCCCAAAGGCATCCGCCCACTGGTTGAGCTCTCCTGTATCGGGAACCTCGTACTCCAAGTCCTCGGGGAGCACGGTAACGTATTCGAATTGCTGGTCTTCATACGCCTCAAAGGTGGCCTGGGCCTCTGCGGCGAGCTCCTGGCACGGTGCACACCAAAGGGTGGAGATGTCCACCAGGACCAGCTTTCCATAGAACTGCCAAAGGGACACTTCCTCCGCGAATTGATCTGGCAGGCGAAACTCGGTCACCACCTCCCCTGCGTCAAAGCCTTCTGCTTCCAGGTCGGAGGGCACATCACCGACGCCCCACTCGTTGTTTGGCGCCTCCCAGGGCACGACCTCTCCCTCCGTGTAGAGATGGGGAGCACATGCCGCCAGGTGGACGAGAAAGGTCACCATGCACACAAGGTAGCCGAGTCTGGTGCGCCCGGCCCCCAATCTGGCGCAAGCGGCTGCTTCAAGTGACTGCTTGCTGCCGCACCCTCTCAAAGGCGAGAATGCCGGCGGTTACCGAGACGTTCAGACTCTCCAGGTTCCTCTCCAGTGGCACGCTGACCACCTGGTCGCAACGCTTCCGCACAGTGGAGGAGAGGCCCTTGGACTCTCCGCCAAGCACCAGGGCCAATGGGCCGGTGAGCTGCACGCCCCAGTAGGGTTCCCCCCCCATGTCTGCGCCTACGATGCGTATGCCTGCCCGTCGAAGGTGCTTCAATGCAGAAGGAATGCCCTCGCGTACCACCACGACCTCCTCCGCCCCCCCCATGGCAATGCGACTGACCACCGGCGTGACCCCCTTTCCCCGTCGAACCGGGATCACGACGCCATGCACCCCCGCCCCCATTGCGGAGCGAAGCACAGCCCCAAGGTTCTGTTCGTACACAATCTCGTCTGCCACCATCAGAAAGGGCTCTTCCCCGGCATCAAAAATCGAATCCAGCAGCGAGGCCACCGTGTGGGAAGGATGGGCGGTCACCTGGGCCACCACGCCATTGTGCACGTCCCCGGACGACATCCGATCCAGCTCGGTTCGCTCCACTCGCTTGATGGACACCCCCTGCTCCTCGCAGAGAGCAACGAGCCGCGCCAGCTTGGCGTCCGGCCGACTCCGGACATCCAGCCACACCTTCTCCACGCGCCGTCGCCTTCGCGTCAGGGCTTCCAGTACCGGGTTGCGTCCTTCCAGCTTTGGCATGTGGCCTCCTATCCCCGGTTGATTGCGGTGCAACCGCGCCGGTACCATCTTCCCCGAGGGGACAGCTCATGCGCAGACTCGCGGCCATGTGTACCGGGATGGGAGGGGGGGTCAGCACAATCGCCTTCTTCCTGCCCTGGGTAAGCTTCAGCTGCGCTGGAGAGAGCCGAACCGTCTCTGGTCTGGAAATGGCCCAGGAGGGCGACCCGATGGTCTGGGCAGTGCTGGCATGCTCTGGGGCCTTGATGTTGCTGGGGCCCCTGCTTGGAGAACATGCGTCTGCATTCTTGATGCGTTTGACGCTTGCCCTCGCCGGAACGGCGCTGCTTGTCTACCAGTATCTCCGGCAGGTACACGATGCGGAGTTGGAGTTGGAGGCCTGGGGCCACACCCTGGAGGCCATCAGTGTGCAGCTTGAACCGGGCGGCTACGGTGCCATCGGGGGGTTCCTTTTGGCCGTGACTGCTGGCGCAATTGGGCTCAGGTCACAGGACCCTGATCAGTCCCCTTGATCCCCCTCCCCGCCGTCTTTTCGGTTTCCACGCCATGTCTTCCGAGTGCGGCGCTCCGTGCTTCGGGTCTCACCGCCGAATCGATAAGACAGGTCCATGGCCTGAAAGGTCCAGGCTCCCCGTTGTGAGCTGACACCGGCCCCCACTCGCATCTCCCAGCGCTTCCATGCGGAATGCCAGGCCAGGCTTGCCACATAGGCTTCAGATGCATCCACTGAACCGGTCTTTTCAATATCAAAAGCCTCGTCCAGTCCAAGGATCGGCGGAATCGTTGCACCAGCGGTCGCGTCGCCGCTAAGCATCGCCTGGACCTGTAGAATCAGGCTGTCCCGACGATTGAAGCGATAGTCTGTGGCGAAATTCAGCACCATGGCATTCGCTGTGACGGAGATGTTTCCGTCGTTCAGTCCCTCCTCGGCGGTCTCGTTCCCTCCCAGGGCGGACACAAAGGCGTCCATTTCCGCATTCCTTGACACCAGAGCGCCGGAGAGCTCCAACAGTCCTGCCGGGGGTCCCTCCATCACGAACCAAGCCTTGTTGAGCCTGCCATGAATGGACCACTTCTCTACGACTTGGAGGGACAGACCTCCTCCAAGCGCCTTGTAGTTCGCAGTGAAGTCATCCAGGGGAATTCCAAAGTAGCTTCCCTCCACGGCCAGATCCAAGCCACCAAACCGAATCGCGTTTACCTTTGTCTGGCCATTCTGAACATTCAACCCCCACAACACGGGCACGGTACCGACCTGAACGCGGGGCAGGACCCCGATGGTGGTTTTGGCGAGTCCGACCTTCACTTCTCCCCACTCCAATGAGTACGCGGTGAAGTCATTCTGGGCCCGGGGCTTCTGTCCCATCAGGTGTCGCTTGGGGCGAAGCCACTTGATCTGGGAATCTGTCAACTGGGGCGCTTCCGCTGCGCGGGCAAAATCCGTTTCGGAGAGATCCAGTGCCGGGGGGGGTGCTGTCTCTTCCTCTTCCTCCCCGCTCTCCTCCGAAGGTTCCGGAGCAGGCTCTGGATCCGGTTCCTGCGCCCGGACGGGTCCACACACTGCACACACCACCGCCCAGAAGGCTATCGCTCGAACTCCCATGAGATTCTCCGTGCCGAACTGCACTCTACCAGACGACAGGCCGGGCCCAAATGACCTGGGCTACCTCATCAACTCCGCGGCAGCTTCCGCCAGTTCGGAACGCTCTCCCTTTCGGAGAGTGACGTGGCCGGCCAGAGGGGAGTTCTTGAACCTCTCCACTACGTAAGTCAGGCCGTTGGAGGTTGCATCCACATAGGGATTGTCGATCTGAAGCGGGTCCCCTGTAAGAACCACCTTGGTACCCTCTCCTGCCCGGGTCACCACAGTCTTGACCTCGTGGGGGGTCAGGTTCTGGGCCTCGTCCACAATCAGGAATTGCCTCGGGATAGAACGCCCCCGAATGTACGTTAGAGGTTCGACCTCGATGATTCGCTGGTCCATCAGCGCCTGGTAGGCTGGCGTCCGATCGTTTCGGGGCCGGTCCTCATCGGGGTTCAAAAGCAGCTCCAGGTTGTCGAAAATCGGCTTCATCCAGGGATTCAACTTTTCCTCCAGGTCGCCGGGAAGGAAACCCACGTCACGACCCAGGGGAAACACCGGGCGCGACACGAGCATCTTTCGGTACACCCGATCATCCGTGACCTTCTTCAGCCCGGCTGCGATCGCAAGGAGCGTCTTACCTGTTCCCGCCATTCCATCGAGGGTGACAAGTTGGATCGAGTCGTCCAACAGCAGGTCCAGGGCAAAAAGCTGCTCCTTGTTGCGAGCAAAGATTCCCCAGACTCCCTCTTTGAATCGCCCTACCCGTACCAGCCGTCCCTGCCGCTGGTCGTATCGGACCATGGCGCTTTGGCCCTCTCGATCCTCTGCGCCGAGAATCAAGAAGTGGTTGGCGCACAAAGGCTCGTTCTCCTCCGGCTCCCAGCTCACCCAGCCCCTGCTGTACACCTCCTCAATCAGATCAGCGGGGACCTGGAAGTCCTTGACGCCCATGAAGCGCTCATCGATGTCCAGGTGAGCATGCTCATAGTCTTCCGCTGGTAGCCCGAGAGCATCCGCCTTGACGCGCATGTTCGTGTCCCGAGTCACCAACACCACCTCGCCCGAGCGGGTCGTGTCGTGCAGGTACTTCGCTGTCGACAAGATCAGGTTGTCGTTTGACCCCCCGCTGAAACCAGAAGGAAGGTCAGGTTGATCATGGGGCAGCTCTACCCGGACCGTTCCACCTTCAGGGAGATCCACTCCCTCAGAGAGTGAGCCACGCTGTCGCATTTCATCGAGCCTTCGGGAGACAAGTCGCGCGTTTCGACCGGTCTCGTTGAGGTCCTTCTTGAAGGTGTCGATTTCCTCGATCACGGTGATGGGAATCACCACATCATGTTGTTTGAACACGTAGAGGGAATTGGGGTCGTACAGGAGCACGTTGGTGTCGAGCACGAAGACACGACTGCTACCGTCGGCCGGAACAAATCTGGGAACCATGGATATTTTTTCGGTGGTTTCTTGGGGGGGGGAAGGAGCTGCTTCCGGCTCCCCGAAGCCGGTCGAGCGGGGGCGTGAGGGGCTGGGGTCAGGGAGTGGGCGCCAGGGCGACGTCCAGGACTTCCTGGTGGAGAGAGGGGCAGGCTGATCGACAGTAGACCGAGATGGCGGGCTCCTGGAGGTTGAGGGTCCCGGCTTCCACTCTGGTCTCGCCTACGTATATAGCAAGAGTGCCGGAGGCGTTCACCCCGGAATGGCCTCTAAGTGTGATGACATTGGATCCGGGCCAGAGGTGGGGGCCAAGATCCACCATGAGCGGTGGGGCGCCGGACCGGATCGAGCCAACCTTCAACCCCCCCATCCAAACATCCGCGCTGTGGCCGGAGGATGACATGTCCTCCGATACAAGCCACCAGCCCCCAAAGGGAACGCCATTGCCCCGGGGGACGCTCGCCGCTTCATTGGAGGGAAGCTCGGTCACATCGTACTCAGGGACCGCCAGGTGGACATCCCCCGCAGCGTCGAATCGCACGGTTGCGTTGTGGAGCTCCAGGTTCTTCACGGTTCCAATCGGCAATCCGTTGAGGAACAGCTCCCCTGCACTGGCTGGCAGGGCGGAAACAAACAGCAGGGAAAGCATCAGTGACCGCTCAATTGCCGTTGTTGACCCGGTCTCGCAGGGCCTTGCCCACCTTGAAGACCGGCAGAATCTTGGCCTTCACCCGAATGGTCGCATTGGTCTTCGGGTTTCGTCCCCGGTATCCGGTGTAGTGCCGGGTGCGGAAGCTCCCAAATCCACGCAACTCAATGCGCTCCCCATTGCAGAGGGCCTCCCGCATGCTGTCAAAGACAATGTTCACTGCCTCCTCCGCAGTCTTTCTGGGAAGACTTTGGTCTGCGGCCACGAGATCTACAAGTTCCGACTTGGTCATTCCGTTTGATTCCATGGGTCAAAAGGGGGGAGCGATATAGGGCGCCCGCCGCCGTTGGTCAAGAGAGAAATCCCCATATTCCAGGGATTTGGTCACGCGGCGCCTTTAATGTCGGGGCCACTGTCCGGCGCACTGGGTACGAGGAGCGCCACCAGGCGGGGCTTCACCTTCTCCATGAGGAGAATCATGGGGCTCGCAACAAACACGGTGGAATAGGTTCCCACCACCACACCAATCATCATGGCGAGGGCAAAAGTCTCAATGACCGGTCCCCCCATGACCAGAAATGCCGAGATGGCCACAAGGGTGGTGAGAGAGGTGGCCAGGGTACGGGCAAGGGTCTCGTTCACCGAGTCATTGATGAGCTGTCCCATGTCTGTGCGCCGGTACCTCTCCATGTTCTCGCGGATTCGGTCATAGATCACGATGGTGTCGTTCAGGGAGTACCCAATGATGGTCAACAAGGCGCCGATCATCGACAGGTTTACCTCGTGCTGAATCAACACGAAAATCCCGATGGTGATGGACACATCGTGAAACAAGGCTGCGATGGCGCCCGGCGCAAAGGTCAGGTCAAACCGGAACCCGATGTAAATCAACACCAGGGCGAGGGTCGCCAACATCGCCACAAAGCCTTGGCGCCGGAGGTTGCCTCCAACCTTGGGGCCCACAGAACTCACCCCGGATATCTGGACACTTCGGCCCGGAAGGGCGCCTTTCAAGGTCTTTTCCACCTGCACTGCGAGGGGCGGGAGCGTGATGGAGAAGGTGTTGTCATCCGGGTGAGAGTTCACCCCGATTCCCTCCAACCCTGACAGGGCTTCCTGGATTTCCGTGATCGACCGGGACGGCTCCCCGTGTTCAATGGTCAGCTCGGCGTCCACCTGGGCATCCAGGCGGCCCTCCAGGACCCAATCAGCCCCATAGGCGTCTCGCAGGACCCCCAACACCCCCTCTCGGTGCTCATCGGTACCGAAGGTGGTGTCCCGAAGGCGGACGATGAACTCGTGGTCCGCGGGATCATTGATCTGCTGCACGGAGTCCCCGGACAGGCCCAGGGAGGTCAGAGCATCTCGAATTTCTGCGATATCGATCGTCTCCTCGAAGGCCAGTTGAACCTCGGTGCCTCCCGTGAAGTCGATGCCCCAGTTGGGCCCCTTGGCGAAGAAGAGCACCACGGACGCCAGCACAAGAATGCCAGAGACAATGCCTGCCTTTTGACGAAATCCGATGAAGTCGTAGGATGTACCGGGCCTGATCAGTTGCATGAGAGCCTCACATCGACAGCTGGGTGGTGGAACGCCGCACAATCAAATCCATGAGGGTGCGGGACACAAACACAGCGGTGAAAAGGGTGGTTCCGATTCCCACCAGAAGGGTGACAGCAAAGCCCTTGATGGGCCCCGTGCCGTAGCTGTACAGCACCACGCCGGCGATGGCGGTGGTGATGTTCGCATCCACCACAGCGGACAGGGCATTGTCGAAGCCACTGTCCACCGCGGAGCGTGCGGTCTTGCCGAGACGGAGCTCCTCCCGGATTCGTTCGAAGATGATGATGTTGGCATCCACCGCCATACCCACCGTCAACGCGATGCCGGCGATTCCTGGCAAGGTCAGCGTGGCCCCCATGCTCGCCAACAAAGCCATGATGCAGGCCACGTTCAGTCCCAGCGCGGCGTTGGCAACGACGCCAAGGGACCGGTAGTAGAGAAACATGAACAGGACCACCAGGATCCCGCCCACCATGGTGGCTCGCACCCCTGCAGCGATGGAGTCTGCACCCAACTGGGCACCGACCTGTCGTACTTCGCCAATGCTCACTGGCGCGGGAAGAGCGCCTGTACGCAGCACCAAGGACAGAATCGTCGCATCCTGTTGAATCTGGTAGGGGTCCCCTGCCCCCATCTCAATGGACGCTCGACCGCCGCCGATCTTCTCCCGAATGACCGGCGCAGAACGGGCCTGCCTGTCCAACACGATGGCAAAGCGTTTGCCCACATTGTCCCCGGTAATCTGAGCGAATTTCCGGCCCCCGGCGGGCTTGAATTCGAGGGCCACATAGGAGTCGCCCATCTGGTTCCACTGGACAGAGGCATCGTTGATGTCGTCCCCGGTCAGGATCACCTGGTCCTTGAGGATGTAGGGGAGGGTCCGGACCTTGTCCTGGTTTTCAGCCTCTGCGGGCGGGTCTGTGTACTCCCAGAGGATCCGTTGATCCTGGGTGATGCGTCCGTTGTCCTGAAGCCAGTTGTTCAGGGCGTCATCATCCAGGAACAAGGCTGGCTCCATCTCCTCTTCAGCGGCGAGGAGGGCCCGCTGAAGGGCGTCCTCATCTGCATCCTCGTCCACCAGAAAGAACTCCAAAACCGCAGTGGTCCCGATGACCGAAATGGCCTGCTGCAGGTTGTCGATGCCCGGCAGTTGCACATTGATGTCCTGTCCCTTCCGAAGAATGGCCGGCTCCTTGACACCTGTGGCGTCCACCCGGTTCCGGAGACCCTCCACCGCCTGCTCCACGGAGTTGGCACCAATGAGGGTGATGGCATCCTCCTGCATCTCCCACACGTGCCACCGCGTCCCGTCGTCATCGGTGCGAACAGACTGGTATCTGTAGGACCGCATTCGCTCCGCCATGGTGCTCTTCAAGTCCGCCAGAGAGGTCTCCTGGGCCAGGGCGATCTCCAGCGCCGGCTTGTTCCTGGCCCGCCGGATGTCCGTGGTCAGGATCTCATTGCGCTGGACCAGATCCTCCACGGTCTGTACATCCCGTCCCACCGCAGACCGCACGGCCTCGTCCACATCCACGGAGAGGGTGAGGTCGATGCCGCCCTGAAGATCAAGTCCCAGGTTGATGCGTGTGTCCGGCATCCAGGAAGGCAGCGCGTCGTCCGCCCCTTCCGCCTCCGCGCCATCCACAGACTCCACCTGTGCAGCGATTCGGTCCGCTGCGCTTTCACCCAGAAAACTCGGCAAAAGCACGTAGACGGAGCCCAACAGTGCACAGAGAATGACAGAAAAACGGAACCACCAGGTGCCACCCATGGGGCTACTCCTTGTCGCCATCGGTGGCCCCGAAAAGGGACTTCACCGAGGATTTTAGAAAGGGAATCCGGACCTTCTCCGAGACCTCGACGAGCACTTGCTCATCGTCCACCTGCCACACAACACCCACAATCCCGCCATCCGTGACCACACGATCCCCCTTTTTCAGGGCTGCGAGCAGGAGCGAGTGTTCGTTGCGGGACTTGTTCTGTGGCCGGATCACGAGGAAATAGAAGATGCCGATGAAAATCACCAGCATGACCAGGGGCGAGCCCTGGGATTGGACAGCCTGGGGGGACGCCCCGCTCTGCGCGAAAGCGGTTTGGAAGAATGCCGGGAAAGTCGCAGGAAGGAACGTCACTTTGAATTCTCCGAGCCGTCCGCGTAGGAACTGCGCCACAGGGTGCTCTCAAGTCGCAGGGTTTCCACTGCCTGGGGACCGTCGGAGATGGCCTGGCGGAGTTTGCGCATGAGGTCCTGGTAGAAAGAGAGGTTGTGGAGGGTCAGGAGCCTGGGGGCCAGGACTTCCTTGGTCATGTGCAGGTGCCTCAAGTAGGCCCGGCTGAAAGACCGGCACGTATAACACGCACAGTCCGGGTCGATGGGTGCCGGGTCATCGCGAAACCGGGCGTGCTTGAGCGTGAGTCTCCCAAAGGGCGTAAACACGACCCCAAACCGGGCCAAACGGGTGGGCATGACGCAGTCGAACAGGTCCACCCCGCGGGCGGCAGCCCCTACGATATCGTCTGGATATCCCACCCCCATGAGGTACCGGACCTTCTCCTTCGGCAAACACTCCAGGGACAGGGAGACCATGTCGAGCATCTCTTCCTGGGTCTCACCCACGCTCAGCCCACCCATGGCGTAGCCGTCCAGGTCCATGTCTGCGAGCAGGTTGGCGTGGTCTCTCCGCAGTCCTGGATGGAACCCTCCCTGAACGATCCCGAACAGGGCCGTTCGGTCCGGGTGTCTTCGCGCATCCAGGCAGCGCTGGAGCCAGCGGGTGGTTCTCTCCGTACTTCGCCGGGTCCTGTGGAAGTCTGCAGGATGCTCAATGCATTCATCCAGGGCCATGGCTACATCCACGCCGAGGGCCTCCTGGATTTCCACGGCCAGCTCCGGAGTCAACAACCGCCACTGGCCATCCAGGTTGCTCAGGAAATGGACTCCTTCTTCTTTGACCCTGGCCTTTTCCCGAAAGGAGAAGACCTGGTACCCACCGGAGTCCGTGAGGATGGGACGCTTCCAGCCCATCATCTTGTGAAGGCCTCCCAGGGACTGAACCAGCTCGTGTCCAGGCCTTACCCACAGGTGGTAGGTGTTCGCGAGGATCATTCCCGCGCCGCAGTCTTCCACCTCTTCCGGGGTCAGTCCCTTGACGCTACCCCCTGTTCCCACCGGCATGAAGGCTGGCGTCTGCACGTCTCCATGGGGAAGGGTCAGCACCCCCCTTCTGGCAGCACCTGCCGTCTCATTTCCCCGGTAGGAGCAGCATTGCGTCGCCATAGGAGTAGAACCGGTAGCCGCGAGAGACTGCGTGGCCGTAGGCCGAGAGCACCTTCTCTCGCCCCCCGAATGCACAGACCAGCATGAGCAGGCTTGTGCGGGGCAGGTGAAAGTTGGTGACAAGCCCATCGACGCAGCGAAACCGATGGCCTTCCCTGAGGAACAGCCGGGTAACCCCTTCCCCTGCCTCTGGCAGCCGTGAACCCGCCGCGGTGGCAGCCTCCAGCGTGCGAACGCTCGTGGTTCCCACCGCAACGACTCGGCCTCGTGCCTCCCGACACTTCCTGACCGCCTCCACGGTTTCCTCTGGAACCCGGTACTTCTCTGCATGGAGCTCCCCCCGGGTGAGGTCCGCCGGCCGAAGGGGCCGAAAGGTGCCGATACCCACGTGAAGGGTGATCCGCGCCAACCCCACGCCCTTCTTCGCGAGGGTCTGGACCAGGGGCTCGGTCAGGTGCAAGCCAGCTGTGGGCGCCGCCACAGCGCCGGGTTGGTCTGCAAAGATGGTCTGGTATCTCTGGCTGTCCAACTCCTCGGCAGCCCGGCGCATATAGGGCGGCAAGGGCATCGCCCCCTGCGCATTCATCAAGGCAAGGGGCTCCGGATGGGTCTCTACGGTCCAACGACCGTCCTCATGTCGATCCAGGAGCTGGATGGATCCCTTGTTTCCTATGGCCAGGGCCTCCCCTACCCGCAAACGACTCCCCGGTCGCAGGAGGGCTTCCACGGGCCCCGGGCCAGGGCCCAGGAGAAGCACCTCCACTCGTCCGCCCGTCTCCCGGCGGGCCCACAACCTGGCTGGCAGCACCCGGGTGTCGTTCACGACCAACAAGTCTCCTGGACGAAGCCAGGCTGGGAGGTCCCGTATATGTGCATCTCGGATGGCCTCCCCACAAACCAACAGCCGGCCCCCATCCCGATCGGTCGGGGGGTACCTTGCGATGCTTGCGTCTGGAAGCGCGTAGTCGTACGCGCTTGCGTCGCTATCGGCCTGCAATCCGGATGACATCGGGCATGGCGCTCCCTGGGCGCGCGGGCTCAGGGGCTTCCTCGACCCCAGGAGCAGCAATTCGTTCGAGGCTGACTTCCCGTGGGGCATCAATACACAGACGGACCCAGTTGCCTCTGATGCGTTTGATGTGGATTCGCACGTCCTCTCCGACCTGCAGAACCTCGCCTTCTCTTTGTGTCAGAACCAGCATTCTTTGCCTCTCATCCGTCGCTTCCTGCGACCGTTCTCGCCCCGGCGACGCGCAACTAACCCCACTCCGTTCCTCCCAGCAAGCCCTATCTGCCGGAAGGAATGATCTCCAGGCGCACCCCTTCCACCACTGGCTCATTGAGATCCAGTCGAATCGGTGTCACAAGCTGGGGATCTGTGGGCCCAAAGCCATCGCCATCCCGATCCAGCCCGGCCCGCAGCTTGACCGTCCCGAGCCCGGCAGGAACCTCGAAGACAAAGGGCCCCGCCCCATTCAAAACCACAACATGAGCCAGCAAGGGGTGTTGTCCCGGGCCCTGCTCCACCAGCAGTTCCACACGGATCGGGCCCGGTTCACTCTGGATCAGGTTTCCCTTCACCTGGACGGCTGGAACCCCGGCCCAGACGGCCAGGCCAAGGATGCAAAGGGCACTCATCTGATCCCTCCAAGGTCGTCATACCGTTGCCGAAGTGCCTTGAGATCTTCGAAGACAAGGCGCTTGTCCTGCGGTTGTTTCAAGAGGTAGGTCGGATGAAAAGTGGGCAGGACCGGGACGCCGGCAAAGGAGCCCCACTCACCCCGGACTTCCTTGATTCCGTGTGCGCATCTCAACAGGGTCAAAGCGGCAGCCCCCCCCAGGGAGAGAATCACCTTGGGGTCCACGGCCTGCACCTGCCTCTCAAGAAAGGTTCGGCAGGTGTCGAGCTCCTCCTGCAGGGGGGTACGGTTGGAGGGGGGGCGACACTTGACCACATTGGTAATGTAGACTTGGTCCCGTTGAAGCCCCAAGACGTGCTTCAACATGTCGTCCAACATGCGACCGGCTGGACCGACAAGAGGGACTGCGGCACGGTCCTCCTGGCCCCCGGGGGCTTCCCCCACCACCAGGAGATCAGCGGTTGGATTGCCTGCGCCAAATACCAGTTTGGTTCGCCCCGTCGACAAAGAACACCGCTGGCAATCCATCAATTCAGCCTGGATCCGTTCCAGGGGGCCTCCCGAATCCAAGGGGGGCGCAGACACAGTGGTCACCACTGTCGGTGTGCGCTGCCCGGGTGTGCGCTGCCCGGGTGTGCGCTGCCCGGGTGTGCGCTGCCCGGGTGTGCGCT
>CAZRYF010000007.1:81748-132190 GCA_964604165.1 uncultured Enterobacterales bacterium
GCGGGGGCGGGTTGGGCTGGTTCGTCTTTGGGTCGGACTCCGTCATCCCCAGGGACAACACCCCGCAAGCGTGAGCATCCAGCAGGATCGCCTTGAGATCGGCCGTGAGATCCGCGAGCTCCTGGGCGAATTCATCCATCCGTTTTCCTACCCATTGTTGGAATCATGTGCCAGAGGCAGTCGAAAACCAAGATCCCGAAGTTCAGTGATCAGCCGGGGGATCGGCAGGCCCACTACATTGAACCAGTCCCCCTCCACGCGCTCGATGAACCACGGGCCCAGGGACTCCACCCGGTAACCACCGGCACACATCGCTCCTTCCCCCTGCGCCACGTATCGCCGCACCTCCTCTTCGGTGATGTCCGACCGAAAGCGAATGCGCGTCCCCTCGACAAAGACCCGGCGAACACCTTCCCAGGCCAAAGCGACCGCGGTGACCAGATCATGATCCCTGCCCACAAGACCTCGAAGCATGTCCAGGTGTTCAGCGGCATCGGCCGGCTTGCCAAAGGGGGTGCCATCCAAGTGGGCCACCTGGTCTGCAGCAATGACCAGACACCCCGGATGCCTCGGCAGGACCACCTCCAGTTTTGCCACAGCCAGAAGCTTCGCCTTTTCGATGGGGTCGTCTGCTCCCACAAGCGTCTCGTCAATGCCCGGAGGGTCTGCCACGGAAGGAATCCCCGCAGCCTGCAGCAATTCCCCTCGCCATGGACTGGAGGAGGCCAGCACAACCGGCGGAAGTGTGGCCATGGACAAGGTTTGCCTCCCGGCGGGTGGCCCCGCCTCACTGGGCATAGTACGCTTCGCTCCGAATTGCCTCCCTTCCTCTCGCGCCACCCATGAAGTCCCGCTGCCCATGACCACCCGCGCCGTCGGTATTGATCTCGGAACGACATTTTCTGCCATCGCGCACGTGAACAAGCACGGTGTCCCGGAGATTCTTCACAACGCCGAGGGCGACCGGATCACCCCATCGGTGCTGTTGTTTGATGGGGAGGAAGTCCTTGTTGGGAACTACGCAAAGCAGTCTGCGGTGGTCTACCCGGAGCGGGTCGTCCAATTTGCGAAACGCTACATGGGGGATGAGGAGTACCGGTTTCACCACGGCACCACGGACTACACGCCCGAGCGGCTCTCGGCCTTCATCCTGTCCAAGCTCAAGCACGAGGCGGAGGTCAAGCTCGGACACCGGATTGACCGGGCGGTGATCACAGTCCCGGCCCACTTCGGTGAAGCAGAGCGGCAGGCCACCATTCGCGCTGGTGAGATCGCTGGGTTGCAGGTGCTTCAGCTGGTCAATGAACCTACGGCGGCTGCTTTCGCCTACGGCCTGGAGCGTGTCGGGGAAGACCAGCAGGTGTTGGTCTTTGACCTGGGGGGCGGCACCTTTGACGTGACGATTATTCGCATCGAGGGCAAGGACCTGACGGTAGTGGCCACCGCAGGGGACCACCAACTGGGGGGCAAGGACTGGGATGATGCCTTGATCCAATTCGCCGCGGCCCGGTTTGAGGAGCGGCACGGAATCGACCCACTGGAGGACCAGGTCGCGTACCACGATCTTCGCCAGAAGTGCGTGTCTGCAAAGCTCTCCCTGACCCGTCGGCCTTCGATCCAGCTGTTTTTCGACACCCAGGGCAAGGTGATGCGAGAGGAGGTGACCCGGGAGGGGTTCGAAGACCTCACGGCGCCCCTGCTCAAGCGATGTGAATCCCTGGTGCTGGATGTACTGGAGGATGCGGGCCTGGTTCCCGAGGCGATCGACACGGTGCTATTGGCAGGGGGCGCAACGCGCATGCCCATGGTGCGTGAAATGCTGGAGACCGTCTTCGGAAGGCCTCCGTCCAAGGACATTCACCCGGATGAATGCGTGGCCCTCGGGGCAGCGCTCACAGCCGCCATTTTGGCTGCGGATGCGGATGGGGCGGACTCGGGCATCGACGTTCGCACCCACGACGTCACCTCCCATTCCCTGGGGATGGTGGTGTACCGGGATGCAGCCCTCTTCAACTCCAAGGTCATCGCGCGAAACGCCCGCATTCCTTCCGAGCGCACCCGGGACGAATACGTCACCACCCACGATGGACAGACCACCATGGATCTCTGGCTGGTGCAGGGGGAAAACGAGAGCCCTCTGGAGTGCGCTGTCTTGGGTCACTTCGAGTTCTACGGCATTCCCCCTCGCCCGGCGGGAGACTCCTCCTTGTCGGTGACCTTCCGCTACAACGCCAATGGCATTGTGGAGGTGGAGGCCATGGACCTCAAGAGCGGCCAGACCCTTCCCCATCGCCTGGCGAAAGGTGCCATGACCCTGGAGGACCTTGTCCAGAACCGGGCCCCGATCCATATGGCCCTGCTCATGGACTGTTCCGGTTCAATGTACGGGCAATCCCTGGACGATGCGCGCTCCGCCGCTCGGGATTTTGCCCACCAGTCCCTGCAGCCCGGCCGCCAGCTGGCTGTGGTGGCTTTTCCCGGGGGAATCGTGTGTCCGTTGTCGGCGGACCCCATGCGGGTATCCGAGAGCCTGGAGACCTTGTCTCCCATCGGCTCCACACCCCTGGCTCTCGGCTTGAGAAACGCCCAGGAGGTGCTCGCGCCCCAAGCGGGCGTGCAGCGGGTGTTCATCATCCTCACCGATGGTCAACCCGATGACCCGGAAGACGCCCTCGCCGAAGTCCACCGGATCCGTTCCAATGGGGGCCGCGTCATCACGGTGGGCGTCGGCCCCCAGGTGCGCCCCGAGTACTTGCGAAGCCTGGCTTCCAACCGCGCGGACTACCACTTCTGCAATGAGAGCGTGGAGCTGAAGGGTACCTTCACCAATCTCGCGACCGAGCTGACAAGCGAGGCGACCGCTTAGCCATGTCCTCTCCAGGCGGCCCCTCCCCCACCGACAAGGCTTTCGAAGCACTGTACGAAGAGTTGCGGCAGTACAAGGAGGACTTTGTTTTTCAGGCTGAAAAGCCACTCCTGCTGGACCTGCTCCTGTTCTATGACTCCCTGAACTGGCTGCGCTCGGCCGCCATGAAGGGAGAGGTCGCCCACGGGGATCTTTCGGACTCGATGCAGTTTCTCATCGACGAATTTCTGGAGATTCTGTACCGGCGGGACGTGCTGCCCATGGAGTCCCAGCCCACCTTTGATCCGAGCCGGCAGAGCGGCGTCAAGGTCGTGCCTACCTCGGACCCCTCCGAGGATCGCAAGGTGTCCGAGGTGTTGAAACGCGGATTCACCCGGGCGGGACGGGTGCTGCGCTCTGAGGAGGTCGTGTTGAAGCGGTATGGAGCCCCCTCGGCGTGAGTGGACCCGCTGATGTGCTGGGGATTGACCTGGGCACCACCTTCTGCGCCATGTCGGTGGTGGATGCCTCCGGACGGGCTCGCATACTTCCCAATGCGGATGGCCACCGAATCACCCCCACGGCCCTCTACTTCTATGCGGAAAACAGCTGCATCCTCGGCCAGGAGGCTGTTCGAATGTCGGTGCGAGAACCCACCGCCACCGTCCGATTCTTCAAGCGCCACTTGGGGGACCCGGAATACCGCGTGCGGTTTTTCGGCCATGATTACAGCCCCCAGGAGCTGAGTGCCCTGGTGTTGCGGCGCCTGGCGGCGGACGCGTCCGAAGCCCTGGGTCGGCAGCTGAAGAGGGTGGTGCTCACGGTCCCCGCGAGCTTCAATTCCGCCCAGCGAAACGCCGTGGTGGAGTCGGCCGGGCTGGCGGGCCTTGAGGTGTTGACGCTGCTGAATGAACCCACCGCTGCCGCCATCGCCCACCTTGCGGAGGCCGGGAGTGTGTCGGTGGAGACCACCGATCATTGGACTTCCCTGATCTTCGATCTTGGTGGTGGCACGCTGGATGCCACGGTCATGGTGACGGAGCCTTCGGCCCACCGGATCCTCGCCACAACCGGCAAGTTGGAGCTGGGGGGGAAGGAATGGGATGACCGCCTGGTCTCTCATGTGGCCCAGATATGTGTGAAACGGGTGGGCGTGGACCCCCGAGATGATCCGCACGCCTACCACGATCTCTACGAGCGTTGCGTCGCAGCAAAGCTTCGGTTGTCTGTGGACACCGCCAGCCGCGTGGCCCTGAGGGTGGCCGGTGAGCCTGTGGAGGTGGAGATTGGGCGGGCCATGTTTGAGTCGCTCTCCGAGGATCTCCTTGCGCAGTGCGCGGCCGCGGCGTTGGAGGCGCTGGACCTCGCGGAGGTCGCACCCGAGGCGCTGGACGAGGTCCTCCTGGTCGGGGGCTCGACCCACATGCCCATGGTGCGGGAGATGCTTCGTTCCCTGTTCGGAGACATCATCACCAGCCCGGACGCGCCGGAGACCCTTGTGGCACGTGGAGCCGCCCTGGCGGGGGCACTGTCCTTTCCCTCCGAGGACACAGAGGCCTCCGGGGCTCCAACACGCAGAATCCAGGAGGTCACCTCCCATGACCTGGGCCTGGTGGTGCTCGACGCCAATCTTGTCGAGCAAATCCTGACCCTCATTCCGGCAGCCACCTCTGTGCCCCATGCCACGCGGGGGCGATTTGCAACAGCCTATGATGGAATGACGGCGGTCCAGGTGGAGATCACCGAGGGCTCCCTGGATGACCGGGATGCCATCTCTGTCATTGGCACCCTGGTGTTGAATGATCTGCCTCCTCGGCCAAGAGGCACGCCCATCGACGTCATCTACCGTTACAACAGCAGTCAAATCCTCGAGGTCGACCTTGTGGATGTGGAGACGGGAATCTGTCGGGCCATTCAGGTCAAACTCTCGGGATCCCTGGAGGAACGGGAGCGTTCCGCTGCCCGACGAATTGTGCAAGCCACCCGGGTCACCTGATCATGACCCCGGAAGAACTGGTTCGAATCTCCACCTTTCTCGAGATCACAGGTGTCCCTTCCCTCTTTCATTACCTGGACCTGGTGGAGGAGGAAGTTCCCCTGGAAGAGGCGCAGCGAAGGGTGAATGAGCGAAGAAGCTGGGCCCAGGCCCAACAAGCGAACCCGAAGTACCGGGCAGAGGCTCTCTGGATTCTCCGAAACGGGGGCCTGTTTCAACGATCCCTGGTGGACGAGGCCGCGGAGTACCGTGCACTGCAGGCGGATGCCAGCACGCAAGGGCCCAGCCTGCAGGGTCAGGAGCGGTTTCACAACCACTATGCCGTCCTCGGTTTGGGTCCCAGCGCCTCAAGCGTGGAGCTGGAAGCGGCCCATCGGGCCCGCTACCGTTGGGCGCGGGGACTTCGGGACCAGGACAAGGCCGAGGCCCACTACAAGGAGATCGCTGCGGCCTGGCACGTGTTGAATGACCCTGCCCGCCGGGCCTCCTACGATGTCCTCTACCGGGAGGAGGTGGGAATCGGCTCCGAATGGGAAGAAGACACAGGGGTCGAGCGACGGGCCCTCGCCCTCCTCGGGCCTCCAGTAGAGGAGACCCCTCCCCCAGTGCCTGTGGCCCTGCCCAGTCCCTTCCCCTCCAAAGAGGAGGTCAAGCGTCTTCAGCGCCGGGCCCCGGGGGAACCCAAGCGGCGAATGGAGGTGGTGGGACAGTGGCCCAGGCGGGTGTGGGCAAAGCGCACAACCTTCCCCGTCCTTGTTCGTCTGAGACTGGGGGGAACCGCACCACTGTGGATCACCGTCAGCACAAACAGGCCTTGGCTAAAGGCCCGGACCGAGCGGGTCCTTTTGGAAGAGGAAGGGTGTCGTTTGTCGTTTGACCTGGATCCCAGTGGGCTCACGGGTCGTCGAGCCAATGCCCGCGTCGTTCTGGAGGCAGGGAACGGCGAGCGGGAGACGCTGGTTCTCGAGGTTCGTCGCAGGGTCATCTCTCCCCGTCGGATTTTGGGTGCAATGCTGGGAGTGGTTGTGGCCCTGGGGGCTGGGCTCTCTTTCGGTTGGGTCCCGGGAGAGTTGTTGTTTGGGGCGAGGGTGTCGCTGGACACGGTGTCTCCAGGGCTGACCCTCCAGATAGATCCCCCTCCGGACCACCTGATTCTCGATGGAAGTCCCATTGAACCAGGCACCCGAAGCATTCCGTCCTCGGATCTACCCCAAGCCCGTGCTTTCACAGTGGAGGCCCAACGGGCCGGTTTTGTGACGACCCGGGAGGTGATCTCCATGCGTCGAGGTGCCTCTCGCCACGTGCTCCTGACTCTTCCGTTGTCTGACTCCATGAGTTTCGTGCCGGGAAGGCGAGACCGGGCGCTTCTCGACAACGGACAGGTGGCGCGGGCTGCGGGCACAGCGATAGACGGTGCAAGACCTAAGCTTCGCGGCTGCCTTTCCCCGGTGAAACCTCCGATGTCCAGCCTGAACATTCAGCTCATCCTTCATCCGGATGGCCACGTCCAGGGGATGAAGCCACTGGGCGAGCATTCGGCTTCTGGGGACTGGTTTCCGTGTTTGAGACGTACTTTTCGGACGCTGAAGACACCTGAATTCCCAGCGGATTACGCCGTGATGGAGGTCGCCCTTCTGCCATGAGCGCCTCCCCGCCCATCAAGGTTCTGTTGGAGCAAGCAGAGTCCGCCCTGCTGGAGGGACAGCCGGAGAAGGCCGAGTCTCTCTGCCGACAAGCCGTGGCCTCCTTTCCTTCCAATGCGAGCGCCCAGTACCTCTTGGCCGAGGCGCTTCGGCTTCAGGGGAGGGCGGACGAGAGTGAGCTGGCCTACCGGGGATGCGTCCTGTCCCAACCCAGCCACGGGGATGCCTGGGCAGCGCTTGCATCCATGTTGTTTGAGCAAGCCCGGTGGGAAGAGTCCCGGCGGGCTGCAAACCGGGCCCTCCGGGAGGAGCCCTACAACCCGGAGGCTTCCTTTATCCGTGGTGCACTCCGGGAACGCCGGCATGACTATGCAGGGGCCCACCGGGATTTTCTCCGCGCCTGGCGCAGCCAGCCTGAGCACTGGCCCCTGCCCTTGTCCCTGGAAGACGAGGAGCTGGAATCCGTGGTGGAGGAAGCGATCGAGCAGCTCCATCCGACCCTGAGGGACTATCTCGGCAATGTGGCCATTATCTTGGAAGATTTCCCTGCAGACGAGGTCCTTCGCCAGTACGACCCGCCAGCAGTAGCCACGGGTCTGCTGGGGTATTTCTCTGGGGCTTCCCTCATGGAGCGCTCCCTCGAGGACCCTTGGAGCAACCTGCCGAGCGCCATCGTGATCTATCGGCGAAACATCGAACGAATGGCGGCCACCCGCGAGGAGGTCATCGACCAGCTTCGGATCACCTTCTTTCACGAGGTAGGCCATTTTCTGGGCCTGAACGAGGAGGACCTGGAAGCACGGGGGCTCGACTGAGTCTTTACCTGTCGGTCCTCCCCCGACCCACCTGCCAGGAGAGCCCAAAACCCCAGGACCACGCAGGTGGAAGCGCTCGTCCCGGTTGGGCCAACAGATCCCCTCCCAGCCCAAGTGTGACCCGGCCAAAGTGCCTGTGAACCCGGGCGCCCCCCCCCGCCATCAGCTGCATATACCCGGACCCGCCGCTGCCAAGCTCCGAGTTCTGTATGAACGTGAACGTCTCCCGGATGCGAGCCTCTGTGGACAGCACCACGCTCCACCCTTCTCCAAGGTCACGCTGGAAGAGGAGCGGCGAAACCACCTCGACAACTCCACCCTGGTACGAGGGAGTCGGCAGCACCAGGCCTCCCAAGGCTGGCGCGACCGCCACATCCCAAGGCCCCAGGCGCAGGAAACGGTATCGAAGATCTGCCCGCATGCCAAAAAGGTACAGCCGCAGTCCGTAGTCTACATTCTCTGAGAGCCCAAACCGCAGGGCAAGATCTTGCTGAAGCACCGGCAACCCCAGACCCGTCGACAAGGAGCTGGTTCCTGCCTGCACAGAGGTCTGGACAGCCACTTGCTTGGCGCCGGGTGCAATGGGTCGAGCACCTTCCATGGTCGCAATCGATGTGCACCCAGAAAACCCAAGGACTGCTGCAGCCCAAAACAGGATGTTCCCGCGCCCCTTCATCCCCTCCACCCCAGGCGGAGAGTCAGATCCACGTCTCCACTCCTTCCCCGAAGAGCGCCACCGAGGGCGCCACCGTACACCCATCCCGCGGAAGTGTGTGCCTCCACACCCCATCGCCCTCGAAGACCCTGGGCTGCCCGCCACTGATCACCTGCCAGCCCCCCCCGCATCAGTGTGGTGGAGGGCCCAATGGCCCCGTGTACCAGCGCCCCTGTCGTCCCTCCCTTCCAACCTGCAAGTACACTTGGCCGCAGCCACAATGTCTGCATTTGCCCGCCCGGCACAGAGTCCGTCCTGGAGGTGCCCAACACCTCTCCCTCCAGGAACCAGCCCCTCTCGCCCAGGGGCTGCTGCGCCCAGAGGCAGGTGGCTGGCTGCACTCGGTGTAGACCGTCCGATCCCCGTACGCCAGCGAGGCCCAGGGCGATCCCCGGCTCCACTGCGCCTGCGAAGCCAACTGCGAGCTGGAGCATCAACCACATGCGGAGACCTCGTAGACATCCGCAAAGCGCGATTCAATGGCACCGCAAAGAAAATCCACTTCTCCGACTCCTGCCTCGTCCACCAGGTGGTCCAACCAGTCAAAGGCGCTGGAGCCCGCTGTGGCATTCCAGCCGGCACCCCAGGCTTCCGTGGCCCGAACCCACACCCGCAGGGTCTCAGCGGGATCGCCGTTGAATTCTGCCAGATCCCATGCGAGGGACGCGAACACCGTCCCCAGGGCATAAGGATCGTACAAAAGCTGGGCGCTGGCGTCTTCTCCAACCTCCGCCGGGAGGGGGTCGACATCCCGGGCCACCCAGTCCCCTGACACATCCCGCCCTGGCAGATCCAGCGAGTCCGAAATGAAGTTGGGTCGACCACTCACCAGGCTTGCAACGGCATCAGCAAACCCCTCGTTCAGAGAGGCAACCCCAAGACTCTGCACTGTGTCACCGGTGATTCCGGGGGCGTGCGGGCTCCCAGCGGTCCGAAGATGAAAGAGCGCGTGGGCAAACTCGTGAAAGACAATCCCCGCATTGGCGGCGAGGGGAACATCCTTCTGAATCAGGTCATCCAACAAGATGAACGTGTGGGCGGTGCTGACATAGGCCGCATTCTCCGCCGGTTGAATCGCCATGCCGATGTCGGGCACCACCGGTGCCACTGCTGCATCCAGGGGAAACACATCCGACACGTCGATTTCCGCGCCGGTCAGCCAGGTCTCCACATCCGCCAGGTGCCCATAGAAACTGAAAAGAACCAGGCCCGCCCGGTCCAGAGGCTGTGCCACGTCGTCCACCACCGTGTACATCACCTCGAGGGGTCTGCCCTCCACATAGGAAAGCACCACCTCTTCCTCCGTCAGGGACGGTGCAGCGATGGCTCCTCCGCTCCAGATGGTTCCCAGGTCCCCCCTCATTCTTTCTGGATCAGAAAGGGGTGGAATATCACGGGCTTGAATAGAGTGTCCGCGATCTGGGTTCAGGGTGTATGCAAGGTACTGGCTCGCGAGTGGTGGCGCACAACCCGCCCACAATCCGATCGAAAGCAGCATTTCTGCTACTTCCCGGTCTGCAGGACAACAAGCTGGAGCCAGGCGCCTGGGTTTCCGTCGGAATCCATCCAGGGGGCCAGTGTGGGGAGGGCCCTTAGATGGGTCCGGGGAAAGCGGCTTCCCAGTCGCTGGGGCAACCCGGGCATCCAACTGGCGCTGGTTGCGTCCGAGGTGCCGTTCTGGGTCAACCACCAGCCAATCCCAAGACCGGCCGTGCTCCCCACAAGGGCTCCTCCGGCCAGGGCCTTCCTCTCGGGCGACGCCACCACCCCAGCCATGGCTCCAATGGCGCCTCCCGCGAGCCCTGCCCCGTTGATGGTGCCAACATCCGACCAGTCAGGGTTCCAGGAGCCATTTGCGAGGACAGCGGTTCCGAGGAGGGCCACGTCGCCTGCCCCTAAAAAGGCCAGCAGGTGTTGCTGGGGATCCAGATCCACCAGCTCTCCTATCCAGCCGCCATACCAGGTTCCCCAGCCGCCTGCCGATGCCACCATCGTGGTCTCGGCGATCTCAAGGTCCACCTGGGTGGGCAATATGAAGGCCGTGAGTGTGCCTGCGCCGGCCGTGGTCAGGAATCCCCCTGCTGCCGCGCGACTGTCGTAAGCGTGCGCCTCATCCATATAGAGAGCCCACCCGATAGATTGGTAGCCGGTCCAGGCCTCGAGCAGGGCGGTGAACGCCAGGTCCTTGCCGTTGGCGTTGTACTGGGGCGAAAGCACCGCTCCCGCCACATGACCCGCCAGCCCGCCCGCCAGCATGGGGCCCACAACTTGCCTGGTTTCATCCACTCCAAGCAACATGGGCACACCCGCGCCCAGGGAAGCCCCAGCCCCCCAACCTGCACCCTGGAGAAGGAGGTCCTGGAAGCTCTGTGGTCCCAGGGCACGACTCAACGCCAATCCGCCCAAGTACCCTGCACCCAGACCCATCCGCAGCCCGCCCAGGACCTGCTGGGTGCTGGGATTGTCAGACATTAGCACCGGCGCCCAGGTACCAGCCCAAGTGCCATGTGCCATGGCGATGCCCAAGGGGCCGGCCTTCGGAAGGCTTCCCTCTGCGAACCGTGTGGAGGCAAGCCCCAACACCGCTCCGGTACCGAGCTCCATCAGGCCTCGGGTCGTGCGGTCCTCCCCATAGTCGAGTCCCAGAAGGTCTCCAGCGCCCGCGCCAATCTGCCAGCCCACGAGGGTGGTGACATCGAACATCCAGGCTTGTCGTGAGTCCATGGGGTTTTCAAAGGCCAAGATGGCCAGCCCCGTGCCGGACAAGGCGCCCAGGTTGGAGGCCATCAAGGTTCTGGCGTCCGCACCTACCTCTTCGTGACCGATCAGGGCCCGTCCCAGCTCGGCGCCGAACCAACCGCCCAACATTCCACCGGAAACAAGGGTAGCGAATTGATCTGAGGAATAGTGCTTCTTCCGTGTCAGGAGCGCGGTGGTGCCTGCTCCCAGGAGGCCGATGGGCTGAAGAAGGGGGCCGACTTCATCGGAGACCATGTCGCCGGTCACCGCGGCCGCGAATCCGAGGGAGGTGTACCCGGTGAGGGCTCCGCCGTAGATGTTGACAAGCCAGCGGCGGTTCCACTCGGCGGCTTGGGTCTGGGTACTGGCTGGCTCGGGCTCGGTCGCCTCGGGCTCGGTCGCCTCGGGCTCCACCGCCTCGGGCTCCACCGCCTCTGGCTCCACCGCCTCGGGCTCCACCGCCTCGGGCTCCACCGCCTCGGGCTCCACCGCCTCTGGCTCGACCGCCTCTGGCTCGACCGCCTCTGGCTCGACCGCCTCGGGCTCCACCGCCTCTGGCTCGACCGCCTCTGGCTCGACCGCCTCGGGCTCCACTACCTGGGGCTCCGCTGTTTCGGAAACCTTGGTCTGGGCCTGCGCCAGGGGGAGGAGGAAGAGGGAAAGGAAGTGGATCATGGTGACTCCTGGCGACAGTTGGTGGTCAGGGGCGGATTCTGGCGCTGCCCTGGTCGCAGGCCACGTCTACGCGCTTGATCTGGTGGTTTGCGGTGTACTTTACGCCCTGGGGGTCCACAAAACGGCCAAGCATGATGCCCTCCATCACGCCCGCTGCGAGCTCTCCCAAGTCATAGGTGTAGTGCTCGTTGATTGTAACCCGGCAGCCAGTCCAATCTTCTGGGCTGGCGTTCGTGAGCTTCAAGCGGCGAAAGGGACCGAACCCGATGGTCATCTGCGCCCAGGCTTGCACCTCGTCGGGGGGCGTGTCGAGGGGCGGGTCACTGATGTCCAGGCGCCCCTCGTTCGCCTCGATCACCACCTGGTGAATCTGCACGTTGGAGAGAACATCTCCGGTGCACTTGGGCAGGAGAATGCCATCGTGATCCATGGGCTTCACGGAAGGAAGACGACAGGTAATGGAGTCGTTCAGGGTCACCACAACCCCGGTCCATAGAATCTCGGAGTCGTTGAACAAGGTCAGCCGCCGTCCCGGGCCACCCACACCTTGCACCGTGGCCCGTCCCACAAGTGCGAGGTTTTTTTGCACGGGTGCGGCCTCCACGGGTGCCAACTCTCCGGGTGCGGCCTCCACCGGTGTCTCCTTCTCTTCGTCCTGGGCAGCTGCGGGAAACGAGACGAAGAAGAGAGCGGCAACCAGCAAGCGATTCATGGGAACTCCAGGGGGTCCGGCCCGCGACCATCACCCCCCCTCGGCTATCGCATGCATCCCTTCATCGCCAAGCTCACCGCCGGTGCGATACATCGCCCCCATGTGGAAGAACTTCCTCCTCTGGCTGAACGCTCCCTTTGCGTGGGCCATTTTTCTCTTCGTCTCGTTGCTGAACGTGTTGGTAGGGCTTCTTTTCCAGGGAGTCGCGGTTCCCTTCGACACGCACCGCAGAACGTCTCTGTGGGTCAATCGGTGGATCTGGGGCCATCTTCTCTGGTTCTGTGAGCCAGGATGGCACCTCGCTCGGGAGGGAATGGAGTCCGTGGTGGAGGGCCCGTACATCGTGGTGAGCAACCACAGCTCGGTTTTGGACATCCCCGCCTGCATGGGCCTCCCCATGCCGCTTCGGATTGTGGGGCGATCCTCCTTGTTTCGGATCCCGCTCCTGGGCCTGTATATGCGGTTTTCGCGCCAGATCTCCCTGGATGCCGGCAGCGCCGCTGATGTGCTGGCCAGTCTGGTTCAATGCAAGGAAGCCCTTCAAAGCGGGGCCTCGGTCCTGGTTTTTCCTGAAGGGACTCGCTCTCTGGATGCAAGACTGGGGCGTTTTCATCGAGGCGCCTTTCGGCTGGCCCTGGACACGGGCGTCCCAGTGCTGCCGGTGGCAATCCTTGGGACCCACCGCATCATGCGCAAGGGCGAGCTTCGGCCCGCCGGGATCTCGGAGTCGATCAAGATGCGGGTCCTGGCCCCGGTTCATCCCGGCGAATATGCGACCGCCAGGGCGCTCGGAGAACGAGTCCGAACCCTGCTTGAAACCGCGCTGGTCGACCTCCGGGAGGATGCCGCGTGAGGGGCCTGAACGAGGCCGCAAACCGGTACCGGAAGATCTCACGTTTCTCGGAGGGAATGGCCAGGGGCAAAATGAAGGGTGACCCGGTGTACCGGCGCATTCTTCCGCACCTGGAGTATGCCCATACCTTGCTGGATCTCGGCTGTGGCGAGGGGTACCTGCTCTCCCTTGCCCGATCCTGTTCTCCTTCCGTACGACTTCACGGAATCGATCACGACGAGGCCCGTCTTGACCTCGCCCGACAGGCATTGGAAGGAGAGTCGGACCTGACCTTGGAGGTGCAGGATCTGCAAACCGCTCCGCTTCCCACGGCAGATGTCATCACCTGTCTGGACGTGCTGCACTACCTGGCGCCAGCGCGTCAGGACCGGGTGATTGAACGGATGTGTGATGGCCTGGCCGAAGATGGCGTCCTCTTGATTCGCGACGGATGTTCCGATGGCGGCTGGAGAACTGTCCTCACCCAAGGCAGCGAACATCTCGCCCGGCTCGTGGGGCGCCACAAGGGGGATGGAATCCACTTTCGCCCCCGCCAGGCGATTGGGGATGTGCTGGAGCGCTGTGGGGTGGTGGTGTCCCTGGAGTCCTGCTCCGAGGGAACACCGTTCGCGAACCTGCTTTGGATTGCGCGAAGGTCCGGCCCATGAGCGCCCACACCGAGATCGCCATCTCCCGGGTGGGAGCGACCTGTTCCGTCGGCGACACCGCCCCCGCGGTATTTGAGGCTCTCTGTGCTGGATCCCGGGGGATTTCCCCCGCCCCCTGGGAAGGGCGGGGCCCGGTCGGCTGCACGCTGGAATCGTCAGACTCCACCTTGAGCTCGGACCTTGCGATCCAGGTGGCCCGCGAGGCCACCGAGGGAGTGGACTTGCCCTCGGACATCGCGGTGGTGGGTGCGACCACAAGCGGCGACATGCGGGTGGGCGAAGAGGCCTGGTTTCAACAACACAAAGGACAGGCCCTCGCACGCCCCACGGACTTTCTCTGGAGACAGTTGGCCCATGGAATCACCCAGAGTGTCTGCCACCGCCTGGGCACCAAGGGCATTCGCCTGACCGTCTCCACCGCGTGTACTTCCGGTGCAGTGGCCATCGGCCTCGCCGCAGACCTCATTCGCACCGGCCGTGCTCCGGCAGCCCTGGCGGTGGGAACCGATGCCCTGTGCAAGCTGACCCTCCATGGCTTTGGGGCCCTCGGGGCCATGTCCCCTGAACCCGCCCGGCCATTCGATGTGGACCGCGCGGGCTTGAACCTCGGAGAGGGCGCCGCGGCCCTGTACCTCGAACCTGTGGACCTGGCGATCGCTGCGGGCCGCACACCCCTCGCGATTCTGGAGGGGGTCGGAAACACATCAGACGCCCACCGGCTGACAGCCCCTGATCCCTCCGGCGATGGGGCAAGGCGAGCGATGGAGGCTGCCCTTGGCGATCTCTCCAACGATGGGGTTTCCTATGTCTGTGCCCACGGGACCGCGACCCGTCTCAACGACGCCATGGAGCAGGCGGCGATTGGCTCGTCCCTTCCCGGCGCCAGTTTCTCCAGCATCAAGGGGGCGGTGGGTCACACCCTAGGCGCCGCCGGTGCACTGGAAGCCGTCGTGACTGTCCTCTCCCTGGTGGAGGGCCGAATGCCTCCCAACACCGGCTTCACAAAGGCCGAAGCAGGCACGGCTCCCCTCTCCAAGATGGCTCCCCTCCAGGGCGTGCGCGCGATGAGCGTCAACTTTGCTTTCGGTGGCCACAACACAGCCCTCTTGTTTCGCCGGTGGGAGCCGGAAGAGTGATGCGAATCACCGCCACGGCCACGCGCGTCTCTGAGGCAGGCGAAGACCGCTTCGCGCATGCCCCGGAGCCTTCCCGACCTGAGGGGGCTCCTCCGGGGACCTGGCGCAGGATGAGCCGCCTCTCGCGGCTGGCGCTGGAGACCTCTTGGGGCCTCGTGGCCCACCGGGAGGATCGGAAGCACATGGGCCTCGTCTGGGGAACCCATTTCGGAGAGCTGGACCCCACCACGGTGCTTTTGGACCGCATGTCCGAGCGAGGGCTGGCGGCGGCCAGTCCGATGCACTTTCAAAACTCCGTGTACAACGCCCCGGCGGGCCATCTCTCCATTTCTCTGGACCTCAAAGGGCACTCTGAGACCGTAGCCGCGGGAGGCGTCACGGGTTTGGTGGCCCTGATGCGCGGACTCGACCTCGTCTCGCTCGGGGTTTGCTCCTCGGTTCTCGTGGTGGCGGGCGACACCCTCGGGCCGGCCCTTCAGCGATCCTTGAACCTCTTGAAGGCCCAGGGGCCCTTCGGTGAATCCGTGACTGCACTCCTGCTTGAGCCTTCTGGGACGGGGGTTCCCGTGCAGGTCCTTCAAGGCATGCCCAGGGAGCTGCCCCAACCCTGCCGTGCCCGCCAGCGCACCCTTCCCCTGGAGGCTCCTCTTACAGAAATCCCCGGGGCGACGGCACCCGAGGAATGTCATGGACTCAACCCGTGTCTGGACCTGGCCATGGTGGCACACCTGGCGGAAGGAAGGGGTGGATCGGTTGTGGGCCAGGACCATGGGATGATCCTCACCGCCCTCGTAGGAAACAATGCATGCTCTCTCCTCTCCTGACTTTCTGGATCTCCTTGACCGCCTGGGCCCAGGAGCCGCCCGTTCTCCTCAAGGATGTGGTGCCCGAGTATCCGGCGGAAGCCAGAGATCAGGGGCTTCAAGGGGATGTGGTGGTGCTAATCACAGTCCTCGAGGACGGCACGGTCGGCGACACGGAGGTGGTGCAAGGAGCGGGCACACTCCTTGACCTGGTCTCTCAGGATGCCGCACGACAGCTTCTTTTTGAGCCGGCCATGTTGGAGGGCAGGGCCGTGGTTGTGCAGCTTCACTACCGTTTTCACTTCGATCTCGGAATCGCCGACGAACAGGGCACTGCGGTCCCCGGCAGTCTGCACGGCCTGGTGACAGATGCGGATGGACTACCGGTTCCGGGAGCCAAGGTGACAGTGGCGCCCCTCGGGCCAGAGGGGGCCGTGGCCACTGCCGAGCCGCTGGACCTTGAGAGCCGACCCGACGGCAGCTTTCGCGCAACTTTTCTCCCCTCAGGCCGCTATCTCGTGCGCACGGAGCACCCGGCCTTCTCCGCCTCAGAGGTAGAGATTGAGATCCGGGCGGGCGAGAACCTCCAGCGCCAGTTCATTCTCCTGGGCGTCAGCGCACAAGAGATTGTGGTCACCTACCAGCAGCAGACCTGGCGGGAGGTGAAGCGCGGCCCATTGGAGGCCAATGCCGGGACCGTGACCGGCAGCTACACCCTGACCCGACGGGACGTGGAATCGAGTCCCGGGGCCCTTGAGGACGTGTCTCGCGCCGTGCACTCGCTGCCCGGGGTCGCCGCCGACACGGACATGCTCTCCACCTTTCATGCCCGCGGGGGGGAGACCCGGGACGTGGTCTTTCTTCTGGACCGCGTGCCACTGGACAATCCCTTTCACCTGGCTGGCTTCAACAGCCTGTTCAACCCGGACATGATCTCCAGCGTTCAATACTTCGCAGGGGCAGCGCCAGCGTCGGTCCCTTCGGGCACCTCTGCGGTGTTGTCCGTGGAGAGTTGGGATGGGACCCCGCGCCAGGAGAGCAGCGAAATGGACGGGGCCCTGGACATTTCAGCGTCGAGTCTTCGAGCGCTGGTAATGGGTCCAGTGGGCGAGGACATCACGGTGGCTCTCGCTGTGCGCCGCTCCTACCTGGAGTCCTATTTCCAGGTCATGAAGTGGGCGAACCTGCTGGACACGGCGTTCTCCGCCCCTGAGTTCTCCGAGGTCTCCGCCCGCGTCGCCTGGCGGCCGACAGAACGCCAGCGATGGATGGCCTCTATCCTTCGCGCGGGCGACTCCCTTGGAATCGTGGATTCAGAGGATGACAGCGCCCTCTCGTTCGATGCCACCTTTGAGTTGGACAACCGAATGACCATGACCACCCTGGACCACCGTCTCCAGTGGGATGCGGACACAACCTGGCAGACCACGGGTGCATGGATCCGGGACGACTCCTTTGTGCTTCGGGACTTGGGGGGGGAGTTCCAGCAACAAGCAGTCTCCCGCACGGCCTTTGCCCGCACCGACCTGGTGGCCACCCGCGGAAGGCACGCTTTGGGAGCTGGGGTGGACACCCGCTGGCGAGACGTCACCGTCGGGGGCCAGGTGGAGGACCGCCGCACACATCCCACCTGGTACAACGCACCGTTGGCCGAGTATGAGTCCGCGGTGTTGGACCTGGACACCCGCAAGACCTGGTCCGACGCCGCAGTCTGGGCCGAGGACGAGTGGCAAGGCCCCCTGAGAGTCCGCGGTGGGGCCCGGGCCACCTTCAGCGGGGCCACCCACCAGTGGCTGCTTTCCCCGCGGGCCGGCATCTCCCTTCCGCTTCCAACGGGCACGATTCCGAAGGCCAGCGCCGGGGTGTACCACACGGTTCTCCAAGACCCACTGCTGTACGACCCGATCCTTGGGAATCCTGACCTCAAGGCCGAGGAGGGGAAGCACCTGGTGGTGGGGATGGACCAGGCCTTTCCGCTTCCAGGAGAGGAAGGCGGGGGGCTCCTCCGGGTGGAGGCCTACACCATCCGGTTGGACCAGTTGGTAGTGAATCCTGACACGGAGGCAGGAGTTGACGGTCTTGCCTTTGCCAACGACGGCACCGGCACCAACCGCGGCGTGGATATGCTTTTGGCCGGCAAGTCCGGCAGGTTTCGGGGCACTGTGACCTGGTCCGTCCTGGAAGCACTGCGAAAGAACCCCCTGAACCGGCAGTTCGCGACGGAATACGCACCGGCCCAAGACCAGCGACACACCGTGGGAACCACGCTGGAGTACCAGCTGACTCCCTACTGGCGTACCACGGTGCGCTACGCGTACCACACGGGTCGACCTGTTTCTGCGATCTCACAAAGCGCCGTCAGCGAAGGTTTTTTGCTGGACTGCGTCAACTGCGAGCGCCTGGGCCCCACCCACAATGCGGACCTCCGTGGTGAGTGGCGAAAGGCCATGCGAAACTACCGACTCTCGGTGTACGGGGAGATTCTCAACGTCACAAATGCCAAGAGCGACTTCATTCCCCTGGTCGCCATGGAGGACGGCGAACGCAAGGACGGTATGCTGACGCACCTTCCCCTGCGCCCCTTCCTCGGTGTGAGAGCGGATTTCTAGGGTCGTTGCCCACTCAAAGGTGCTGCGATAGTTCCCGCTCCCCGGAGGAACCCATGGCCGATGTCCTGAAGAACCAACTCAAGGAGCTCATCGTCAGCGCCCTGATGATTGAAGACCTCGCTCCCGCCGACATCGAGAATGCAGCACCGTTGTTTGGAGAGGGTCTGGGCCTGGACTCGGTGGATGCCCTGGAGCTGGCTATGGAGATCGAGCGCGTTTTTGGCGTGACCCTCCCAGAAGCCGAGGAGTCCCGGGAGATCTTCAACTCTGTGGATACCCTCGCGGCCCACATTGCGGAGAACCAGCCAAGCGCTTGAGGTCAGCTTCTTTCAGCGCGACGCCTGCAGAACCAGTACACAGCGGGTCCGCCAATGACGGCGAGAACCACGCCAAGCAAGACGCTTCCAAAGAGGCAGGACAAGAACAAGTCCGGCAAGCTCCTGGTCAAGAGGCTCGCCTGGTCACTGAACTCGCGGGCTCCCTCCATGTCCAGGGATCTCACATGGCCAAAACGCAGCCACTCGCCAAGGAGAATTTCCACGGCGATGATCAGGGGGGCCAGAAGCGGATTGGAGATGTTTGCTGCAAGGTACACGGTCGCTTTGTTCAGCTTGAGGAGCCAGGCAAGAGCGATGCACATGGGCAGGTGGAGCCCGTAGAAGGGCAGGCAGCCCAGGAAGAATCCGAGGGACACCGCCCAGCCCATGCGCACCGGGGAGGTGTGTTCCTCCAGGAGGTGTTGAACCAGCCCTTTCAAGGTGTGACGCATGGGGTGCCTGGGACGAGTTTGCTCTGCGGGGTATAGCGGATTTGATGTCCCGAGAGAAGCACTGGATTGTAGCCCTTTGTGGGACCAGCACCCTGCTGTTCGGGGCGGCCGTCTTGACAGCACAAGCGCCGTACTCTCTCCCTGGAGAGCCCAGGGTGTGGGCCCTGTTCTGGCTGGCTTCCCTGGTCTTGGCTCTTCTGTCGCCGGTTTTGCGGCCAGGCACCCAGGTGCTAGGCCCCGTCTGGGTTCGGGGCAAGAGGGACAGCAAGGCTGTCGCTCTGACATTTGATGATGGACCGGACCCCCTCTCCACCCCCCGCATTCTGGCGGCCTTGCGAGAGGCGGGAGCGTCTGCGACCTTCTTTGTGCTCTTGGACCGTGCCCGTGCCCATCCCGAGATGTTGAAGGACATGGCCAAGGACCAGGAAATCGCGCTCCACGGAGAAGACCACGACCCACTCCTCGCCTTCCGGGGGCGGAAGCGAATCCGGCGGATGCTGCAGGAGAGTCAAGCCTGGCTGCAGGAGTCCACGGGACAGGATGTCCGCTGGTACCGGCCCCCATTCGGCGTGTACCCGTTGCCCATTGCATGGGCTGTGCATGGCACATCTTTGGCCACCGCCTGGTGTACCCGACGCACGTTGGATGGATCTCTTCCAGGGGTAGAGAGGCTGAGAAGGATCTGCCGCAGGGCGGGCGCAGGGGAGATTGTCCTTCTCCACGAGGGACCCCGGGCAGCGGTGGAGGCCCTTCCGGACATTCTGGCGGATCTGAAGAAACGGGGGCTTCGTTGCGCCACCGTGGGAGAGGTCCTCTCCCCATGAGGATGGGCATCACCGGTTCGACTTCCTGGACTTCGGCGGGCCGAGGAACAGATGCCCTCTGGGAGCTCCTTTCCACGGGAGAGACGGCCTTTCACCACGATCCCCCCTACCCCACCGAGGGCCTCTCACAGCCAAGAGGGGGCTTTGTGCCGGGCTTGGATCGGGCTCGGCCGGCGGAGACCCTCCTGGAAGGGGTCGTGGCGGATGTGTTGAAGCAGTCAGCATTGTCTCCTGGCACGTCTCGGGTGGGCCTTGTGGTGGGAACGTCCAGCGGAAACATCAGTGGACCCTTTGAGGCGTGGCACAGACGGCGCCTGGAAGGCGAACCGGAGGAGGCTGAGGGCTGCTCACGGGCCACGCCCACCGAGGTTATCGCCCGCCGATTTGGGTTTTCCGGGCCGGTATCCACCCTGTCCGTGGCCTGTGCCTCTGGAACAGCAGCCTTCGCGATAGCGCTCGGTTGGCTTCAGGACGATCTCGCCGATGCCGTGGTGGTGTGTGGTCTGGATGCTCTTTCCCTGTACATTCACGCGGGGTTTTCCGGTCTTGGGGCCCTTGCCAGCGATACGCCGCGGCCTTTTCACCCGGACCGGGATGGTCTCATTCTTGGAGAAGGAGCGGCCGCGCTGGTGGTCGAGCCCTGGGGCTCGGCGTGTACAGTTGCTCCCTTCCTCGCCGAGGTGGGAGGCGTCGGTTTGTCCACAGATGCTGTCCATCTGACTGCTCCCGATCGAACCGGCAACGGGGCAGCTCGCTCCATGCGCCAGGCCTTGGAAACCACGTCCGTTGCAGCCAAGGATGTCGACACTGTCTCCATGCATGGGACCGGCACCGTCTTCAACGACGCGATGGAGGCCCACGCCCTCCAGCAGATCTTCGGGGCCATCGAGGTCGCATCCCACGGTATCAAGCACTCCATCGGGCACACCCTGGGCGCTGCGGGAGCGGTGGAGGCTGCGGTGGTGGTGGAAGCCATCGTGAGAGGCGAACGCCCCCCCGGACCCGCAGTGGTTGCTGAAGATCTTCCCTTGCCCTCACCGCCATCCCTGGAGGCTCCCGTTCGGCTGGCCCTGTCCACCAGCTCGGCCTTTGGGGGGGTCAACAGCGCTGTGGTGTTGGGCGCGCCGGGGATTCTTCCCGCACGCCCGGCGCAGAGCGCGGACGTTGTTTGCATCTCCAGGATTGAGCGAGAGTGGCCCCCCGGACCCCTGCCCTGGCGGGACGAGTGGCCCGGCACGCCGGACCGAATACGCCGGGTGAACCGATATGTGAGAACGGGACTTCTCGCTCTCTACAGCCTGATCGAGACGCTGGAGACACCCCTGCCCCCCTCTTGTGGCATCGTGCTGGCGTCTACCTCCAATTGCCTGGAAACGGACCTCCGCTACCACGCGCGATTGGTGGAACGGGGTGCGGCACGCGCTTCTCGCCTGGACTTTGCGGCCACCATTCCCGGGGCCCCCCTGGCCGAGGCTTCCATCCTGTGGAATCTTCAGGGGCCCTGCATTGCCCTTGTGGAGCCCATGGAGAATGCAGAGGAGGAGGCATCTCGCTTGCTGCGGTGGGGTCGAGCATCCATGATTTTGGCCCTGGGCCTGGAGGCGCCCGGGCCAGATCAACCGGCGAAGGCCAACGTGGCGCTCCTCTCCGCCAAGCAAGGAGCCCGGGCCATCGAACCACGATAGAGCCAATCTTCACCCCGAGGGGATAATGGAGCCGGTTGTCGTCACTGGAATAGGACTGGTCTCAAGCCTGGGCTTGACCCTCCCTGATGCCACAGAGTCCCTTCGCCGCGGCAGAAGCGGAATCGTCCGCTGTGAGGAGAGACAGAAGCTGGGATTTCGGTCCCCTCTCACCGGTCGTCTCAACGGGTTTGACCCCCGCAGTCGCCTGTCTCGCAAGGAGCGACGCTCCATGGGCGAGCCCGCTTTGTATGCGGCCCACGCAGCCCTGGAGGCCCTGGACGATGCAGCCCTGGATCGGGACACCATCCGAGGTCCCGAGACCGGGGTCATTCTTGGGAACGACTCAGTCTGCACCTCGGCCTTCCGGGTCAATGAACAGACTCTCCAGGACGGCACCACGCGAAATCTGGGCGCCTCCGCGGTGGTGGAGTGTATGAACTCCTCCCCCAGCATCAATCTCTCGGTGTTGTTGGGGTCTCAGGGGGCCTGCTGGACGCTCTCCGCTGCCTGCGCCTCCGGCTCTCATGCCATCGGCCAGGCCTGGGCATTGTTGGCCACGGGGCAACAGTCCGTGGTCCTCGCCGGCGGCACCCAAGAGCTGGACTGGCCTGGCATGGCTGGCTTTGACGGTCTTGGGGTGTTCTCCATGCATGACGGTGAGCCAGAGGATTCCGTGCGCCCGTTTTCCGCGGACCGGGACGGACTGGTGCCCAGTGGCGGTGCAGCGGTCCTGGTATTGGAGACAGCCGCTCACGCGCGAGCCCGGGGGGCAAGAATCCGCGCGGAGGTCTTGTCCTACGCATTCACCTCGGATGGCCACCACGTGACCAGTCCCGCGGGCGATGGGGCAGCGCGGTGCATTCAGATGGCCCTTGACCGCGCCGGACTGGCGCCACAGGAGATCGAATACGTGAACGCCCACGCCGCAGGGACGCCCGTGGGGGATGGAATCGAAGGCCGGGCACTGATGAAGGTCTTTGGAACCGAGGGCCCGCCGGTCTCCTCCACCAAGAGCATGACCGGGCACGAGTGCTGGATGGCGGGGGCCTCAGAAGCTGCGTACTCCCTTCTCATGGCAGATGGCGGTTTTATCGCGCCCAACCGGAACTTCACCGGAGCGGACGAGGGCCTGGAGGCCCTGGATGTGGTGCAGACCACCCGAAACACCCGACCGCGCACCATTCTCTCCAACTCCTTTGGATTTGGCGGGACCAATGCCTGCCTCGTTTTGCAGGCGGAGCCTTCCCATGTCTGATCTCCCCGAAGTCAAGGACCTGCTTCCTCACCGTGGCCGCTATCTCCTGGTGGACAAGCTCCTCACCCTGGAGGAGGATCGGGTGGAGGCCGTGGGCCACTTCACGGAAGAGATGGTGGAGGGCCACTTTCCTGGGCAGCCCATTGTGCCCGGGGTGCTTCTCCTGGAGGCCCTGGCACAGACCATGTGCTGCGCCCACCTGTCTCGGCCCGAACTTCATGGGGGAACGCCCTTTCTGGCCGGGTTCGAGAAGGTCCGTTTTCGCGCCCCGGTGATTCCCCCGGCCACTGTTCACTACCGGGTGAACCTGAAAGAGGAGCGTTTGGGTCTGTTCCGCGCAACGGCCGAAGCCTGGTGCAACGACGTACGCGTTGTGAGCGCGAAGCTCATGGGCGCCATGATGCCCCCGGAAGCCTCCCCTTGAAGCGGGCCCTGATCATCGGGTCCGGGGTGGGTGGACTCACCAGCGCCCTCTTGTTGGCCAAGCACGGCTGGGATGTGCAGGTCCACGAGCAGCACTACCGTCCCGGCGGCTTGCTTCATCGGTTCTTTCGCGACGCCCGATCCTATGACACCGGATTTCATTATTGCGGTGGCCTGGGGTCCGATGACATTCTGGGCTCCTGTCTTCGCCACCTTGGGGTCTTTGACCAGGTGCGTTGGCTGCCCTTGGACGAAGACGGTTTTGACCGGCTGAAGTTTCCGGGACTTGAGTTTCGAATACCCCACGGCGTCGAGGCCTACCGCCAGCGCCTGATCGACACATTTCCCGAGGAAAAGGCCGGTATTGAGGGGTACCTGGCGGACCTGGCAGAGGCCACAAGTCACTACGGCCTGTATTCGTTTCGGTCGACGGTAGACCCCGCAGAGTTCCTGAAGTGGGAAGGGCAGAGCGTGGCAGAGGTGGTCTCCCGTCACACGCGCTGCAGGGAGCTGACTGCCGTGCTGACGGCACAGAACGCCCTGTACGGCGTGCCCGCCTCCAAGGCCCCGTTTGGGCTGCACGCAGTGGTGGTGCACCACTTTCTCAAGGGTGCCAACCGAATCGATGGAGGTGGCGACCGACTCGCCAAGGTTCTCGTCAATCGCCTGAAGGAGCTGGGGGGCAGCTTGCACCTGAAATCCCACGTCGAGCAAGTGCGAGTGGAAGACGGCAAGGCCCTTGGCGTCACCTTGGCATCCGGGGAGGAGATCAATGCGGACCTCGTGGTGTCGAACATGCACCCGCGGGTCTTGTTGGATCACCTTCCTGACGGCGCCGTGCGCAAAGCCTACTGCAACCGGGTCAGAGGTCAGCGCGTGGGCATGGGCCACCTTGGGGTCTACGTGCAGTTGAACGGGCCGGCGGATTGTATTGGCAACGCCAACGTGTACCGTTTGAGCGACTTTGATTCCGACCTGACCTTCGAAAACATTGGCCCCGGCCATGTGCCCTTCTACTTTGCGACCGCACCCGCTCAGGGCCTCGAAAACCCCAGCCCACACCACCACGTGGTGCTGATGCTGATCGCCCTGGACTACGCCAAAGTGGCACCCTGGGCCGAGTCCGCCACCGGTGAGCGCCCTCCGGAATACACGGCCTACAAGGACAGCCTGGCACAGTCCGCGGTCAACGCCCTTTGCTTGGACTTTCCAAGCCTTGGGGACAAGGTCACCCGGGTAGAAGCCAGCACCGCTTTGACCACGCAACACTTTACCCGGAGTCCGGAAGGGGCAATGTACGGCCACTTCCACGAAGTGAGCCAGATGGGACGCTACCGACCCTCCCAGTTCAGCCGGGTGCACGGCTTGATCCAGGTGGGGCAGTCTGTTTTTGCACCGGGGGTCTTGGGGGCCACGTTGTCGGGCTATTACGGCGTGGGCCGACTCCTCGGGTTTGAGCGGCTCACCGAGGAGCTGAGGATCGCATGAGGCAAGTCGTTGTCACCGGTATCGGTCTTCGGACACCTCTCGGTTCCCGGTTGGACGCGGTTTTTGATTCTTTGATCTCGCAGCGATCTGGCGTGCGGTCCCAACCTGAGTGGTCGGAAGTGCAGGACCTGTTGTCACTCGTGGCCGCAAGCATCCACGACTTTGACGGCAAGGAGATTCCTCGGAAGGTTCGGCGCACCATGGGCCGCGTGGCCATGTTTGCCGCTGCAGCCGCCAGGGACGCCGTGGACCAGGCGGGGCTCTCCCCCGCCGCCCTTCAGACGGGCCGGGCAGGGGTGGCGGTGGGCTCCACCCTTGGGAGCCACCTCGCGGACTCGGAGTTCTGGGCGCACTTCCATGCCACCGGCTCGGCCCGCGGCGTGAAAGGAACCCACTTTTTCAAGGTCATGGCGCATACCTGCGCCACCCATGTAGCGCTCTACCTGGAGACCCAGGGAGAAGCGGTCGCAACCAACGCGGCCTGCGCGTCAGCCACTCAGGCCTTGGGAAACGCCCTGGACCGAATTCGGACGGGTCGGGCTGACATCATGATCGCCGGGGGGGCTGATGAGCTCCATGTGGCGGCCGCCATCACCTTCGACGCAATGGGTGGCGGTTCCCGGGCCTTCAACGAATCTCCCTCCTCCACGCCACGCCCTTTCGACAAGCACCGGGACGGCATTGTGGTGGGCGAGGGCGCCGGTATCCTGGTGCTGGAGGAGGAAGCTCACGCCCGAGCCAGGGGCGCCCAGATCCTGGGGCGCGTCCTCGGATACGGAGGCACCTCCGACGCACAGAACATGGCCTCCCCGGCGCCCGGTGGAATGAGGCAGGCCATTGAACTGGCTCTTCAGGACGGAGGCCTTCCCGCCCACGATCTCGGGTATGTGAATGCCCACGCCACTGGGACCCCCATCGGCGATGCCGCTGAAGCGGAGGCCTTGTTTCAGGTGTTTGGCGATCAGGTGCCGGTGAGCAGCTCCAAGGGCCACCTGGGCCACATGATGGGGGCTTGCGGAGCTGTGGAGGCCGCTATCAGCCTGGAGGCTATGCGGCGTGGCTGCGTGCCTCCCACTTTGAACCTGGAAACGCCGGACGTGGCCCCGCTGTATCTGCCGACCCAGGCACTGGAACAGCCAATTGCCGCGTCGCTTTCCACCAATTTTGCCTTCGGCGGCGTCAATGCGGCGCTTCTCTTGGGACCTGGAGATTAGACATGGAGCTGGAAGGAAGAGTCGCAATTGTCACAGGTGCTGCCCGGGGAATCGGGCGGGCGGTCGCCCTGGACCTTGGGCGGGCTGGCGCCAAAGTCGTCATCAATTACCGAAACAGCGCAGAGGCCGCCGAGGCCCTGGCGGATGAGATTCCCCAGGCGCGGGTGGTGAAGGCAGATGTCTCGGTGACTGACGACTGTGAAAAGTTGATCGAGACCGCCCTGGACTGGGGCAGCATGGACATTCTCGTGAACAACGCCGGCATCAATGCAGATGGCCTTGCGTTGACCATGACCGACGAGGCATTTGACTCGGTCATGGCCGTCAATGCCGGAGGGTGCTTCCGCATGTGCCGGGCCGCCATCCAGACCATGGTGCGGAAGCGATCCGGCTCCATCGTCAACCTCACCAGTATTTCCGGTCTGAGGGGAAACCCAGGCCAGATGAACTACTCTGCCTCCAAGGCCGCGATTGTGGGAATGACCCGCACCCTGGCCCGTGAGATCGCCAAGCGAAAGGTACGGGTCAACGCTGTGGCACCGGGTTTCGTGGAGACTGACATGACCCGGGCCCTCCCGGAACAGGTGCTTAGGGAGGTAAAGCGCCAGATCCCCATGCGCCGCTACGGAACCGTGGAAGAGGTCTCCCACATGGTGCGCTTCCTGGTGGGTCCAAACTCCCAGTACGTCACGGGCCAGGTGTTCGTGGTGGATGGCGGCCTCTCGTGCTGACACCGCTGGGGCCGCCCTCACCTTGCCCCAGCCCACGGACCACAATACCTGCGCAGGTCTGAACGATTTTTTTGAGGGGAAAGCCGCATGAACGCTGAACAGATCATCAGCAAGATTGACCAGATCTTCGTGGACGAGTTTGAGCTTGCACCTGACCTTGTGGTCGCCGATTCAAACCTCCGAGACGATCTGGATCTCGACAGCCTGGACGGTGTGGACCTGATGGTCGCCCTTGAAAAGCAGTTCGGATTCCGGGTAGATGAGAAGATTCTCCTGGAAATGCAGACAGTGGGCGACATCCACAACTACATTCGCGACCACCTGGGCGCGCTCACGGCGGCTGCCGCAGTCGCCCCCGCAGCGGATTCTGCCAGCGCTTGATTCCAGGACTCCTGGTCTGGAAACCTCACCGGGCTACATCCAGGGATTGTGGAAGTTGTACCACTGGAAGGGGTAGCGTCTTGCCCATGTCTCCAGCTGTGCCCCGTACTCGCCAGCCCACCTTTCCAGGTCCGCCTGTCGGTTTGCCCTGCTGGTGAACCGCAAGACCTTCGGTTCGGTGGCCAAGACCCGAAACACCCCGAGCCCCTCCTTGAAGCACCCCATCATGAACACCGGTGCACCTGAAATCGCCGCGAGCAGGAACGGTCCCGTGGGCAAGTTGATTCGGCCCCCCAGCATGGAGACCTCTACGACGCGATCATCCACGACCCGATCTGCCTTGATGGCCAGCAACTCCTTGTCCCGCAGGACGCGCACCGCCTCCAGGGCCGCCAGGGAGTCGTCCGTGTTGATCACAATCTGCCGCGGCATGGGGGCGGCCTCCGAGATCTCCCGCCCGAGGGCCAGGTAGGGGTCCGCCCCCGAGCGGTACTGAAGCAGGTTGACCGGCAGGTCCGTGCGGCCTCCCCCTAGCGCTACCGCGGCGAGGTCGGCATTTCCAAGGTGGGAGGACAACATGATGGTGCCCTCTCTCTGGACGATCGCGGAGGCGGCTTCCGTGTTCTCGTGCAGGAATTGAAAGCTCCCAGGGCCCCGAAGCATGACCTCGAAACGATCGACCAATGCGACAGCGAAGTTGTAGAAAATCCTGTAGGTATACAGCAAGTTACGCAACGCACCCTGGTCAGGAAACCGGCGTACCAGGTAGGCCCGAACCCCCGCCCGCTGCTCTTGCGCAACCGCCAGGTAGAACAACGCCATTCCCCGCATGGCCAGATACGTGGCAGGAGCTCCCATCCGCCGGATCATGCCCACGAAGAACCGCCACCCCCACAAACGTCCCAAGTGAGTCCCTTTCCAGGAGCCCTTGGTACGTCGCCCACGGGGAATCCAGCGAGGAGGCCACAGCAACCGTTCCGCCACAAGGCGGGAGTTCAACCAGGAAATTCGAGCGTTATCCCAGAAGGGCCGGAAAGCACTGACCCTCTCCTCCTGGGGTGGATACCACACCCGGCACGGAAGATCCTGTACCGGGATGCCCCCCCAGATTCCCCGCACCAACACCTCCACCTCCCACTCAAATCGCCGGGCTCGAAGTCCCAGAGAAAGAACCGGCACGACCGGGTACACGCGGTAGCCGCTCTGGCTATCCCCGACCTTTACGCCCGTCTCTACCCAAGTCCAAAAGTTGGAGAACCTCCGGCCAAAACGGCTGGCCTCAGGCGCGGTGGTCAGGTCACGACAGCCCACATGAATCGCCTCAGGAGCCTTCCGGGCCACCGACAGGAACTGGGGGAGGTCCTCGGGGAGATGCTGACCGTCTGAGTCGATCGCCACCAGGTGCGAGCATCCCTGCCCCCAGGCCCATTCCAAGGCAGTTTGGAGTGCAGCGCCCTTTCCCTGGTTCCCTTCGTGACGGAGGACCACCACCCCCTCCACCAGAGCGGCCGCATCTCCGCTGCCGTCGGTGCTCCCATCGTCGACCACCACAACCCGGGGGCAATGAACCAGACACTTGCGGGCCACCTCCGCTACGGTGTCCACGTTTCCATGGGTGGGAATCACGACGGCTGCACGAAAACCCGCGGCCCGGGATTTGGGCCGCGTGGAGACCGCCTGCCACCAAAGAGCCAACAGCAGCGCCCCGTCGATGGCCCACATTTGAAGCAACTCGTGACGCCCCAAGCCGGTGCCTCGGCACATGTGCACGAGCGTGACCAACAGGGCCAGGACAAACACCCCCATTCCCCTGCGGCCGGGCCACGGCTGGACCGCCGGCGTCATCGAAGACGCTCCAACAACTCTTCTAGTCCTCGACGCTGATCCCCATACTCTGGGCTTGCCGCCAGCGCGAGTTTGGCGGCCAGAGCGGCCTCATGCTCCTTGCCCACGCTCTCAAGCACATGGGCCAACGTACCCAGCGCCTCCGGGTGCGTAGGCATCAAGGCGACCCCCCGACGCACCAACACCTCCGCAGCTGCTCCCCGTGCCTCCCGGGCCTCGCGGAGCAGTTGTCGCCCCCGGCGGACGGCAAAGGCCGAGGAGAGGTCCCCCGCCGCCAAGACCTCAGTGGGTTCCAAGTCGCCGGCGAGGGCGCCCTCCATATCGAAGGAGACCCATCCCCCGGCGAGATTGGGATAGCGACTCACCCAGAGGCGCTTGTTCGAGGCATCAAAGACCACACCATGGGTGGCGATGTCCGCGTTCAAGGCCCAGCGGTGGCCCGGAGGCAACAGGGTGTCCCCCACTCCCTTTCGATCTTCCAGGATCTCCCTCGCCACCCTGGGGTCCACCTGCCCCAGGTTCCGTGCCAGGAGCTCTTCCATGCGGGCCAAACGGTGGCGGGTCGTGTAGTGGGCCACTCGCTTCTGGTTCGTGCGATCGGAAGCAAGGGCCTCGGTACGAAAATGGTTCGTCACCCCCAGATGGGTGCCCGCGTCAAGGCGCTCCACCCTCTCCGGTGTCACCTCAAACAGAGCAGCCTCGCCAGCGTCTCCGTCCACAACCATCACATTCTCCGACACGGTTCCCGCTCTGGCCCGAAGAATTGCCTCGGCATCCTCCAGAGAGGAACCGTGCTGAAGGATCTCCCTCACCACCAGGGCCATGGGCATACCAGGACGAATGCTGGCCTCACTTCCCGCCGCCTGGATCGCGACTGCGAGGCCCTCGTCGTTCATTCCGCTGACGACCCCCACCATGCCGGTAAAGCTCACGGAGACAAAGGGAATGCCATCCTCTGGCACCACAAAGGTCACGATCTTGTCCCTATCAAAGACGACCCCTCCATCGAAATCAAAATTCCGCGCCAACAGCCAACTTCCGTCCGGAGTGGCGCCCCCCCCGGCCATGAACCCGCTGCAGCCCACCACGAGGGGGGTGTCCACCAGGGCCTGCCCCAGGTCGTGAATGGCGTGGTAGTAGGTGCGACGGGTGAAGGCAGGGCCCAGCTCCTGGAACGTGTCCCGGCCGGCATCCACACTTCCCGCCACCTCTTGAAGCTGTGCGGGGGTAAAGAAGCGGTCCAGCCGAGGCATCCAGACGGCCAGGCCGCGCAGAATTCCAAACCGCGCGAAGGGATTTGGAACCGACGCGTGAAACGCCTCGAGAGCCTGTGCCTCCAGGGAGTCCTGCAGGTCTCGCCCCAGCATGCCATTGGCATACCCAAGCTCATAGGGGCTCCCGGTCAACCGCATGGTCCAAATTCCCCGGGTGTACTTCAGTCGGTTTGGACCAAACTGCAGGTCTCGGTTCCCATGTTTCACCAGGGTGTGGGTAGGCACCGGCCCTTCCCGTACCGGTGGCGACAGGTAGGTCAACTGCCGAAGCGCAAGGTCGGCGTGCCAGAACACCACAAATGCCCCCGCGGCCAGTGCTCCCCGACGTCGCCAGGGCGGTGAAAAGAGACTCTGTCCTTGTACCCAGCCCGGGACCACCCAAAGAGCGCACAACACCGCCCCTACCAGTCCACCCAGAACGCCAAACCCGAGCCCCGCCAAGGCTGCACTCTCGCTGCTGGCCAAGAGCCCAAAACCCGCCATGGTCGTGGCAGCAGACATCAGGATTCCGATGTTTGTAGAGTCGTCTTCCTCCCGCCTCGCCGCCTCAGCCATGAGGATGCCGTAGTCCAACCCCAACCCCAAAAGGAGCACCATGGCGCAGGCGCTGACCACATTCCAGGACATTCCCATCAAGACATGAAGCCCCAAGGACCAGGCAATGGCCCCCGCAGGCGGGAGTGCGGCCGCAACGAGGGCACGGGTCAACCCAAACCTGACCAGAAGAAGCAACAGGACTCCCGGGATCGCCCAACCCCCCAGTCTCACCAGCTCGGCAACAATGCCCTCGACCCCTGCCCCCGCAAACCGGGAGGGAAACAAAAGCACCGCCTCGGGAACCGCTTCCCGAATGGTCTCCTCTACTTCCAGGGCGAGGGCGTCGTCCTCGACGACGACGGAGAGGACCACCTCTCCGGTGCCGTCCTCCCCTTCCTGCACGTGTCGACCCACCAGCTCCTGGAGGGGAGTGCCCGCCCAGTCACTTGGCAGAATGACTCCCGCCGAAGGAAACACCTTCTCCAGCGCATTGTGGGCCCAGTCCTTCGAAAACCCTGTCTTCGCCGCAGCCGCCGAGAGTCGACGAGACAACACCTCCCGGTCGGGCAGCTTGGCCGTTCGACTTTGTTGAAGCGCTGGCCCCGGCTGCACAGAGCTCGTGCCATGAAGCCGCACCCCGGTGAGCCCCTGAATCGCTTCCTCGACCCGATCCGCGGCATCCAGGGCGTCTGCCACGCTCTCCTGTTCAATCACCACCAGCCCACCGGTTCCCATGCCGCCGTATCTCTGGTTCAACTCCCACTCCAGGGTCCGGAGATCCTCGGGAAGGGGCAGCAGGTTTCGCGGATCTCCATCCAGGGAGGTCAGGGGACCGGAAATGGCAAGCAGCAGGGCCGTGAGAACCACCACCCAGCCCCCCATCCGCCGGCCAGTGCGGGCTCTCCCCCATGTGCCCAGGTTACGCCCTCCAAACACCGCAAAGGAAACAGGGCCCAGCACCAAAGTAGACAGCAAGGCTGCACCGGATGCAGCTGCCCCCATCCAGCCGAGATCGGAGACCACCGGGAACTCGCTGGTGGCGAGGAGCAAACAAGCTCCCACCGTGGATCCAGCGGCGAGAAGAAGCGCAGGTGCGAGTCGTGGCCGCCCCCTCTGCAGCGGCAAGACGACCTGAAAACCCCACGCCCTGCGGCGCGGCGGCGGCAGCCACGTACAGGTGAATCCAATAATCCACCGCAAGCCCAAACAAGGCCACACAGAACCCCATGCTGATTCCGTGTACCGGTCCCAGCCACGCTGCCGTCGCCAGGGTCGCGAAAACGGCTACCCCGAGCGGGACAATTCCCCCAAGGAGCGGGCGAAGGGACCGAAACCCCACAAGAAAGAGGAGCAGCAGTGCACCGGTGCCCCATTGGGCCGCCGTCTGAACACCGTCCCTGAGAATGCGTGCTCCGGTCACCGCGATGCGGGGCCCACCAAACCAAACCGCTGGAAGCTCACAGCGATGGATGGCGGCTTCAAAACGGGCGATGTCAGGATCGTCTGGTCCCAGGTCCAACCCAGACCGGCTGGGCTCCACCACAAGAATGGCGCGAGTGCCAGAGGCGTCCAGGAATCGACCCCGTGAAGCGTCCACGGAAAACGGAAGCGCCGAGTCGCCCAGCCGTCGGGCGACCTCCAGGCCAAGGCCGAGTGGGTCGGCCTCCAAGCGGTCACCCAGCATCATTCCCATGGGACTCGCCAGGAGGTTTCGCTGGCGCACCAAGGTGGCCTCCAACGTCTCGGGTCGCAGGCGTTGTGCTACGACTTCCGACGGCAACAAGGCGATTGCTCGGCTTGCCAGGAGGGGAGGAAGGGACAGCACCTGCGAGTCGACCCTGTGCTGTACCCGGGCCACAAAGGGCTCCTGGGCCAGCGCCTCCGCGAGGGAGTCCACCACAGCATCCAGCTCAGCCGGCTCGACACCGGCGCCATTGACCTCCACCAACACCACATCCGAGAGACCGACCCGTTCCAGAGCCGCCACCGCTTGGGCAAGCTCTCCTCCCCCGGGAAGCAAGCGCTGCAGGTCGGAGGTGAAGGACAGTCCCATGGCGCCCCAAATGAGGGGCACCATCAAGACCAAGGATCCAAGCAGCCGAAGCCGCAAGCCTCGGTTCACCGGGGCACGTCCTTCAACTCGAAGAGGCTGGAGTCCACCGGACCCGGCTTGTATTCACGAAAGGTGTACTCGGTTGTGTCGCCCCCTGGAAGCGTCAAGATCATCGACGACACCCGGGCCGGTTGGGTCCCAAAGGTCAACTCGATCCTTTCCATCGCCCAGCTGACCGTCTCGGTGCGCGGAACCAGAATTGCGCGGGCCTGGACCCCCTGCACCCAGGAAATGGCAAAGTCCTCTCTGGCTCCCTCCAGGTCCCCTCCCATCCACACTGTCATCGCCTTCACGAAGGCATAGGTCGATGGGTCCCCCTTCAACGGAATCTGCTGGACGCCGAAACCCGGACTGGACATGGCCACGTGGGTCGCCGTCAACAGGAAGTCCATGGCCTCTGGCTCCTGGAGCGACCAGCGCATTTGATCGGGCCTCTGGTAGGCCATTCGGCCCTTGCTGGTCACCGGATCCGTAAACAAGGCACGGTGAGAGACCAGGACAAAGTCCACCGTAAACGATTCCACTACCGACAAGGCCTGAAACATTGCAGTCGCCTCCGGGGGAAGGTCTGCCGGCTCCTGGGCCCCGACAGAAGCCGGATAAGACAGGATGACAAGGAAGAAGAGGAGGTGGCGCATGATCTCTTGGGGGCCCATGAAAACCAGGAACCCCCGAACCCACCAGTGGATTCGGGGGTTCGAAGGGGTGGAGAAGAAGGGGATCGAACCCTCGACCTCGGCATTGCGAACGCCGCGCTCTCCCGACTGAGCTACTTCCCCGGATTGCCGCTTGGCTAACCTGTAGCCCTGGGCCCCGTCAATCAGCAGTCACAAGGCACGACCCGGTAGAAAACCCAACCGTATTCATCCTCTCTGTCCAGGGGAATCAACTTCATGGGAGGGAGGGTGACCTCCTCCTCTCCTCCGAGCCAAGGCGCCACGCGCGGTGCTTGGGTCCAGGCCTCTCGAAACCAGAGAACATAGGCGAGCTCCTCCCGCTTCAGCCAAGCTCCAAAACCCTCCCTTGGCCAGGCCTCCTCCCCTTCCAACACATCAAACCAGGTCCAAAGGGTGCGCTCATGTGCCCGTCGGTTGATCCAGGCACCCGGGATGTTGTCCACCAACAGGATCGCCTCCTCAGGGACATTCCCTTCGATCCACCGGGCCAGATCCAGCTGGGCCCCGTACAAGTCCTCCGAAACCTGAAGTTGCCGTCGGGTCTCCTGGCCAAAAGCTCCGGCGCCCTGGGCGACCGCTGCGAGTCCGATGACCCACACCCCTGCGCGTCCAAGCAGGGACCTGGCCCAATCCAGAGCGTTCGCGACCGCGAGAATCCCCACGAGCCCAACCACGGGAATCACCGAGTGCAGCCACTTCCAGTAGAGGTTGTGTTCAGGTGCATGCTGCGCCACCAGCCCAATCCCCAGCCAGAAGCCCAGGAACGTGAGTGCCGCCAAGGACAAGGTTCTTCTGGGACCGTGGCGTCGCCAGGGTGTCTGCACAAGGCCCCACCAAAGACCGAGCCACAGGGCCCAGCCGGTACGGCTGGAGAGCACCTCGCTGGCCAGCCGGCCGACGACACCCAGACCGTTTCCCCACCAGGAGCCCGCGTCTCCAATCTCCGTGGTGCCGCCGGTGGCGACATTGACCGCCACGCTGTGCCCCCAGAAGGCCAAAGTGCCGTGCTCCCATCGGCAGTAGAGGGACCACATGAGCACCATCAACAGGAGCGGACCCAGGCCCTCCAGCAGCCGGCGCCCCCGGGGACCTCGGCCCAGGGCGTGCACGGCGAGAACGGGCCCAAGGGTCAGCAGTGCGTCCATTCGCGTGAGAAACGCCAGGCCGGCCCACACCCCGGCCAGCACCAGCTGCTCTCCAAACAATGCGTACAATGAGCCTAGCACCAGGGCCGCGTACATCGGCTCCCGCAAGCTCGAGGCGGAATAGAGCGCAAGCTCTGGCTGAAACACCAGCACCGCGGCGAACACCCAGGCGACCGCCCTCCCCCCCAGGCGGTCCGCGAGCAGGACCCCAAGCACGACGGTCATCACACCACAGATCAACGAGACGGCACGGGCAGCCACCACGGCATCTCCCACCACCCCCATCACCAGCGCACTCGCACCGTAGTAAAGGGGCAAGTGGTTCATGTCGTAGTGTTGAAAGCCCCCTTCAAGCACGCCTCGCACCATGGCGAGGTTGCCGTAGTCGCTCTCCTCCCACCCGCGGTACTGCGTCGAAAGACAGAGGCGCCAGGCCGCAGCCAGCCCCGCCGCCAGCCCGATCAAGTGGCGGCGCCTTCTAAGTCCCCCGACCCTCAAGTTCACAGCCTACTCCACTCGTTCTCTTCGCCCCTGGCGCCCCCCCCGATCCCTCCGCCTATTCCAGATATCGACCCGTCATCAGGAACCCGCCAGGAACGAAGATCCCTTGAGCGGATTAGGCCGCGCACTTTCGGGTCGGGGGACTTGCATCTCAATCAGACGTCGTAGAACAACGGCTCGCGTCCGGCCCGGGAGATGAAGTCCCTCAGGCGTGCCGCGGTGACCTCATCCAGGTTCAGGAAACGGCAACCACAACCCACGGGCTGGCCGTCATCCGTCCGAACCCACATGACCTCTGCCGTGACGTTGATTGGAGGCCCTCCATCTGTAGCGATGGAGGTCTCCACCACCGTGCCGAGATCTGGCGGCGCCAAACTGCTGATGAAAATACCGCCTTCCGAAATGTTCTCGGTGAGACCGGTGAAGAAGTTGGTCTCGCTGGTCACGGTGACCTGCGCTTCGAGGCGCACGCGCTCACCCGACCGACGAAAGGCCTCATTCGCAGATTGCTTGTCGGCTTGTTCGTGCATGGCATCGCGCATTTCATCCGCTTCTGCCGCGTCTGGTTTGATCCACTTGTCGCTCATCGTTTCCCCTTTTCCAGTGTGGAATCTACCTCTGTTTTGCCCAACCCCTCAAGTGCGAACTCAAGGGGGGCTCGACGGCCTCGGCAGCATTGAATACCACTCTCCGGCCAACATGTCTCCCAATCCCCAGACCGGTTTTGTGGAATGCGACGCGGGCCTGCGCCTGTGGTGGCAAGCCATTGGAGCCGGCCCCACGCTGATTTGCTGCAACGGTGTGGGGGTGTCCACCTTCTTCTGGAAATACGTGGTGGAGCATTTCTCCCCCCACTACCAGGTGGTGCTTTGGGACTACCGTGGCCACGGACGGTCAGAACAGCCTGCGGACCATAGGTCGGTGGAGTTGAGCATTGAGGCGAGTGCGCGAGACCTGGGTTTGGTGGCCAAAGCTGTAGGGGCCAGGGATGCCGTTCTCCTGGGGCATTCCATGGGCTGTCAGGTGGCACTGGAGCGCTACCGCCAAGCCCCGGAGACCGTGCGGGGTCTCGCCCTTCTCTTTGGCAGCGCGGGCAAGGTCTTGGAGACCTTTTTCGATCGGAGCAGCAGCGTCCGGGTCCACCAGGCCATTATGGCGGCTGCAGATCGACTGGGTCCACGGTCGAACAAGATCATGCGAGGGCTGACCAGGAGCCCGGTGGCTTGGAACATCACCCGTAGATTGCGAATGGTGGACCCTGACTACGCCCGGAGAGAGGATTTTCAACCCTACCTGGACCACCTGGGCGTGATTGACAGCCGCCTGTTTCTGCACATGGTTCAAGAGGCAAATCGCCACGATGCATTCTCCTGGCTCTCAGAGGTTTCCGCACCCACCCTGATCATCGCTGCGGAAAACGACAAATTCACTCCCCTCCACGTGTCTGAGAGGATGGTCTCCGCCTTGCCCAAAGGAGAGCTCATGGTGCTCGCGGACGGCACCCACGCCGCCATCATCGAACAACCGGAGACCATCAACCATCGGTTGAAACGGTTTCTCGTTGAGATCGCGTTCTAACCCAGTGAAGCGCTTGGGTTAGCCAGGCACTTGCTCGGCGCGCTCCCGAAAGCGGTCCAACATCTCAGGAAGCGCCCTCCCTACCAGGGTCTTCATGAGAGACTTGGGCACGTACATGCCCAGCTGGATCTCGACCTCGTACGTGGCTCTGCACCGCCCTTCTTCCAGAGGTTCCAGGGTCCATGACCCGCTGTTGGACCGGAACACGCCTTCCAGCAGCGACCACTGCACCCTCAGGGGGGAAACCTGCTCCAGTCGAAGGGTGTACTCCAGACGGCGCACAATCTGAAGGCCAAAGGCGACCTCCCAGACCCCCTCCCCGTGAGACCGAATGCGGGCGTCCACCAAGTCGTCTACAAACTCGGGATACCGTTCGAAATCGGTCACCACCCCAAGAAAATCCGCCGCACTACAGGCAGCTTCGATGGACGCCGTGGCGCTGGCCATCAGCGCTTCCCGCCGCGGTTCCGGCGCCGCCTACGCCGCCCGCCGCTTCGGCCGCCGCCTGACTTGCTGCCCTGTGGTTCTGGGGGGCGCTCCCCAAAAATTCGCAGAGCCAGGTCCCGGTGGGCTCTCTGCCGAAGCTGCGGATCTCTTCCCAGGAGCTCGAAGGCCGCCCGCCGCGCCCGCAGAAGCATCTTTCGATCCCGCGTGGGGTCTGCCCAGCGCATGGGGGGCAGATCGCCTGCGTGATCACCCAGCAGCGCGGCATCACCTCGCATGGCGCGATCCTGCTCCGCAATGGCGAACCCTTCCTCTTCTCCCGCCACCAGGGACACCACCGCCAGACCCTCTTCGGAGGGATCAGCGCTGACCACGTAGAAACACTGTCCCGGCACCGCACCCACGGACACGTGTCCCCGGATTCGGTGCAATCGAATCAAGTCAAAGTGGTCGGCATTTTCCACCATGACTACCGCTGCGTTGGGAACCTCGGGGGCGTCCTCGATGGCTGTCGTGGACAAAAGAACGTCGATGCGACGGTGTTGAAAGTCCTCGAAAACCCGGTATCGTTCCTCTCGGCTCATAGACCCGTGGTACAGCGCCACCCGGGCCCCGGGAAAGGCCTCCTGGCTCATGGCGCTCACGAGAAGCATGCCTCGCTCCCGATCCAGCACATCGGTACCGTTTCGCAGTGGAAACACAACGTAGGCCTGGCGACCCATGGAAACGAATTCCCGAATGGTCTCATAGGCTTCCTCCCGAATCTCTGGAGAAAGGACGTGGGTTTCCACCGAACCCTCGTCCTCCCGATCAATGAGGGAGATCTCGTGGTCGGAAAACAAGGTGAAGGCCAGGCTTGATGGGATGGGCACCGAGGTCACCACCAGCAGGTCCGGCTGGTGCTTGCCCTGTTGCAGCATGTCCCGTTTCACAACGCCAAAGTTGGAGCGCTCCTCCACCACCACGAGCCCGAGCTTTTTGAATTCAGGCAGGCCCGCCTCAAGCATGGCGTGGGTGGCAAAGACAATGTCGGTCTCGCCCCGCCGAATACCGTCCACCTGGGCGGTACTTGCGGCGTCGGGCACCAACTGGGACACCAACCCAATGGCTCTCAGAAGGGGCTCGGCAAACAAGGCGCGGTGCTCCGCCGCCAGTGCATCGGGGGCCAGGAACAACACCTGGCTCTTCCCTTCCGCGACAACCACTGCCGACAGGAGCGCCACCAGAGCTTTGCCCGAGCTGACATCCCCCTGGAGCAAACGGGTCATAGAGCGGGCAGAACGCAGGTCACGCCGAATCTCGTCAAAGGCCTTCTCCTGGGAATCGCCGAGCTGCAGGTCAAACTGCAGCTGGAGCTGTGCCACCTTTTCGTGCCCGATGGTGTGGCGCATTCCCTTGAGGCGCACCTTTTCCTTGACCGCCGCCGCCAGTTGTTGGAGGAACAACTCCCCAAACAACAACCGCGTGGGTCCCACCGAGAGACCGGACGTTGGCAGGTGCATCTCCCGGAGGCTTCTTCGCAGATCCTGTACCCGGCCCATCTTGCGTGTTCCCTCGGGAATGGGGTCCACCAACTCTGGAACATAGCGATCCAGTGCCTGGCGAACCAAGCGCACAAACACCGCCTCCTCCACTCCCTTGATACCGTAGTGCACCACCCGCACCACGCCTCGGGAGTCGCTTCGCCAGGGCACCGCATTCTGAAGCGTCAAGGTCTCCCCTTCCAACTCCAGCACTCCGGCCAGGGTCACCTCGCCGGACAGGTCAAGACCCGGCATGGGCGCGTCCCAACGGCATTGAAATTGTCGATCGCCCACCTGGAGCAAGGCGGTTTGCACCCTGCAATCCGGACTGATCTTCAACCAACGGGCAGCGACCTCTCCACAGATCGCCACCGGGGTACCTGGCTCCGGAAGCTCGGAATCCGCCTCCAATAGAGAGAGCTTTGCTTGCTCCCTGGGGGAGGTAAGCAAGAGATCTTCGATGGTGAGAATGCCCGAAGCCGCCAAAGACTCCGTCCACTCGGTCTGCATTCCGTCCAACTCGGACACGGACCCGCCCGTGTGGGCCGGGTCCCCCAGTAGAAACCGCGGCTTGGGTGGAGGCGGGGCTTGGACCGCCGCCTCCTCCTGTCGAGGCGCCTCTCCTCGTGCGTCTCTTCTCCTACGTCTACGCCGTCGGCGCCCCCCGCCTCGGCTGGACTCCTCGGCCTCTGGAGCGATTTCAGCGGCGCCGGCGGGATCCACAAGCTGGACCCTCGCGACAAGCTCCGGTGGCTTGGCCTCGGGGCAGGCTTTCAGTGCAGCCAAAACATGAATCTCTGCCTTGGCCACCGGCGCCAAGCGGTCGGTCCATACCATCTCGTCCACACCGCCCAGGGCATCACGTGCGAGGACCAGCGCTTCCGAGACATCCTGGGGGAGAATGCACTCCATCAGTCGCTCCAGGACTGGCACCGAGTTTCGTTCGATCCAGGGAAGAGACCAAAGACGCTGGCCCTCGTCCCCGACTGCATAGGTCAACGTCCGGGACAGGCGAACCAGCTCCCCTCGCAATGCCACGGGAGTGATCTCGGGGGGAGGCGCAGACGCGGCTTCCTCCACGGGTTCAGAGGCCTCACCGACGTCCCCACCGGGAGCAACGCCTTCAGGCGCCTCGCCATCGGGAGCAACGCCCTCGGGGTGAAGGTCCACGGACTCGAAGTCCACGGGTCGATCCTGTTTCTCAGCCGCGCCAGCGTCGCTGGCTACCTGTTTCTCTGCCATGGTGTCCTACTTGTAGTGGACATCCATGATCTCGAATTCGCGCAACCCGCGCGGGGTCGAGACCTTAACGACTTCCCCGATTTCCTTGCCCAACAAGGCGCGGCCAACGGGGGAATCAAAGGAGATAGAACCCTTCTTTACGTCTGCCTCGTCGGTCCCGACGATTCTCCACGACCTTTCTTCTTCCGTCTCGCAGTTCACGAGATCCACGGTCGTGCCAAAGATGACGCGGTCGGATTCTTTCACCTTTCGGATGTCGATGACTTCAGCTGCCGAGAGACGGGCCTGGAGGAGGTTCTTTCTAGCCTCTCCCTGTGCCTGCTTCTCCTTGGCAGCATCGTATTCAGCGTTCTCAGAGAGGTCTCCGTGTGCACGGGCCTCCTCAATTTCTCGCACGGTTTGGGGACGCACCACCTCGAGGTAATGCCTGAGCTCTGACTCGAGCTTGGCCTTCCCTTCAGGGGTCATTGGGCTGCGTTCCATTCCAGGTTCCTCATTCTTCTTGGGTCTCTTCCCCGACGCCACTGGATCGGAAAGGGACAGATAAGCGCTTGGGAACTAACCGGTTTTGGCGGGGTGTACCGGTCTTCCCTTGTGGATGGTCGCTGAAACGCGCACTGGTAGCTCCCTACCCAGCAGGGGTGTGTTCCCGCAGCGGCTCCACAAGGCCTCTGCCTTCACAGTCCATGACGCATCCGGGTCGAGCACAACCAGATCCCCGGGTGCTCCGGGCAACAACCGCCTGTCCAGCCCAAGAAACCTGCCAGGCTGGAGGGAGAGCGCGGCCAGCGCTGACTCCAAGGAACCCAAGGCCTCCACGGTGGCCGACAAGGCCGTCTCCAACCCCACAGCACCGGGCCGTGCCCGCTCAAACTCCAGCTCCTTCTCCACCCGGGTCCAGGGCTCGTGCTGGCTGGTCACACACCCAACAACTCCTTCCTTTACGGCCTCTACGAGTGAAGCCCGATCCGCCTCGGAGCGGAGGGGGGGAGAGAGCCTTGCGGAGGCGTCGTAGTCTGATTCCATCACGGTTGTGTCCGTGAGGAGCAGGTGGTGAGCGCTGGTGGAAGCCGAGACCTTCACCCCAGCGGCCTGCGCTTGTCGCAGCTTGTCGATAGCTTTGGATGTGGTGACCCCTGTGATGTGCACCGGCGTGCCCGTCATCCGGGACAAGGCAGCCAGGCGAGACACACCAATCTCTTCGCTGGCGTCTGGAATGCCTCGCAGCCCAATGCGCGCTGAGACCTCACCCTCGTGCATCACCCCTCCGGCTTCCAACCACGGATCCCCCGCCCGCAGGAGGATGGGGCAGCCAAAGTTCCGGGCATACAGCATCATGTACCTCAGCACGGCCGTGTCTTCGACAAATACGCCGGCATTGGACAAAGCGCAGGCACCCGCCTCCACCAGCAGCCCCACTTCGGCGATTTCCTTGCCTCCCAGACCCACAGTGAGGGCTCCCGCCACCCGCACTTCAATGGTGGCCTCCGACGAGGCCCGCTCCAAGACCTCCCGTACCATGGCTGGGTCATCCAGTACCGGATCCGTTGCGGGAGAAGCCAACACCGTCGTAAATCCACCTGCTGCCGCTGCGTCGCTGCCACTGGAAAGGTCTTCTCGCCAGGGCATGCCTGGGTCGCAGAGGTTTGCCTCCAGGTCTACCAAGGCCGGCGCAACGACCTTTCCAGCGCAAGAGATGCGCTCCGCATCCACGCCTATGGGGTCGAAGCCTCCCACGGCCGCGATCCTTCCGTCCTCCACCAACACATCCGCCTCTCGGTCCTCGCCCGTTCCCGGGCACAGGACCCGTCCTCCTTCAAGAAGAAGCTTCATCACTGCCCCCATCCCCACCCAGCAACAGGAAGAGCAGAGCCATGCGAACTGCGATTCCATTGGTCACTTGTTCAAGAATCACGGAATTGGCGCCATCGGCGACCTCCGGGGACATTTCCACCCCCCGGTTGATGGGTCCCGGATGCATGACCAGCACCCTTTCACTGGCCCGGGCAAGTCGCCCTGCATCCAGTCCATAGAATCGACTGTACTCCCGTGAGCTGGCCAACATGCCTGGCGCCAGGCGTTCTCTTTGAATTCGCAGCATCATCAGCACATCCGACTCTTTCAGGACCTCGTCGATCGAGTGCCGCACCTCCACACCCAGACTTGTGAGCTCGGGCCGGCACATGGTTCCCGGGCCTGCCAGCAAGACCCGAGCCCCCATGGTGGTCAGGCCGTAAATATTGGAGCGGGCGACCCGCGAGTGGTAGACGTCCCCCACAATCGCCACCGTTCGTCCCTCCAGATCGCCGATGTGTTCCCGCATGGTGAGCATGTCCAGGAGGGCCTGGCTCGGATGTTCGTTGATACCATCCCCCGCGTTGATCACGGAGAAGGGAAAGGCGGTGGCCAGCATGTGCGGCGCCCCGGCGCAAGGATGCCGGATGATGACCGCATCCGGTTGCATCGCATTGAGGTTTCGCGCTGTGTCCATGAGCGTTTCTCCCTTCTTCGTGGAGGAAGAGGAGGCAGAAAACCCCACACCGTCGGCGGAGAGGCGCTTGGAAGCCAGGTCAAAACTCATGCGCGTGCGGGTAGAATTCTCAAAGAAGAGAGTCATCACCGTGCGCCCTCGCAGAGTGGGCACCTTCTTGATTCGCCGCTCGGATACCTGCTTGAACCGGGCAGCCGTGTCGAGGATTTCCACGATCTCTTCCCGGGGGACCCCCCGCAGCCCCAACATGTCCTTGCGATTCATGCCTCCCCCCTTGGTTCCACCACCACGCAATCTCTGTCCGACCGATCCGCCCCCGCCTCTACCCGCACTCGGTCCCCCTTCCGGGTTTCCAGCAGTCGCCCCACATAGTTTCCTGCGACCGGCAGCTCCCGGTGGCCTCGGTCCACCAGCACCGCCAGCTTGATGCAAGCCGGCCGTCCAAAGTCCATGATCTCGTCCAGGGCTGCCCGGACTGTACGGCCGGTGAAGAGCACGTCATCCACCAACACAACGTGGGCGCCGGTCAATGAATCGGGAAGGCGGGTATCCCCCAGGACCGGATGCTCCAGCCCCGTATAGAGGTCATCCCTGTAGAGGGTGATGTCCATCTCACCTACCAGAGGCCGCTTCCCCTCAATTTGCTCCACATGGTTCGCCAGGCGGTGCGCGAGGGGGACGCCTCCGGAGTGAATGCCCACGAGCAAGAGCCGATCCGAGTCGCCCAAATCCTCCACGATTTCATGGGCCATTCTCGCCAGACTGCGAGAGATGTCCTTTGCTTCCATCAGCCGTTTCATTCCCTGTCCTTGACGTCTCTCAATTGGTTTTCGTGGTCCAGGTACTTGTGTACCTGGAATTCCAGGTTCCAGGAGACCTCCGAGAAGGGCAGAAAGATGGCCTCGTCCCACCAGCAGTCCACGTGTCGCTCCTTCTCCCCCTCGAACAAGCAACAACCCCGCTCCCCGCAAGTGGGGGCCGGGTAGACGACATGGGATGGAACGTCTCTATCGCCAAGCTCCAACTCCATCCGCGACCGGGCCTTCCTCTCGGACTTGTCTCGCCACTCAAGCAGGGTGACCTTCGCGACCTCGTCCACCTGCATCCGGGTCCATACCACCGGGAAGGCATCTCGCAGAAACAGGCCTCCATAAATGGCAGCAGCCAAGAAGAGAATCGGCCCGATTTTGGTGCGCCCTCTCTGGGCTCGCCCACTTCGAGACATGGGGTCTCCGTACGGCCACACCTATCTTGATTCCCCTCTACGTGCTGCAACGATCGCGTGACCCCCAGCCCCACCCCAGAACCCCCACAATCCACTCTCCCGGGACGGAGCCATAGTGGCGAGAATCCGAGCTGTTCCCACGGTTGTCCCCCAAGACCCACCAGGCGTCGTCAGCCACCACGGCCGGGTCGTGATCCCCTCCCCCAAGTACCTCCCATGTGTTCTCCCCCAGTGACTCTTCCAAGGCCTCGGACTTTCGAGGGAGACAATCGGTACTTCTCCAGTGTCTCTCCCGCAGGAGGTCCCGTCCTATTCGAGCGCCCTCCACGTAGAGCCGCCCACTCTTCAGGACCACTGTCTGTCCGGGCCCTGCCACAACCCGCTTCACATGAAGGAACTCGGGCTCCGCCGGGTCCCGCAGCACCACAACCCGTCCCGGCGAAGGTGATCCCAGCTTCCAGTAGAAGTGAGTGCCCCCCGGCTGCACGGCCGGCAACATGGAAGCGGTGCCCACGTGGACCAGGCCAAACAGAAAGGCTCTGCCAAGCAGGAGAAGGGCGACGGCGCCCAGAGCGAGTTGCCTAATCACCGATCTTGAGCACCGACAAAAAGGCCGACTGGGGTACCTCCACGCTGCCCACGGACTTCATTCGCTTCTTGCCCTTCTTCTGTTTGTCCAGGAGCTTCCGCTTTCGGCTGATGTCGCCGCCATAGCACTTGGCGGTCACATCCTTTCGGAGGGCCTTGACCGTGGTGCGGGCAATGACCTTGCTGCCGATGGCCGCTTGAATCGCCACATCGAACATCTGCCTGGGAATGTGTTCTTTGAGCTTCCTTGCCAGGGCCTGTCCGATGTAGAAGGCCTGTTCCCGGTGGCAGAGGTTCGACAGGGCATCCACCCGGTCACCGTTGAGCAAAACGTCCAGCTTTACCAGGTCGCCAGTTTCCCAGCGAATCACCTCGTAGTCCATGGACGCATACCCACGGCTGATGCTCTTGAGCTTGTCGAAGAAGTCGAACACCACCTCCGCGTAGGGAATTTCGTAGGTGATGACGGACCGGCCGGAGCTGGGAACCTCAAAGGCCACCTGGTTTCCCCTGCGCTTCTGGCAGAGCTTCAAGACGGGTCCCACGTAGGCGTCCGGGACATGCACCACGACCTTGGCAATGGGCTCACGAATCTCGGCAACGTCTCCCAGGGGCGGGAGCTGAGAGGGTGAATGAATCTCGACTTCGCTGCCGTCTTTGCAGGTCACCTCGTACACCACCGACGGCGCCGTGGTGATCAAGTCCAAGCCGTACTCTCTTTCCAATCGTTCCTGGACGATCTCCATGTGCAACAAACCCAGAAACCCACAGCGAAACCCAAACCCGAGAGCGTCGGAGGTCTCCGGCTCCCAATCCAGGGCAGCATCGTTGAGCGTCAGCTTCCCCAGGGCCTCACGAAGGGCCTGGTAGTCCCCGGTCTCCACGGGGAAGACCCCCGAAAACACCATGGGTATCACCTCTCGAAAGCCCTCCAGCGGCGCCTCCGCCGGATGCTTATGATGGGTCATGGTGTCCCCGACCTTGGCATCCGCAAGCTGCTTGATCGCCGCCACCACAAAGCCTACCTCCCCGGCGACCAGCTCTTTGCGGTCCAGCGTCTCGGGTGCGAAGACCCCGAGCCCACTCACCTCGTAGTCCGCTCCGGTCGCCATCAGCCGGATTCGATCCTTCAATTTCAGCCGCCCGGCCTTGACGCGCACCAGGGCCACAACCCCGACGTATGTGTCAAACCACGAGTCCACGACCAATGCCTGTAGCGCTGCTTCTCGATCCTCCACGGGTGCAGGCACATGGGCCACAACCGCCTCAAGAACCTCGCCAATCCCCACACCCGTCTTGGCTGAACACAACACCGCGTGGTCAATGTCCAGCCCAACGCCGTCCTCGAGCTGCTGCAGGACCCCTTCCGGATCCGCTCCGGGAAGGTCGATCTTGTTGACCACCGGGATGATCTCCAGATCGTGCTCCATGGCCAGGTAGATGTTGGCCAGGGTCTGCGCCTCAACCCCCTGAGCAGCGTCCACCACCAGGAGAACGCCTTCACACGCAGCAAGAGACCGGCTCACCTCGTAGGTAAAGTCCACATGTCCGGGGGTATCAATGAGGTTCAGAGAATAGGTCTGACCGTCCTGGGCCGTGTACTCAAGCACACAAGTCTGGGCCTTGATGGTGATTCCTCTTTCCCGCTCCAGATCCATCTTGTCCAGGTATTGATCACGCATCTGTCGGTCGCTGAGCAAGCCTGTCGCCTGAATCAGGCGATCTGCAAGGGTGGATTTCCCGTGATCGATATGGGCGATGATCGCAAAGTTGCGAATCTTCTCGATGGATGCAGCCATATTCCCCCCTTTCGCTTAACCGCGACCCACGCAGTGGTATTCGAAGCCCGCCTCTTCCAACTTGTCCCTTGGGTAGATGTTTCGGCCATCGAACACCACCGGTTCTGCCATGCGGTGGTACATGTCACTCCAGCGCGGGGTGCGAAACTCGTTCCACTCCGTCACCAACAGAAGAGCATCGCACCCATCGGTCGCTCCCATGGCGCTGGTTGCGTACTCGATGGTGTCACCAAAGACGTGGCGAGCTTCTTCCATGGCCTCCGGGTCGTACGCCACAATACTCGCTCCAGCCTCTTGCAACATTCGAATAATGACAATGGAGGGCGCCTCCCGCATGTCATCGGTTTGGGGCTTGAAGGAGAGACCCCACACGCCGAAGCGCCGGTTCGACAAATCGGAGCCAAAGCGCTTGAATACTTTTTGCGCCAACAACTTCTTCTGCTTTCGGTTCACGGACTCCACCGCCTCCAAGATCTCCAGGGGCATTCCAGCCTGCTTGGCCGTGGTGCCCAGGGCTCGCACGTCTTTGGGAAAACAGGAGCCGCCGTATCCAACACCCGGGAAGAAGAATCTCAGTCCGATGCGTGAGTCGGTCCCAGCGCCCTTTCGCACGTGATCCACGTCGGCGCCCACGCGCTCACAAAGGCGTGCCAGCTCGTTGATGAAGGAGATCTTCGTCGCCAGAAATGCATTGGCTGCGTACTTCGAAAGTTCCGCCGACCTGTTGTCCATGGCCAGCAATGGCTTGCCCGTTCGAAGGAGAGGTGAGTACAATTCCTCGATGACTCGGACGGTCTCAGGTTTGGAAAACCCAACAACGATTCGATCCGGATGGGTGAAGTCGTCAATGGCTGCTCCTTCCTTCAGGAACTCTGGATTGGAAACCACATCAAACGCATGAGAGGTCTTCGCATCCACCGCGGCCCGCACCCGGTCAGCCGTCCCCACTGGGACCGTGCTCTTGACGACCACCGTCAACGGACCACTCATGGCCCCGCCGATCATCTCCGCCACGGCCAAGACCCCGCTCAAGTCCGCGGATCCATCTTCTGCAGAGGGGGTTCCCACGGCGATGTACGCCACCTCGCTCTTTCCAATGGCGCTCACACCATCGGTGGTGAAGAACAGCCTCTTTTCTCGCAAGTTCCTGGCGACCAGGTGTTCCAAGCCCGGCTCAAAAATGGGAATGCCACCTTCGTTCAACAAGGCGATCTTCCTTTCGTCCTTGTCAACACATGTCACCTCGTGCCCCATGTCAGCCAGACAGGTACCCGCCACCAACCCCACGTACCCAGTGCCTACAACGCAGATCTTCATAAGATGCTCCTACCCGAGTTTCAGGGGTGGCTACCCCTTTCGCCACGAACCTATCTCGCGGCCCTCCGGCTGCAACCGACCCTTGACAGGTCTCGACAGCATGCTAAATGCGGCCGGATCGCTTCCGCGGTCAAGTTTTGGAGAGTCTCGTGGCGAATCACAAGGACGCAGTCAAGCGCAACCGACAAAACCAGAAGCGCCGTGCGCAAAACCGGCACTATCGTAGCCGTATGCGGGGTCAGGTCAAGAAGGTCCGGTCGGCCATTGAATCAGGGGATGCGGCAGGAGCAGCCGCAGAGTTGAAGACCACTGTGGGCATGATCCACCGGCTGGCCTCCAAGGGCATCCTCCACCGGCGGCAGGCCGGCCGAAAGATCTCCCGGCTGCAGCAGGCTGTCAACCAGCTGTCCAGCTGAAGTTGTCCGCGGCCTAACGCCGACTGGCGAGGCTTAGCACCAGACCTTCCAGCACCCGACGGGTGCCTGCGCGGGAGGAGTTCATCTTGGCGTTTGCCTTCGCCAGTTGATCCAGGACACCGACGGTGTCCAGCGAGCGCCTGCGCAACATGTCCTGCGCAGCCGCCAGGTTTCTACCGTAGAGATTCACTCCGACCTCTTTGGGGGTCTGGCCACGACGGAGCGCCCCTTGCAGCGCCAGTACCTGGCGCATTTGCCAAGCGATCAGGCCAAACACCACTGGAGGCTCCTCCCCATCCTCCAAGAGCCGGTGAAGGGTCGCGAGGGCTGTGTCCACATCGCCTCTGACGAGCGCCCCGGTGAGGTGCCACCGATCCGCATCCGCCACGAGGCTTGACACCGCTGCCAGGGCCGCATCGTGGATCTCTCCTGACCCGCCGAGCCACTCCGCAAGCTTCTCCAGTTCGCTCTGTAGCGTGGCCAGATTCGGCCCCACTCGCTCCACCAGCGCCGCAGCCCGATCCCGCCTTATCTGGCACCCCATTCCTTGCGCCTGAGCCACCACAAACCCAACCGGATCAACGTCCTTGGCCTTCTGGCGCATGGCGAATCCGGTTTTTGCCACCAGGTTTTCCGCACGCCGCCCCCAATCAGTGCCTCCCGACGCTGGAGGCCACTTGGACCCAATGACGAGAAGTACAGTGCTTGCGCTCGGATCCCCGGCATAGGCAAAAAGTGACTCCAACAAGGATGGAGGGGCCTCTTGGACGTCTTTGAGCACCACCAGGCGCCTTGCGGACATCATTGGGAGCGTGCGGGCCTTGGCAAACACCTCTCCAGCAGCCTCCTCTCCAGCCCGACAGACGTCGTGGTTCAAGGAGGCAGCCCCCGTCAGAACTGCCTGCCCCACCGCTTCCTCAGCTTGCTGCAGCAGCAGGCTCTCTGGGCTCAGGACCAGGTAGATCGGCTTGAGATCGGCCAGGGCGGCCTTCAGCTTCCTCAACGGCATGAGAGCGTACCCTCTCCCGCCAAGAGGCGGGCTACTGCACTCTCTGCCAGCTCTTGGCACAGCGTCTCCACCGCTTGACTGCGCCCGAGCGTCACCTGTTCATGCCCCCCCCCGGGGCTGGCTCGCACCCCAGCTTCCTCGACACAACCCACCCCTTCCAGCTCCACCGTGATGGACAGCGCGACGCGCCAGGCTGCCCCTTCTGCTCCGGCCGGTCCTTCCTCGAAAGTTGCCACCCGCGCAAATACCGGAGCCCCAGATCCAAGAGATACCCGGCGGGAGAGCGCCTCTCCAAGGGCCCGCTCCAAGGCCGGCCCCAGGGACGCTTGCGACTGCGCCACCCATACGGGTTGCAGGTCTACAACAGACACCACCGGAGGCACGCGCCCCACCGCGTAGCCGCAACCCAACCCCAACAGCATTGTCAACAACGATAGCGTCATGTGCCCATTTCTCGTAAGATGCCTCGCAATCAGGCGCACCTTCCGCCCTACCGGGGAGTCCTCATGCCCTTTCTCACTGCCTTCCTTCTGTCCACGGCCATGGCCACGCCCCAGCCTCTGTTGACCGCCCTCCAAGGAGATGGAGCCTCCACGGGCCTGGCGGGCGCCCGAGATGGCGTCGCCACCAGCCGGGACTTTCTGAACCAGGTGAACGTGCGGAGCCGGTACCTTCTCCTTCCCGACGGCATCATGGACAACTGGTACTACGGGGCAAATACGGAAACCTCCACGGGACCTCACCCCGAGCGACCCAGCATCCGGGCTTGGGCCGTCGGGCTCGAGTACGTGGTGCAAGTCCAAGAGGCCAACGGGATCTTCTACCTGGAATACATGCCTGTGATTCTTGAGGACGGCTACTGGGATGACAAAGAGTCCGGCGGAGATCCAGACTACACGGACGGAGACTACGTGGTGGCGGAGAATTTCGCCCTGTACACCCTGGGCGCCAACTACGGCTTCGCGGTTCCCACGACCTCCTGGATGTCGCTTCTCTTTGGTGGGGGGTTGGGGGTGTCCATCCGCTCGGGAGAGCTGAAAGCATGGGGCGCCACGGTGGCCGGAGAGGAAGGTGCCGAGAACACCTGGACCGCAACCCAACACCATGAGGCCGCCCCGAGTGAACCGGACGAGGTCTACGACATTCCCAAGGTCGTGCCCATGCTGGACATCAACCTGGGCCTGAGATTTGAGATCAATGACTCCGCCAACATTCGCCTGGAGGGGGGGTTCCACGGGCTCTTCTTCTTTGGAGGGGCCGCCGGAATCGTCTTTTAGAGGCTTTTTCGGGTTGGCACCCTTTCTCCTGGCATGCTAAACGCGGAAGGTTCCGAAACAACCCCGTTTGGGGGGACCCACCGCGGCCACTGTGGCCGGCCCGGCTTTTCAACCTGGAGAGAGCCTTGATCATCGTCAACGTTCGAGAGAACGAGCCGTTCGAGAAGGCGATGCGCCGTTTCCGCCGAAAGGTGGAGCGGGAAGGCATTCGCAAGGACATCAAGAAGAACAGTTTCTACCTCAAGCCCGGGGAGAAGCGTCGCTTGAAGCAGCGCCTCGCAGAAAAGCGTCGTCGCAAGGCATTGCGTCGGGCCGCCCGCCGCCGTCGTCACGGGCGGTAGCCGCCGTCGTCACGGGCGGTAGCCGCCGTCGTCACGGGCGGTAGCCGCCGTCGTCACGGGCGGTAGCCGCCGTCGTCACGGGCGGTAGCCGCCGTCGTCACGGGCGGTAGCCGCCGTCGTCACGGGCGGTAGCCGCCGTCGT
>CAZRYF010000008.1:0-126367 GCA_964604165.1 uncultured Enterobacterales bacterium
AGACTTTTCGGGGGTGACCTATTACGGGAATTCATGGTTCCCAAGCGCCTTCCCGCCGATTCTGACGACCTCAAGCGCCTGCTTGTAGAGGCGCACGCGCGGGCTGATTCTGCGGAGAACCGAGCCGCCTCTGCGGAGAGCCAGGTGGCTGCCTTCAAGGCCCGCGTCGAGGTCGCGGAAGCTGCGCTGGCCGATCTCGAGCAACAACTTGCCGCGATCAAACGCCGGACATTTGGCCGGAGAACGGAACGGGTTGGCAAGGACCAGCTCTCGCTGTTTGGTGAAGACGCTGATCCAGACGCTGCGTTGGCGGCCGCCAAGGCTGCGACCGAATCCAATGCGGACAAACCCTCTCCCAAGCGCCCACGCAAGCGCGGCCGGCGCCGGCTGCCAGCACATCTCCCGCGCATCGAGGTGACCGCCGATGAGCCCGGCCAAACCACCTGCAACGGCTGCGGCGGTGACCTGAAGACCATCGGCCACGAGGTCTCCGATCGCCTCGAGTACATCCCCGGCCGGTTCGTTGTCTTCGCTTGCACCCGTGCAAAACGCGCCTGTCCAGCGTGTCCGAGTGAGGGTGTGTGCATCCAGCCCGCCCCGGCTTTTGGTCTGGACCGGGCCCTGCCGGCAGACGGCTTGTTGGCCAAGGTGATCACGGACAAGTTCGCCGATCACATACCGTTGACCCGACAGGCCAAGCGCTTCAAGCGAGTGCAGCCGGGCTATCCTGCCCGGCTGTGGGCATCCGCAACCCCTTGGTTGCGGAGCACGGGCCGGCGTGGACATCGCGGTGTCCACCATGTGCGGCTGGCTTCGGCAGTCCGCCGACCTGTTGAAACACGTCGTGGAAGTCATGGCCCAAGAGCTGCGGGAGGGGCCGTTTGTTCAGTCCGATGCAACTGGGTTTCCGATCCTGGAGGGCAGCAAGAACCAGCCCCGGCGCGGCCAGTTGTGGTCTTTCAGCGACGGCGGCCAGGTCGTGTTCATGTCCAGCATGGACGGCGTGCAGGAACGGCCAGCGAGTTTCCTGAAAGGGTTCAACGGCACCCTTCTGACAGACGGCGCTGGGGCCTACAGCCTGGTCGCAAAAAGTAATGGCGTCATTCGCGCTGGCTGTTGGGCCCACGCGAGACGGAAATTCTTCGAGGCCCGCAGCGAATCACCGGAGAAGGCTGGACACGCCCTGGCCCAGATTCGCGAGATCTTCGCCTTGGAGAGGGAGTTGAAGATGCTGGCCCCCGAGGCCCGCGCCCGCGCCCGCAATAAAGCCCTGGCCGAGCCCCTCGCGAGGTTTCGCCAATGGCTGGACACCGAGTCAAGGTCCGCACGGCCCACAAGCGCCTTTGGAAAAGCGGTCACCTACGCCAGAAATCAATGGGAGACCCTCGTGGCGTTCCTGATCGACGGAAACGTACCTGTCGACAACAACGCCTCGGAACGCCATCTGCGCGGCCCAGTGGTCGGGCGCAAGAACTGGATGTTCGCCGGGTCCGAAGGCGGCGCCAAGACCGCCGCCATCTGCTTCAGCATTGTCGGCAGCTGTGTCTTGGCCGGCATTGACCCCTACGCCTACCTGCGAGACATCTTGAGTCTGCTGCCGGATGCCAAGCCAGCCCAGTTGAAAACCCTCACGCCGAGGGCCTGGGCAGAGAGGTTCGGCCCCACGACGCCGTAGAGGCTGGTTTCACAGGGACCAACACAGCAGAGACCGGTTCGCAACCATGGGGGTCGTGGAGTGCGTACGAACCAACCGGTCTTTTTCTTGCAGGTTGGGTCGAGTCCCATTCCTGTTTCGGACTCCCATCGTACGCCAATCACTCCATTTCCGCCGAGTTCCACTGCGGACTGGTTGAGGTTCGATGCCGCCCGGTCTACAAGCTCTTCGCAAGACACGGCCAGTTTGCCAGACGCGGATGCTTCCACAGGACCAATCTCCTTGTACTTGTAGCGGTTGTTTCCGGCGTCGGGATCAGAAAACAAGTTTCGATCTCCATAGTTGGCCTGGGCAATTGAGAGGTGCTGGTACACACATCCCAAAGGACCGATAGCCGAGAACAAGACGAGCAGCGACAAGGCTCGAAGCATGAATGTCTCCATAGGTGACTGTTGAAAACAGGCTGGGTTGGCTCCGAGTGAAGCCGGTTTCTGGAGTTGGGCTTGCGCTCTCGACGAGACGAGGGCAAGTCCTGGTTCTCTCCACCCCACCACCCTATGTTCCAAACATGTGCGGTCGCTACACACTGACCAACCCCGAAGAGGCTATCGCCTCCCTGTTTCCGGAGTTGGGGAGGGGGGAGGCATTTGTGCCGCGGTTCAATGTAGCTCCCACCCAGACGGTGTGCGTCGTACGGGAGGGGCTGGCTGGACCGGAGGCGGTGGGGCTTCGATGGGGGCTGGTGCCCGGATGGGCGAAACCGGACAAGCGGCTGCCCACGCTGATCAACGCCCGCAGTGAGACGGTCCATGAGAAGCCCAGCTTTCGATCAGCCTATCGGTCCCGACGGTGCGTGGTCCTCGCCGATGGATTCTACGAGTGGGAGCGCGGGCAGGACGGCAAGCTGCCCTGGCGGTTCACGATGGCCGGCGGTCAGCCCTTTGCCATGGCCGGGATCTGGGAGCGCTGGACCCGGGGAGAGGCGCCGGTCGAGAGCGTGGCGATCTTGACCACGCAGGCGAACGCGCTCGTGGGTCGGGTCCACGATCGAATGCCGGTGGTGGTTGAGGCGGAGGCATTTGAAAACTGGTTGGGCATGGACACGCCTCCCGACGTGTTGGGGGGCCTGTTGAGGGCATTGGAGCCAGAAAAGATGACGGCCTACCGGGTCAGCCCCCGGGTGAACAAGGTAGGAGAGGAGTCGCCCGAGCTCGTGGAGGCGATGGAGTAGGACCGTGCGCGTCTACCGCTGGGATCTGGACAAGACCTACCTGGAGACGGACTTTGATAGTGTCCGATCCCTGGTGCGCACAGCCTTCGAGCCGGCAGCGGCCAAGCGGGCAGTCCCGGGGGCGCGGGCCTTGTTGAGGGCGCTGTCTCGACAGGAGGGCGCACGCATTTCCATTCTCTCGGGTTCTCCGGTGCAGATGCGGGCAGTGCTGGCGGAAAAGCTCTCCCTGGACGGCGTGCGGTTCGACGAGTTGCGCCTGAAGGACAACCTCGGCAACTTGAAACGCGGCCGTATTCGCGCCCTCAAGGAGCAGTTCGGGTACAAGCTGCCCGCCCTGTTCGAGGGACGCACCGGGCTCGGTGGTGCAATACGGGAAGTCCTGTTTGGCGACGATGCCGAGGTGGATGCTCTGGTGTACTCGGCCTACGCCGATGCGGTGTCCGGGCGGCTGACCCCGGAGGGGGTAAGGCGAATCATGCGGGCCGCCGGGGCCTATCCGGACCAGGTGGCCCATGCGGCAGCCGCCCTGGACCGACTGGGGGTCGGTGATCCTGTCCGACATATCTTCATCCACCTGGATCGGGGTTCTCCCACCCAGCGCTTCTCCCCCCTGGGCGGGCGGGTCATTCCGGTGCAGTCCTGGCTGCAGGCAGCGCTGGTTTTGGCGGTGGAAGGGGATTTGTCTGCTGCTGAGGTGGTGGAAGTGGCCCGGGACGTGGTGGAAGGGGCGGGTGTGGGTCCCGGTGCGCTGGCCAACCTCGCCCAGGACATCGTTCGCAGAGGACACGTAGACAAGGACCCGGTGGTGGAGATCCTGCGCGATCCCGCCTGGCTTGCCCTGGAGGGCGGTGATCGCATTGGACGACGCCTGGCGGCTCTTTCACCGGGTTCAGTCAAGGGTTCCGGCGCTCCTTCGGCCATCGACTACGTAAAGGTGCTCAAGTCTTGGCGGGTAAGACATGATAAATAGACAATAATCCGGTATCTATCTATTATAGATAGAACTAAGGCCCAAAACAGCCCAATATACCGGCACGGGTCTTGCTATTGACTGGGTTGCCGGCCCGTGTGTGGTCTGATTCCCGGAGGCTGCCTTGTCGAAATCGTTTCTGGAGGTCGCTGCTGCTGCCCGGCATGACCTGGGGAAGTACATGGTCTTCCAGCTGCGTTGGGTCGGCCGGGACGGGCAATTGGACGATGTTCGGGAGGCCCTGCAGTCGGACCTGCTTCGTACGCGGGATGGTCCGAAGGGAACCGTAAACGCAGCGGCGATTTGGGTGGAGTTGAGAGATGTCCTGGCCCCCTTTGACCCAAGTGCGGTGGCGAGTCTGGATGAAGGGATGGCGCTTCTCGCAGAGGGTCTGCCTGGGCTTGATGCTGGGACACTCGAGAACGAGGAAGTCCGTGCCCTCTCCCAGCTCGCGTGGTCTCTGTCAGAACAGTTGGAAGCGCTTTATCGGCGCGCAAAGGAGGAATGATGGCCCGTATTCTCATCGTGGATGACCAGGATCGCACCGCAAAGTTGTGTCGCAAGGCGCTGCCTGAGCACGAGTACACCGGACCGGCCCGGTCCTGGAGCGATGCTGAGGCCTCCATCCGGCAGAGCCGCCCGGAGCTGGTGTTGCTGGACGTGCACTTCGACATCGATCCGGGTGCCTTGTTGGGACTGCCTGAAGATGCGGATGAACGGAGATTGGAGCGCACCCGGCGAGAGCAGGGCATCCACATCCTTGACTCCTTGCGAAAGCGATGGCCGGATCTTCCAGTCATTCTCATGACTGCCCGGGCTGATCTCCCCCTGGAGCGCGCGGCAGAGCGCCTCGATGCAGAGGAGTACACCTACTTTCTCGACGATGACGGAGTGGATGCCGCCACCTTGAAGAACCAGATTGGCGGAATCCTCCAGGCTCGCCGGGGACGAGAGCGCGAAGGTCCGGTGTACTGGGGTCGCACCGTAAAGATGCAGCGCATTCGACAGCGGCTGCACACCCTCTCCAAGGGGCGCCTTCCGGTGATCCTCGCGGGACCCACCGGTACCGGGAAGAGTCTCGTGGCGCGGCACGTGCTGCACAGGCGGTCGGAGAGAAGGGGAAGGTTTGTGGCATTGGATCTGTCCACCATCCCCCGGGATCTCGTGGGAGCCCAGCTCTTTGGCTCGGTCAAGGGGGCCTACACCGGGTCCATTGGGGATCGTCCAGGGGCCTTCGAGGAGGCGCAGGGGGGAACCCTGTTCCTGGATGAGATCGGCAACCTTTCGGAGCCCACCCAGAAGATGCTGCTCACGGCGCTTCAGGAAGGCGTGGTCACGCGCATCGGCGAGAGCCGCGAGCGGGAGATCGACGTCAAGCTGGTGGTGGCCTCCCACGAGGATCTGGGGGCCATGGTCCGGGAAGGGCGCTTCCGCCAAGACTTGTACATGCGCCTGAATCCGGCGTGCACCGTGGCACTGCCTCCCCTGCGTGAGCGGGACATCCCCATGGAAGGCCTCGCGGAGTTCTTCTTGCAGCGGGCCCTGGGCACGGCGACTGTTTCAGACCTCGTGCGCTCCCACCGACAGGTCCACGCCGTGCCTGGAGAGACGGTTCGGGTCGTAATTGGGGACCACGTGCCCGCAGGGGAGGAAGGGGTGCTGCACGTGCTGCTTCCCGCCCGTTCCCTGGGCCTCTTGCGCGAGCACCCCTGGCCTGGAAACCTACGCGAGCTGTCCATGGTCATGGAAAACGCCCTGGTGTTTGCCTTGGCGGAGTCTGGGCCGGTGGGGGGGCGTGGAGATGTGTTGCAGTGTCGCCCCAAGCTGCTGCGGGATCTGCTCTTGCAAACAAGGGGGCTGGCAACGGGGGGGGCCCAAGAAGGGTTTGGCCTCACCGTGCACCTGCAGGCTTCGGACACTCTCAACCGGGTGGCGGCGGATGTGGAGCAACAGTATTTTCGGGCGTTGTTCCTTAAGTATGAAGGGGACTTTCGCCAGATGGCCCAGGTTCTGATGGGGGACCCGGAGTGTGCACGAAAGGTTCAGCTGCGGTTCAATCAGCTGGGACTGAAGGTGCGGGAAATGAAACGAAGGATGGGGTAGGGCGTGAAGGGTTGGCTGCTCATGGGTTGGATGGCCCTTGCACAGGAAGGTTCTGTGGACACGGGGCTGGATGGAGTGAACCGGGCGCGCCTGAACCGCGCCGGGCATCTCCTTGCCGCAGGGGGTCACGAAGAAGCCCGAGGTGAGTTCCAGCGGGTGTTGGAGGTGCGCAACGACTCCCCTCGTGCCCTTCTTGGACTGGCCCTGGCGCTGGAGGGGCTGGGTCGCCTGGATTTGGCGGAGCAGACGTGGCGACGTCTTCCCACACACCCGGATGCAGTGGAGGGCCTGGCGAGGTTGCTCCTGGTGGGTCGGCCCCAGGAGTCGTTGGTCCTGGCCAGGCGGCTTCAGACCCTTCGACTTGGCGAGGCACCTCCCCATCTTCTGGAGAGCCGGGCCGCACTCGCAGCACAGGATCTAGGTGCGGCGGTGGCAGCAGCGGAGCGCTATTTTGCCTGGCCTGATCGGGAAGAGCTTCCCGAAGAAGGCGCCCGGCATCTGCTCGGGCTGACGCACGCTCTCGAGGCCGACGGCCGGGCCAAGGAAGCAAGACGATGGGCGAGAAGCGTGCTGGAGGCCTGCCAACAAGAGCCTGTCGTGGCCCAGGCGCGGGAGGCATGGTCTCGCTTGCAGGCAGATTTCCACAAAGAGCTGGCGCAGGCACACGCCCACGAGACGGCGCTGCTTTGGGGGCAACGCGGCGAGAGTCGGCTTGAAGCCCAGGACACATCGGGTGCGGAGATGGCCTGGCAGATCGCCTGGTCACTGGATCCGTCGGATGAGCGATGGCCAGCACAGCTGGGCAAGTTGTTGGCCCAGGTCGGGGGGAGGTCCCGGGAGGCGGCCATGGCCTACGAGGTGGCGTTGTCGGTGCGTGCAGCCACAGCGACCATCGCGTCTTCGGACAGCCAGGTTTCAGCTCCGCCCCTGCAGATTCAGGAACCGGTGGAAGACAAGCCGACACCGTGGGGAGCTGCGCTCCTTGGCCTGGGGGCAGCTCTTGGCTTGGGGTGGTGGGCTCGCAAGTCCGCCCAAGCGCCCGGTGTCGACCTGGATGCGCTTCTGGCGGCAGCACCCAGTGCGGGTCTTGAGCTCTCTGGTCTGGTAGCAGCCATCAGCCACGACATCATCAAGCACAACACCTCTGTTCTACCGGCTCTTGCGAGTGCGCTGGAGGCTGGAAGCACCGAGCTTCCCTTGGACGTGGCCTCCCGCGTTCTCGGGCGGGATGGCGCCGATGGAATCTGGACCCGCTGGCAGTCCCTGGCCCGGCAGATTGAGGGGCTGGGGCAACGGCATGGGGTGCCGGTGCGCCTGGCGGCGGACCCGGTGTTCGGTCCCTTGGAGCAGGGCATGGCGGATCTCGCCGCGCTGGCACCGGCACTGCACCGAAAGGGGGGTGTCGATCCGGGGGAGATTCGACGGATTTCTCGGGTGATTAACGAGGAGGCTGGCGTGGCCCTGGCCACCATGCTCCGGCGGCTTGGCACCTGTCGAATGGATCACCGCTGGATTCGGGCTTGCTGGGATGCGGTGCGCTCGGAACCCGGACAGGAGGGTGAGGTGGGGGAGCTCATTGTGGATAAATGGCCGCAGCCCGTGTGGGTGCAAGCGCTGCAGGACGACTTGGAGGTCGTGTTCCAGAACCTCTTCCGCAATGCAATCCAGGTGTCCCGCGGTGCACCGATTCTGGTGCGGGTGGTGACCCATGCGGACGCCATCACCGGACTTGAGGAAATTGAGGTGCACATCGTGGATGTGGCCCCGGCCACGCTGGACCCGGCTGTACTGGCGTCGGCCTCCTCAAAGCGAGGCCTTGGTATTGCCCGCAACCTGCTGGCTCGCCACGGGGGAGCACTGCGGGTCGAGCCCGGAAATCCGGGAAAGGCCATCGTCGTACAACTCCAGGGGGCACCTCAATGAACCGCGTCCGCGTGCTGGTGATTGAGGATGGTATGGAGTACACCGAGCGTGCCCAGCGCTGGATGGGGGAGGGCTTTGTCTTTGAGCGGGCTGGGTCGGGCCCGGAGGCCCGCCGCGCCCTGGAACAGCAGGACTTTGACGGCGTGTGGTTGGACATGGACTTTGGCCGAACGCCATCGGACCTGTTGCTGGGAGAAGTGAAGTCGAGCCGCTTGGAAGGTGAACCGGCAAGGGCTCATCTTGCAGCCCACCAGGGCCTCTACATCCTTGCGGCTCTACGGGAGGCCGGCCATGCGCTCCCCGTGCTGTTCAGCCATGACTTCGGAGACATGCCTAAGCGGTGGATGCACCTGGTTCAGCGCTTGGGTCCGCACCTGGACTGGCTTCCTGAGACGGCGGATCCGAAAACGGTTCGCGCCCGATTCCTGCAATGGTCACGTCCGTAATGAGGGTCGTTTCGAGGGTCTCCTCATCGGCCATGGGAAATTCCGCCACCTCGGCCACAGGGCTCGCGGAAAGTGGCCGCCGCATATGGAGCCGGTCGTGGCCAGGACCATACTCGCCAAGGCACTCGGCCACCACGGAAAAGCCGAACTTCTCCTCGTAGAGTCGAATGGCTGCCTCACTCCTGGGGTCGACCTCCAGGACCACCGAGCGGGCTCCGCTGTGTTCCAGAGCCTTGAGCACCACCTCGAGGAAGTGGGTGCCCAGTCCCTGTCCACGCCAGCCGGGTCGGATCGCCATCGAGAACAGCACCACTTCCCACGGGGACTCCCAGGAGCGAATGCACTGGCAGGTGCCGATGGGATGTTCGTCGGCAAACAGCACGTAGGTGCGGCCATGGCGGAGCATGAGCCCTGCGGTGTAGCGGCTCCACGTGGGTTCCGAAAAGGTCATCAGGTCAATGTCGAGCAGCGTGCTGATCAGGGAGGGGTCGTGTTCGGAAACCTCCGAAACTTGAATTTCGTAGGTCTGACCGCCATGGCGTGACAGCGTCATCTTCACGGGTTGTGACTCCCTTTTGAGAGAATGTGCATAGGGTGTAGCGTGTCGGTCGCGGCTTTGCACACTGCGTGCCCGGTTATGCTTATGAGGTTCGATCGGAGCTTGGTTTGAGACCCGTCCCACAGTTTCCCGCCCTCGTGGCGGACTGCCGCTCACGGGTCCTTGGCGCCATGGAGCCAGGGAGCGCGATGCTTCTCTTCGCTGCGCCACACCCTCTTCGAAACGGGGACTCCGAATACAGGTACAGGCCCAGCTCAGACGTGCTCTATTTGACCGGGTGGGAAGATCCTGAGGTTGTGATTTTTCTGTGTCCGGATGCGGAACAGCCCTTTGTGATGTTCGTGCAGCCTCGGGAACCGGAACGGGAGGTGTGGACCGGGCTGCGGTCTGGCGTGGAAGGGGCTGTCGCTGACTTCGGCGCGGTGGCAGCGTACCCGATTACCGAGCTCGCCTCGCGCCTTCCCAAGATGTTGCTGGGGGCGAAGACCCTCTACCATGACCTTGGCAAGCAGGAGGACATGGACGACCTGGTCTCTACGGCGCTCACAGTTGCCCGCCGCATGTCCCGAAGTAGCCACCAGGAAGTGCCAGGCGCCATCGTGTCCTTGGGCCGGCTTCTCCACGAGCAGCGTCTCGTGAAGAGTGACGCTGAGATTGAACTCTTGCGAGAGGCAGCACGCATCACGGGAGAGGCCCACCGGGCCGCCATGCGGGCCACCAAGCCGGGTATGTACGAATATGAGCTTGAAGCGCTGATCGACTACACGTTTCGTTCCATGGGGGGAGTGGGGCCGGGGTACACATCCATCGTGGGTTCTGGGGCCAACGCCTGCATTCTCCACTACATTTCAAACCGCGATCAACTCGCAGACGGTGACCTGGTGTTGGTGGATGCAGGTTGTGAGTTCGGCTGGTACACGGCGGATGTCACGCGCACCTGGCCTGTCAACGGTCGCTTCAGCAGTCCGGCAAGGGAAATCTACGAGTTGGTGCTGTCAGCCAACGAGGCGGTCATCGAAGCCGTCCAACCTGGCACTCCGTACACAGCTCTTCAGGAGCTCGCCGTGCGGCTGATGACCCAGGGCCTTGTGGAGCTGGGCATTCTTACGGGAGATGTGGACACCCTGATCGAAGAGAAGACCTACCGACGCTTCTACATGCACGGCGTGGGGCACTGGTTGGGCCTGGATGTTCACGATGCGGGGAAGTACGACCTGGACGGAGAGCCGCGCACCCTGGAGCCGGGCATGGTGCTGACTGTGGAGCCGGGGCTGTACTTTTCGCCCATGGACCTGGAGGTGCCCGAGCGCTTTCGAGGCATCGGGGTGCGAATCGAAGACGATGTTCTCGTGACAGAGAAAGGCCCCGACGTCCTCACCCGAGAGATCCCGAAACGGGTGGCGGACGTCGAGGCGATGGTGGCGGGGTAGGGTCCCCGCCTGAAATGGCATCTTCTAGGGACACTCCTCGTTCCCAACGGATGCGAGAGCTTCCTGGTTTTCAGCCCCCCAGGCGGAAGCGCTGTTTCCGGAACCTGCTGGAAAGATGGTGAACGCGCCTTCCAACCAGGCAGCGGTTCCGTCCGTCAACTCTACAAGGACATCCACCACGCCGGGCGTGGCGTCGTCGTTGGCGGAAACCGATACGAGCACCTCGTTGGAACGGGCGATCAAGGCATCCACAGAAGCTTCACCGTAGACCACGACGTCATGACAGTCACCCAGGGTGAGGTCACCTTCATCCACGGTAAGGCGGCCGATGAAGGACTCGCCCTGTTCCGCCTGCGGGGGCAGAAAGGACAGGGTCACCGAGGGGATCTCCGGACTCTCCACAGGCGTGTCGATTCCGGTGTCGTCCGCGGAAGCACCTCGTTCGCGGACGGGGTCGTAGCCGTCGTTGTCGTAGATGATGCAACCGGACGTGATTGCGAGGCCAAGGGCAAGAGTGAGAATGGGTTTCATGAGATGGTCTCCAGGGTGGATGCCAAGGCCGCGCTCGCACAGGGACAAGAGCAGTCCGGCGAGGTAGAGAACGGGGACCTTCTGGGAGTATTCATGTCATCGGTTGAAAAAGCTTACAAGAATCTGGACTTCCTCAACTCACCTGAGGCTCGTACCATTCGCATCCTCTGTGAGTACGAAGAACCAAGGCAGAGATTTGAAAAGAAAGGTGTGGAAAACACCATTGTTTTGTTTGGTTCTGCCCGCACGCTCTCGCACGAGCAAGCCACAGAGCTCTTGGCGGAGGCCGAGGCGTCTGGAGACGACGATGCCGTCGCCGAGGCAAAGCAAAAGGTACGCCACTCTCAGTACTATGAAGACGCACGGGAGCTCTCCAAGCGAATCACCGCCTGGTCCGTGGAGCGGGCGGGTGCTGACTACTTGATCTGTACAGGCGGTGGACCCGGCATCATGGAGGCGGGAAACCGGGGGGCCTCAGAGGTCCCGGGGGGCCGAAGCGTGGGCCTGGGTATCTCCCTTCCCTTCGAGGAGGATCTCAATCCCTTTGTGACCGATGGCTTGGGCTTTGAGTTCCACTATTTCTTCACGCGCAAGTACTGGTTTATGTACCTGGCCAAGGCGCTGGTGGTGTGCCCCGGTGGGTTTGGGACGCTGGATGAATTCGCGGAGCTGCTGACCCTGGTGCAGACACAGAAGATCAAGAAGCCCGTTCCGATCGTGCTCTTTGGAAAGCAGTACTGGTCCGACATCCTGAACGTCGAAAAGATGGTGGAGTGGGGGACAATCTCCGCCAAGGACCTCGACCTGTTCTACTACACGGACTCGGTGGCCGAGGCCTTTTCCTACCTGACGACGGCTCTGGAGCGAAACGAGGAGGCACGATGAAGCCCGACCGCAAGTACTGCGACCTCCATATCCACGTCGGCGCCAGCGTGGCGCCGCACATCATGTGGGCCATGGCTCACGAGCAGGGTTTCAAGCTGCCCGTCAAGGACTACTGGGAGTTTGTGGGGCTGATCACCGCTGATCCTCGCAAGGTGCACTCCCTTGAGGAGTACCTTGCCATTCTGCACACCTGGACGGAACGCATCCAGTCGAGCCCCGCCTCCGTGGAGCGATCGGTGTACGAGATCATTGGAAAGGAATACCGGGGGTCCCGGGTGACTCGGATCGAGCTTCGTTTCAATCCCATGAAGCGAAACCTCGGAGGGGAGCGAGACCTGGACCACATTATTCATGCTGCCTTCAGGGGCATGGACAGGGCCTGTCTGGAGTACGGAATTGAGGCGGGTCTGATCTTCTGCCTGGCCCGGGAGTTTCCGCCGGAGCAGAATGAGAAGATCCTGGAGAAGGCCATTCGGTACCAGGATCGGGGAATCATCGGTATCGATCTGGCGGGCACTGAGAACGAGCCCATGGAACTGACCGATTCCGTGAACAAGTATGGGGAGATTTTCCTGCGAGCTCGGGAGGCCGGACTGGGCACCACGGTTCACACAGGGGAGACGCAGGCCACTTCTGGGGAGGGGGTCATGGCGGTCCTGAAGGTGCTCAAGCCGGACCGGATTGGTCACGGAGTGCGCGCGGCATACAGCAAGGAGGCGACCCAGATGTTGGCGGACTGCGGAACGGTGCTGGAGTTGTGCCCTACCTCCAACCTGCACACTCGAGCCGTTCGACACCTGGAAGACTTCCGATATGTGGTGGCGACCTTTCTGGAAGCGGGAATTCCTCTCACCATCAACACCGATGGTACCTATCTCTGTGGCACGAACCTCCAGCGGGAATTCCAACTGCTGAAGGACGCCGAGATCCTCACGACCGAGGAAGCAGAGGCGTGCCGCGTGCTGGCATTCGAGAGGAGTTTTCTGGAGCGCTAATTCTGCTCCGGGAGGCTATTCGCCGCCGCCGCCGCCGCCGCCGCCGCCTCCGCCGCCGCCGGAGCGCCTCCGCCTCCGCCGCCGCCGCTTCCGGGGGGCGTCTCCGCCTCCCTCAGAACGTGGCGCCTGCGCCTTTGAAGCTCCGCCGCCGCCGCCGCCGCCGCCGCGACCACGTCCACCGCCGTCCCGGCCACCGCCTCGGCCCCGTCCGCCGCCGCCGCCGCCGCGACCCCGGCCGCCACCGTCACGGCCCCCTCGTCCGCCATCACGGCGTCCGTCCTTCTTTTCCTGCCGCGCTTCGGAGAGCGCACTTAGGGTGTCAATGGATCCACGAAGCTGCTGCTCCCGGTCCCACTGGAAGAAAATCCGCATGGCAGTCGCCAGAAGGTAGTCGCCGTTTTCCCGTTCCTGGAGGGCCTTGACCAGGGGCAGGTAGGCTTCAAAGGCTGTGGTGCCCATGGCGGCTTCCAGGCGTACCGCCTGGCGCTTCACCCGCAGGTTGGCCGCCTCCTCAGGGGTGGGCAGGTCCTTTTCCACGAACTTGATCTCAAACTGCCGCTCCAGGACATTTCGCGTCGCAAGATCCGGGCCGCCGACCATGGAGATTGCCTTGCCCTTCTTGCCGATGCGCCCGGTTCGGCCGATGCGGTGCATGTAAACCGGAGGATCAGCGGGCAGGGAGTAGTTCAGAACGTGGGTGATGTCCGAAATGTCGATTCCCCGTGCCGCCACGTCCGTGGCCACCAGGAACTGAATCTCACCGGTCTTCACTTTCTGCATGACCTGGGTGCGCTTGTTCTGAGGGAGCTCCCCAGAAATCAGCTGGGCATCCAATCCCTGTCGGGAGAGGAAGTTGGCCACGGTGCTTGTGTCTTCTCGTGTGTTGCAGAAGATGATGGTGGACCCGGGCTCTTCCTGGTCGATGATCGCCAGCAAGGCACGAACGCGGTGGAAGTTTGGCGTGGTTTCGTAGAGGATGTGCTCAATTCCCTCCACCCTGTCGGCATCGGTGGAGAGCATGATGTCCACCGGGTCATTCAGGTGGTTCCGCACCAGCCGCTTGACCCGCTCCTCTACGGTCGCCGAAAAAAGCAGCACCTGGGCGCCGTCGGAGGACGCCTTGAGGATGTTGTTCACGTCCTCGTAGAAACCCATGGAGAGCATCTCGTCGGCCTCGTCGAGGCAGGTGATTTTGCACCGGGAGAGGTCCAGGTTCTTTCGCCGGATGTGGTCCAACACGCGCCCCGGGGTGCCCACGATGATGTCCACGCCTTCCTTGAAGGCGGTCTCCTGGGGGCCCATGGCGACCCCACCGTAGACGGCGAGAATTCGCAGGTCCTTGTACCGGGCGATCCCGGCACATTCCTCTGCGATCTGCGTCGCCAGCTCTCGGGTAGGGGAGAGAATGATCGCTTGGGGGTATCGCGCTCCTTCTTCCAGGCGCTCCACGATGGGGACGCAGAAAGCACAGGTCTTCCCGGTGCCCGTTTTGGCGCGGACCAGGAGGTCCTTGCCTGCAAGTCCGGGCTCAATTGTCGCAGCCTGGACCTGGGTGGCTTCTTCGTAGCCAAGGGAGCTAAGACCCTCGATGATTTCGCGGGTCAGGGGCAGCTCATCGAATCGACGGCCCGACTTGTAGTCGCTGCGGGGTCCGCTGGCCTCCTCGGACTCGGTGGAGTCGTCTTCTTCGTCTGCCTCTTCCTCTTCCGTCAGGTCCTCGTCGTCCTCGGAAGCGGCCTCGAGTTCGTCCCCCTCTTCTGTTTCTTCGTCCCGGGACTCGATGATGGGGGTCTCCTCCAATTCTTCGGAAGAACCCACCTCCAGCTCCTCAGAGGAGCTCCCGTCATTTTCGTTTTCAGTGTCTGTCGTTGTTTGTGTATCGCTCACAGCATCTCCGTGGCGGCGCCCCTATCGCCTCCGAGGGGCGTGGTCCATTAGTAAAGACCCAAGCCTGCTCGCGTCCCCCCAGGGGACCCGTTACGAAACCTGCCTTTTGCGGAGGCGGAGCGACCTTGTCCAGTACCCTGAATCCAGAACAAGTAGAGCAGTTGGGTGTATTGGTGCAACAAGCCCAGGGCATCCTCCTCACCGGACCGAATGCCGCGGATGGGGACTCCCTGGGTGCCTCTCTGGCCTTGGCCCGGGCGATTCGCTTCCGGTTTGGGGTGCCTGTGGATGTGGCCGGAGAGTGCAGTCGAGCGTACCGTTTTCTGCCTGATGCAGAGGACCTCCTGGAAAACAGCGCGGTCCGCCCCCACTACGGGCTGGTGGTGGTGCTGGACGGGGACTGCGGTCGCCTGGCCCGGGAGGTTGAAGCAGCCTTTCGCGCCGCTCCTGTGACCGCGATTGTCGACCACCACCGCACCACCACAGAGGAAGGCTACACCCTTGGTCTCATCAACCCTGAGTCTGCCTCTACCTGTGAAATGGTGCTGGAGATCATGGACCTGTGGGGCGTGGATCCGGACCGTTCGGCCGCCATCCAGCTCTACACAGGCATCCTTTTCGACACGGGCGGATTTCGGTATTCCAACACGGGCCCAAGCACCCATGAGGCGGCAGCGCGTCTTTTGGCCCTGGAAATCGAACACGCGGATATCGCGGTGCAGGTGCTGATGGAGCGGACTCGCCAGGGGGTAATGCTCGCAGCGTCCATTCAAGCTGCAGCTGAGTTTCACGTCGAGGGGCAGCTCTGTATCGGACGGGTAACGGCTGCATTGATGAGGGACTTGGGTGCTTCAGACCATGACTTGGGGGGCGTGGTGGAGTCCCTCTTGTACATCGAGGGTGTCGAGGTGTCTGCGCTCTTGGTGGAGCGGGAAGGCTCGAAAACAAAGATCTCCTTTCGCTCCCGTGGGGCGGTTGACGTGGCGGCCCTTGCGAGGTCGCTCCACCCTGGAGGAGGAGGGCATGCGAAGGCGGCCGGAGTGAGGGTGGACGAGAGCTTGGAGGTGATCAGCGCCCGCATGCCTGGGCTCGTGGCGGATTGCCTGGCGGATTCACTGGCGAATCCACTGGAAGATGGGGGTTGATTCGCCAAGGGGGAGGAAACGGCAGGGAGGAGGTGACCCTGGATGACCTGATCGGTGGCTGGAAGATCTTCCAGTTGAGAAAGGGGCATCGCTTCTCCACGGATGACCTGTTGACCGCCTGGATGGCTTCTCGGGAGGCGCCGAAAGCCCTGCGCCTGCTGGACCTGGGGAGCGGCACTGGCTCCGTGGGATTGATGACCCTGTGGCACATGAAGTCCGAGGCCAGACTGCGGTGTGTGGAGGTGCAGGAGGTCAGCTATCGGCTGGCCCATCGGACTGTGCAACACAATGGCCTGGTCGATCGCGTGGACCTGTCGCGCGGGGATCTACGGGACGAGAAACGGGTCCCCCCGGTGCGAAGCCACGACCTCGTGACTGGCTCCCCCCCCTACTTTCCCCTGGGGACCGGTGTCGTCTCAAGCCACCCCCAGCGGGCCGGCGCTCGCATGGAGCTCCACGGCGACGTGTTCGATTACTGCCTCGCTGCGGAGCGCTCCCTCTCGGAGAACGGTGTTTTCGTCTTCTGCCACGCTGCCGGAGACGAACGGCCGGAAGAGGCGATTGCTGCTGCCGGACTTGTGCTTCGAGCCCGTCAGGATGTGGAGTTTCGGGCGGGCCGGGCCCCCACGATTGCCCTGTTTGTCTGCGGTCGAACCGGGTCTCGCCTGGACCGACGGCCGGTGGTGGTGCGGCGCGAGGATGGGCAGTGGACCGAGTCCTACATGGCAATTCGCCGGTTGATGGGCTGCATCGAGCCCACGACAGGCGGAAGTTTCGGTTAGAAGCGGGGGGCTCATGCCTGCAACGCGCCCCATTCGAATCGGTACCCGTGGGAGCCAGTTGGCCCTGGCCCAGGCGCAGTGGACCGCCCAAAGCTTGCGAGAGGCCCATGGCGATGCTGTGGAGCCTGAGCTGGTGATCCTCAAGACCCGGGGGGACAAGCTCCAGCACCTCGCCTTGGCCAAGCTGGATGACAAGGGCTTCTTTACCCGGGAGATCGAGCAGGCACTCCTGGATGGAAGTGTGGACCTGGCAGTGCACAGCTTGAAGGACCTGCCTTCAGAGCAGCCACCTGGGTTGGCGTTGGCTGCCATTCCGGAGCGGGAGGACCCGGCGGATCTCCTGTTGGGAAGGGAAGGGGAGGAGGCCGCACAGGTGCGGGTGGGAACCAGCTCTTTGCGTCGGCAGCTCCAGGTGTTGGACGGGCATCCCCAGTGGACAGTTGTGCCGGTGCGCGGAAACGTGCCCACCCGGGTGAAGCACCTTCGGGAGGGGCGCACGGAGAAGCTCGTGTTGGCCGCGGCAGGTGTGAGGCGGCTGGGGCTCTCTTTGGAGGGCCTGGTGGTCGAGCGGCTTGACCCGGCCTCTTGTGTGCCCGCGCCGGGTCAGGGAGCGCTGGGAATTCAGATTCGCGATGGGGACGAGGAGATGAAGGCGCTGCTGGCCCCTCTTCATCACGCAGAGACCGCAATGGCCGTGGAAGGTGAGCGTTCCTTCCTGCAGAAGGCGGGCGGCGGGTGCAACCTGCCCTTGGGGGCTTGGGCAAGACAGGAAGCCGGCGGCTGGCACTTGAGCGTCAGCCTGGGTCCGCGGGGCTGGCAGGCCCCCGAGACCCCCTCTCTTCAGCGGAGGGAGTTTTCCGGTGAGGACCCGGTGGCCCTCGCCGAAGAGGCATGGGCAGAGCTGGGAGGGGAGTGGGCGGCTGCCGCTTCCCCCGCGGGACCCCGTGTGATTCTCACCGCTTCTGAGCCGGTGGCCCAGCGCCAGGCTGCTCACTTTCGAGTTGCCGGAATGGGGGTTGTGCTCGCCCCCCTCATCCAGATTCAGGCCTTGATGGGCGAACAGGAATTGGAAGAGGCGGTGGCTGCCCTGGCACCAGGCGACTGGCTGGTCTTCACAAGTGGTGCAGCCGCCCGGGCGCTCTTGGAGCGGGTTCCGGCGTCGTCCTTGCCGCTTGGAATTAGAGCTGCAGCCATGGGTACCGCAACGGCCCGGGAAGTGGAGCGCTTGGGGCTGGCTGTGGAGTGGGCTTGTCCCGGAAACGGATCTGCCGCCTTTGTGGAGGGCTTTCCCGCTTGCCAGGAAGGCGCCGAGCCCGAGCGCTTCTTTCTCCCTTGTGCAGAAGAGGCCCGACAGTTGATTCCACAGGCCCTCAAGGAGCGGGGCCACCGGGTCACCAGGCTGCCCCTCTATCGATCAGCGCCCACGGATCCAGTTTCTCTTCGGGGGGCCTTGGATGTGGATGCGGACTTTGTCCTCTTCAGCAGCCCTTCCGGGGTGTCCGCGTTTTGTGCCCTCGACATCGATCTGACGGCACGTCCCATTGCCTTGGGACCCTTTACCGCCAAAGCCCTGGTGGAAGAGGGGTTTGACCCGCTGGTGGCGGAGCTTCCGGACGCTGAGTCCCTGGTGAACCTCGTGCGTTCGGCTTTGCCGACCGGAGATTAGACATGTCAACCTTTCCCACTGTCCGCATGCGTCGCCTGCGCAGGACCCCGGCCCTGCGAAACCTGGTGGCTGAAACCCGCCTTCACCTGGATCAGATGATTCAACCGATCTTTCTCGTGCCCGGGGAGGGAAGAAGCGAGCCTCTGGAGGGCCTGCAGGGGATCTCCCGGGAGTCCGTGGACCGAGCCCTGGAGACACTGGAGACTGACCTGAAGCTGGGCCTTGGGAGCTTTCTGGTTTTTGGGGTACCCGAGGACGCTGAGAAGCACCCGGAGGGGGCATGGGCGCACTCGGAAAACTCCGAGGTGGCCCGGTTTCTCAAGGAGGCCACCGCCAGGGGACTGGCGCAGGACTGTGTATTGGTGCCGGACCTCTGCCTCTGTGCCTACACCTCCCATGGCCACTGCGGTGTTTTGGACGAAGAGGGTCGCGTTGACAACGATCCGACCCTCTCCATCCTGGGGCAGACCGCGGTGACCTATGCCCGGGCTGGTGCCACGATGGTGGCGCCCTCCGACATGATGGACGGGCGCGTGGGGGCGATTCGCGACGCCCTGGACGACGCTGGCTTCAGCCATGTGCCGGTTCTCTCCTACGCTGCAAAGTTCGCCTCGGCGTTTTACGGTCCCTTCCGGGAGGCTGCCGGGTCGGCACCCGGAAGGGGGGATCGAAAGGGCTACCAGATGGACCCGCGCAACGGGCGCGAGGCGCTGCTGGAAGGCATGTTGGACGAGGCGGAGGGCGCGGACATCTTGATGGTGAAGCCTGCCCTGGCCTACCTGGACGTCATTCGTCAGCTCCGGGACTCAACGCTTCTGCCGGTCGCGGCGTACCACGTGTCCGGGGAGTACGCGATGGTGATTAAGGCGGCTGAGGCTGGCCTTGGGGACGAACGGGAGATGCTGCTGGAGTCCCTGGTGGCCATGCGCCGGGCAGGCGCGGACATTCTCATTACCTATGCGGCTCGACGAATTGCCGCGGAACACTGGATCGACTGATGGATCGAAACAACTCGACCAAGCTCTTTGAGAGGGCCTGCGCTCTCATGCCCGGAGGCGTGAGCTCTCCAGTCCGCGCCTTTCGTGCGGTGGGGGGGGCGCCTGTGTACCCGGTGCGAGGAAAGGGTGCCTCTCTCTTTGATGCCGACGGAAACGAGTTGTTGGACTTCTGCCTCTCCTGGGGACCCTTGATCGTGGGCCACGCCCACCCAAAGGTGGTGGAGGCGGTCATGGAAGCGGCAAAGCGGGGATTGAGCTTCGGTATGCCCCACGACAGTGAGATCCGCCTTTCAGAGCGCGTGCTCCAGGACCTTCCCGAGGGCTGGCAGGTACGCTTTGTGAACTCGGGCACCGAGGCGGTCATGACGGCGCTTCGTTTGGCCCGTGGCGCCACAGGACGGGACGTGGTTGCCAAGTTCACGGGCTGCTACCACGGGCATTCGGACTGTCTGTTGGTCAAGGCGGGATCCGGGCTGGCAACCTTTGGTACGGCAAGTTCTGCGGGCGTGCCCTCGGGAGCGACGGCGGATGTCCTGGTGCTGCCCCTGGATGATGTGGAGTCCATGGAGACCGCCCTTCGCGAGGTGGGAGATCGCCTGGCTGCTGTGGTCATCGAGTCCATTCCCGCCAACAACGGGCTTCTTGTGCAGTCTCCGGAGTTTCTGGACCGCGTCAGGAGGGTGACCAGGGAGGTCGGAGCCATGGTAATCGCGGACGAGGTGCTGGTGGGGTACCGCACCAGTTCGGTCTTGGTGAGCCGCGAAAACGGCCTGGACCCAGACCTCATCACCCTGGGGAAGGTGATTGGCGGCGGCATGCCCGTGGGCGCACTTGCAGGCCCCGCGGAGACCATGGCGCAGCTTGCCCCGGATGGGCCGGTGTACCAGGCTGGAACCTTGAGTGGAAATCCTGTGGCGATGCAAGCGGGGTTGGCCACCCTTGCGACACTCGAGGCGGAAGGGGGGCAGGACCGCCTGGAGGCCCTTGGCAAGCACTTGGAGTTGGGTTTTTCCTCTGTGGCGTCCGGGCTGGGGCTGCCGGTCCGCATGCAGCGGGCCGGGAGCATTTTCTGGTTGGCCCTGGACACCGAGACGCTGCCCCGATCTGCCGAGGCCATCCAAGCCAGCAGTATGGAGCGCTACGCGCCCCTCCATTCACAAATGTTGGAGGCGGGGATTTACCTGGCGCCGTCGGGCTACGAGGTGGGTTTCCTTTCTACGTCCCACACGGAGGCTGACATGGAACGCCTGGTGGAGGCACTGGGGGCCAGTCTGAAGGGATTGTACGAGGCTTGAGGGTCCTCCCTGGCAACCTTAGCCACTTGGGATAGTGGAGGGGCTTCAGAGGACCCACGCCAAATGACCGTCACGCTCCTGCTTTCCGCGCTTTCTCTTCCCGCCCTCGCCGATGAGGGCATGTGGCTGCCCGAGCAACTCCTCGCCTATGCGGACGAGTTGGAGAACTTGGGTCTCGAACTCTCCGTGGAGGAACTAGCCGATCCCACAACCGGTCCGCTGGGGGCGGTGGTCTGGATTGGGAACTGCACAGGCGCCTTCGTCTCTGACACTGGGCTCCTGGTGACCAACGCACACTGTGTGCGGACCTATTTGCAGTACGCATCCGGAGGGGAGACCAACCTCGTGCGCGACGGCTACGCTGCCCAGTCCCGGGACGAGGAGCTGTGGGCCGGGCCGTCCGCGCGGATTTTCGTGGTGGAGGGCATCGAGGATGTCACTGAGTACATGCACGCTGAGCTCGCAACAAGCCGGAAGGATGCGGACCGCTACGACATTCTGGAGCGGGCGCGAAAGGAGGTCATCGCCGAGTGCGAGTCTGCCCCGGGGCGCCGCTGCCAGGTGGCCGAGTTTTTTGGAGGCCTGGAGTACAAGCTGATTACCCGGCAGGAGGTCAAGGACGTGCGGGTCGTGTACGCACCTTCGGAAGATGTGGCCATGTTCGGAGGGGACAAGGACAACTGGATGTGGCCACGCCACACGGGGGACTTTGCCTTTCTGCGAGCCTATGTTGCGCCGGATGGAGGCGCGATCCCAAATGCCCAGGACAACGTTCCCTTTTCTCCAGGGCAGCACCTGAAGGTGCAACCTGACGGGGTAGGAGCCAATGACTTTGTCCTGATCGCCGGCTATCCGGGTGCGACCTACCGGTACCGGAGTGCTGCGGAAATCGCCCATGCGCAACAGGTACGCTACCCGGAAGGCATTGCCTTGTTCACAGACCTCATGGAGGCCATGAGCGAGCACACCAGCGAGGACGAAGAAGCGGCAAAGAAGCTGGGTAACTACATCTTCAGCCTGGCCAACCAACGTAAGCACTACGAGGGCATGCTGGAGAATTTCCAGGCTTCCCATCTCGTGGATCGAAAAGCCGGCGAGTACGAGGAGCTGAAGGCCTGGGTTCAGGCGGACCGACGGAGGAAGCGTCGTTACGAACGAGCACTTGGGGAGTTCGAGCGGGAGATTGAGGATCGGCTCTCCTCCTACCAGCGGGACCGCCTGGTCGGATTGACTGCGTACTTCCCTCAAATGCTGCGGGTGACGCGAACGGCTTACCGCTTGGGTCTGGAGCGGGAAAAGGACGACATGGAGCGTCGCCGGGGGTACCAGGCGCGGGACGAGGAGCGCATCACCGACAACATGCGCCAGCTCCAGCGCAGCTTGCACCTGAATGCCGACAAGGACCTGGCACGCATTGTGTTGGGCGGGATCCTGGAGTTGCCAGCCGACCAACAGGTGGCACCGATCGCCAGCTGGATCGAGGCGCAGGGAGGGCTGGAAAAGGCCCTGGCTTCCCTGTACGCCGATCCGCAATTTGTCACGGAGGAAGCTCGTCTGAAGCTACTGGAAATGGACCGGGCAGGAATGGAGTCCTCGACGGACCCCTGGCTTCAGCTGGCAGTGGCGGTAGAGGGGTGGGTCGAGTCCCAAAGTGAGGAGGATGACCGGTACCGGGGTGCCATGATCCGCTTGCGCCCAGCCTATATGCAGGCACTCATGGAGATGAAGGGTGGCGATATGTACCCAGATGCCAACGGCACCTTGCGGGTGAGCGTGGGCAAGGTGCGCGGCTACTCTCCGTCCGAGGCTGTTACCCTGAAGCCTCAGACTACTTTGAGTGGAATGTTGGCAAAGGAAGGCCCCCATCCCTTTGTGGTGCCGGAGACCCTCAAGGCCAAGATCGACGAAAACGCTGCGACGGTTCCCCTGAATTTTCTGACCACCCTGGACAACACCGGAGGAAACTCCGGATCACCCACATTGAATGCCAAGGGGGAGCTTGTGGGGTTGGTGTTCGATCGCAACTACGAAGCCATGGCGGCGGACTGGTTGTACGACCCGGGATTGACCCGCTCCATCCACGTGGACATTCGCTTTGTGCTCTGGATGCTGGGCGATGTCTCCGGCTCTGACTGGCTGCTCTCCGAATTGGGCGTGCAGTAGCGGGCGTGCTACCCCTGGTCCGCCAGGCGGCGGGTGGTCTCCCGAAGGCGCTGAGACACGGTCTCTAGCAGATTCCACAAGACACGGCTGCCAAGGTCGGGGTCTCTTCGGCACAGGGCATCCAGCTCCGCCCGATCGATAGCGATCAGGTGTGCGGGACTGGCTGCAGTGACCGAGGCGGAGCGTGGTTGGGAGTCGGTGAGGGAGAGCTCGCCGACGTGGGCGCCATCCCCGAGACGGGCAATGACCATCCCGTCGCGTTTCACCACCAACTCTCCGGTGACCACTGCGTACAGGGTTCGGCCCGGCGCACCTTGGGCCACCACCAACTCACCGGCGGATACGTGCATCTCCCGGACCACGCGGCTGACTCGCGCCAGCTCGGAAAAGGGCAGGCCGTGAAAGAGAAACAAGCTGGACAAGGTGCGGGCGCGTCGAGAGACGAGATCGGACTCGGGGGACGGCTCCGGGTCGGCCACAATGACCGACACGTTGTCTGGACCGCCGTGGTTCAAGGCTGCCTGGAGAAGGTCATTTGCGGCATTCTCTGGGTCGGCCTCCGAGAGTAGCGGAACGATTTCCTGTTTTGCCACGGGGCCATAAAGCCCATCGGAGCAGAGAAGCAGTCGATCCCCAGGCAGGAACTCCTGGCACATGAGGTCGGACTGCACGCTGGGCATGTGGCCCACGGCGCGGGTGATCACGTGTCGATAGGGGCTCTTCTTGGCTTCTTCCGGGGTGAGCTTACCCTGGCGGATCAGGTGGTTGATGAGGGTGTGGTCCTCGGTGATCGGCATGAGCTCGCCATTTCGCAGCAGGTAGGCCCGGGAGTCGCCGACGTGGGCCAGAAAGAGGTACCCGAATCCCAAGATTGCTGCGATCAAGGTGGTAGCGGCTCCCTCAAGTTCCTCGGCTTCTGCCATTTCATAGACCCCTCGGGATGCCTGCTGACAGGTTGCATCCAAGGCCTCCAACAGTTGGTTCCGAGTGCCCTGTCCCGGGTCTTGATCATGCTTCTCCAGCAGGTGAAAGAGTGCGGGTGCCCGGGAGGCAAAGACCTCGGCTGCCACAGCGGAGGCGCGCTCGCCTCCCTGTCGTCCCCCAACGCCGTCAGCCACCAGGTACAGTCCATGGGCAGAGTCAACCAGGATCGAGTCCTGGTTGGTCTTTCGTTTCAATCCCCTGTGTGTGAGGGCGGAGAAGCTCATGGTCGGCCAGTAGACCACAGAAGGGCGTTCCCGTCAGGTGCGAAGGTCTTCCTCGGGAACACGCTCCAGCCGGTCCCCTCCCTCCTCGAGAAGCAACGTGTAAAAAGCGGCACCTTTCACGAGGGATATCGCCTGTACCCGTCCGCGCCGGCCATCGGTCAGCTCCACTGGGTCGCCGAGCTGGTGGGATGCTTGGGAGATTTCCTCCGGGGCGTGGGTGGGCTCACCGTGTTCCACCCACTCGGCCCAGCCCCCTTGCAGGGAGCGGGCGAAAGGAAACCCAGCCTTACGAAGGCTCGCAGCCACCTCTTCAGCCAGGGGGCCTCCGGTGGCATCGTAGATCGTGACCCGAAGTTCTTTGTCGGGACCCAAGGGGGAGGGATCCGTAGCGATCTGGTGGCCGGGCAGAAGAAGTGCGCCGGGGAGGTGCCCCGCGCTCCATTCCTCGGGAGGGCGGATGTCTACAAGGAGGGGCGAAACGCCCCCGGCCAGCTGTGCGCTGACCCATGTTCGGCCGATTCGGGTGCGGTGGTTGGGGCCCGGTGTGTCGCCACTTCCCTGGACTACCTTGGGGATCAGATCGGGATTGTAGGGGGCGGAATCCCCTTTGGTGCTGTGGGTCTCCCGCGCCCTTGCGTCATCCTCCATCTTGAAGGCCCGCAATGCGGCTTTCCTTGCTGCGTCACGAAGCTTCTTGCGAATCATGGGGCCTCTCTCTGTTGAGCTTGGCACGGCGTGCTATGAACATCTATCCTTGAGGTGTCGGAAATGGGCCTGTTGCGGATCCTACTCTTTGGACGGCCCAATGGCATCCGCGCCCGGCTGTTGGGTCGTGCGGAACCCGGCCCGGCGCGATTGATGAGCGAGGGGTCGGGGTGGAGTTCCCAAGACGGCCCCATGGAGGTCGGGGAGCGTTCCTTGAGTCTGGGCTTGGAGGCGCCCAAGGATGTGACACCGCCGGAGGGGTTTGAGGTGGTGCTGCACAAGGATGCGCTGCCGGAAGGGCAGGTGGTGGAGATCATCATGGCGGGAACGTCGATCGCGGTTGCCAACGTGAATGGGAAATACCACGCTATTTCAAATACCTGCCCCCATGCGGAGGGGCCCCTGGGGGAAGGGAGGCTGGAAGGGCATGTGGTGACCTGTCCGTATCATGCGTGGGAATTTGATGTTCGCAGTGGGGGTTGTTTGACGGATTCCACAGTGGAGGTGAAGACTTTCGATGTGCAGGTGGTGGATGATGCGGTCTGTGTTGCTCTCTAGCGGTCAGCGATTCTGTGACGCCTGACGACACCCAAAAGGGCACCCTGGACGCTCTGCACCGGGCGTTGTTTGATTCTTCCCCGGACATGATTCTGCTGGTTCAGTCCAACGGGGAGATTCATTCCCGGAACGAGGCCGCCGAGGGGTTGGGACCAGCCCGGCGGCTGGAAGATTGCTTTGAGGCGCCGGACGAGATTCGAAAGATCCAGGACCGAGGCTTCGTGGCGTCTGGTGAGCAGGAGCTTCGCCTCAAGGACGGGCGGTTGGTGCTGTTGAGCGTGGGGGCCCTCGAGCTTTATGGTCGCAGCGCGTTCCAGTGCATTCTTCGAGACGTGACCTCCTACCGGCTGCTCGCTGAGGAGCTTCAGCTTTCTCGTCGCATGGCAGCCGTGGGCAATCTCGCTGCGGGGGTGGCCCATGCCATGAACAATCCCTTGGCGGTCATCATGGGGCGGGTGGAGTTGTTGCAGGCTTTGGGGGACGGGAACAAGAAGGACCGAGAACGGCACCTGGAGGTCATGGCCGACTATGCCCGGCGCATGGCGGACATCGTGCAGAGTCTGCAGATCTTTTCCCAGCCTGGATTGGGCAGCCGGGAGGAGGTGGCAGTGCAGGATGTGCTCAAGGCTGCGGCCCGGGCGTGTCGGGAGCGCATGGGATCGGTACAGATTGGCATTCACGTGCATCCTCCGGGAATGGTGGTGCCCGGGGACCCGGTTCTTCTGGAGCAGGTGTTCGATGGTCTCCTAAGCTGGCTGGCGAACCAGGCTGGCCGGAGGGCGGAGATCTCCATGGTGGCACGCAGCACGGGGGGCAACGTGGGGAGGCCCGGGGGGGGCGAGACATCGCTTCGGCGACCCCTGGTGGCGGTGCATGGCAGGCTGCGGATGAGGTGGGGAGGGGGCTTGGATTTGGAGTGGCCGTGGGGGCGGCCATTTTGCGAGAGCATGGCGGGGCGCTGTACGTGCCCAAAGTGGGAGAGATCGGTCGCTTGTACCGGGTGGTGTTGCCCTTGGCCGCCAGGCAGACTGAGTCCGGGGACCGGGACGGCGCTGTCGGTGCGCGGCAGATTCTAGTTGTGGAGGACGACCCCGGCATGCGGCAGCTGACCATCGAAATGTTGGGCCTCTCAGGCCACCGGGTGGAAGCTGTGGGGTCTGCGGAGGAGGGTCTGGTCAAGCTTTCAGAGCGCAGCTACGATTTGGTCATCACCGACGTCCACCTGCCGGGCCTCTCTGGCGTAGCCTTTCGCGAGGCCGCCGCCGCACGCTGGCCGGGCATGGAAAAACGGGTCGTCCTGGTCACCGGCCTCTCGATCCCGGCGCCTCCGGGCGTTCCGCTGCTGCGAAAGCCCTTCTCCCAGGCTCGCCTGTTGGAGACCATCGAGGCGATTCTGGATGAGTAGCCAGGAATCGGCCGATTCCCGGGGGAGATAGCCCACCTATCTTGACCACAAGGGGTAGGCGATCAAGGAAGGAATTGGCATATCTTTGCCCCTGTAGGGGCAACAACCATTTCGGACTGGTTCTGGGGACACCACTGGTTCTGGGGACACCATATTCTATTCGGACAGAGTTCTGTCAGCGACGAGTTCTGGGGACACCATATTCTATTCGAGCCTCGTGAGGGCGCGGCCTCGGACGATGGGGCAGGGGAATGGTCGGCCGTGCGCCCAGAGTTATGTATGGTGTCCCCAGAACCCGACACTTGTATAGTTAAGTATGGTGTCCCCAGAACCGTGCCACCAGAACCGTGCCACCAGAACCGTGCCACCCCAGAACCGTCCCAGAACCTCATGGGGTGCAGAACCTGGTGTGCAGAACCTGGTGTGTCCCCAGAACCTGGTCGGAACCCCTGCCCCAGAACCACAAGTCCCCCACACCCAGAACCACACAAGAGCCACGCACAAAGTAGCCCCCAGAACCTCCAAGACTCCCGGGCGCGGAGCGAGTGAAGACAGAAGCCGTTCAGTGGAGGCAGCCCAATAAGAATGTAGTTTCTTGCTTGCTATTCAACAGAGCATCTACACATCCAACCCCTCCACCTCCTGCGCCCGATCCATGATGAACCGGAACCTCGCCGACGGGTCTTTGCCCATGAGGTCGCTCACGACCTGGTCGGTTAGCAACGCCTTGTCGTCGGGAATCTCCACCCGCAGCAAGCGCCGCCGTCGGGGGTCTAGCGTTGTGCGGAACAGCGTGTTGGGCATCATCTCGCCCAGGCCCTTGAAGCGGGAAATCTCTGCCTTGAACCGGGCCGGGAGGGAGTCCAGGATGCGCTGCTTTTCGTCGTCGTCCGCAGCCCAGTGGGATTCCTTGCCCGCATCGATTCGGTACAGGGGCGGCTGGGCAATATAGACGTGGCCCGCCTGAATCAAGCCGTGCAGGTGCCGGTAGAAGAAAGTGAGGAGCAAGGTGGCGATGTGGTGACCGTCCACATCGGCGTCCATCAGCAGGATGACCTTGTCGTAGCGCAGGCGGGAGATGTCGAAGTCCGCGCCAATGCCCGTGCCCAGGGCCTGAACGATGTTGTTCAGTTCCTGGTTCTTGAGTACCGCCGCCAGGGAGGCCGACTCGGTGTTCAGTACCTTTCCGCGAATGGGCAGCACCGCCTGGGTCTTACGATCCCGGCCCTGCTTGGCGGAGCCGCCCGCCGAGTCTCCCTCGACGATGAAGATCTCGCTCTTTCCCGGGTTGGTCGAAGAACAGTCCGCCAGCTTGCCCGGAAGGTTCAGCCGGTGGGACACGGCGGACTTGCGCCGCACCTGGGTCGCGGCGGCCCGGGAGGCCAGCCGCGCTCGGGCCGCTTGCACCGCCCGGTTCACCACCAGCTCTCCCCAGGTCTTGTGGTCGTGGAGCCACTGCTCCATCACCGGGCGCAGCGCCCCCTCCACCGCGCCGCGAATCTCCGGGTTGTTCAGCTTTTCCTTGGTCTGTCCCTGAAATTGCGGATCGGACACCAGTACCGAGAACATGCACACGAGGCCCTCGCGGATGTCGTCCGCCGTGAGCTGCACCCCCCGCGGGGCCAGCTCGTGGGTCTCAATGAAGTTGCGTAAGGAACGTGTGACCGCGTCTTTGAGACCCTGCTCGTGGGTGCCACCATCTCGCGTGGGGATGCCGTTTACGAAGGTGTGAAACTCTTCCTTGGGGGCATCGGTCCAGGCCAGGGCAATGTTCAGTTTGCACAAGGATCCGTTCACCTCTCGGTCCCAGGAGAAGACCTCGGGTGTCAGGGAGCTGCGCTCGGCCTGGTTCAGACGGTGGGAGAGGTAGTCCACCAACCCGCCATCGTGGCGGAATTCCTGGGTGGTTCCTGCGGCTTCGTCCTTTAGCTGAATGCGAAGCGTTGGGTTCAGATAGGCCTTGACCTCCAGGCGCTCCTTGACCACACCCGGGTCAAAGACCACCGGTCCGAAGATTTCGTCATCCGGGGTAAACGTGATTTTGGTCCCACTGCCTCGGGCAGCCCCCATCCTCTTCATGGGACCACGGACCACCCCTCTTCGAAAGTCCTGGCGGTATTCCTTTCCTTCTCGCCGGACTGTGGCCACGAGGCTGGAAGACAAGGCATTCACCACAGACGCCCCCACCCCGTGCAGTCCGCCCGAGGTGATGTAGTTGTTGCCGTCGAACTTTCCCCCCGCATGGAGGGTGGTGAGGATGATTTCCAGGGCGGGCTTCTTGTGGACCGGGTGCTTGTCGACTGGAATCCCCCGGCCGTTGTCCGCCACCGTGGCCGTGCGGCCATCCGCGTGCAGGGTGACATCGATTCGCGTGGCGTAGCCGTTGATGGCCTCGTCCACGGCGTTGTCCACGATCTCCCATAAGAGGTGGTGCAGTCCCGACTTGCCCGTGCCTCCAATGTACATGCCCGGTCGCAGGCGAACCGGCTCCAGGCCCTCGAGAACCGTGATGTCCTGTGCGGTGTATCCAGCAGCCATGCGCTATTCCTCTCCTCGACCCCGGCCGTCCAGCCAGATCTGTGGCGTTCGAATCCACTCGGCAAAGTGCCCCCGTCGAATGACCGCGGCCCCCCGGGCCCCTCGCTTGCCAGCATGTTTGCTGAAGCGGGCTCTCTCCTCGCGGCCGTTGCTGGTCAGCACCAAAGCGCCCTTGCGGTGCTTGATGGACAAGGAGAACGCAAGAACCTGGTCCTTTTCTCCCAGCTTGATGGCCAGGAACCCCTTGCCCGCGGACTTGACCATGGGGAGCTCTGCCACCGGGTAGGCCAGCATGTTCCCCCCCCGGGTCGCCAGTGTCACAAACTCGTTCCCCCGTGTGCCGTACGCCCCCACCACGCCGTCGTGCTCCCCCTGGAGCTTCACGCAGCGACGGCCGTTCTTTGTGGAAGGCTCGGCATGGGGACCGAGAGGGAACCGCAAGCCGCGGCCCAGCTGGGTCACAGCCACGCCGAAGGGTGGCTTGGGGTCGTCCTCCGTGAGCGTCTCGAGGGCTTCTGGTGTAGGCCTGGGCAGGTTGCGTGGATCGTGGCTGATGACCCCCACGACCTTTTCGCCGGCATCAAAGGAGAACCGCCGCTGTACCGGTTCCCCGTGGCCGGTGGTGGGTTGGATGTCGTCGGTTCGCAGGGTGTAGGCTCCCCCGCGATCCGTGAAGAAGGTGACGGTGGTGCGGGTGCAGGCCTTGAAGAGCCATCCGATCTCGTCTCCCTCCCGGGTGCGGATCTTGGACACATCCGTAAAGCTGGACTGGCGTTTTACCCATCCGTCCCGCGTGACGATGACAAAGGCATCTTCCGCAACGATGTAGGCGTCCTCGTCGTAGGAGTGCTCTTCTTCTTCCACTTCGGCGATAGTGGTGCGGCGCTTTTCGCCGTATTGCTTGCGAAGTGCCACCAGCTCCATGCGGACCTCGTTCCAGAGACCCGCCTCGGTGGAGAGAATGAGGTCAATGCGCTCCGCCTCGGTTCGCTTCTCCGCCAGCTCCTCGAGAATGGTAAGAATCTCCAGCTTGGCTAGGCGGTAGAGCTTGATCTCCAGGATGGCATCGGTTTGAATGTCGTCTAGGTCAAAGCGATCCATCAGTCGCTCGGCGGCGTCTCGCTTTCCTTCAGATTTTCGAATGATTCTGATGGCTTCGTCCAGACAATCAAAGACGATTTCGAACCCTTCGAGAATGTGGATCCGCTCCCGGAGCTTGCGCAGGTCGTAGTCAAACCGACGGCGCACCGTCTCCAGGCGGAATTGCAGCCAGCTCTCGAGGATCTCCTTCAGGCTCAACCGGGCGGGTGCCGCCACATCCGGATTCACGCTGGGTTGCAGGCAGGTGAGGTTCACGTGGTAGCGCTGCTGCAGGGGCGTGTGCTTGTAGAGAAAGGCGATGGCGGCCTCGGCGTCGGCGGCCTTGCGAAGCTCCAGGACAATGCGGATGGTGTCGGTGCTCTCATCACGCACATCCACCAGTTGGGGCACCTTGCGCTCCCGAATCATCTGCCCGATCCGCTCCACCAGGTTGGCTTTGTTCAGGGCATAGGGAAGGGAGTGCACCACCAGGAAGTGGTTGCGACCGATCTTCTCTGAGGTGTGCTCGCCGCGCACTGTGACGGGGCCGCCCCCCGTGTCGTAGATCTCTTTGAGCTCCTTGCGGGTGTTGATGATGCGTCCCCCGGTGGGAAAGTCCGGGCCCTTGACCTTGCGGCAGAGCTGGGCGTTGCTCACGTCGTCTTCATCGATGATCAGCAGGCATGCATCGATGACTTCCTTGAGATTGTGGGGCGGAATCCGCGTGGCCATTCCCACCGCGATGCCTTCTGCACCGTTGACCAGAAGCTGGGGGAACCGGGCCGGGAGCACCACGGGCTCGTGGGTCTGGCCGTCGTAATTGGGTCGGTCGTTGACCGTGTCCTTTTTCAGCTCTTCCAACAGCTCCAGTGCGATCGGCGTCAGCTTGGCCTCGGTGTAGCGCATGGCCGCGGGGGGGTCACCGTCCAGGCTGCCGAAGTTGCCCTGTCCATCCACCAGGGGGTGGCGCAAGGAAAAGGGCTGGGCCATTCGCACCATGGCGTCGTAGATCGACTGGTCTCCGTGGGGGTGGTACTTGGCCATGACCTCGCCCACCACGGCGGCGGACTTGCGGTAGCGCCCGTCTGGCTTGAGGTGCAGGTTGTGGAACATGGCGTACAGGATGCGCCGCTGAACAGGTTTGAGGCCGTCCCGGACATCGGGCAGAGCACGGCTCGTGATGACGGACAGGGCGTAGGAGAGATAGCGCCTTCGGGTGGCCTCATGGAGAGCCACCGGCTGGACCTGGGGGGTCATGGTGTCGCGGGGGGTAAGGGAGGGAGGGGGAGGGAAGAAACGCGGGGATCTTTCTCTTAGCAGGCTAACCCGGGTGTCGCCAAAGATGGAACCAGGATCTGTCCGGGTCCCGATGGCAACCGCATTATGTTCCCACCGCCAGGAGGGACATTGAGGTGACGGTTCGGGAGTGCACAAGCTGTGGAGCGGTGGCCGAGTTCCCGGAAAGCATCGTCAGCATGTCCTGCGCCTATTGCGATGCGCCCCTGGTGGATGGAGACCGCGCCCGGGCAGAGGTGGCGCGGGTCGCACCTTTCCGGATTCAGCGATCGGTGGCGGAGCAGCGCTTGTCGGAGCACCTTGCGGATCGCTTCTGGGCACCGAACGCCGTGCGCAAGGGCCTGGTTCGGGACCACAAGCTCAAGGGGGTTTTGGTGCCGTTCTGGGCGTACACAGGGACGGCGCGCAGCAACTTTGGCGCAAAGGTGGGCATCTACTGGTGGAAGACCGTGACCTACGTGGACTCCAAGGGCCGGGTGCGCACCCGCCGAGAGAGACGCACCGAGTGGTTTTCCCACGAAGGCTCGGCCATTCGGGCGCTGGATGATCACCTCGTGAGCGCGTCTTCCGGCTTGGAGGAGTCAGAGTCCAACGCCATGGAGCCGTTTGACCTGGGACGGGCGGAGCCTTTTTCCCCAGAAATGGTGTCCGGATGGAGCGCCGAGCTGTCCTCTGTGAGTCGAGATGTGGCCGATGGAGTCTGCGTGGACGAGGTGCACGGGCTTGAGTCTGATCGCATCGCCACCTACCTCTTGCCGGGGGATGTCAACACCCTCGAGCGGCTTCAGACCGACGTGGACCTGGAGAAGGCTGAGCTGGTGTTGTTGCCCATTTGGATTGCGAGCTACCGGCACGGGGACACTGTCTTCCGCCAGCTTGTGAACGGCCAGACGGGACGCACCCTAGGGGAAACCCCCACCTCCCGTGCCAAGGTGGCAGCCGCCATCGGAATGGGCCTTCTCCTCCTGGCGGCCCTCGTCGCTGCGGTGCAGTCATGAGCCTCGTGGTGGAGTGTGGCGGCTGCGGTGGGGCAGTGGTCTACGATGCCTCGGCTGAAAGGGCGGCCTGCATCTTTTGCGGATCTCCAGCGGTGGAGGAGCGACAGGTGGAGACCCTCCTCGTTCCGGAGCTGCACCTGCCGGTCCAGGTGCAGAAGAGCCATGCGGATGCCGAATACAGGAGCTGGGCCCAAGGCAGCTGGTGGTATCCGAAGGTCCTGCGTTCCCTCTCGGTGGACCTTGGGCTTCTGCTGATTCCTTCCTGGCGTTTCGAGGCCGATGTGGAGACCCACTGGAGTGGCTTGGAGTCCGGAGCCACCCGCAGCGGCAAGCAGCCGACGGCGGGCGTGGCCGAAACACGTCTCATCCATATGATCCCCGCCTCCCAGGGCATCACCTCCGCCGAGTTGAGCGAGCTGGAGCCCTACGACATGGAGCCCGCACAGGCTTGGACCGGCCCGGAGGAGGGTGCGCCCTATGAGCTGCCAGGCATGAGTGAGCAGGCAGCGAGGGCAGAGATGCACTCCCTCATGTGTGAGGCCCACCGCGACCGGATTTCAGCCCACCACGGGCTGCATCGCTGCGTGGCCAGCTCCCTGGTGCGGAACGAGGAGATCGTGCTCCTGGTGGTGCCTGTGTACATCGGCGCGTTTCGTTTTCGGGATCGACCCTGGCGTTTTGTGATCAATGCCCAGACGGGCGAGGTGGTGGGGGATGCCCCCATCGACCGGGTCAAGGTCGCGCTGGTGGCTCTTGGCACCCTGGTGGCCATGGGGCTTCTGCTGGCGTTCTTGTCGGCTTGAGTCTTCTCTTCAGCCGACCTTGCCGGCCGGCTTGGACTCCCTCAAGAGATCCGCTGAAACGTACCCATGGCCGAGGCTGTTTCTTCGAGCATCACCCGAATCAGTGTGCCTTCCACGTCAATGGAACGACTGGTTCGCAAGACCTCTCCTGACTTGCCGTCTACCACCACACGCATGGTCCCGTCGGCACAGTGGATGCGGTAGGGGCGCGCCTGGGTGCCGGTGTACAAGGTCTGTGATCCTTCTTCTGCATCCGCTCCGGAGAGCCGTATGTCTCCCGGTGGGGTCGCCGCGGTGCCGGGAACCGTAAAGGACTTGCCCAGGTCTCCGAGGTTGAACCAGCTGAAGCCGCTGCCTGGGGTGGACCCATCGCCTGGATCGAACCCACCGCCGGGTCCCTGACCCAGGCCGGGCCCGTCGAGATCCTCCTCCTCGGTGATCGGGTCCGGAGCCACCTTGAGATCGGGCCGCCCTGAGTCGGCGGGCTCCTCATCCACCTCGACCTCACTGGTGTCCTCCTCCCTTCCCCCAGCCATCACCGAAATGTCGGGCGTCGGGTGAGCTTGTGAAGGGGGCACCATGCCGAAAGGTAGACCGAATTCCTCCAGGGAGACCATGACGCTCTTCAGGTCGTCCATCAGCTTTCCCTTGGCCTCTGGGTTGCCAATTGGAAGCTCTTCCAGGGCCATTTGAACCTGTCGGGCAATCTCTTCCCAGGGAAGACCTGGATCATCGGGGGGGCGCTCTGCCATTGCATCTGCCTAACGGCTGCATTGCCCCGTCGCCATGATATGTGCCCTTCATGACGGACTCGAATTCTGCGGTCGACCGACAAGGAGTGGTGGCGCGGGTTGAGTGCATGAGCCTGTTCTCCGGGGACGCGTTTCCCGGGGTCTTGACCCTCACCGCCCAGCGCTTGCTGTTCATGCCGGCGGTACAGGATGCAGAAGGGGTGTCGTACAGCTGGGAGCTTCCGGTAGAGGAAATCGACGCCGTCGACCTGGATCCCATGATGGGACGCCTCGTCCTGTCCACCGATGGGCTGGACCAGGAGGTCATGGGCATCGAGATGGAGCCGTTTCGAGATCGGCTGGCCGAGCTTTTGGTCGCTCGGGATGCAGGGGAGCTGCAGTTGGACGAGTCATCGTCTCGCGTGCTCTTGCGCGGCATTGTCGACTGCTACCTGAACAAGCTGATGGCGGCCCGGGGGGAGGTGGTGGTCACAACGCGGCGGTTGACCTTTCACCCTTCGCGAAAGCTGGAGACCCGCTTTTGGGGGGACAAGCAGATTGATGTGGATCTCGCTGACATCACGGATGTGAAGGTCGTTGGGGTTCGGCAGCGCCTCGAAGTCACAGTGGGTGGGGAGTCGCAGTATTTTCGGGGGGACCTGGTGCCCCGGCTGCACGCCATTCTGGATTCGGTGCGGCGAAAGGAAGGCACCGCTCCGGACGACGAGGTCTTCGATGGCTTTCCCGTCAACTACTTTCGGGGACCCTTGAGCCAACCCGGGGACATGGTGATTTCCCGCAAGCGCATTCAGTTTGCCCCGAGCGGTCGCCTGGAGCAGATGGTGGGGGCAAGCAAGCGCCTGGACATTCCCCTTGGGGAGATCACCCGCATTGAGGTGCACGGGGTGCTCGATCGGCGGCTCGTGATCAACGTGAGGGAGGATCACCACGTGTTCAGTCTCCAGCACCCCATGGAGCGCTTAGCAGAGATTTCGGAGTTGTTGCTGCACCTGGAGCTGCCCGAGGAGCCCCTGGTACCAGCGCCAGGACTGGAAGAACGGACCATGGTGGTCAATCGTCTCTTGGACCGATGGAAGGAGCAGGTTCCGGGCTTGAACCTCTCGGATATGCTGCTTTTGGGCCCCGTCTTGCACCTTCCGCGAAAGCCCGGAGTACGCCGCGGGTGGATGGTGTTGAATTCCGAGTTCATGGCCTTTCTCCCGGTCGGGGGACCCGCTGGCGGCGAGACGCCCTTCTCCCTGCCCATCTCCCATCTCTCTCCAGAGGACGTGAAGCGTCCACCTGAAGGAGAGCTCCACGTGTCAACAGGAAACGTCGTACTGCGGTTTCGGCCCAGGGGCGGGCAGCCATTTGCTGACAACTTCTGGCGCATCTGGAAAGACGAACTCCAGCACACCGAGGAGACGCAGGAGGGACTCGATGGCCTCGCCGGGACTGTCGGGCCTGATGGATTCGTGAATCGACGGGAAACCTACCGTGCCAGGATTCCCGGGGGAATTGAGGTGAACGTGCTGCTGCCCACGGATGAGGAGCCTGGTTTCTTGAGCCATGTCTCCGGGCGCATGCGAAACATCTCCCTGGGAGGATGTGCCGTTTCCATTGACGATGCGCCTGACTTTTCCGTTCCTGTCACCGTGGAGATCGAGTATGGCGGTGCCGTGGCCCGGGTGATGGGTGTCGAGGCCTATGTCATTCAGCGACCGGGCTCGAACCGGGGCATCTACGGATTCTCCTTTCAGGAAATGGACTACGTGGATGCCCAGATCGTCCGGGAGATCGTGATGCAGCTCCAGCGGGAGGACCTTGCCCGCCGAGCAGACGTTCGGCCCACCTGAGTCGGAGGGGGTTAGAGCGCCGCCCGGCTGGAAGGGCGGTTCAGGTTCACCGGCTCCTCGGGGCCGCACACGGCCTCGATGATGTCCGCATCGACCCGGTACTGCTCCAGGAAGGCCCGCCGACCGACCTTCATGTCCTTCACCCACCGGGCATAGACATCCATCTGGTTCGTTCGCCGAAAGAGGCGCACGGGGGAGAGGATCTCCACCGGCACCCGCTCCAGAAGCCAGGCGTTGTCCGGGTGCTCCACGTCGACGACCTGGTATCCAAAGTCCGGGTCGACGGTCCACTGAATGCGGTCGGTCACGAGCGCTTCGAGCATGGCCGAGGAGTGGCGGATCTTGACCTTGTGGCCCACCTCGTTCTTGACGCTTGCGGCATCGCCCCCCACGAAGCCGGTGTTCATCATCCAGAGGTCCACGCCGGGCATGGTGGCCGCGATCTCTCGAAAGCGCTTGGCTTGCAGGCCGTGGGCAAGTGGGAAAAACGGCTGGGTAAAGGGAGATCGGGTCTTGCCCACTTCCTTTCCAGCAGCCGAGGTCTTCGTGGTCTCCCCAAGCATGAAGTAGCCGGCGGCCTGCTCGGGGCGGGCAAAGCGGATGATGCCCGGGGTGGCGGCGTCCACACCTTCATCCCGGTTCAGAATCCCCATGGAGCGCACCGGCGGCAGGTGGTCCAAGTCGGCGGCGTCCTCGACGCTCGACAGTGGAATCACGCTCCGGCCGTTCTCGGTCCACTTCACGAACTCCCACCCGTCCAAGAGAACACCTGACTCATCCCGGACGTCGGACTCGGTGGCCGCCCCGGAGATCCACTGCTCCAGGTTCTCCCGAGGCGCTCCCGTGAGCAGGAGGGTCTCCTTGAGTCGCAGGGCCTCCTCGGGGGAGAGCAAGCCCTTTTCCATGTCCAGTCGGCCGTCCGCCTCTGTGAATACGTTCTCCAACCAGGCCTTCGGAGACACGGTCCCCCGGTAGATGACCGGCTCGGCATCCTCGGTCAGGCCATGGGTCTTGGCAAAGCAGCCGTTCTCCGTGCAGCTCAGCTCGCCTCCGGGCCAGATGGAAACCATGTCGTCCTGGATGGGGCGGGTGACTTCTCCTTGCTTGGAGAAGGTGGTGGTGGTCTTGCCGGTGCCAGAGAGTCCCATGATGGTCATGGAGAGACGAGATCCCTGGAACTCCACGGTCTTTGCGCCCGCGTGCAGGACAAGTCCCCCCTCCCCATACACCATGGCGTTGAGCATGCGCAGAGCGCCCTTTTTGGACTCTCCGAAGTAATCGGGCCCGATCACGTAGGTGGTGTGGTTCTCCAGGTCGACCAGGATTGCCTGGCCCCCTGGCATGTTCGTCGCCTGCAGCCCGGGGGTGTAGACGACCCGGAGGCGGGGCGTGAATTCGTCCCCATTCTGAAGAACGCGCTCCGGTGGAAAGGACAGCACCTGCTGCATGCCGGCGATGTTGGCCCCCTCCAGGGTGTAGAGCCACTCCACCTCCACCGCGCGGGGCCCCACGCCCAGGGCGCCGTGGATGCCAATCAACTGGCCGGATTCCTCGATGTAGCGGGTCTGGGCTTCGATCAGCTCCTTGGCCCGGGACCGGTCAATCACCGCGGCCGAGTACAAAGAAGCGTCCTCTTTCGGGGCGATCACGTACGTGTACTTCGCCATGCGGGCCTTGTTTCGGCTGACCTTGTTCAGGTTGCCGCAGGAGGTCTCGGCAATGGCCGGTGTGTGCTTGAGGGCCAGGGTGCGCAGTGCCTCCTGGCTGGGGTTGAGAAGGATCTCGGCGTGGTAGGACACGGCTGCAAGGGACATGGGCGACCTGTGTTTGGGGTGGGCGCTCGCGAACATAATTCGACCGTGAAGAGCCGTCCCGTGCGGTCGATTTCGAGGGGGCAATGGCTGCGGAATTGGCTGTGACAGATCGGTGACAATGAGGCTGGGACGGGCGCTTCTTCGCTATTCCCCGACCTGCCGCCGCAGCGCCTCCTTGTCCGTGTCGAAGTCAAAGGCGCCATACACGAGGTACCACTTCTCCGGATCCACCACCTGGGGGTGGAGCATGGCGGCCGCCTCCACCTTGTCCCCGCCAAAATCAAAAGACTCCAGGAGGCGCAAGACCTGCTCCACGTTGAACCCACTCGGGGCGTCTACCGCGGAGCGCAGTACCCGAAGTCGGCCCTCGGAGAAGGCCTCCTGGCCCAATGCATCGGTAAGCGCGTTGAGTCCGTTGGGATCCATGGGTTCCGTGGCCACGCTCGCCACTTGCTCGGCCTCGGTCTCGACCCGGACGGCCACGTGGGTCTGGGTCCCGGCCAGGTGCACCTCGGCCTCCACCGTGGGGGGCACAAAGGGGATCGGTGCACTTTGGGGGGGCAGGGAGATGTACTTGTCCTCCACCAGGACAGACAGCGCCTCCAAGGTGCCGTCCAGCAAGACCAGTCGGCGCTCCAGGGCCTGTTTCACCGCTGGATCCCTGACCTGGTCTACGAGGGGTTCCAGGGCCTCGGTGTGGGCGATGGCCTGGAGGGAGAGAGCGTGGGCCTGGGCTCGCGGCGCCGGGGAGGTAGCCGATGCAAGCGGAATCACCAGGAGCCCGAGCAAGGGCAGGAGGGAGAGGGGGGAATTCGACATGGGATCTCCAGCGCTCGACGGGTCACCGGAGCATACGATGGTCCCTCTTCCCCATTCGTCTCGCGACCCGGATACCTGGTAAGCAACCCGGGAGACGTCGATGGCTGCAACGATTCTGCTCCTTCTGCTTGGGTGTCCCGTTCAGCCCATCCACTGTGGCGCAGGAACCCACCTCAAAGGTGATGAGTGCGTGGCGGACACCCAAGCCCCAGACGACACGGAGACGCCGGACTCCCCACGGTTCGATTCGGTGGACACATCCAACCCGGACACTGGGCCTGGCTGGGTGGAGCCGGAGGACCCGGGCTACCCTGAACTCTCGGAGAACGTCCTGATCCTGTCGGTTGCGATTCGAACCGCGGATGAGGAGTATGCGGGCACGGACGACAACACACTCTCTGTCTGTGTCAATGCGAACGATTGCTACACCCTGAACCAGGCGGATGTGGATGACTTTCGTCGGGGCGAGATGGACGTGTACCACTTCAAGGCCGTGGGCATTCCCCGGGCGGATGTGGATCGCATCCAGCTCAAGAGCGTCAGCGGGGATGACCGCTGGGAGCCGGCGTGCATCCAGGTGGCTTTCGACGGCGAGCACATGTATTGCAACAACACTCTGGACTTTTACATGGGGGAGGAGTCGGGGGAGATCGAGAGTTGGTCGGATCACTCCCTTCCCAACCTCTTGTGCAACACCTGCGATGACGACCCCCTGACCCACGGCCCCATTCTGGGTTCCACCCGGGCGGAGGACACCCGAATCTGGATCCGAACCGATGTGACGCGCCGGGTGGTGCTGTACATTGCAAACGCAGGCGACCCATCTTCCTATCGGATCCACGGCTACGCCTACCCTCTGCCCGGCGACGATTTCACCGCCGAGTTTCAGGTGACGGGCCTTTCACCCGCCACGGACTACACCTACCGCCTGGAGATCGATGGGGATCTTCAGGACGCGGTGCACCACTTCAGCACCGCACCTGCAGACGGCGACCCGGTCGACATGAACCTGGCTTTTGTGTCCTGCTCCAAGGACGAGTACCAGCCGGGATTTGCGTCGATCGATGATGGCGACCCGGATTTGCTGCTCTTCGTCGGGGACAACCACTACGGCAACACCGGCCAAGAAGGGGCGCTGCAGTGGTACTACCGCTGGGCCCACAGCCGCTCGCACCGCAAGCAGCTGATGATGAACACCTCTACTTTGGCCACCTGGGATGACCACGACTATGTGGGCAACAACACGGATGCTGACTCACCCGGAAAGGTAAACGCGAGGCTGGCGTTTGAGGACTTCTGGCCCAACCCTGCGCACGGTACCTCGCAGCTGCCCGGCGTGTTCTTTTCTACATCCTATGGGGATGTGGACTTCTTCTTCCTGGATGATCGTTACTACCGCGGAATGGACGAAAGCATGCTTGGGGCAGATCAAATGGCTTGGCTGATGCAAGAGCTTCAGAACTCTACAGCCACCTTCAAGCTTCTCGTCAACGGAAGTCAATGGACGACGGAAGGCACCAACGAGTCCTGGAAGCCCTTTGAGGATGCCCGAGATGATTTCTTCGACTTCATTCGGGAGCAGGCGATTCCCGGGGTGGTGCTGCTGTCGGGGGACGTCCACTTCTCCGAGTTCAGGACCCTTTCCCATGCGGGACTTTATGACTTGACCGAGTTCACCTCGTCCCCGGTGGGTCACTCCACGGTCAGCTGCCATCCCAACGACTCCGAGCAGATCTTCTGCTATGACGACGACCGATCCTACGTGACCCTGGACATTCGTACCGATGTGACGGCTCCCTGGATCCGGGGCAACCTCCACCTGGAAGACGGCGCCGTGTGGGGTCACCACACCATCTACTACGCGGACTTGATTCCGTGAGGTCCAAGCGTGGCGAGACCCACTCCCAGGACGAGGACAAGCCCGCCGCTGGCCTCCAGGGGTGAGGGCATCTCGGCCAAAAGAGAGGCGGCGAGGGCTGCTGCGCCCAAAGGCTCCAGCAGGATCGCCGCAGACACCACGGAGGCCTTCAGGGAGCCCACCACGTAATTGAAGCCATTGTGGCCCAACATCTGGGGTCCCAGGGTCAAGCCCAGAATCGCCCACCAGCCTGCGGGGGCATGCCCGACGAGGGGGGCGTGAAAAAGGAGCGCCAGCGGCAGCAGCACGCAGGCCGCCACCAGGGACACCCCGCAAGCATAGGGGCCGATTCCCATGTGCTGGCGGACCTCCCGGCCGGCAAACAGGTAGGCCGAACCCAACAGGCCACCCAAGAGGGCCAGCCCGTCGCCCTTCAGGGAACCCGCTCCCAGTCCGCTGCCACTCATGATGGCGGTTCCAGCCAAGGCCAGGCCGATCCCGCCCCAAAAGCGCCGGGTGGGCGCGTTCTTGAGGATCAACCACTCCGCCAGCCCCAGCCAGAGAGGGCCAAGGCAGACCAGCAGGGTGGAGCGAAGCACGGTGGTGTGGGACAGGGATGCAAACCAGGACCAGAAGTGGAGGGAGAGACACACTCCCGCCAACACCATCAGTCTTCCGTCGCGTTGGGACGGCCGGTGCAACCAGGGCACCAGCAAGAGTCCCACACCCGCCGTGCGCCAGAACCCCAGGGTCAGAGGGTGGACCCCGCCGGAGAGCTTGACCAGGGGGGCCGCTGACGACACCGCAAGCACCGCCACGGCCAACACGACCCAGACATGCCGTGGAACAGCCTGGGATTCAGGGGCGGCGGAGGACACAGAGCGTCTCGCAGTGGTCGGTCTGCGGAAACATGTCGAAGAGCTCCAGGGAGGACACTGAATAGCCGGCCTTTCGCGCAGGCCGAATGTCCCGGGCCAGGGCCTTGGGGTTGCAGCTTGCGTACAGGATCGCCTTGGGCCGGGTCAGAAGCAGCTCCTCCAACACTCCCGGTGCGCCTGCCCGCGGAGGATCCAGCAGGACCACATCAAAGAACAGGTCTCCTCCGCGAAAACGGGCCACGTCCTGCCCGACGGTCTCCAGGGGGATCCCGTGACGCTCTGCGGTTCGGCGGGCGTCGGCCATGGCTGCGCCTTCGCGCTCCATGAGGGTCACGGAAACGCCCTCGGCAGCCAGGGGCAGGGAGAGGTTGCCCGCGCCGGCATAGAGATCCAGCACCCCAGCGGGTTGGGAGGCCCTCGCTTCTTTCACCACCCGGCCCACCATGCACTCGTTCACATCCAGGTTCACCTGGAAGAAGGTGGACGGGGAGTGGGCGTGCTCAATGCCTGCCACAGACAGGTGGCTCCGGCAGTCTCCCGCACGGGGACCGCCGTTCAAGGCCAGGCCGGCAACTCCAAGGGCCTCCGGCTGAAACGCCGAGAGGTCGGGTGAGGCCCCTCGACCCGGAGCGTAGAGGGACACCACGACCCCGTCGCCGTCGGACCGAAGCTCCACGGTTCGCACCTCCGGGGGAAGGGGGGGCATGCGTGCGAGCACAGCGCCGATCTCCGGGCGGGCCACGGGACAGGCGCGAATGGCAATTTCATTGTGGCTCCCGGCCTGGCGGAAAACGCAGGCGCCCTCGGCACCGCGGCCCAGGGTCAGGCGAGCCCGGTAGCCGAGCTCCAGCGGGGAGGCGTGGACCGCATCCAGCGGCTGCCCGAGGGTTCGCTCCACAAAGGCAACCTTGCGTTCAAGCTGGGATTCCGCGTCCAGGGGCATGGCGGGGCAGCCGCCGCAGCGGGCCTGGATCGGGCAGGGGAGTGCGCACATGGTTCCCCGCTAACGCCCGTTGGGGTAGGGTGCCGGGGGAGGGAGCGTTGCTGTCGTTTCGAAAGGCACAGGGTCACCTGGTGATCGCCCGGGCTGAGGGGGCGATCGTGGGCCGGGTGGATGATTTCCAGTTCGACCTGGAGAGCCAGGAGATCTACGGCTACCGCCTGAAGGGCACCGGCATGTTCTCCCGGGCGGGGGGCGTGTCCGCGGTCAACATGGAGTACATCGGGCGGGATGTGGCGATTGTGCCTGGCGAGGGGGACGTCGAGTGGTCTGGGGCCGGGCGAAATGTAGAGCCTGGCCGAGCCTGGGCCTCCCAGTATCGGGGCACACGGGTCATGAGTCGATCAGGCGCCCACGTAGGGACCGTGGAGGACCTGGTTTTTGAGCTGAAGCCGGATCGGGTCGTAGGTCTGGTGCTGGATGGGCGACGACTTGTCGCCATTGCGGAGGGGGTCGCCACAGGTCCAGCCGCCGTGATTCTTCCCACGGACCAGCACTTTGACGAGCTTCCCGCTACCCCTGAGTCCGATGCGGACTGGATGAAGTGGATCAGGGATGCGCTTCAGAAGCGGCGTGGCGCGGAAGACGGCGAAGAGTAGACCCCCACTTTTCCCACCACTCCCGGGCGATTTCCGGGTGAAGCAACACCGGGTAGGCTGAAAAGGCCACCAGGTTGAAGCTGCCTACACTCATCAGGGTCTGAATCCCCAGGTGCAAGCCAAACACCATGCCGATGGCGAGGGGGTTGGTGCGCCGCAGAAGGACCAGAAAAGCAAAGGCGCTCTCTGCGAACAAGGTAAACCAACCCAGTGGGGTTGTGATCCAGAGCTTGCCTGACACCCATGCAGCCATGGGCCCACCGGCGTGGTAGCGGTGCAACAGGTGGTAGGAGAGCGCCTCCCCGTTCCACCACGCGGGTTCGTGGGCGAGCTTGGTGAGCCCCGTGGACAAGTAGATGGAACAAAAGACGATCAAAAAGAACCATCGAGGCGCTGGGGAACGGCACTTCTGCGTCAGCTCGCGTTCCCCGGCAGGGGACAGAAAGAGTCCCAGTGCTACCCAGAACATCAGGCGATCGTGGGCCTTGATGTTGATGGCCTCGTTGCCAAGGAGCGCCCAGGCCCCCAACAGCCTGCAAAACAGGCCCAGGCGAAAGGCTCGGCCACCCCAAAGCACGAAAAGGAGCCCTACCACCCCCGCAGGGAGGCCCGCCAGCCAGGGGCCCCGGGCCCAGGGTGGTTTGGTGCGAGCGTCTCGTTGATCGGTCGATATGGGCCGCCGCATAGCCTGGTCATGGGAGAGACGATCTAGCCTGGATATTTCACCAGGCTTCGTTGCGAGGGCCCGTCAAGGGCCGCCGCAGCAAGCAATTCGGAGCCGCCAGCTGGAGCGTAGCGGAAGCCGGCGAAAGCCCTCGCCGAACGGCGAGGGACCGAAGGGTAGAGCGGCTGGTGATATATCCGGGTTAGGGGTTCGTTTGGGCCTCAATACACTGCCATGGAGGTGTCCACCTCCTGAGCCCAGGCCACGATGCCGCCCTCCAGGTTGAAGAGGCGGCCTACGCCGGCATCGGCCAGGGCTTCGCAGGCCATGGCGGATCGGCCGCCCATCTTGCAGTGCACCAGGATGTCCCGGTCTGTGGGCAGCTCGTGTGCGATGGCCGCCACGCCCTCGTGGGGCTCCAGGCGATCGGCGAAGTCAAAGGCGACGATGTCGGCCTCGAAGGGCTTGCGCACATCCAAGACGTAGGGGGCCCAGCCTCCATCGAGCTTTGCCTTGGTCTCGGCCACCGTGATGCGAGAAAAGGGCTCCGCCGCAGGCAGCTCGGGCTGGGCCGGAATGCCGCAGAACTGCTGGTAGTCAATCAGCTCGGTGATGGGCTGGGCCTGGGGGTCTGGGCGCAGCCTAAGCTCCCGAAAGGTCATGTTCAGAGCATCGTAGAGCAGGAGTCGGCCCGAGAGACTGGTTCCCATCCCAAGCAGGAGCTTGATCGTCTCGTTGGCCTGGATGCAGCCAATGACGCCTGGAAGAATGCCCAGAACGCCCCCCTCTGCACAGGAGGGAACAAGACCGGGAGGGGGAGGCTCCGGGTACAGGTCGCGGTAGTTGGGTCCCCCCTTGTGGTTGAAGACCGTGGCCTGTCCCTCGAATTTGAAGATGCTGCCGTATACGTTGGGCTTGCCCAAGATCACGCAGGCGTCGTTGACCAGGTAGCGGGTCGGAAAGTTGTCGGTGCCATCCACCACCACGTCGTAGGGCGCCAGGATCCGCAGGGCGTTCTCGGAGGTCAGCGGCTCCTCAAAGAGGTCCAGTTGCACGTGGGGGTTGATGTCCAAAAGGCGCCCTTCTGCGCTCTTCACCTTGGACATGCCCAGGGTAGAGCTTCCGTGCAGAACCTGGCGCTGCAGGTTCGACTCGTCCACCACGTCAAAGTCCACAATGCCGATCCGCCCGACCCCCGCCGCGGCCAGGTACATCAGCAGCGGCGAACCCAATCCGCCGGTGCCCACGCACAGAACGCTGGATCCCTTCAGCTTGCGCTGGCCCTCCATGCCTACCTCGTCCAGGATCAGGTGCCGGGAGTACCGGGCGATTTCAGCGTTTGTGAGTTCCGGAAGCTCGGTCCCTTCCGTGCCTCCTGCGATGGAGGGAACAATCAGGATTTCCGCCCCATCGGTGAGGGTCGTGTCCTCCCCGTCCAGGTGCCGGATGTCCTCGTCTCCCAGGAACACGTTCACGAAACTGCGCAGCTTGCCCCCGTCGTCCCGCAGGTGGCGGGTCAGGTCCGTGTTGGCGCCGGTCAAGGCCGCCAGGGCCTCGCCGACCGTGGACCCTTCCACGGCGACCGAGGCCGCGCCGCCGGTGTAGGGACGCAGGGGGGTGGGAATGTGGATCGTGACAGGCATGAATCAGTCCTCAATCAAGATGGGCTCGGCCACCATGGAGGAACGATCCTCCACCAGGCGCCAGGAGAGGGTGTCGGCGACCGCGCCCTCGACGACGGAGCAGATCAGGTAGGACATGTTGGGGAGGGCGTGGTCCCGGTCGTAGTCTGAGTACTCGGCCGTGTGGTCCGGGTGGGAGTGGTAGTAGCCCACCACCTCGAACCCGTCGGCCTCCAGCTTTCGCTCCGCCTTCATGAGCAGCAGGCCGTCGACCCGATAGCGGTTGTGGGTCTGGGCCCTTTCGTTCACCAGGGGATGAACCCGGGTGACCTGCCCGGGGTCTCGACTTCCCGCCAGGATGCCCACCACCTCGTGGGGGTATCCCTCCACAGCGTGGGCGTGGAGCTTCTCCAGCTCTCGAATGGGAAAGCGCAAAGTCATCGGTCCTCCCACACATGGTGCTCCGAAAGGTAGCGTTCTCCGCCGTCGGGGAACAGGGTGACCACCACGCCTTCTTTCAAGGTTCGGGCCACCTCGATGGCACCCCAAAGGGCAGCACCCGAGGAGATTCCCACCAGGAGCCCGTCTTCTCTCGCCAGCTCTCGCACCCAGGCGTAGGCCGCCTCGGTGGGGGCCCCCAGGTGTCCATCGGCCAGGCTGGGGTCGTAAATGGAAGGCACGATGGCGGACTCCATGTGCTTGAGGCCTTCCAATCCGTGGAAAGGGGAGTCCGGTTCAATGGTGTAGCAAGAAATGGCGGGGTTCTTCGACTTGAGGAACCGGGTCACGCCCATAAAGGTGCCGGTGGTGCCCAAGGGGGTGGTGAAGTGGGTCACTCCTCCTTCGGTCTGGGCCCAAATCTCCGGGCCGGTGCCCTGGAAGTGGGCCCTCCAATTGGCCTCATTGGAGTACTGGTCGCAGTAAAACAGGGTCGGGTCGGCTGCTGCCATGCGCCGGGCCTCCACGATGGCCCCATCGCTTCCTTCCAACGGAGAGGTGAGAACCAGCTCCACCCCCAGGGCCTTCAACGTCTGCTTGCGCTCGGCGTTTGCGTTGGCCGGAAGGCACAGCTTCAGGCGGTACCCCTTGTGGGCGGCCACCATGGCGTAGGCGATGCCGGTGTTTCCGGAGGAGGCATCCAAGAGCACAGTGTTGGGACCTATCTTCCCTTCCCGCTCCGCGGACGCCAGGATCTGTGCGGCCGCCCGGTCCTTGACGGAACCCCCCGGGTTCAGCGACTCGAGCTTGGCCCAGATCTCCACTCCGTCAGGGATCTCTCCTTCGACTGTTCGGCGGACCCGCACCAGGGGCGTGTTTCCGATGGCTTGCACCAGGCTGCGCGGAAGCCGGTGGGGAAGGGGAGGAGGCTGGGACACGGGCAGATGGCTCCGCTTACGGAGAGGAGTGCAGCCAGATAAGGCTGCGGGAATCAACAGGCGCGAAGGGCGGTGTTGGCTTGGTGTAGGGCGTCGAGCAAATCAGCGGGATCTGCCAGGGCACCGGGTCCGGTGTCGCCGCAGGCCAGGCGCTTCTCCACGGGCTCGACCACGGTGTAGCGATCCAGCTTTGCAATCCACGCGAGGTTTCGCTGCACCACCGGGTGCAACCACATCTCGGTGTTCATGGCCGGACCGAGCACGATGGGGGTCCCCCGGGGAATGGCCATCCAGACGGTGCTAAGGGCATCGTCGGCCAGCCCGCAGGCCAGCTTGCCCAGGGTATTGGCGGTCAGGGGCGCCAGACAGGCCACGTCGGCCCACTTGGCCCATTCGATGTGGTCGATGCCGCCTTCTGTGGCGCCTTCAAACGTGTTCAACAAGACCGGGTGGTCGCTCAAAGCCTCGAAGGTGGCGCTGCCCACGAATCGCAAAGCGTTCTCGGTCATCACGACCCGGACCTCGTGCCCCTCCTTTCGGGCAAGACTCACCAGGTCGCAGGCCTTGTAGGCTGCGATTCCGCCGCTGACGCCCAGGAGGATCTTCATTTCGAGGCTCCGGTGGTCTCCTGCAGGACGGGGGCACCGGCTGCAGCAGTCTCCAGATAATGCCGGTAAAGCTGGGCGGCTGCCAGATTGTGGAAAACTGCGTAGTGGCCGTTCTCGGGGAATTGGGCCACACCTCCAGTGGTTCGAGACCCATCCCAGGCCAGGAGGTTTCCCGTTGCGGGGAGGGACGCCGGAGAAAGATCGGCGTTGTCATGGGCCGGAGAGTGCCAGGAGACCGGAGCGAGAATCGGCAATCCCCCTGCCGCCGCCAGCGCCAGTCCGGTCTCGGGAGGGGTCAGGGCGTCTTCCAGGCCCGAGGTGAGCAGGAGGTTCACCGGCGCTTCGGAAAACCAGTCGGCTTCCCGGTGCCAGTATCGGGCAAAGTTCAAAGGGTCCGTGACATCGGTGACTGCCTGGACCAGGGCACAGATCGGGTGGAGGGCATCTACCTCTTCGTCGCCCTGAAAGGAGAACGCTTCCCGCATAAGACCCTCCAGGTTGATGGGTTCGGTGCGAAGGGTCAGGGTGGTGGACATGCCGCCACCGGCCGCCGAGAGCACGACCGCTTGGGCCAATCCCCCCAGAAATGGGGCCGCGATGGCGCCTGTGAGGCCCCCGTGGGAGTGGCCCATGACCATGACCCGCGAGGGGTCCAGCGCGTGGGGCACCCCGTCCAGAAGAAAGGACTGCTGCCGGGCCGAGAGGGTTTTGGCCAGGTAGACAATCTCCAACGCTCCCTGGCGAAAGTTGGTGCGGGCGGCCGTCGGATTCATTGGGTTGAAGCTGTGGAGTTCAGGCAGGGTGCCGGCGGTGGCACGGGCTCCGTGGAGGGGCTGGGGAGTGGACAGCACCGCCAGCCCGCCTTCCGCAAGCACTCGAGCGGCCTCCAGCTGCCCGTCCCCATTGCAGCAGTTGGTTTCATCCCCCCCCGTGCCGTGGGACCAGATCACGACGGGCCAGCCGGCTTCAGGTGGGGGATCAAGGGGGACACTCAACACAAAGGGCACCCGCTCCCACTCGGAGATCGCCGGGTTTCCGTCCTCTCGGGCGAATCCGCCGCCCTCAGAGGTGTAGGGCTTTTCTCCGTGTTGGAACAGGGGCATCCACAGGCTGCCGGCATAAGCCCGATAGCTCTCGTTCTCATGGGAGGGGGACAGGGTGGCATCCCAGGAGAGACTCGGCAGGTTGTGGCGCACCCACCAGGCCCACTCGGCCATCTCCGATACCGGGTCCTGGGTGTGGAAGACCGAGGCCACGGCGACCTTCTCCAAGGAGACGCCCTCTTCCAGCAGTGTGTCCTTCAGGAGGGCATAGGCATCGGGGCGGTCGCCGTCAGGAGAGAGAGCCGTATCGAAGGCCGGCGGTCGTTGGGCGAGATCGGTGGTGATCACAACGGCATAGGTGGTGTCGGGGCGCAGGGGCACCCCGTCGGCTGGGGCCACCGCCAGGAGGTTTCGCTCTTGGTAGGTGGTGGAGGAGTGCTGCCAGTCCCACCGAAGTGGCAGCCACTCTCCCCGATCCGGAGAGGTCGGATCCACACCCAAAAGCCAGAGGGGGCTGTCTGTCGAGGTGCTCTCCTCTTCGGTGGGAAGCTTGCGGGTGGCGAGACCGCCGGAAAACCGGAAGAAGACTGGACCCACCGTGCTGGCACCCTTCAGCTCGGCGGTCTCGTCCAGGTAGAGATCCAGCAGGGGCGCACTTGTGGGATTGGGGAAGTCACTCCAATTCGGTGTGCCGTCCTCGTTGGATCGAGCCAGGGAGGGAAAGGGAGCGTCAAAGAAGCCACCGTCCTGGTTGTACAGGGCCTGTGGCAGCATCGACTCGCAAGCGAGCTGACCTGCACAGGTGACGAGGAGGATGCGGCGAAGAAAGGATGACACGGTGCCTGCTTTGGCGACGTACCTTATACCCGGAAAGTGAAGGTGGGCGGAGGCGGGATTGATGGGGCCATTTCTTGCGATTGTTCTTGTGGCGATGGGGCTTGGGCCGGGCTGCGGTGGGAAGTTCGAGCTTGGATCCGGCAATGCTCCGGATGCCCGGCTTACGGCGGACATCATGACCTGGCCCTGTACTGGAAACGGGGAGGACAGCAACAACGATGGGGTCTACGAAGGGGTGTACGGTTTCACCATTGCCCTGGAATTTGCTCCGGATGGGCTGGCCAACCGGGATCTCCCCGCCGAGGGGACTTGCCTGGACGATCTGTCCATGTTTGCCGCTGATGCGGGCCAATCGGGTACCGAAATTCCGGGCACCCACGGGGCCGATGCGGCCTGGGCCACCAGCACCCGCAGCGGAACTCTGGCGGTTGAGTCTCCGGGCTTCTACTACGATGATGTCTTGGGCAATCAGCACAGCTGCGCGACCCCAGCGGAGATGGTGACCAGCGGGATCCAGGTGCAGAATGCTGGGGTGGTGAACGGGCTGGCAACCCCCGGGGCCGGGGAGGTCACCTGGGTGGAGCTGGAGGAAGGCGACGGCGGGGGGTTGGTGTTCGGGGACGATATCCGGGTGGACTGGGAATCTGTGGATTGGGATGAGATCTGGGTGCAGGTGCGCCAGGAGCGGGGGGGGGATCTCTGGGACAGCGTGACCTGCAATGCCACGGGGGACAACGGGTTCGACATCGACAGCCGGGTCTGGGACAAGCTCGACAGCGCTTTGAATGTGGATCAAATCAACCTGTACGTCGGGTTCCAGAACAACGAACGGGACATGACCGATGCCGGGCTCAAGCTTCGATCCTCCACGAGGGTTGTCCATGTGGAGGTCCTGCAAGACGAATAGGGTGGCCTGCAGGGGCTGGGTCCAGGTGCCTACGGTGGTTAAGGGGCCGTTTCCGAATGGGGTCGAACACCATGGCAACGCTGCCAAAGACATTTGCACCGAAAGAAGCCGAGTCCCGCTACTACCCCTGGTGGGAGAAGTCGGGCTTTTTTGAGGGGGATCCGTCCGCCGATGGAGAGCCGTTCTGCATTGTGATTCCGCCGCCGAACGTCACTGGCTCTCTTCACATGGGGCACGCCCTGGACAACACCCTCCAGGACATTCTTGTGCGCTACAAGCGAATGTGTGGGTACAATACGGTCTGGATCCCTGGCACGGACCACGCCGGTATTGCCACCCAATGGGTGGTGGAACGGCAACTGCGGGCCCAAGGTGAGGAGCGCCTCGACCTGGGCCGGGAAGAATTCCTGAAGCGCGTGTGGGCCTGGAAGGACAAGTCCGGCTCCACAATCACCGGGCAGCTTCGGGCGCTGGGGGTCAGCTGCGACTGGAGCCGAGAGCGCTTCACCATGGATGCCGGCTTGTCCCATGCGGTGCGGCATGTCTTCGTGAAGCTGCACACCGAAGGGCTCATCTACCGGGACACTCGGCTCATCAACTGGGATCCGGTGGGCCAGACCGTTCTCTCGGACCTGGAAGTGGATCACGAGGAGAACTTCCAGGGGGAGCTGTGGTCGTTTGCCTATCCGCTGACCGACGGCTCAGGAGAGATCGTGGTGGCCACTACCCGGCCCGAGACCATGCTGGGGGACACGGCGGTGGCGGTGCACCCGGACGACCCCCGCTACGCGGAGGTGCTTGGAAAGACCGTGACCCACCCTCTCCTGGATCGGGAGTTTCCGATCATCGCGGATGCCCAGTTGGTGGATCCGGAGTTTGGCACCGGCGCGGTCAAGGTCACCCCCGCCCATGATCCCAACGACTTTGCCGTGGGCAAGCGCCATGATCTGCCCTTTCTCACGATTCTCGACAACCAAGCGCGTGTGAACGAGCTGGGTGGGGAGTTCGCGGGTCTGGACCGGTTCGAGGCCCGCAAGGCCGTGAAGGCCGCCATGGCTGAGAGGGGCCTGGATCGGGGCAGTGTGGACCACACCATGGCCGTGGGGCGCTCCGAGCGATCAGGCGCCATCGTGGAGCCCATGATCTCCACCCAGTGGTTCGTCAAGATGCAGCCCCTGGCGGAGCCTGCGATCGCTGCGGTGGAAGACGGTCGCACCCGTTTCCACCCGACCCAGTGGGAGAACACCTACTTCTCCTGGATGCGCTCGATCCGGGACTGGTGCATCTCCCGCCAGCTCTGGTGGGGGCACCAGGTGCCGGCGTGGTATTGCGATGACTGTGACCACGTGACCGTGAGCACGGAGGATCCAACCGCCTGCGGTGGCTGCGGTGGGGAGGGAATCAACCAGGACGAGGACGTCCTCGACACCTGGTTCTCCAGCGCCTTATGGCCCCTGACCACCCTTGGTTGGCCCGAAGAGACCCCGGATTTCGCCACCTGGTACCCGACCAGCGTGCTGGTCACTGGCTTCGACATCATCTTCTTCTGGGTGGCGCGGATGATGTTCTCCGGGCTGCACCACGCCGGCGAGGTGCCGTTCTCAGACATCTGCATTCACGGTCTGATTCGCGACGCGAACGGGGACAAGATGTCTAAGACCAAGGGCAACGTGGTCGACCCCCTCCAGACCATCGACGCCTACGGCTGCGATGCCTTCCGCTTCACCCTGGCCCAGGTGGCGGTCCCGGGGCGGGATTCTCTTTGGAACGACGACCGGGTCGAGGTGAACAGCCGCTTTGTGAACAAGATCTGGCAAGCCTTCCGGTTTGTGCACATGAACCTGGAGGGCTTTGACGCCGAGGCGGGTGCGGCGGCCGAACCCGGGGTCTATGACCACTGGATTCTGGCCCGCACCGGGGAGGCCACTCGCCGGATTCGGGAGGCCATTGACGCCTTCCGGTTTAACGATGCCGCCACGGAGCTGCAGGCCTTCACCTGGGGGGAATTCTGCGACTGGTACCTGGAGTTCTCCAAGCAGGCGGTCTACGGGGATGGCCCGGACAAGGCAGCGGCGCAACACACGCTCGTGGCGGTGCTCTCGGCGATTGCCCGCCTGGCCCATCCGATCATGCCTTTCCTCACCGAGGAGATCTGGCAGCACCTTCCCACGGGGGTGCGGGCGGACAGCGAGAGCGTGATGAACGCGGCCTACCCTGCGGAAGTCGACTTCCCCCAAGACCCCGCTATTCTCGGGGAGGTGGCCCAACTTCAGGAGATCATCACGGGTATCCGCCGCTTGCGAGCGGACATGGGGCTCTCTCCGCGCAACCCCCTCTCGCTGCGGGTGGAAGGGCCGATTGCGTCGGTGGCAAGCGGGCATGCGGGCGCCCTCTCGCACCTGGCCGGCGTGGATTCGGTGGTGGCGCACACCGGGGATCCGCCCGAGGGCGCGGCCATCGTGCCGGTCAAGGGGGGGCGCTTGATCATCCCCCTGGAGGGCGTGGTGGACCTGGACGCTGAGCGCGATCGCCTGGACAAGGAAATCGCCAAGGTGGACAAGGATGTGGGGGATCTGTCCAAGCGCCTGGGCAACGAAAAGTTTGTGGCCAATGCGCCGGAGAAGGTGGTGCAGGGGTTTCGGGAGAAGCTGGATTTTGCCAGCGCCAAGCTCGCGCAGCTTCGGGAAGCCCGCCAGGGTCTGTCGTGACCATTGACGAGCTGGTAGAGGCAGCGCTCGAGGAGGACCGCGGGACAGGAGACTTGACCACGACGGCTTGTGTGCCCGCTGCGTTGGAGGGCACGGCACGAATCGATGCCCGGGCCTCCATCGTGTTGTCGGGAATGGAACCGGCGCAGCGCACTTTTGAGGCCTGTGGTGGCCAGTTCGTGGAGCTGGCGCGGGAGGGCGATCGGCTGGAACCCGGGCAGCAGGTGGCGGAGATCATCGGGCCTGTGCGCGGGCTGCTGGAAGCGGAGCGGGTGGCCCTGAACTTCCTGATGCGGCTCTCGGGCATCGCCACGCACACGGCGAGAGTCGTGGCGGCCGCCGAGGGGAAGATCGAGGTGCTCGATACCCGGAAGACCACGCCTTTGCACCGGTCCCTTGAGAAGGCGGCGGTGCGGCACGGGGGGGGCAAGAACCACCGCATGGGCCTCTACGACATGGTGCTGATCAAGGAAAACCACATCCGGGCGGCGGGGGGCGTGCGGGCTGCGGTTCACCGGGTCCGGGATCGGGTGCCCTCCAGTGTGGACATCGAGGTGGAGGTGGAGACCCTCCAGGAGCTATCCCAGGCCCTGGAGGCCGGCGCAGACCTTGTGCTGTTGGACAACATGGATGATGGGCTCTTGTCCCAGGCGGTTCAGATGTGCCGAGGCCGGGCCCGCACAGAGGCATCCGGTGGCATGGACGCGGCGCGCATCGCCCGGGTGGCCGGGTTGGGGGTGGATCGGGCCAGCGTGGGGGGCTTGGTTCACCAGGCTCGTTGGGTGGATTTGGGCATGGAGCTCTTGTGACCCCCTTTGATGGTCCAGGCCTTTCGGAGGCCTGCGGCCGGGAGGTGGTCTTTTTCAAGGAGTGCTCGAGCACCCACAACGAGGCGGCCGCAATTGCCAAAGCCGGGGCTCCAGCGGGAACCCTGGTGGTGGCCGATGGCCAGTCTGAGGGAAGGGGACGCCAGGGGCGGTCCTGGAGGTCCCCTGCGGGAGAGAATCTGTACTTCTCGCTCATCTGTCGCCCGGATCTTCCGCCTCAGAGGGCAGGCCTTCTGGGCCTCGCCTGCGCGGTGGGGGTGGCGGAGGCCCTGGACTTGGGCATCAAGTGGCCCAACGATGTCCTGGACCCGGAGCGGCGCAAGGTCGCCGGCATCCTGTCGGAGATGGACGTGGAAGACGGTGGGATCTCCTACGTGATTCTTGGGGTGGGCATCAACGTGAACCAGGTGGAATTCGCCGCGGATCTTCCCCATGCCGGCTCCCTGGCCCGCCTGCGTGGCCCTCAGGACCGGGGCTTGGTGCTGGCCCGGTGCCTCGCAGCCATCGAGCCGCGCTGCCAGCAGGTGGAGCGATCGCCGGAAGCAATGCTGGCTGCCTGGCGAGGCCGGTGGCTGGATCGGGGACGCGAGGTCCAGGCTGACGGGGCCCGCGGGATTGCGGTGGATGTTGGCGTGGACGGGGCGTTGCTTTTGAAGACCGAGGACGGGTTGCAGTCCGTTTTTGCGGGGGATGTGGTACCGGTTTTCGGTGAGGGCCTGGATCCGGATTCTGTGGCGTGAAACCGGCCCTTTACACCGCTGTGTATTCAGGGCATCCTGGCAGCGGTGCCGGAGGATTGGAACGATGGGCCGTGCTCTGCTTGCTGTCGCGCTTGGACTTGGAGTCTTTGGCTGTGAAAACGGCCTGGGTCTCGGAAAGGGCAACGTGCTGCGCCTTGAGGTGGAACTGGCGGAGAACCCGGCGGTGGCGGGGGCCGAGTCCGGGTACACGGCAAGTCTGGTTGGGGGAGGGGATGGACCGATCGCCGTGGAGGTGGATCTGTCCTCGGACATCGAGCTGAACCTGGACCATGACGATGACTCCCTTGTGGCCTTTCTCGCGGGGACCCACGGGCTGACGGCGAGGACCCGGTTCGAGAAGTCCAGCTACGAGACAACCGTGGAGTGGGTGGTGGGGCCTGGCGCTGCCCACACCCTGGATCTGGTCTTGGAAGATGCCGCCACGCCGGTTGGGCAGCCGTTGGGCATGGAGTTGGAGATTCTCGACTTGTGGGGCAACGCCCACCCCCCTGAGGTGGCCACGATCACGGTGGAACCGGAGGCGCCGATTCTGGACTGGAAGGTGAGCAGCACCGTGCCCGGTCTGTACACGGTGACCGCAGCCTTTGAGTTGCTTGAAGATACCGAGCAGTTCGTTGTGCTCTCCGGCACTCCGGTGACGATGGAGTTGACCCTCTCAGACATGGACCTGGAGCTTCATGAGACCACGGTGGCCGACGTGGTCTTCTACGATCTCTACGGCAACGTCGTGGAGTCGGAGTGGCTCCTGTGGACTGACCCGGCGGACGACGTCACCATCCGACACAACCTGATTACCTTTGATGCCGAAGGGAACTTCATGGTCTACGCGGCCAGCGCGGACAGCGCGCTCATGGACGCGGTGGGCCCTCTGCACATCGACAGTACCGGGCCCGAGCTGGGCGTGGTGCATCCCCCCCGCGGCCACCGCACCACCGATTCCTCCGACACCGCCACCGGCACCGCCGTGGACGAGTGGTCCGGGGTGAGCGAGGTCAGCGTCAACGGGGAGATCTGCCCGGTGGACGAGCTGGGCAGCTGGGAGTGCCCTGTCACCTATGACTTCGGCATGAACCTCCTCCAGACCGAGGCCACGGATGGAGACGGCAACCCCACCACCGACACACGAGCCGCCCTCTCTGGCAGTTTTACCCCCTACGGGGACGGGGTGGACCCGGGCATTATGGCCCGCGTCAACGAGAGCGGATTTGATGTGTTGGAGGACATGGCCTCGGGCTTCATTGACACCTCCACCATTGCCGGCGCCATTCCCAGCCCGGTCTTCTACGACATCTCCCAGTGGCAGGAGTGCTTTGACCCTTGCTTTGGCATTTGGGGCGGCTGTGAGTTCTGCTGGACGGTCACCTGGTACGAGATCGCCTTCTACCTCCAGAACTTCTCCATCTCAGGCACCGAGCTGGACATTGATCCCAAGGCGGGTGGCTATCTGGACACCATGGCTCGCATCCTGAATCCGTACATGGACTGGAGCGCCAGCGGCTCGGTCGTGGGGATCTCGTATTCCAGCAGCGGCTATGTGATGGCCGACAACATCCAGCTGGACATGGACCTCACACCTTCTGTGTCCGGTGGACAGCTGCACGTCGCCACCTCCAACGTGAGCGGCTCCACGACGAACTTTGACTTTGACCTGGACTCCTGGGTCTACGACGTGGTGCAGTTCTTCGGCATCAACGTCGACGCCATCGTGGAAGGCTACATGGTGGATGCCCTGGTGGATATGGCCGAGAGCGAGGTGCCGGATCTGGTCAACGACGCCCTGAGCGATCTGGAGATCGCCGAGAGCTTCGATATGGACGGTCAGACCTACCACCTGGATGCGCTGCCCTCGGACGTGTCGGTGGATGAGTACGGCCTGACCCTGGAGTTTGCCTCCTACGTCACCGCCGACTCCTGGGAGATCGCGGCCTCTCCCGACCCGGGCAGCCTGGTCTACCCCTACACCCCCCCGGCCCTTGGCAACGCGGGCACCCAGATGGAGCTGGCCCTGGGCCAGGACTTCATAAACCAGGTCTTCTTTGCCCTGTGGGGAGGGGGCATGTTGGACATGGAGCAGACCGAGACGGACCTGGGCCTTGACATGGACGAGCTGTCCCTGTTCCTGCCCTCCCTCTCAGCTTTGACCGTGCAGACCGAGGCCTTGCTGCCCCCTGTGGCGGTGCCTGGAACGGGTACGGCCTTGCTGGACATGCAGATTGGCGACCTCGCGCTGTCGCTCTTTGATGGTGAACCCATCGAGTCCAACTTGTTTCTGCGGGTGTATGTAAGCCTCATCGCCGGGCTGGACCTCACGGCTACGGCCCAGAACACGCTTTCCGCGGCGTTGAGTGACATCGAGGTCTATTTCGACGTGGTCGCTCCCACGGACGGCAGCCGGTACACCGCCAGCACCGAGGCGTTCCTCGAGGCGCTCATGCCTCTGTTGCTGCCCTCCCTCACGGACTCCCTGGGTGAGATTCCCGTGCCGGACTTTGCGGGCTTTACCTTGGGCGCCCTGGGCATGACCCTGGAAGGCCCGGAGTGGGGATACCTCGTGGCCAGCGGCGATCTTCAGTAGCGAGCCGGGTCCAAAAGCTCCTCCACGAAGGCATCGAACCCCTCGTGGTCTTCTGTGGCCAGGGCGCGAATTCGCTGGTACTCCACCTGGTCTCCCGCGTGCCTGGCCAGGGCGGCTGCCACGGGCATCCAGGCGGGTCCCGCCTCTTGGGGGTCCACACGGGACAAGGCCGCGCCGGCGGCTTCCAACTGCCCATTTCGAAGCAGGATCATGGCCTCGATGGCCTTGAACTCGCCTCCCTCCGGGCAGCCCCGCTCCCGGGCCAGGTGGAGAGAGGCCAGCGCCCCCGCCGGGTCTCCTGCCTGGAGGGGGGCCTTGAGCGCGTTCTCACAGGCGCGGGTGTAGGCCGGCTCCCCTCGAAGCGCCTTTCGAAACCAGCCGGCGGCCTCCCCGGGCCGTCCCAGCTGGTCCAGCTCGAATCCGAGCCCATCGTAGGTGTAGGGGTTGGGGGTATCGGCCACCGCAGCTTTCAGGAGATGCAGTCCATCCCGCCAGTCGGGCACCCGGTCGCGAATGGTGAGCACGCACGGAAGGGCCAGCAGCCCCCCGGCCCAAAGGGCACGTCGGCTCGCGGGGGCCGCGGCTGCGAGGCCCAAGGCCACACCGGCCATGGAGAGGTAGAGGTATCGCTCGCCCACCTGGTACTTGGAGGCCAGGGCGAGGAGGGTGGGGGCCAGGGCCAGGACTGCCATGGCCAGTCCTGCTCCGGCCAGGGCCCCTCCCCGTTTCCACGCCAGAAGGCTCCCCAAGAGAAGCAGGCTCCAACCCAGCACCAGGCTCTCCAGGGGCACATGGAGGTAGGGCAGAAAGCGCCCGGTGCTCAACGGCCAGGGCCAGGCCAGCATCGCCCCGGCCAGTCCAATGAGATCCGGCATTGATTTGACGAGCAACACCAGATCGTGGGCACCCGGCAGGGCGGCGGTTCCAACACCTGCCCAGGTCCGGAGCAGCGCCCAGGCCAACAGGGCCCCTCCGAGGGCGAGATAGCGCCAGCGTTCGCCGGGCTTCCTCCACCGGGCCAGGTCCAGGAGCAGGAGAAAGACCGGGGCAAGCACGGCGCTCTCTTTGGTCAACAGCGCCGAAAGGCAAAGTGTCCCCCCCAGGATGCAGCCCCCCCTGGAGACGGATCGGGGCAAGAGCACGCTCAGGGCCCCAAGAAGCAGCGCCGCCGACATGGGGTCGTTCCGGGCGGACACCCAGGCCACCGCCTCCACCTGCACCGGGTGCAGGGCAAAGAGGCCCATACCCCACAGGGCCGCCACCGGAGAGACCAGCTGGCGAAGCAGCCGCCAGAGGGCCACCGCCGCCACCAGGTGCCACCCAAGGGACTGCAAGTGGTGCCCCGCCGGAGAGAGCCCCCAAAGCAGGCGGTCCAGGGCCAGGGACAGGAGAAAGAAGGGGCGGTAGTACCCGGACTTGACCTCCTCGACCCCGGTGGCCGTGGACCACAGATCCACCCCCAAGAACTCCCCGAAGAATGCTGGGGACCCCACCAGGCTGTTTCCCTCCACCAGCTGGCGGTCATCCCAGACAAACCCCGCCTGAAGGAGGGCTGCGTAGCAGGCGGCAGTCACCGCCAGAATCAGCAGAGCGCCCCGGCGTTCAAGGGTGGAGTCCGTCACGGTCCGATCATAGCGACCGCGGCTATCGGCTGGTGATCTCCACCTGCTCAAGGTCCTCCAACGCCACAATTCGAAGGCGCCCGGCGTCTTCCTCCAGTCGAATGGGGTTCAGGCTGTGCAGAAGCGAGCGAACCCGGTCATCCCCCCGAAGGGAGAGTGTCACACCGCTGCCGGAAGCCAGTGGGCCCCGCAAGAGGAGGCGGCCCTCCCGGGCGTCGACGCGGAACCGATCGTCTTCTACCAGGGAGCCGTTCACGGCGCCGGGAAAGGGGGGGATGACCACGTGGGCGGCGGGGCGGGGCAGGACGAGTCCGGCGCGAATGGAGCGAAAGAAACCCTCCTCATAGCCGTCCTGCAGGGGATGTTGCGACGTGGGCACTGCGACGCCGGTGATCGACTCGGTGGTTGCGCGATCCTCCAGGGGAGACAAGGGCTGCATCACGAAGCGCAGCCCCATCATCGTGGCCCCAATTCCAAAGGCGAGCCCCAGGGACAACCGCAGGCGCCTGGCGGTCACCCGGGCCTCGTTGAGCCCGCAGTGGAGGCCCACCAGGAGCACCCCGCTCCACAACATGCGGTCCATCTGACGCACGGGCCCAAAGGCGGGGATCCCCCCCAAGAGCAGGGTGGCCCCCAAGGCCAGGGCGAGGCCCCGCCCGGGGCGAATCCCCGTGGCCAGCAGGATCGGCACGAACACCAGGAGGTTGCCCTCCGCGTGGTGGCCATACCCCACGAAGGGCACCACCAGCCCCGCCACCGTCCGCAGACCCAGCCCAAGGGGGCCACCTCCCCCCATGAGCTTCTGGTCCTGAAGGTCCAACAGGTGCGCCCGCTCGTAGATGGCAAACCCCTCCAGTGCGTTGGCATAGAAGTCCCGGTGCAGCCAGAGGACCGCCCCCAGGCAGGCCCCTACCACCACCGGTGTGCGGGCCTCTGAGCGTCCCGCCCACAGGGCGGTGCCGACCAGAAGGGGCAGCCCGTAGAACACGCCTTGAAAGGGGGAAGACGTGACTAACAACCACGCCCCGGCTGTGGCCCCCAGCAGCAGGTGGGCGGTGGACAGGTGCCTTCCGGCGGCGATCAACCAGGCCAGGGCGAGGGCAAAGCAGAACCCGGCCCAGGGAAGGTGCCCATCGGCCAGGTGTCGGGTCAGCCAAGGGGAACACCAGAACAGGACCGCCCCCAGGCCTGCCCCGCGGTGGTTGCAGCCCCAGGCACGGAGGAGTCCATAGGCAAACCCACACCCCAGCCCCAGCTGCGCCACCGTCCAGGCAATCTGCCCCGGCACGGTTCCTACAAGCACTGAAAGCAGCACCCCCGGAGAGGTTCCGGGAAATTGGGCCAGACCGGGAAGCCAGGCCCCCCCCCCGTAGAACCAGGTCAACTCCAGCGGGTGTCCGTGCCCAAGCCACATGAGTCGGTAGACCTCGGACAGGGCGAAGTAGTAGTCATGGTCGGCATAGGGCCGGGAGAAGAAGGTCGGCAGCCCGTAGAGAAGGCCAAAGAACAGCAGTCCAAACCCGGCGGCGGATACGAACCCCTCCCGCACGCTGGCATCGCCCCTGGCGAAAGGGTCCAGGCGGGAGAGCAGTCCCACCCGTCAGCTCAACAGGGCTCGAACCCACCCGGATCCGCGGGCGCCTGTGCCGGCGAGCCACAAGTCCCGACGGGCCTGTGCAGCTTCTTCTGTGTCGGTTCCCAGGGTGATCACCTGTTGGACGGTGTCCTCCCAGCTCCAGCCCGGGGAGCCCTCCGGTAGCTCGCGGCGCTCGGGCCACCAGCCACCCCGGGTGGTGAAGAGCTTGATGTCCGCGCCCAGGTGAAATCGAATCGCCCGCGCATCGACCTGGGAGAAGTCGCCGCTGCTCCTTCGAGCCACCTGGACCAGGCGATCCAGGTGAGATGGACGCGACAGGAGGTTCGCGAGGGGGGCTTTGTTCGGCCAGTGGAGCTCATGGCGGGCCCGGTGGGCTGCGTGTCGCAGCTCCCGGGTGGTCACCCCGGCAAACATGGGGCCCAGCACGTTGACGAGGTGGTCTGCCAGGGCGCGGCTTTGATCGGCATCATGGTGAATCTCCACCCGCCCGGCAGCCGCTGCCACCTCGTCCCGGTGTTCGGAGAGCCAGGCCGGGTCTACCTGCTCGGCTCCCAGCGCGTGGGCGGCCACCAGCACCCCGATGGCCCGGGAAGGGGAGCGGGTGACGGAGCCTTCTTGGAGACCCGGCCACCGGCTGGCCATGGACTCGGCAGCCCAAGTGAGAATACCGGTCCGCACCTCGATTCGCTGCAGCTGGTCCACCCGGAGCCGCTTGTCGGCTGCCTTGACATGTCGCCTCAAGATCTCGTGCACCCCCTGGACCGGCACCTGGACCGGGAGGCTGCCGGGGTGGGGCGGAAACGAGAGCGTGCGGGTGAGCCAGGTGTCGCCCAGTCCGCCGAAGGCGGCACGCATGGGCAGGTAGGCAACCCGCTCAAAGAGCCCGGGGGCATTGTCCAGCAGACCGAGGTCTCCCTGTCCCCCCTGGGCCGCGAGCGCCACCGCCCTTCCGCCAGCGCCTGCAGCGCTGGCCACCGCCATCCCCCGGGCCAACCCCTGTCCGTGGAGAGTGGTCCAGTGGCCTGGTCCCACAAAGGAGAGGGCCAACGCATAGGCTTGGGCTGTCTCTTCCTCCTCCAGTCCCGCGAGTCTGGCATGTGCCGCCGCCGCTGAGAGGGCCTGCACGTGATACGCCGCCAGGTCCGGTGCCGGCCCAAACAGGGTGGCTGCTCCCAAGCGTGCCCCCAGTTCGTTGGCAATCACGGTGGCCACGAGCATCTCTCCCAGGGAGCGCCGCCCCGTGTGGGCCCAGCAAGTAGGCACCGAGGCCGGGGAGGGCATGGCCCAGAAGAGCTGGTCCACGTGGTCTACCAGACAGGCCAAGGCCGCGTGGTATTGAACGGCTCCTTCGGCGCTGGAGGTGTACGACTCTCCGGGCGCAAGCAGCAGGGCCCTTCCCCGGCCCGGGATGCTCTCGCGCAGATGCGCCGCCACCCGGCGCTCTGCCACCGACCGAACCACCCCCGCGCAAAAGAGGTGCTGCAGACGGGCTCGCTCGATCACGTCCGCCGGGAGGTCCGTGAGCTGGAGATCCGTGGCCCAGCGTGCAAATCGGGAGAGGGTGGTGCCCATCAGTAGGTTGCCCCCCATTGGATTCCGCCCACCAGGATTCGCCCGCCGATGGGGTAGTTTTCGCCACCCACCGGGAATCCAGCGGTCGGGGAGGCCGGCGCACCCCGATTCAGCTCGCCCCGGGCGAGGGTGTGCAGCTGAAAGAACCCGTCCCATCGAAAGGGCCCCTCAATCAGAGTCAGGGGCGAGGCGTGCTCGGCCCCCAGGCCGCACGCAAACAAAATGCGATCCGCATCCAGCAAAGCGCTGTCCTGGGTCTGGCTCACCAGGGGCGTCGGTGCATAGCCAAAGCCCCCTCTCAGGTGGGTGCGCATGGTGCCCAGTTGCCAGGGAAGGTCCCAGTAGGGAAGCCGCATCTCGGCACCCAGGCGCACGCCCCAGGTGTTCTTGAATTCCGGGTCCAGAGGGTTTCCATCTTGAACGGGGGTCTCCGAGAGGTCCGCCAGGCCCACATCCAGGGAGGCATTCTCCAGGTGGGCCACATTGGTGATCATGCCCGCCCACCCGGTGTGGCGCACATCCACGGCCATGTCCAGGGTGTCTCCGAGAGACCATGAGACGCCCATTTGCAGCTGGGACGGGAGATAGTGTTCCATGATCGAGACAGAGAGATCCGTCAGGAGGGCCAGGAGGATCGGCTCCAGGTCCGCCAGGTCCTCGGCCCCCAGGTTCAGCTGTCCGTCCACCGTCACCTCGACGGGCAGCCCTCCGGAGCCGTGCCAGGACGCCCCGGCGGCCAACCCGTGAAGTGGGGTGTTCTCGGGGGCAGCCCATTGCAGGCCCAGAGTGGGGACCGCTGTGGTGCCAAGATCCACCCGAATGGTCTGGGCATCAATGGTCAGGTCCATCACGTCCCCGGACCATCCATCCGCAGTGGAGATCTCGTCCCCGGAGACCGTGCCATCCACCACGAATCCCAAGTGCAACTTGGCCTTCCCCATCCACCGGACCCCCGCACCCAGTGTGAATCCACCCGGAAGGAGAAGGCCGGTGCCCATGGCCATGTCGTACCGGTGCAGCCGGTTTTCGTACATGTAGTAGGTGGGCAGGCTGGGCTCATAGGTCTCAAAGCGGAGCAGGCGGTCCTTGGGAAGCAGAATGCTCCCGCCCACGCCCCACCAGGGGAGAATCGGGCGGGCAAAGGACAACAAGAAGGTGTCCGCGGCATCCACAAAGGGTCCCGGGTCCAGGGGGTCGTCGGTCTCGTTGACAAGCCCGTCCCGGTTGGTGTCCCACCAGACGGGGGGGAGCTTCTCCAGGTCCACCCGCACAAACGAAAAACCCGCGCCGACCTCGGGCACCGTGAGCCGTCCCAGCCCTGCAGGATTCAACATGGCTGCATCCGGGTCCGACACCAGCGACACGCCGCTTCCGGCCCGTCCGATGGTCCGCCCGCCGAACCCGTACAGGTCGGTCGGAGAGGCCTGGACGGCTGAGAGGAGGGCGAGGGCAATCATGCGTAGCCGAAGTCCGGATCCGGTACCAGGGCCAGGTGGCGCAGGGTCTCCAACCAGGCATCCACTCCCTCGTGGGGCTGGGCCTCGGCGATGCAGGCGAGCCACCCGGAGAATTCAGCGGCTGCAATGCCAGAACCCAGGTAGGACGGGTCTTCCTTTTCATTGGCAGCGGCATAGCCCGGGGCCACGAACTTTCCCGAGAGGTGGGCGTATTCCGTCGATGGGAACCGGTGAGTGGGGAGGTGGAACAGGCGCTCTTGGCAGCCAGGATGGGAGAGGACCCCGACGGCCTGGGGAAGATCCGCGGGATAGGTAGTGCGCCCGCTCGGATGGGAAGCCGCCACGACCACGCTTCCCAGGTTTCGCACCCGGGCGCAGGACTCCTGCAGGACGCGCGCTCGGCCAGGATCGGCGGCGCCCATGGACACGTTGATAATGCTGGCGCCTTCCCGGCAAGCAGACTCCACTCCAGCGGCCATCAGCTCGGCGGTGGTCCGAAAGTCGGCATCCGCCACGCGAATCCCCAGCAGACGCGCCCCTGGCGCCCTGCGATGCAGAACTGCAGCCACTTCGGTTCCGTGTCCGTGAACATCCTGGGTTCCGGCTCCCAGGCAGGCATGTCCCGTGGCATCCATGGTCAAGGCCCACCCGTCCACCTGGGCCGCGGACAGGCGGGGATCCCCTGCGTCGATGCCGCTGTCCACCACGGCGACACACACGCCGGTTCCGTCAAAGTCGCCGCCGCGAAAGCGCATGCATCCCCTTGGTTGCCTCGGACTGTATGGCACTCTCCGACGCCAAACAAGTTGCGGTGGAGGAGTGACCTTGGGGCAGCGGAAGGAATCACGGCATACTGTGCGGGTCGGAGGTTGGCTTGATTGCACTGCTTTTGTGGGCTGGAGCCCAGGCGGGAGAGGTTTCGGGGCAGGTGCAAGACGCTGCTGGGGACCCGCTCGCCGGGGTGGCCGTGTACGTGGTGGACCACCGATTGGCCTACGGTGCCACTGCCACGACAGAAGACGGTACCTGGCGAATGGAGAACCTGCCGGCTGGGCGATTCCGCGTCTGGGCACTCCCGGGGGACGCCATGGATGCCGTGGGTCGGATCTACCCGGAGGCCTGGTCGTTTTGCAGCGGGGAGGTGATTTCCCTGGAGGAGGACGACACGCGAGACGGGCTCGGGTTCGCGTTGGGTGGGGGAGGGCGCATCCTGGGCAGGTTGGTGGATGGCACCGGCGCACCGGTGCCGGATGCAGCCGTTCGCGCGGAAGGAGTCACGGACCGGGTGCTGGGGTTGGCGCGAGACACGACCACGGCGGCGGACGGCTCCTTTGAGCTGGTGGGTCTGGACAGCAGCGACGGAGGCACTGCCAACTGGACACTGCGCTTCAAGGCCGACGGGTGGCCGGATCAATACCTGGGGGAGACCTATCTCTCAGAGGTGTCCTCCCAGGTGTCCTTGGGGCGCGAGGACACGGTCCCACTGGACGAATCGACCTTGCTGGATGGCATCGTGGTGACGGGCACGGTGGAGGGCCCGGCGGGACCGGTAGAGGGGGCTGAGATGATCGTGTACTCGGCGGGGCAGGTGGAGGAGGCCGTGACGGGCCCAGACGGCGTGTTCGAGGTGCTCGGGTTGCCGCCGGGGGATGTTTTGCTCTGGGCTGCCGCCGAGGGGCATGCCCTGACCTACCTGGGCGGAGGAGGCACCCCGGGGGACTCTCGATCCGTTCCTGGAGAGGGGGAGGTGGGTGAGGGGTTCGACCTGTACCTTCCTGCTGAATCACGCCTGGTGGGCCGGATGGAGGACGCCTCAGGGCAAGATCTCTCCGGGGTGACCCTGCTCGCGTACCACGAGAGTATGCGGTCCGGTCTGGGGGACGAGGTGGACGAGGAAGGTGAGTTCCAGGTGGGTCGGTTGCACGGGGAGTCCTATTTCCTGTACGTCTACGCGGCGCAGGAGGGCTTCTTGGATGACTTCGTCCGGGGAGAAGACGGAGAGCCTGCACTCTACGAGCTGGAGCCGGAAGCCGACAGCGAGCCAATCACAGTCTCCCTTCCCCTTGGGGCCAGCTTGTCGGGCACCGTGCGCACCTTTGACGGCGGTGAGCCGGTCTACGGGGCCAGCGTGATCTTGCAGCCAGAAGACGGGGAAGTTCGCGTTCGGGTCGTCCACGCAGGGCGGGACGGGGCCTGGGAAGCCACGGGCCTGCAAGCGGGCACCTGGCAGGTTCGCGCCCAGTACGACCCCATTTGCCTGGAAGACGGTGGATTCGCCACCCAGTGGTGGGAGGGCGCTCGGTCCATGGAGGACTCGGGCGAGGTGGGCCTGGCGGCAGGGGACTCCAGGTTGGGGGTGGACTTTGCTCTCCATGAGGACAACGACTTTGATGCCATGGCCGACGACTGGGAGCGGGAACACGGGCTGAATCCGGAACGAAACGATGCAGAGGAGGACGCGGATGGGGACGGGTGGACCAACCTCCAGGAGTACCTCGCCGACACGGACCCCAATGAGGCGGAAGAAGGAGGCTGCGGCTGTGCGACCCAGCGCTCCGGCGGCTGGTTCGGACTCTCCTGGCTGGTGTTGATAGCCTCACGGCGTCGTCGTGCCTGAACCCCGTGCGCGTTTCTGGTCCCGGGGGGCTGTGGTAGGGCTCGTCGTGGGGGCGGTCTGCGCCTGGTTCGCCCTGCGGGGTGCCTCCTGGGAGGCGGTGGGGTCTGCCTTTCAGGCGGTGCGCTGGACGGCGCTTCTGCCGGTGGCTGTGATTTTCTTCCTGCAACAGGTCGTGCGGGCCTGGCGCCAGTGGTTTCTCGTGCTGCCCGGCTGTCCCGAGGCCCGCTATCGAACCCAGCTTTCCATTTTATGTATCTCCTTTTTCTGTATCAACAGCCTCCCAGCCCGGGCCGGCGAGTTGGTGCGCCCCTGGCTGCTCAAGCGCAAAGAGGGTCTGCCACTCGGGGCGGGTCTCGCCGTGGTGGTGGTAGAGCGCCTGCTGGATCTGGCCTCGGCCCTGGGGCTCCTCGGGCTGGGCCTGGCGTTCGGCTCCTTGCAGGCGGGACCCCACGAGGTCTGGGGACAGCCCGTGGACCTGGCCGGGGTGCTTCGGACGGTGGGGCTTGGGGTTGTTCTGCCGACCGGGGCACTTTTGGGTCTGTTGGCTTTTCGAGGCGAGGGCATGCTGGTGCTGGCAGGTCGGCTTTTGGGATTCCTGCCCGTCCGGGGAGAGAGCCTCTTGGCCTTGTTGCGTTCCTTTGTGACCGCCATGGAGGGACTGCGTATATCCGGGCGCGTGGGGCCCGTGGTGGCCCTTACAGCGGTGACCTGGCTGGGCACAGGCGCCATGATCCTGGTTCTCGCCCATGGCTGCGGCCTGGATTCCTGGATCGCCTTCCCCGATGCCTTGGGCGTGTTGGCGATCACCATGCTGGCCACCGCTTTGCCGGCCCCTCCGGGCTTTGTGGGGGTCTACGAGGCGGGGGTGCTCGCCGGTCTCGCCGTGTTTGGTGTCCCAGCGGGTGTGCTGGGGGGGGCTGGCCTGGTCTTCGCTCTGGTCCTCCACTGGTGGACCTTCACCGTGCAAGCCGCCACCGCCGCGGGATTCTTCTTTGTCGACGAGGTGGCAATGTCCGACCTCTTTTACTCCTCGCGCCGCACCCGAAGTCCATAGACCGGGGCGCCAATCTCGTTGAACTTGCCCTGGTAATTGGTGGTGAAGTCGTCCTCCCAGGGGGCGCCTTCCCGGGCGATGTCCCGGGAGCTGCCGAGGACTTCCCAGGGGCCCGCTGTGGCGTGGGCACGCAACATCTGGATGTGGCCCTCAAAGTCGGTTTTGAGGCGGACCTCGCCACCCGGGGACACCAGCCGGTCCAGGAGGGCGCAGAAATGGTCCGAGAACAGCCGGTGCTTGGCATGGCGATCCTTGGGCCATGGATCCGGATGGTTGATGTAGACCCCATGCAGGTCGTTGTCTGAGAAGAGATCGGCCAGGCAGTGGGCGTCGTAGCGCATGACCCGAGCCTGGGGGTCCACTCCGGCAGCCTTGAGCTTCTTGGCGGTCAGGATGACCCGCTTGAACCGCAGTTCGACCCCCAGCCAGTTCCAGTCCGGCTGGCGCCGGGCCATCTCTGTGAGGAAGAAGCCATTTCCCGTACCGATCTCCAAGTGCAGGGGGGCCTCTCGGCCAAAGGCGGTCTCCCAGCGCCCCGTCAGAGCCTGGGCCTGCTCTGCTGTCAGGACGGGAGGACCAAAGGTGCGGTGGATCTCCAGATAGGGGTTGAGGTCCGGGTGGCGGAGCTTCTCCACGGGCAGGTCCCGAAAACGGGGCTCATCCGGCATTGGGCTTCCAGTGGCTCCCGTCGGTCAGGATCTCCTTTTTCCAGACCGGGAGGCCCTCTTTGATGGTCTCCAGGGCGTGTCTGGAGGCGTCGTAGACAGCCGCTCGGTGGGGGGAGCTCACCGCCACAAGCAAGCTTGTGTCCCCGACATCCAGGCGGCCCAGGCGGTGGATGACCGCGAGCTCGGTGCCCGGCCACTTCCCCCGGACCTCTTCGACGAGTGAGGCCAGAAAGGGCTCGACCATTTCCGGATAGGCCTCGTACTCCAGGCCGATGACCTCTCGGCCCTCGAAGTGATTGCGCACCACCCCCTCGAACACGAGCAGCGCGCCGTGGGCATGGTCCGAGACGACATCCCTCACCATGTCGGGATGCAAGGGCTGGTGGGTGAGCACGTCCATCAACCGCCTCCGATGGGGGGCAGAAAGGCGACCTGAGCGCCCTCCACCACCCGGGTGTTCGGCGACTGCACCTCGTGGTTCATGGCGCAGCCGACGCTGAGGTTGCTCGCGGCCTCCTCGGGAAAGAGGAGGCGGTAGAGGTCCGCAAGCGTGCTTCCGACGGGGACCTCGATAGTCTCCTCGTGGGTCCCTCTCTTCTCGCGCAATTGCGCGAAGTGGCGTACGGTCACGGTGGGCATGGGCTCGACATACCCCGTCAGGGTTGGGAGGTACAGGCGATGTGGTGGATCGTTCTCGCGGGGTGCATGTCCTCAGAGCCTGTGCTGGTGGCGCTGGGCCCTGCTCCGACCGAGGCCGGTTCGGAAGGGGAGGAGGCAAACACGCCCTACCAGAAGCCGGAGGGTGTGTTGGTGGATGTGACCCACCTGGTGACTCGCTCTCTGGACGAGGTTCGCTCGGACCTGGAAGACCAGCTTGGGAGCGTGGTGGAGATTGTGGATCTGGACTCCCGGGACGGGCGGGAAATCCGCATGGAGCGCGGAAGGGTACGTGAGGTGGACGGCAGCATCTACTTGTTGTGGCTTGAGCTTCCTCGGCCCATGCGCCGAAGCGAAGCCTTGATGCGGCTTGGCATGCGATCCCAGGTGCGAGAATGGCTGGGCTTGACCCTGGAGTGGCGGGCGTCCTGGGTGCAGGGAATGGAGCGGATTCGCATGGGTCGGGAGGAGCGGGACTCGGAATTCGTGGTGTGGGTGGAAGTGCGCAGATTTGATCCTCGAAGGCGATGAAGAAGTTCAGTGGCCAACTGAATAAAGTGGCCAACCGGGGTGGCTTTATGGGACAGTTCAAGATGGTCAGGCTGGCCCCCGGGATTCGCATGACACGATTCCTTCTCATTGCTTCGCTTGCCCTCCTTCCACAGGGTTGTGGCATCGAGAACCTCGTGGACGACCCGGATGTCGAGGTGCGCACGGAGCTGGAGGAGCGCTTCTTCCAGGTGCCGCTGCCCCGGGTGGATGTCCTCTGGATCATGGATGACACTGGATCGATGGCAGCTGAACAGGCCCGCCTGGCCGATAGTTTCAAGGTGTTTGTTCAAGGGCTCGATGCCCTGGGCATCGACTTTCAGCTGGGTGTGGTGACCACGGACATGTCCGGTGAAGGGGGCGGGGTGTTGTTGGGAAACCCATGGGTGGTGACCGCCCTGCACGCAGATCCTGTGGAGGCATTCTTGGCGAATTCGGATGTGGGAACGGCGGGGACTGGGCCCGAGGCTGGACTGGCCGCCATGGTGGCTGCCTTGAAGGAGCCCAACCGCAGCGGCGCCAACCGTGGATTTCGCCGGGAGGACGCAGCCCTCCACGTGGTGGTTCTCTCTGATGCAAACGATCGTTCGGGGGACTGGTTGGGGGTTGATCCAGTCTCCACAGCCCAGGCTTTGTTGGAAGATGAGCGGCAGCGCACCCAGCGATCCGCCCGGTTCTCCGCCGTGGTGGGAGATGCGCCCTTCGGGTGCTTTAGCGAGGACGGAAGCGCCGAGGCAGGCACCCGGTACCTCCAGGTGGCTGCGGATTCGGGCGGAAGCCAGGCAAGTATCTGCTCGGATGACTTTGGGCCGCTGTTGGAGAATCTCGGGGCCGTGGGGGTGGAGTACCCGGTGCGCTTTCCCTTGCAGGCCGAGCCCAATCCCGACAGCGTGCGCGTATCTCTGGGGGGCGTGCTCCAGGAGGAAGGGTGGAGCCTCGAGCTGGACCCGGCCGCGGTGGTCTTCGATGCCCCTCCTGCCCCGGAGGAGCGGATTGATGTGCAATACCGCTTGGAGCCAGAGGAATGATGGGGGTCTGGATGTGGCCGATCCTGGCGGGGGCAGCCGTATTGCATGGCGGCTTTGACCTGGAAGACGATGACGGGGGCCTGGTGGGCTCCGGCAACCCGGGGCAGTGGGCTTGGGGTGAGGTCCTGTCAGGCCCGGGTACGGCCTTTAGTGGTACCCGGGCCTGGGCCACGGTTCTGGACGGACCCTACCTGAACAACGCCCTGGATCCGCTGGCTTTGCCCTCTGTGGACACCGCCTCTCTACAAGAGCCCATGCTGCTCTGGTGGCAGTGGGTGGACACGGAGCCTGGGGATGCCCTTTGGATGGAGCAGAAGATTGCGGGGATCTGGACGCGGGTGGATCCTGTGTACGGCTATCCGAGTGCTTCTGGATTCTCTGGAGCCAGCCTCTCCTGGCAGAAGGTGGCTTTGGACCTCTCCGGCGCTGCGGACCTCTCCCAGGTTCGTTTTGTGTTTTCCTCCAACCCGAGCGTGGCGGCCTCCGGGGTGGTGGTGGATGATGTCACCCTGTGGGACGGCGACATCGCCGCCCCCCTACTGACAAATCTCGCGGTCCTTTCTGACACGGATGACCTGGACGGGCCCTACCTTGTTTCCGTCGATGCCCAGGACAACCAGGTGCTCGCCGAGGTCAACCTGGTGTACACGGTGGAGGGCGGAGAAGAGGTGGTGGAAGCCCTTTCCGGTGTGGGAGGAACTCGGTTTGAAGGGGCGATCCCGGGCCAGCCCCACGACACGGTGATCTCCTACCGTGTGGAGGCAGCCGATGCAGAGAGCTTCTCCCTTGCGCCGGAAGGGGGAGATCTGTCCTTTCGCGTGCGGCTTCCCGCCCCGTTGGATCTGACTGGACCCGCCGGTGTGGTGCATGCCACGGAGGCGCTGCTTTCCTGGTCTCCCCCCGAGACCCAGCACCTGGTGGAGAGCTACCGGGTCTACCGGGGGGATGTTCTGGAGATTGAAACCGAAGACCCTTTCGCCGAGGTTCCGGTGTTGGGGGAGGGGCTGGATACCTTTTCGGTGGCGGCTCGGTTTGCCGCAGGGGAAGGAGATCGCACCGAGGATATTTCTCTGGACGGGGCAGGGATCGTCCTGGTGGGGGTGGAGCCCATGTCGGTGTTTCAGGGGGAGACGGTGCGGCTCCAGATTCGGGGACGGAACCTCCTTTTTGTGCAGGGTGATGTGGATCTGGACCTGGGGGAGGGTTTGGAGATCCAACAACTGGAGGTCTTCAACGTGGACCGTGTACAGGCCACCGTGTGGGTGGCCGAGGATGCTCCCACGGGGCTGGTGGACGTGCGGGTCCGGAGCGGCGATCTCGATGGGATGCTCTCGGCGGGCCTGTTGGTGTTGGATGGCGCCCAGCGACCTGCCCTTGTTCGGGTGAGTCCTACGCTTGTGCGCCAGGGAGCTGAGGTGGAGCTGGAGATCGAGGCCACGGCTGCATTTGATGCCCTGCCCGCTGCAGACCTGGGAGAAGGAGTCTACGTAGAGACGGTGGTGGCTACCGGCCAGAGCCGGATTCGCACCCGGGTCATCGTGGGGTTTGATGCACCTCTTGGGGACCACGAGGTGCGGCTGGACGATGGCATTCGCGTCTTTCGTGGGGTGACGTTGCGCATCGTGGACCAGGCGCCACCGACGGGCAGGTGCCACCAGGGACCGCCCACACCGCCGGCTGTGTTTTGGATTGCCCTGACAGGGCTCTTTGCCAGGCGCCGAAGGCGCCTCCCTGTGTCTAAAGGCGCTCGAGCATTCCGAGGAGCTCCGTAAAGCCTTCTTCGGTCTTCTCCACGAATCCGTGCACGCCCTCCATCTCAAAAAGGGAGCGGAGCTTTTCCCGCGAGGTCAGGCAGATGATGGGGATGCCGGAGCTGCCATCTCGACGGCCCTGAAGCGTCTTGACAAAGGTGTATCCATCCATTTCTGGCATGACCGCATCCAGCAGGATCACGCAAGGAAAGGGGTTTGCATTGGGCATTTCAGGCAGGTCAGCCTCGCAGGAGTCCAGGTGTTCCAGCGCCTCCTTGCCATTTGCGGCGGCGTGAACGATGTAGCCACGATCCTTGAGCTGAACGCGCAAAAGCGTGCGTACGGTTCGGCTGTCGTCGACGATGAGGACTTGCTTGGGCATCTTTCCTCCCGGTCAATCATCCCACAGGTTCCCTTGCAAGGGATAACAGGCAGATGACACTTTGAGAATGGAGCGCCCCTTGGCTTCCCAAGATTTGCCACCAGAGCCCGGTGCGGGGGCGAATCGACCGGTCGAACCAGAGGATCTGGAGCATTTCTTCCTGGAGACGCTTCCCGCCGTGGTCCCCGGGTGGGAAGAACGGGCTGGGCAACTGGAAATGGCGCAGTCTGTGGCCCGGTCCCTGGGCGGGGAGGGCACCTTGTCCGTGGAGGCGGGTACCGGAACGGGAAAGTCACTGGCCTACCTGGTGCCCGCGGTGCTCTGGGCAGTGCAGAACCAATCCAAGGTCGTGGTTTCTACCTACACCCGCTCTCTGCAGGCCCAGTTGATGGGCTCGGATATCCCCATGTTGCGGGCGGCGGGGCTGGATTTCGGCGTCAGCCTGCTCAAGGGCCGGGCCAACTACCTGTGTCGTCGCAAGCTCGCGGTGGCCCTGGCGGAAGATGCGCTTGTGGAAGGTGAGCCCGATCCCTACCTGGCCCGGGTGCGAGACTGGGCGGCGCGATCGGTGGAGGGTTCCATCCAGGACTTCGGCGAGGCCGAAGAGGATGACGCCTGGGAGGCGGTTGCCTCCAACACGGACCACACGCTCCAGAAGCGCTGTCCCCATTTTGATCAGTGCTTCTACTACGAGGCCCGTCGCAAGGCGGCGATGAGCCAGCTGCTGATCGTGAACCACGCTCTGTGGGTTGCGGATCTGCACATCAAGTCCACCACGGGAGGGGACGGGCTGCTGCCACGGTATGACCGGGTGGTGCTGGACGAGGCCCACCACCTGGAGGATGCGGTGGTCTCGGTCTCCACAACCAAGATCACCTCCCGCCGCATCGCTCGTGCCGTGAACCCTTTGCTCGGGCGAAGACGGAAGAAGGGGGCGCTCCAGCGCCTTCGCGAGGGACCGGCGGGAAGAGAGCCCGCCGTCCACCGTCTCTCCGAACGGGCCGCAGACCCCCTGGTGTCGGTCAAGGAGCACACCAAGGCCACCCTGGAGACGCTGGGGGCCACCTACCTCTTCCAAGAGGTGTCCCGAAGAATGGGCAAGGCCACGCCTTTGGAGGCCCAGGAGCTTCAAGGGGCCCTTCAGGGCTTGGAGGAGGAGATCGGGGCGGCTTCCGACGCGTTGGCGGCTCTCCTGGAAAGAAGCCGCGGGGTGGAGATTCCCACGGAGAAGATGCAGCCGGTGCTGGACTTGAGCCGAGCACAGCGACTCTTGCGGGAGCAGGCCGCCATGGCGGGTGTCATGGCCCAGGCCCAGGAGGGCTGGTGCCGTTGGCTCGAGTCGTCGTCCGGGGTGGGGGGGCAGGCGGCCATTTGTCGGGCCCCCATTGCAGCGGGACCCCTGCTCAAGCGCCTCGCTTGGGATCCCCTGTCCGCTGTGGTCTTGACCAGCGCGACCTTGGCGGTGCAGGGGCGCTTCTCCCATTTCCACGATCGCCACGGGATTGAGTCCGCCGAGACCCTCCAGGTGACCTCCCCGTTTGACTACAAGCGACAGGCGATCCTGGGCTTGCCCAAGGACCTGCCGTCGCCGGTTTCCCCGGGCAGCCTCGCCGCTACGGTGCCGGTGGTGCTCCAGCTGCTTCGGGCCTCCGGGGGTGGGGCCTTCGTCTTGTGCACATCCCACGAGGCGGTGCGCACCTACGCCCGGGCCATTGAAGCGGAATTGGGAGACTCCCACCCGGTCTATGTCCAGGGGCGCCGGGGCCGGGAGCGACTCCTGGCGGACTTTCGGGGGAGCCACAAGGGCATCCTCGTGGGCACTGACAGCTTCTGGGAGGGGGTCAGCGTACCCGGGGCCGGTCTGCGCCTGGTGATCATTCCCCGGCTGCCCTTCCGGGTGCCCACGGATCCGGTGGCCCAGGCCCGCTATGAGCACCTGGAGGCCCAGGGGCGGGATCCGTTTCGGGCTCTGTCCCTGCCCCAGGCAGTGCTGCGATTGCGCCAGGGGTTCGGCCGTCTGGTGCGGACCCAAAAGGACCGGGGGGCCGTGGTGGTGCTGGATCGCCGCCTGCACGAGCGCTGGTATGGACGCGTGTTTCTCATGAGTCTGCCCCCGGCCCAGAGGGTGGTGGGACCGAGCCGGCGGGTGGTGGAGCGGTTGCAGGCCTTCTACCAGCAGGACAAGGAACAACAAGAGGTGCCCCAATGAGTGACGACCCCCATGAGGACGAGGGGCCGGAAGGCCCGCGCAAGCGAATCCGCGGTGCTGCCCGACGCCTGTTGGAAGACCCGCCCACCCTGGACGAGGCCAAGGAGCTTTTGGGCACGGTTCTGGATGGGTCCGACAGAGCCCGGTCCGAGCTGGTGCGGATGGTTGGGCGCGAGGTGCGGACCTACCTGGAGGGTCTGGGGTTGGAGGATGGCCTCAAGCACGTGGCGGAGAACTACTCGGTGGAGGTCAACGCGAGCCTGCGGCTGAAGCCTATTGCGGAGCAGACCGAGCCGGACGAGTAGAGGGCTGATATGGACTGACCCCTTGTCAAGTGTCTCCGACATTGGGGGTGGGATTGTTCCAGCGTGCCCCGGGGAGTGGCGGGGGTCGAACGATGACAGGTTCCCTCCTCCCGTAAGCACCGGTAATCACATGTACGGCGCCATTCTCGGTCCGCAATGTGCTACAGCTTCCGAGGTCGCCAATGAAGTCCACGACCTCATCGCGGGTGGCATGGGGAGTCCATTCAGGGCTCCCCAAGCTCATTTTTGTGGGCGACGTGATCCAAGGAAATGATGGCGATCACGTGGTCCTTGCGGGCAAGCCTGGCCTCCAGGCGGTCAACCTTGTCCTGGAGGGCTCTCTCCTTTCCGCCGGGCCTGCTGCGCCTGGGAACCAGGTTCTCAAAGGCCTGGCCCTGCCACAGATAGAACTGGCTCGGTTGGATATTGGTCTCCTCGCAGACCTTGCTGACAGGCACCTTGTCTACGTGATGACGCTTGAGAATGGTTGATTTCTGCGCGGCGGTGAATGACCGGCGGCTCCATCGGACATGGGCTCTCCTGGGGTACGCCACTCCTATCGTGGCGAGGTGGAGAGGCAGGTTTCGACTGGGGCAGTACAACCCAAGCGCGCGCATCTTGGAGGGGATGGCGCATCCCCCGCCAAAGACGATCGGTCCGCCCCACCCAAGCGCGCGCATTTTGGAGGGGATGGCGCATCCCCCGCCAAAGACGTTCGGTCCGCCCCACCCAAGCGCGCGCATTTTGGAGGGGATGGCGCATCCCCCGGGGAATGCGATCGGTTGGAGTTGCGAGGGCGCGCGTATCCTGGCAGGGATGGCGCATCCCCCGGGGAATGCGATCGGTTGGAGTTGCGAGGGCGCGCGTATCCTGGCAGGGATATCGCATCCCCCGCTGGATGCGATCGGTGGGGATTAGATCGTCTCGGGGGGAGGGGCGGCTGCGGCGCGGAGCTGGATCTGGCGCAGGGTGGCTCGGCGGAGGGCTGGGGATGTGCGCCTGCGCAGCCGCCGAAGGTGGCCCGGGGATGTGCCAAGCAGTTCGGCAATGTGTTTCTGCGAGAGTACCGGAGTCAACGCCTGGGCAGCGGCTCCTTTAGCCCGCACCCGATCGGCGCACCGCGTGGATCGGCCCGCAAACGCAGAGAGACCCGCCTCTAGGAATACCGCCTGGCGGTTCGGCGATCGGACGAGGGCCTGGATCTCGGGAACGGTGAGCCCCGATGAAAGAGAAGAGGGTGCGAGGTAGGTGTGGAGAGATTCGCGCCGAAAGCGGGAGAGGTGCGCCTCGACCTGCGCCTGAACACCGGGGAAACCCACTCGCAGTCCAAGAAGATCCGGCAGGCAGGTTCCGTCGTGAAATGGGTCCATTCGCAGCCGGTGGCGTTGGCGTTGCCGCAGCACATAGTGCAGCGCATTCTCCAGGTGCCACATGTCACGGATGGGCTTGAGGTGGGCGGGCGCAAACCCGGTGTGGGGTTTCAGGTGGTACTGCAGGGTGATCTCCACCCGCCTCGCGAATTCCCCAGCCGTCTCCCGGGAGCTGACCACCACCGAGTGGATGTGCGTATCCGCCGCCCCAAACGCCAGCAGCCCTGCCTCCCGCCCATGCCGGTGGAAGATTCGCGCCAGTGTCCGCCGCGCGTCTGCCGAGGGCGCAATCACTGCATCCTCCCGCAGCCGCATCATGATGTGCCATGCCAATGCTCTCATGCCGGGTCCCGCGGTGCCGAAAACAAGAATGCGCACCAGAATCCAAACGACAAGGGGGCGGTCCACAATTCCCACAAGCAGAAGCAGAACCAAAAGCAGGGGCCAGGTCTTGGTTCTCTGACTCAAGGGGTTTCCGGCGACCCTGTCAGGTCAAGTGCCTCCCCCCCCCCCCCCTCCCAGGTCATTTGACGGGTTTCGGGCAGCGGCGGCTTAAGAAACCATAAACGCCTCAGGGAGGGGTCACTTTGGGTGTCCCAACAATGGGTCACCCCCCTCTCCCGAAGACACCAGGAGACGCCATGTACCGATCCATCGCCCTTTGTTCTCTCGTCCTCGGTCTCGTCGGATGCCCGGGCCCGAGTGACACCGCCGACACAGGAGAGACGGACGCGGACAGCGACGCCGACGCCGACGTGGACGCGGCTGCTGCGGCTGCGACTGCCTACCTGGACACCGAGCTCGCTGCTGCCGGTCTTGCGCGGGACACGAACACCACCTCCGATGAGGCCCTCGTGGCCGTCGCCGAGAGCGCGGCCGACTTCGGCGTCGGCCACGGATGTGACGTGAGCGGTGTCCTCTCGGGGGTCTGGCAGTCCGACGACGTCGTCACTTGTTCCCCAGACATGACCGACTGCAGTGGAAACTACGTGGCCCAGTGGATGAACTCCGATGGCTCCAAGGGAGGCGACGCCACCGGCCAGTACGGAGACAACAGCGCCGCGGATGGTGGGGCCTTTGAAGGCACCTGGGTGACGGACGATTCGGCCTCCACCGGCCCCATGGGAGGCGCCTACTACGCGTTCTCAGGGGACGAAGGCTCCCACCAGGGCACCTGGTCCAGCGACACCGGGAGCGAGGAGGGCTACCTCGCAGGTGTCTGGGTGCGACTGTCCACGGACGGCGGGTTCCTCTACGGTGTCTGGGGAAGCTGTGCGGACGTGTCCTCCATCCCAGCCTCCAGCTACTCCGGCTCCGACGACTCCCAATAGGGGCCCTTTGCCGGTTCTATCCCGGATATTTCACCAGCCGTTCTTCCCTACGGTCCCTCGCCGTTCGGCGAGGGCTTTCGCCGGCTTCCGCTGCGCTCCAGCTGGCGGCCCCGAATTGCTTGCTGCGGCGGCTCTTGTCGCGGCCCCCCGACCCGTACGGTCCCCCGCCTGCGGCGGGGGCTTTCGCCCCCCTGCGGGTCGGCGTGCTTCAGCACGCCGTCGCCCGCGGGCCCCCGCCAAAACCCACCTCGCTGGCGCACTACGGGCCCTCGCGACGAAGCCTGGTGAAATATCCGGGCTCCAGGCGAGCGCTCTCGGCCTCCGGGGGCGCTCACTTCTACTGCACTCGCCAGGTCCTCCGATCAATGATCCGCGCGTTGCCGTCGGTGTCCTCCGCCCGAATCTCGATCTTGTGATCACAGCCGGCCTGCCACCCGAGCTGCGCCAAGGAGAGATCTCCTGTGAAGCCCACGGCGCTGCAGTTGGGGTATCCGGGCCAGGCCGTGCAGACGTCCGGTCGCTCGCTCCCGTAGGCCAGGGGAACCGTGAGCCAGTCATCCAGGATGGCATCCACCTTGGCGATCCCGCGGTTGTCCTGGGCCCAGCCGGAAATGGAGAGGGTGGGGCCCGGCACCTCCCCGACCGGGGCATCCAGGACACCAAAAGGCGCGAGGTTCGCCAGCAGCCAGTCCGCCTCGCTCTTCACGGTCGAGAAGCTGCCCAGGATCAGGTAGGCGCGAGCATGGACCGTGTCGTGGGCAGCGAGGCCGAACTCGAAGAGCGCCCGGACGTTGTTGAAGGGAAGGCTGCGGTTCTGCCAGCCCTGGAACTCGGTCAGCCCGTTCTCGTACAAGATGCCCACCCCGTAGTCACCGCTGTCGTTCTGCAGGCTCACCCAGGGGGCCGGGCTGGTGAATTCCTTCATGAAGAAACCGTCGTTTGCGGGCTCGTTGATCTCCACCTGTGCGCCGCTGGCGTCCAGCAGGCGCCAGAGGTCGGGTCCATTCTGGCCGTTTGCTGAGTAGAGCGTGGGCATCTCCTGCCGGGTCGCTGCATGGTCCAGGCCGCCTTCTTCCTGCACCTTGTAGGTCAACTCCACCACGTGGGTGCGCACAAACCGCGCCGTCTGGGTGACCCGCACATCCGAGGGTTGGGTCCAGGTGACCCCGTCTGTGCACCCATCGCTCGCACACTCGGTCTTGTTCCAGTCCGGGTTCCACTGAAGCGGAATGGTCTCCGTCTCCAAGCGGCCGGCCGCGTGGTTCGTCCCCTGCATCCCCGACCCCTCGCCGCAGCGGTTGCCCCCCTGCACCGGATTCCATCCCAGGTAGCGAATGGAGTTTCCACAGACGGTCCCACCGCTTTGGCAGGAGGCATTGTGGGCACAGCCCTGCATCAAGCGGTCCGGGTCGTACAGGGCGAATTGCACCTCGCGGCCGGGGTCGTTGGCGTCAATGGTGTTGGTGCCGTTTGTGCCGGACCTGCCGTCGTCCAGCCCGAAGAACACCACCGTCCCTCCCCAGTTCTGGCGAATGCCGATCTTGAGGGTCTCCGTGTCGTCGTACAGGTAGTCGTCGGTGAAGCCCGTGGAGGTGTCCTGCTCGACCCTCCCGGACTGCCCCGCCAGAGGTTGGGGACGCGCCGCTTCGACCGAGGGGTAGGGACAAGCCGTCGCCGTGTCATGCATTCCGGGGGGCTCGTCATACTGGGGAAGAGAGGTGTCCTCCGTGTCTGCCTTCTCGCCCTCCTGAGTGTCGTTCGGTTTCGGCGCCTCCCCAGTCTCCAGGGTGTCTGTCGCCCCTTTGAAGAACCCACACCCCCCAAGGGTGAGCCAGAACAAAAGCACCAGAGAGTGCCTCACTCGCCTTGGTCCACCACGCCCCCGGGGGGAAGCGTGCGCACCTCGCTCGGCCGCATTCGCACCAGGATGCCCTCCTCCCGCAGCAGGCGCCGCAGCTCCCACTTGTCGATCTCCTCCAGGTTTTGCAGGACCCGCTCCACGAGCTCATGGCTTTCATCCATGGCATCGATCAAGGCACGGGCGTCGTTCACGGCGGCCCGTGCATCATTCAGCAGCATGGGAAGGGTGTTCGCAGCACCGGGGAGCTCCCCGGAGGCTATCTCCACATCCCCAAGCACCCGGTCCAGACGCACTGCGATGTCATCCGCGTGCACCCCCAGGCTGGCAATCGATTGAATCGCCCCTGCCGCTTCTGACGCGATCCCGTCGGCGGATCCGGCCATTCGCTTCAGCTCGCCGAGAAGCTCCTCCGCATCCTGGAACATACGGGACAAACGCTCCGGGTCTTCCTCAAACGCCTTGGAAACGCTCTCCGCCGCTGCGGTCAGCGGCTCCATGTCAAAGCTCTCCAGCACGGGCCCAAGCTTGGCCAGCAGCTGGTCGATCTCCACCTGTCCCAAGGTGTTGCCAATGACGGCGCCGTCTTCCAGCAGCACCGCATCCGTGCTTCCGGGCAGCAGCGCCATGTACTTCTCCCCCAAGAGTGAACGGGCCCGGAGCACCACGGTCACGTCCTCACGAATCTGGGCCGACGCATCCAGGGACATCCCCACCCGTGCCCGGTCAAAATCCACCTTCAAATAGTTCACCCGGCCCACTTCGACCCCGGCCACGGTGACCGATGCGCCCGTGTTCAGGCCGGCCACATCGTCGAACAGCGCCTCCACCTCTACCTGGTCCTCCAGCCCCGACCAGGTGCCGATCTTAAGGGAGATCCAAGCAGCCAGGCCCAGGGCCACCAAGAGCATGGCCCCGACAGCGACTTCATGGCGGTGGTTGCGATGCACGGTGGTTGGTCCTAGGCCCGAGGGAGTCGGTGGGAAGAAGAAGGGTGGGTGGGAAGTTCGACATTTCGCTGGAGGAACCGCCGGACCATGGGGTGCTCGCTGTGCACCACCTCGTCCCGTGTTCCCCAGGCGATGAGTTTCCCCCCGTACAGCATCCCGATACAATCCGCCACGTTCAGGGTACCCACGATGTCGTGGGAAATCACCAGAAAGGTGATGCCCAGCACCTCCTGCATGTGGCCGATCAGCGCATCAATGGAGTCTGACGTGATGGGATCCAGCCCTGAGTTCGGCTCGTCAAAGAGCACCACCTCCGGCTGGGTGACAATGGCCCGGGCCAGTCCCACCCGCTTTCGTTGACCCCCCGAGAGATCGGACACCGCTCGAGTCGAAAAGCCGGGCAGTTCCACCTGTTCCAAGACCTCCTCGACACGCGCAGTGCGATCCGCGGCCGGCATGTCCAGGCGGTGGTGGAGAAGAGGAAAAGCGATGTTCTCGCCCACCGTCATGGAGTCAAAGAGGGCACCGTCCTGAAAGAGCATCCCCATGCGCCGGCGGACACTGGCCATCTCCCTTGGCGATGCGCTCGCCATGTCTGTGCCCAACACCAGAACGCGGCCCTCATCCGGCTTCAACAACCCCACCAGGTGCTTGAGAAGCACCGATTTTCCCGTTCCCGAGGGCCCGACAATGGCGGTGGTCTTTCCCATGGGAAAACGCACGCTCACATCGTCAAGTACGACGTACTCGCCAAACGACTTCGTCACATTCTCCAGCGCGATCATCAGCTCTTATCTTATCCGTAAACCATTTCGGAGAGGACGTAGTTCAGGACAAGGCAGCTTATGGCCGAGAGCACCACCGCGTGGTTGGTGGCCAGCCCGACCCCTTCCGGCCCCGGTTTGCTGTAGAAGCCGCAGTAGCAGGAAATCAAGCAGATGACGGAGCCAAAGAACATGGACTTCATGGCGCCAAAGAACAACTCGGTCTGGCTGATGGTGTCCAGCACGTTTTGGGTGAACTGTGGGCCGTTCAGACCCAGCTGAAACACGGCCACGGCCCAGGCGCTCGCCACCATACCGGCCATGGCAATGTAGGTCAGGGCGGGCAGCACGAGCACAATACCAAGAAGCCTCGGGGTGACCAGGTACCAGTGGGGGCTCACCGCCATGACCTCCAGGGCGTCGATTTCCTCCCGAATCCGCATCACCGCAATCTGGGAGGCCATTTCCGTTCCAGCCTTTGCGGCCACCATGGAGCCAGCGATAATCGGAGCCAGCTCTCGAATGCCCGCCAACCCGACAAACATACCTACCAGGTGACTCCCCCCCAGTGTCTGGAAGGCGAGATAGCCCTGAAGCGCGAGGTTGGTCCCCACGAAGCAGGCGATCACGAAGAGGATGGGCAGGGACCGGACCCCAATCTTGTAGGCTTCTTCCATGCTTCGAACAAGGGGCGGCGGCCGGCGCCAGGCGGCCCGGAGAAAGTCCACCGTGAACCAGGAAAACCGCCCCATGGCAAAGAGAGGTCTCACGAGATGGTCCCGAACAGAGCGGAGGTCAGGAAATAGTTTGCGGTGATGAACAGCAGGGTGCTCCGAACCACGGTCTGGTTGACGGCGCGTCCGACACCCGCGGCACCGCCCGTGGTGTGAAAGCCCATGTAGGCCGCCACCAGCCCGATGATCATCCCAAATACTGTGGTCTTGATCCCGGCGGCCAGGAGATCAAAGGGCATGGTGAAGCTGAACAGCTGGGACAGAAATACCCCACCGTTCTCCCCCTTCAGGACCACCGCGGTGACAAACGCCCCCGCCAGTCCTGTCACGGTGCCAAAGAGGTTCAACACCGGACAGGCGATGGTCATGGCCAGCACCCGGGGCACCACGTGGACCGAGATGGAGTCGATGCCCATGACCTCCGTGGCGTCCAGCTCGTCCTTGATGCGCATTGCCCCCAATTCCGCTGCGCAGGCGCTGCCGCCCTGGGCCGCCACAAGCACGCTCGCCAACACCGGGGAGAGTTCCCGAATGATGGCCACGCTGGCCAATGACGCCAGGAGCCTCTGGGCTCCATAGCTCTCGAAGATCACCAGCCCTTGCAGGGCAATGACCATTCCAAAAGGAAACACCATGGCGGCCACGGGCAACAGACAGCGGATCAACACCTGGGAGAGGTGTCGAACGAGGTCCTGCAAGCTGAAGCGGCCCGCCAGCGCACGTTGACCGACCTGTCCGCAGAAGAGGACGAATTGACCGATGTGCCTCAAGGTCTCCACGGGCTCAACGACCCGAGGCAGAGGAGGGAGAAGAAACCTGTGCAGGCATGGCCCAGACCGTCACGCCCAGGATCTCCCCAATCTTCCAGACCGCAACGATCTCCACTCCCGGCGCGGGCCCCACGTCGCCCATCCAGGCCTGGCAGGGCGTCACGCCCACCGGTAGCTGGGCAAGGGCAGGGGGCTGGTCCACCGGGAGAAACGTGGCCAGCGTTGCAGGAACCGGGTCGGATTGCAGCACCTTCAACACCAAGGTGCCGTGCTCGCTCTCTGCAAGGAGAGGACCGGCACATTCGGCGCCGAGGGGGACCCAAGAAACCCTGTCCTCAGGGAGCACCACAGGCGCATGAGACTCCAGGGGCCGGCTTCCCGGGCGGCCCACCTCGTCTGGGCTTCCAACCACGAGAGCCCCGTCCGCTACCCAAACACCCCCGCCCTCCGCCGCGGCCTCGGCGAGGACTCGCAGCACGCCACCGGCTTGGGCGGTGACCGGGCAAAGAAGGGTCGCCAAGGCCACAACCAAGAGGCGAGGTGGGAGGATCATGATTCGGGGTTATCCTGACCAGACCCCGCCTACGACACCCCACCTCCTTCTCGTCCTCCTCCTGCCTTGCTGCCGCTCTTCAAGCGTGAACTTGTGGTCGCCGTGCTGTCCTCCGGCAGCAAGGGGAATTGTACCTACGTGGGCGATGGCCACGCCGGGGTGCTGATCGACTGTGGGCCATCCACAAAGCGCATTTTCTCTTTGATGGAGAGCGTCGGGCTGGGGGACGCCCCTGTGAACGGGGTGCTCGTGACCCATGAACACAGCGACCACATCGGTGCGGCCCGGATTCTGTCCAACAAGCTCAAAAAGCAGAGAGGCAAGACAGTGCCCTTCTACATGACCGAGGGCACACGCGCGGGGGCATCCGAGAAGTGCATTCCTGAGGATGTGCGGGTCGTCCAGGCGGGACATGCCTTCGACGTGGGGCCGCTGCATGTCGATCCTTTTTCAGTGCCGCATGACGTGCGAGACCCGGTGGCCTACCGGGTGGAAACGGAGCACTCGGCGGCTGCTGTGGTGACAGATCTTGGGCGACCGACCGAGCTGGTGGCCCGGAAGCTTCTGGATCTGGATGTGCTGGTCCTGGAGCACAACCACGACGTGAACATGCTGCTGGAGGGACCCTATCCCTGGGCTCTGAAACAACGCATTCGTTCCAACCATGGTCACCTCTCCAACGAACAGGCCGGGGCGCTCCTTGAGAAAGGGGGAGGAGCGCGCTTGAAGCACCTCGTGCTCGCCCACCTCTCAGAGGAGAACAACAGCCCGGAGCTGGCCGTGCGATCCGCGCGGAAGGCGCTCGGTGACTCCAGGGCCAAAATCCAGGTCGCCCGGCAGCTGCAGGCCCTGGCGCCCATGAGAGTGGCGGCGCCCTATCCTCCGAACTCAATCCCCACGGCCCGCGCCGCCTGCACCAGCTGACCCTCCGGAGCCACGCCTCGATAGGCTGAAATGGACTCTGCGATGGGGACACCTACGATCTGCCCGTTCTGAAGAACGGCGATTTCTCCCCACTTGTCTTGTTCGACAAGCTCCACCGCGTGGACCCCAAGGCGGGTGGCGAGGATGCGGTCAAAAGCGATGGGTGAACCTCCCCGCTGGAGGTGCCCCAGGACTGTGACCCGAATGTCCACCTCCCGGCGCTCCACGATCTCCCGGGCCAGCATGGGCCCTGGTCCGCCGGCCCGGACCGACCCCTTGCCAAAGCTCTCCTTGTAGGACTCGGCCTCTCGTCCCACAGCCCGGGCCGCATCGGCCACAACAATCAAGGTGTAGAGCTTGCCAATGGCGCGGCGTTGATCGATCTTCTCCACCAGGCGTTCGATGTCGTAGGGGATCTCAGGGATCACAATGCAGTGGGCGCCCCCGGCCAGTCCGGCGTGCAGGGCGATGTGGCCCGCATCCCGCCCCATGACCTGGAGAATCATGACCCGATCATGGCTCTCGGCGGTGGTGTGCAGACGATCCAGCGCGTCGGTGGCCACGGCGACCGCTGAGTGAAAGCCGAACGTACAGTCTGTGGCTTCAATGTCGTTGTCGATGGTCTTGGGCACCCCCACGACCGGGATCTCCCGCTCCCGCATCAAGCGCAGTCCGATGGCCTGGGTGCCGTCACCGCCCACGACCACCAGTCCCTCCAACCCCAGGGCGTGTACGGACCGGGCCACGAGACTTGATCGGTCCTCTTTGTCCGGTCCAAAGGCGAAGGGGTCCCCCTTGTTCGTGGTGCCCAGAATGGTCCCGCCGCGGGGAAGGATCCCCGTGATGGACTTCTGTGTGAGCTCCCGCACGCGACAGGGGGTCTCCATCAGGCCGTTGAAGGAGTCCTCGATGCCGAAGATTTCCCAGCCGAGGTTGGCAGCACCGTGGCGCACCACCGCCCGAATGACCGCGTTGAGGCCCGGGGCATCGCCCCCCCCGGTCAGAATTCCGATGCGTCGCTTAGCCATGTGAGTTCATCCTACGCCAGGAGGGCCACTGCACTAGATGTGGCTCCAGGGCCGAAGCTGCTCAAAGTCCTTGATGTGTCCCCAGATCGCCTTGGCGCCGCGGGCCATGTAGTCCAAATCCTCCAGGCTCTTCAGGTTGCGCAGCTGGTGGGCCAAGAAACGCGGGTGCATGTAGAGCTTGTAGAACTGCCCCGCCATGCGCACGACCTCTTCAGGGTCCATGTCGGTCAGGGTGCACACCGGTTCGGTCATGTCGTACCGCTCGTAGGCCTCCGGGTCGAACTGAATCCATCCGTTTCGGTGGCACAGGTCAAAAAGCGGCGTGCCCGGGTAGGGCATCACCACCGTGGCCTGCAGGTGGTGCGCATGGCCGTTGTACATCAGCTCCCTCGCCAGGCGCAGGGTCTCATAGGCGTCCTCCCGGGTCTCCCAGGGGTAGCCGACCATGAGGGTGAGGTGCGGCTGCAGCCCCGCAGCGCTGGCCATCTTGCAGCCTTCGACAATCTGCTGGCGGGTCAGGCCCTTGTCCAGGATGTCGATGGTGCGCTCACTGGCGGATTCAATGCCGAGAATCAGCTTGCGAAACCCCGCCCTCTTCATCAGGCGACAGTTCTCGGGGGTCAGGTAGTCAAAGCGGGAATTGCAATCAAAGATGATCTTCTTGGAGAGGCCCCGGTCGATCATCTGGTGACAGAGCCTCTCGAGCCACCTGCCCCGGGGGAGGGCGCCGGTGTCGTCGAAAATCTCCCGGGCACCGTAGACCTCGACCATGTGGACCATTTCGTCCACCAGGCGCGCCGGGGTCTGGGTGCGAAAGGTGGGGTAGGTGACGGTCCAGGAGCAGAAGGTGCAGGCCCCATAGGGGCAGTCCCGGCCGGCCATGGTCCAGAGAAACGGCACCCGCTTCTTCCACTTCTCAAAATAGAGATGGGCCCGTGTCAGGTCTCGGTCGATGTAGGGAAGCTCGTCCAGGTTTCCCAGGTTCTTGTACGGCCCGGTGTCGGCGATGGTGCCATCGGCTTTTCGGTACCACACCCCTCCCGCCAGCTCGGTACCGTGCTGCAGGTGGTCGGTGAGGTTCTCCAGGGAGAAATCGTAGTCGCCGCCGGTGAAGGCAAAGTCCACTTGGGACTTTTCCATGGACTCCCCTGGAAGACCCGCGATGTGATCGCCGTAGATCACGATCTTCACCTGGGGAATTTCGGCCTTGATGCGGTCGATCAAGTCCCAGTGCTGTCGAATGACCGGGGCCTTTGTCTCCAGGGCGACAAGCTCAGGCTGAAAGTCTCGGAGGAGGGATAGCCACGTTGGAAAGTCCATCTTCTCGGCAATGGAATCGTTCCAACAGACGTCATGCCCCTTCTCTGCCAGCAGGGTGGCCGCCTGGGCCGGAATGCATGGGTAGAGGTAGCTCGGTGTGTGAAACCACTGGAATTGCCGGTTCTGGGTCAGCATGGGGCTGCCCTTTCCCTTTAGCGGTGGGTAGGTGATCATCACCCGCACGGCGTTCTTCCTTGGTTGAATCGGGGCATTCCAGCATGGCCTGCCTGTGGAATGTCCACCGATTGTCCGGGTTGTGCAAGCGCCCGGGCCGGATTGTCGAGACCCTTGAGCCGGTCGGTTACGTTGGCGGCCGCCGAAAACCATGGGAGAACACCATGTCTGTTGCCATCCGATCCGCCCCACTCTTTCTGCTCCTGGCCCTTGCGCCAGCCCTTGCCCTCGCCCAGGACGCCCCCGGGAGGACCGTCCCGTCAGAGGAGATTGTGGTGGAAGGGGTGGCTACCCGGCCTGCCAAGCCTGACCTGACGTTTGTGTCGGAGCCTTTCAGCTTGGAGACCCTGGTGTTCAACCTGCCTTCGGGGCTGCGGTTGATGTTTCAGCAGGACAACACCCTCCCGGCGGTGGCCATCACGACCACCTTCGATGTGGGCTCCTCCGATGACCCCGAGGGCGAGGAGGGAATGGCCCACGTGCTGGAGCACAGCTGGTTCTTGTCGACCCAGCCCGACCTGCCCAAGATCTGGACGATGCAGCAGTCGGACATGGGCTGCAGCCTGAATGCTTTCACCAATTTCGACAACACGGTCTACATGTCCGTCTGCCCGGCCCGGGAGCTGCAGCGCATGCTCCAGTTGGTTTCCTATCTGGTGATGGATCCAGTGCGGGAGGTGACCGCCGAGCAGCTGGAGAACGAGATCGAGGTGGTGCGCAACGAGATCCGGATGCGTTCGGAGAACGGCAACATTCCGTTCTTCCCGATCTACGAATTCATTGGCAAGCACACCTACGGGGATGACCATCCCTACCACCGACCGATCGCCGGGGACCACGAGTCGGTGCGCAACATCACCGTGGAGTCCATGAATGCCTGGGTGGATGAGAACTACAAGCCCGAGAACGCTACCATCATGGTGGTGGGGGATTTCAATGCCACCGATGTGCGAGAGGTGATGACCTGGATCCTGGCCAACATGGACCCCAAGATGATTCACCCCGACCTCACGGACGACTTGATCGCCTTTGCCCCCCGGGAGGGCATCACCAAGCCGGATCGCGACAACCCGGAGCACTGGTGGCTTGTGGCAATGGATCCGGACAACCCGGACCAGATGCTGGCCGATGTGCTGACAGCCGAGCTGCCCGTGCGGGCGCGTGAGTTTGCAGGGGTTTCGGTTCCCGAGGTTCGGACCAAGGAGTTTGGGGTCTACGAGTCGACCGTGGAGGATCCCTGGGTCGTGGTGACGTGGCCCTTGCCCCCTTCCTACCAGGGGCAGGACACCCTGATGCGCATGACGGGTATGACCATGGACATCGTGGCCAATGGCATGGGCTGGATGAACCACTCCCCGGTCGAGGATGTGGACTCGAATATCAAGGAGTGGCAGGGCTGCGGTCCCCTGGATGGGAAGTACGGCACCACCATGATGTGCGCGGCGACGGTCAAGGACGCGGACAAGAACCCGGAACACACCGCGGAGCGGATCCTCGACCAGTTCTACATGTTCTACAACCCGGACTTCCAGAAGCAGCTCTTCAACATGTACGGGCGGGTCAAGATGGACAGCCTTGCGGCAACCTTGCGATCTCTGGACCTCTACGCCAGCGTGGGGGCGGGTCGGGCCACGGACATCTCTATTTTCGCCCACTTCATGGGCCGGCCGGACATCCACTCCAGCTCCATGAACGAGACCATGAGCCTGGAGCTGGGGGCGGTGCAGGGCATGATGGAGCAGTACATTACCCGAGACAAGGCGGCGGCGTTCATGGTCAAGCCAGTGGAGCGCGAGGATCTCCAGGAAGTTTCAGCCGAGGGCACGGACCACTACGCGGTGTCCGGGCTGGGCGCTGGCGAGAATCACACGCTGCCCCAGGAGGCGATCAGCCCGGATTTGATTCGGGATGCATTTGTCGGGCCGGACCTCGACAAGATCAAGGACTACACCTTTTCCAACGGTCTGCGGGTGGTGGTGATGCCGCATGGTGAGGCCCCCATGGCCATTGCCTCGGTCATCACCCACGGGGGAAGTGCAAACGATCCCACGGGGCGGGAGGACTTCGCGTGGGGTTTTTCTGACTGGAACCGCGAGGATGCCCTCACGGTGGCGGGCCAGTGGCTCGAGGGCCGGACCGAGTCCTACGAATACGTGACCCTGAAGGGTAGCTCCGGGAACCTGGACGGCATTCTCTGGATGCTGCGGGATGCGGTGGACAACCGAGAGCAGGCGGTGCGAAACAAGGGGAGCTGGCTCGAGGACAAGCAGGACGACATCGTGAGCGATTTTGGGGATCTGGACTTTCATGTCAGTGATCTCCGGACGGGCCATGTGAACCCGGGCCACTTCGAAGCGTCCTGGGACCACGCGGACCTTGAGCGTCTCGCCAAGATGACCGGAGGAGATGTGGAGGCCATCATCGCGAGCCGCTGGCAGCCGTCCAACGCTACGCTCCTGGTGGTTGGAAACGTGGACCCGGACGAAGCTCTGGCCCAGGCAAAGGCCTATTTTGGTGGCTGGAAGCCCGGGAGAGGTGTCCAGCCGTATGTGGTGGGTGAACCGGCCGCGCCGAGACCCGAGAGCGGCCAGAAGGTGTTTGTGCTGGACAAAAAAGGCGTGACCCAGACCGAGGTCACAATGGCCTGTCCCGGCTACTTCAATGGCTACGATGCCTGGCCCGCCCACGGGGTGCTGAGCACGGCACTGCGCAATGCGGCCACGGACATTCTGCGGGAGACCAGTGGGGTGGTGTACTCCCCCTATGCGGCCTCCAGTGCGGATCTCTCCAGCGCGATGGTGGTGTTCCAAGCGCCGGTCCAGAACTCGGCAGCATCCTATGCCCGAGAGACTTTTGTGAAGTTGGCCAGCGACATTGAAGAGGGAGGAATCGATGCGAAGTACTTCCGGTACTCCCAGTGGACCCTGGCGAACCAGATCGTGTCGGGGCTTCAGAGCCAAGATCAGCTGTACAGCTACCTGCGCGGGCTGATCGGGGCTGGAAAGTCCTGGGATTACATCGCGACCTATGAGGATCGACTGGCGGATATGCAGTCGGGTGATCTCCAGCAGACCCTCGGCAAGTGTGTCGACAACAGCATCACCACCTTCGCAGGTCCGGTGGATGTCGTGACCGCCCAGCTTGACAAGGCGGGCTTGGAATACGAGGTCGTGGACTGGAAGCAGCGCGGGTACGACATGCATGCCGAGGTGGACCCGAAGGGGGCTGCCAAGGCCGCCAAGAAGCGTGCGAGAGCCGAGGCCAAGAAGGAAAAGGAAGAAGCCAAGAAGAAGGCCAAGGAGGCCGAGGCCAAAGAGGCCGAGGCCAGGTAGAGGTCAGGGCAGGGCTTGCCAGGCGCCTTTTGCCGAGCTGCCTTCAGGAAGCAGCGACTGGCGTACCAAGGTGGCGGCGACCGCTTCCCAACGAACCTCTGTCATGGCGCCCATGCCGTCGGTTCCCGTGACAAACGGGCGCTGGGCGTCCGTAATGCAGCCGATGAGGTCGGGTCTCATCCTATCGTTCAATCGCGAGATCTCGGCGTTGCCACGCCCGGGATCCGCCAGGTAGGCCTCCCAGGATCGGTGGGTGGCTTCCACGAATTGCGGCGCCCAGGCGGGAAGAGGCTCGGGCAGCGCCAGCAGGGAGCCGTAGGGATTCCAGCCGGCATCCGCCGCCTTGAGAAAGGTCACCTCGGCCCCTTCGGAACGGGCAATGCACGGCTCGGAGGTGATGTAGGCCTGCTGAATGGTGGAAGGCTCGGTGAGAAAGACCCCCACTTGTCCGCCATAGGGAACCGCCTTGACCTTGCCGTCCCAGCCTTGCTGGTTCCAGAGGAAGGTCTGAAAGGGTGATCCCACCTCGATGGCCACGGTGGAACCACTCGGAATGTCCTCGAACCGGGCGAAACCTCTGACTGCGTGGGCCATGAGGCCCTGGGGGTTGAGCTGGAAGGCGGGCCACACGCCCACCGCGTGAACCCCCTTGGAGCGCTTCAACAGCAGGTCGTCGGCGGCGCTGATGGCGGCCTGGACCTTGCCTGTCTCCAACAACTCCAGGGTGGGGGCCCCGGGTCCTCCGGGAACAATCTCCACCGCAAAGCCCGCGGAAGCGTAGTGCCCGCCCAGTACACCCTCATAGAACCCCCCAAACTCCGGCTCCGGGTACCAGTTCAGGGCCAGCTTGACCGGAATCTCCTTGGCGGGAGGCGGTGCATGGGGATCGGGGCCCGCAGGTTCGCTGCCACAGGCCAGAAGGAGCCAAGCGATCATGAAGAGCCTCCCGGGTGCCAAGTGCCAATCATACGGCGCTCCGCCCAACGCACCGCGGCAAAGAGCCCGAGAGCCAAAAAGGTGGCGACCCCGATCGCGGCAAAGCTCGCTTCAGTCCGCGCCCCCCGCAGCGCGGCCATGGCCAGGGCCCCCAGGGAGGGCGGGTCCCCGAAAGACCCCACAAATTCTCCCACCACCGCCCCGATCACTGACAACCCGGCGGCGGTTCGCAACCCCGAAAAGAGAAAGGGAAGGGCGGTGGGAAGCCGGAGCAGGAGGAGCTCCTTGCTGCGGCTGGCCCCGTGCAATTGAAACAGCTCCAGTTGCTCCTGGGGTACGGACCGCAGCCCCAGGTTGGCCCCTGTGAGAATGGGGAAGAACGCCAAGAGGGCCGCTGTGGCCACAGCCACAGGCACGCCATACCCAAGCCAGACCACCAGCAAGGGGGCGATGATGACAATTGGAACTGTCTGCATGGCCAGGGCAAAGGGGTAGAGGCCCCACTCCAGCCACTGAAACCGCTGGAACGCAAGAGCGCCGCCGAGCCCGACGCCCAGCGCCAAGAGGAGTCCCAGGGCAGAGGAGAAGAAGGTGGTCCACGCCGCGGCCCAGAGTCTGTTGTGGGGCCCTACCAACTCCTGGGCGACTTCAGCAGGAGACGGAAGCAGAACCGGCGGGTAGCGCGTGGAGAGGAGTCCCCAGATTCCCAGGATCCCCAGGGCGACGAGCACAGGCAGGAGACGCCTCACAGGGCGCTCTCGATTTGCTGGACTTGGGCGCTCGTTCGGGGATCGTGGCGCAGATCTGCGCCCCTGGGACGAGGGAGATTCACAAGGAATTCTGCCTGGACAATCCCAGGTTGCCCTCCCAGCACTACCACCCTGTCCGACAACCGCACGGCTGCATCGATGTCATGGGTCACCCACACCACGGTGTGGCGCCTGGCCCGCCACAAGGCCAGGAAGTCCTGTTGCAGACGGTGGCGGGTCAACGCGTCCAGGGCCGCAAAGGGTTCGTCCATGAACAGCAGATCCGGTGCGGTTATCAGGGCCCGCGCCAGGCCGGCACGCATCTGCATGCCGCCGGACAACATCCGCGGGAGCTTCTCCCCGTCGTGGCCCAGACCGACCGCGTCCAGGGCGGCCTGGACCCGGCTGGTGCTGGCGCTCCCATCGCCCGTCAAGGCCAGCGGCAGACCCACATTGGATGCCACAGTTCGCCACGGAAGCAGGTTGGGAGATTGAAACACCAGCGATCGATTGCTGGCTCCTCCACTCACGATCCCCTGGGTGGGGGACAACAAGCCTGCCGCCAGGCGAAGGAGCGTGGACTTGCCACAGCCTGACTCGCCCACGACGGCAGTGATTTCTCCTTGACGGAAGACCAGCTTCAGACCCGCGAAGAGGGGGGGGTGGTCGGGCCAGTGAAAGTGGAGATCCGAGAAAGACAGGGCTCCATCAGCCATCACGGATGAGTGCCTCCAGGCGGTCAGCGTTGCCCCGGCCCCGAATGGCCTGGGTCACCACGGTGGCCCGGCTGTGGGTGCCTCGCATTTCCATACACATCTGCCGAGCCTCCAGGCGCACGAGCACCACAGACGCAGACAGCTGGTCCAACAGGTGATCCGCGAGCTGGCTGCCCAGTCGTTCTTGGAGTTGGGGCCGGGTGGCAAAGTGGTTCAGGGCCCGGACCAGGCTTCCCAGGCCCGCGATGCGTCCGGCAGGAACGTAGGCGATGGTGGCGGACCCGAAGAACGGTAGCAGGTGGTGGGCGCAGATGGAGTAGAACGAGATGTCTCGCAAGACCACCGGGTCGGATCCCGGCGTGGGAAGCGTGAAGACCTCGTGTCCCTCCAGGGGAGTGGCAAAGGAGCCAAGCAGCTCGGTCACCAGTTCCGGGGTGCGGTCCAACTCCGGATCGCCGGAGAGACCCACGGCTTCCAGGAAATTCTTCAGATGCTCCGCGGCGTTGGACATGGGTTCTCCTTGGATCGCCATGGTACCGCGTCAGGCGTTATGTGGGGCCGTCTCCGAGGAGGGGGCATGCCGTACACGCCGTTTTTCACCTGCGTCGAACAGGATCGGGTTCTTGAGGATGTGGTGGCGAGGGCCAAAGGGGCCGGCGCGGATGGGGTGAGCGTCTGGGATTTGGACGGGTGCCTGTTCGACACCCGGCCGCGCCAGGTGCACATCTTTCGCGAGCTGGCGGGGCAGCGGGGCTGGACGGAGTTGTACCGGGTGACTCCGGAGCACTTTGAAGATTGGGATCTTGTCCGCACCCTCCTGAACGCCGGCATCGAATCCCCCAAGGTGGAGAAGTTCGCCGAGACCGTGAAGAAGTTCTGGTGGGACCGGTTCTTTACCAGTGACTACGTGATGTTCGATCACGCGATGCCCGGGGGGCCAGCGCTCGTGCGGCGGGTGGCCGAGGCGAGGGGACACGTTGTGTACCTGACCGGAAGGGACGAGACCATGCGGGCCGGCACCGAACGCAGCTTGCGGCGGTTTGGCTTTCCCCTGGATGGAGACCGGTGCCGCCTCATGGTGAAGCCGGATTTTGAGACCGACGACACACTCTTTAAGGGAGAGGCGCTGGAGACCATTTCGTCCCTGGGAACGCCGTCCCTCTTTCTGGACAACGAGCCCTCCAACGTGAATCGGTTCAAGGACGACTACCCGGACGCCAAGGTGATCTTCGTGGCCACGGATCACTCCGGCAAGCCGGTGACTCCCTACGACTCCATCGATCGAATTGACGGGTTTCTTTCCAGCCAGGGGCCCCAGTAGAACGGCTTGCTAGTTGAATTCCTCGTCCTCTTGAAAGGACACTGTGTGCGCGACGGGGGAGCCGTGGTGAAGGGTCAGCCGCCAGCCGTCTTCGGTCTTGAGGAATAGGTTCGTGGCCGCGACCTGGGCGTGGGTCGTGGCTTCTTCCACCACTGAGTAGATGTTCTCCAGGCAGGTGACCCGGGCGAACTCCCCGTGGCATTCAATTGCGAGATCACTGATCTCAAACCGCATGTAGGCGGAGTTTTCGAAGATCGCCTCCCAGCTCTCGGAGATGGCCTCCCACCCCCAGAGGACCTCCCAACCCGGGTGAATGCAGATGTCCTGTTCGCGCTGTGACCAGCACCCTGCCATGACCTTGAGGTCCATGGATTGAAAGGCCTCGTAGAAGGCCCTGTTCGCAAGCTCAATGCCGCTCTTTTCTGTCATGAGCGTGTCCTGGAGCTGTCAGCCCGGAAAAGGGGCTCGCCGCTCAGCACTTGGAGAGGTCCAGGCCCGCCTCCTTGGCGAACTCGGACAGACTCTTCTTCCGAAGGGTGCGCAGGGCACGGGTGGAGAGCTTGAGCTTGACGTAGCGGTTCTCCTCATCCCACCAGATGCGTCGTGTCTGCAGATTGGGGTTCTGGCGAGACTTGGTCTTGATCTGGGAGTGAGAGACCTTGTTGCCGAAATTCGGGCGCTTTCCGGTCAACTGGCATCGACGGGCCATGGGGGCCTCCAGGGATAGAATTGCTGTCGGCACTTTGAAGACCGACGATCCGCTGGCGTTTAGCATGCGATTCCATGCGCGGCAAGCTGTGCCGTCCTGGAAAAACTAGCGGATCACGTGGATCGCATCGAGATCGACGTCGATGTCCACCACACCGCGTTCTTGCGGCTCCTCCTGGTCGGCCTCCGGGGCGCGATCCTCCAGGCCAGGGGACGGAATACCGATGCGAAGAGGCAGTCGATCCCCGTTGGGGGCCTGCTGATCCTTCCGAATCTTGTCGATGATGAACGCATCGAGCATGGGGCTTCCTAAGAGTCGTCTTCTGGAAGTATAGACACCGCACCGGGGTGCGACAAGGGCTGCCGGGCAACGAAACTGAAACCTTCTGTCGGAAGGCTTCATTCCATGGAACGGATCATTTCCTGTGCGACTTCAGGGGTGATCTGTCCGCCTTCCGAGAGCATCCCAACGGTCATTGTTCCCATTTGCCGGTAGAGATCGGCCATTTCGGGGTGCGAGTCCTGAAGGGCGTCAAGGTGCCCCTGAACCGTCCCCGCGTCCCCCCTGGGAAAGGGGCCTGTGAGGGCGGATGCCGGATCGTCCAGGGCTTGTCTCAAGCTGGCTTTTGCGAGGGGCAGGAGCATTTCCCGGGCGGTTCTCGCATCTACGCCCGATTCTTCCAGCACGCGGCCTGCCCCGGCCAAAAGCGTGGTCGCGAAGTTTCCCGCCAGCACCGCGGCTGCGTGGTAGAGCCGCCGGTCTCCTTTGACATGAACGGGAAGGGTGCCCAGCGAGAGCGCCAGCGTTGTTGCGGCCTCCACGGCCTCAGGATCACCCGCGATGGCTGCCCGCACGCCCTGCATGGGAGGGGTGGCCACCTCGGGCCCCGGGAAGCTCTGAAGCAGGTGTAGGGAGCCAGCGGGACGGTGGGGGCGAAGCACCTGGAAATCCAGTGCGCCGCTGGCATGCAGGACGATGGGGCCGGGTGGAATCTGGGCGGCCAACTCGGCCACAGCCTCGTCTCGCACCATGAGCCAGAGAAGGTTTGACCGGGGAATGGGGCGGCCCCGCTTCCAGGGGGTGACCCGGTGGCCAGCGGAACGCAACAGAGGCACGAGGGTGCGCCCGAGGCGTCCCAAGCCAAGCACGGCGATGTCCATCAAGACCTCCAGGCTGGGAGGGGAGTAACCGTCGGTCTCTCCCGGAGGAGGGCTTGGCGGCAGATGCTTGCCGCAATAGGCGGGCGAGAATCCCATGACCATCCACCGTCCATCGCGAGTTGCCGAGCAGATCCAGGGGGAGCTCGCCCGGATTCTTCGCACTGAAATCAAGGATCCCCGGGTGAGTCCGGTGACCATCACCCACGTCCATGTGAGCGCGGATCTCAAGCACGCGCGGGTGCACTTGGTGCCCTTGGGCGGACAGGGGAGCCTGGAGGAGACTTTGGAGGGTCTGGAAATGGCGGGGAGCTGGCTGGCGCGACAGGTGGGCAAGCGACTTCGGCTCCGGTACACCCCGCGGCTTCGGTTTGTGGAGGACGACGGGCTCGAAGAGTCCATGCGCATGACGGAAATGTTGGAGCAGATGGAACAGGAACGATTGGACCGCGAGAGGAACGACCGCGAGGACGGAGAACCATGAAGCCCTCTTTTCTGGTGTTGGACAAACCCCCGGGCCTCACGTCTCACGATGTGGTGGCCATTGTCCGGGCGGTGACAGGCGTGAAGAAGGTGGGACACACGGGAACGTTGGATCCCTTTGCCAGCGGCGTGCTGCCCTTGGCGTTGTCCCACGCGACCAAGGCCATTCGCTTCCTGGATGAGCAGCTGAAGATCTACGACGCCGTCATTTCCATGGGTAGCGCCACCAGCACCGGGGACCCGGAAGGCGAGGTGGTGCGGGAAGCGCCAATGCCCGATTGGTCCCAGGTGGATGCTGTCTTGGCGGACTTCGTGGGGCCCCAGATGCAAACCCCGCCGGCCTACTCGGCGGTGAAGGTCAAAGGCCGCCCCCTCTACAAGTACGCGCGAGAGGGCAAGGAGGTCCAAGTGAAGGCCCGGCCGATTGAGATCTTTTCGCTCAAGGAGTTGGGGCGCGGCGAGGATTGGCTTCGGGTGGAGATCCAGTGCAGTCGTGGGTCTTATGCCCGGGTGTTGGCGGATGACATCGCTCGTGCCCTGGGAAGCGCGGGCCACTTGTCGGCACTCCGTCGGCTGCGATCGGGCCCCTTTGTGCTTGAAAGGAGCCTGTCCCTAACGGAGCTCGCTGAGCTCGTGGCGGGTACGGAAGACTGGGAGGCCGCTTTTCGGCGGCGGGGAGAGGACCGACTTCCCTGGGTGCCCCGGGACACGGTCTGTGCCGCGGTGGCCGATCGGTCCGTGACTCCCTTTGATGTGCTGGGGCATCTTCCGCGGGTGTCTGTGGATGCAGCCATGGCCGGTCGATTGGCCCAGGGGGGACAGCTGCCGCCTCCGCCGGCCGGCTTGGAAGAAGGAGCGGCCTACCTGGTTGCTACCGGAGCCGACGCCCTGGTGATCGCAGCCCGGGAAAAGGGCCGTGGAAAGGGGCTCGTCCGGTTGTCGAAACCACCAAATAACCGTTGACGGGCTGCGAAAGATGCGGTATCTGGGGTTCACCTACGGCACTTGCGGCCCCGGTCGAGTGAGGCAGAAACCGCCTCCACCGCGCCTGGCGAACCGAAAGCTGCGAATGCCGCGAACCCAGCAGAGGACAATCATGGCGCTTCATCGCACAGAAAAGGCCGAAATCATCGGTAACTTCGCTCAGAAGGAAGGCGACACCGGATCCCCCGAGGTTCAGGTCGCGCTTCTGACCACCCGCATCAACCAGCTCACCGAGCACTTTTCGGTCCACAAGAAGGACCACCACTCCCGTCGCGGCTTGCTCAAGCTCGTCGGGCAACGCCGCCGACTGCTGCGCTACCTGAAGCAGCGGGAACCCTCCCGCTACGATGCGCTCATCCAGTCCCTCGGGCTGCGGCACTAGAGCCCATTTTTCGGGTGGGGGTGTCCCCCCCACCCACGGTTGCGCAAGCAACCCGATCTTTTTCACGCTGTCGCGATACACGCAGCATCCATGTTTCCCAACCCGTAGGTCTCCGCGGACTGAGCGTGGGGTTTTCCACCCCCGGGCTCAATCCGAATAGGTCTACGGACTGTGGGTGGGGAACATTGAAGCACCTCCTCTGTCCGTGATGGCACAACCAATCCCCGAGCTTCTCGCCGTGTGTCGAGGTTTGCGCGAGCACCTTTGAGAAGGCCCGGGAATCCAAAAGGATAAAACCATGCATGGAGTCAATCTCCACGAAGTGTCCGTCGAAGTCGGCGGCAAAACCATCACCTTGTCTACGGGCAAGTACGCTAAGCAGGCCGGAGGTGCTGTCACCGTGACAAGCGGTGATTCCTCCCTCCTGTGCACTGCCGTGTGCATGAACCAGACCACCCGGTTTGATTTCATGCCCCTGACGGTGGACTACCAAGACCGCTGCGGTGCCGAGGGAACCATTCCCGGTGGCTTCCTCAAGCGAGAAGGCCGCGGAAACGAGCGCACCACGCTCATCTCTCGGTTGATCGACCGCCCGATTCGCCCCCTGTTCCCGAAGAACTTCCGGTGCGAGACGCAGATTATCTGCACGGTGCTGAGCTACGACCCGGACTTTGAGACGGATGTGCTGGCCCTTTGTGGTGCAGCTGCTGCCATTCGCCTGTCGGATGCGCCGTTGAAGGGATCCGTGGCTGGCGTTCGCGTCTGCCAGGTGGAAGGGGAGCTGATCATCAACCCGACCTTCGAGGAGCGCGTCGGGGCCAACCTGAACGTGGTCATCGCAGGCACCTCCGAGGCCATCTGCATGGTCGAGGGCGGTGGCGACGAGGTCAGCGAGGAGACGATGCTCGAGGCCTTGAACCTCGGACACGCTGCCATCAAGAAGATCGTGGCTGCTATCGACGAGCTCAACGGATTGGCCGGTGTGCCTGCCCGGGAGCACGAAGGTCCCGCGGAGATCGATGCCGACCTGATGGCCAAGGTGGAGTCCACCGGCAAGGCCAGCATGATCGAGGCATTGGCCATCGAAGGGAAGCACGAGCGCAAGGCTGGCTTGAAGGAAGCCCGGAACAACTTCATCGCGACCCTCACCGAGGGGATGGACGAGGAAGCCGCCGAGGCCATGACCAAGGAGGCCAAGACCGCCTGGAGCAAGATGGAGGTTGCCTACATTCGCCAGAAGGTGGTGAACGAACGCAAGCGCATCGACGATCGCGCCCCGGCAGACATTCGCGCCATCTGGTGCGAGGTAGGCCTGGCCGAGCGTGCGCACGGCTCCGCCATCTTCACCCGCGGGGAGACGCAGGCTTTCGTGAGCGTGGCTCTGGGCACCGAGCGAGACAACCAGCGCATCGACTGGCCGGGCGCGATGGCGAAGTTCCGCAACTGGATGCTGACCTACAGCTTTCCGCCCTTCTCCACCGGAGAGGCTCGCCCCCTTCGCGCTCCCAAGCGTCGAGAGGTCGGCCACGGCGCCCTGGCGCACCGGGCGATTGAGCCTGTGCTGCCAGACTTCGAGGAGTTTCCCTACGTGCTGCGCTGCACGGCGGACATCCTCGAGTCCAACGGCTCCTCCTCCATGGCGACCGTCTGCGGTGCCACCTTGTCCTTGATGGATGCGGGTGTGCCGATTTCGGCGCCGGTGGCTGGGATTGCCATGGGCTTGATCAAGGAAGGCGATGACTATGCCGTCTTGTCCGACATCCTCGGCGACGAGGACCACCTGGGCGACATGGACTTCAAGGTCACCGGTACCCGCAAGGGCATCACGGCCTTTCAGATGGACGTGAAGATCGCTGGCGTGTCCCAGGAGATCATGGCGGCTGCCATGTCCCAGGCCCGCGACGGTCGGATTCACATCCTGGACGAAATGGCCAAGACCATTGAAGCCACGCGGGACGACCTGTCGGAGCACGCTCCGCGGATCACCAGCATCCAGATCAACCCGGACAAGATCCGCGACATTATCGGCCCCGGAGGAAAGGTCATCCGAGGCATGCAGGAGCGGACCAACACCACGATCAACGTCGACGACACCGGCAAGGTCAGCGTGGCCGCCAAGAGCAAGGAAGAAGGCGACAAGGCTCTGGCCATGATTCGCGAGCTCACCCAGGAGGCCGAGATTGGCCAGCTGTACATGGGTGTGGTGAAGCGGGTTGTGGACTTTGGCGCCTTCGTCGAGATCTTCCCCGGCACCGATGGCCTGATTCACATCAGCCACCTGGCCAAGGAGCGCGTGGACCGCGTGGAAGACGTTCTCAACGAGGGTGACGAGGTGCTTGTGCGCGTCATCGACGTGGACAAGTCCGGCAAGGTTCGCCTCTCCCGCAAGGAGGCCCTGGGTTCGAGTCTGTGAGGGAGCAGCTCACGCTGACCCTTTGTGTCTTGACCCACGGGAAAGGACTGCCGCTCCCCGCCTATGAAACGGCGGGGGCGGCAGGCCTCGACCTAAGAGCAGCCCTGGATGCCCCCCTCTCGGTGGCGCCCGGGGCTCGCGTCCTTGTGCCCACTGGCCTCACCATGGCGATTCCGGCTGGGCACGAAGGACAGGTGCGGGCACGGTCGGGGCTGGCGCTGCGCCACGGGTTGGCGGTGCTGAACGCGCCGGGAACGATCGACGCCGACTACCGGGGGGAGGTCAAGGTGATTCTCGCGAACCTGGGCCAGGAGACGGTGGTGCTGGAGCGTGGGGAGCGGGTGGCGCAGCTGGTGATCGCGCCGGTGGTGCAGACCCGCATCAACGTGGTGGAATCCCTGGATGAGACCGACCGCGGCGCGGGCGGATTCGGGTCCACCGGAACGGAATAGCGCCAGTGGAGCGGCATCCTTTGGGAAGACTGCTGGACCGGTTGGTGGGGCCGGTGTTGGGGTGCGGGGGGTGGCTGCTTGGGCGCCCGACCGAGGACCACCTGCAGCGTCTCACCGGGCGCTCTCGTGGTGGTAGTGACCTGGACGAGGGCGTGGCGCAGCTGGAGCGGGGGCGGGCCGCGTTGTCGGCGGGAAGAGTGGGGGAGGCGTTGGCCTTGTTCTCTGAGGTGGCCCGGGCAAGCCCCGAGGACCCGTGGGCCTTGCATGGGCGGGGGGACGCCTTGTTGGAGTCGGGCGATGCCAAGGGAGCGTTGGCGGCCTACGAGGGGGCCTTGGCCCGGGGAGAGGATGCCCTCTCGCATCTGGGGCGCGGAAACTGCTTGGAGCGCCTGGGGCGGAGAGAAGAGGCGGTGAGTGCCTTTGAAAAGGCGCTGGATTTGGATTCAGCATTGGAGTGGGCTCGGGAGGGCCTGCAGCGCTGTGGCGCATTAAGCGGCGACGATAAGGCCAGCGATGTTTGAGGACCGCGATGCTTGAGAACCTGACCCAGGGATTTCGTAATGCCCGCCTGAAGCTGCAGGGCAAGGCGCGCCTGGATGAAGCCAACATCCGGGAAGCCATGCGTGAGGTCCGGGACTCCCTCCTGGATGGAGACGTGGAGTTGGGGGTCGTGCGCACCTTCGTCGAGCAGGTCACCCGTCGGGCCTTGGGAGAGGTGGTCGCGCTCAAGGCGGGAAAGGGCCCGGATGGCATGCGGGCCTCCCCCGGAGACCACTTCGTCAAGATCTGCCACGACGAGCTGGTGGAGCTCATGGGTGGGGATCCAGCGGAGCTGGAGTTGGGAGGGGACCCAGCGGTGATCATGATGGTGGGTCTGCAGGGCTCGGGAAAGACCACCACGGCGGGAAAGATCGCCAAGAAGCTCTTGAAAGAAGGGAAGAAGCCGCTGCTTGTGGCAGCCGACATCTATCGACCGGCGGCCATTGAGCAGCTGATGACCCTGGGGCGGAGCCTTCAGGTTCCGGTCTTCTCCATTCAGGGTATGGACCCGGTGGAGCTGGCGGCCATGGGGGTGGCCCAGGCCCGGTCGGTGGGGCGTGACGTGGTCATCATTGACACGGCGGGTCGCCTGGCCATCGACAACCCGCTCATGGACGAGCTGGTGTCCATTCGACAGCGTGTCCAGCCGCGCAACGTGCTCTTTGTCTGCGATGCGATGATTGGCCAGGACGCGGTGAAGACCGCGGCGGAGTTCGATCGGCGCCTGGACTTTACGGGGTTTGTCCTCACCAAGATGGATGGCGACGCACGAGGCGGTGCCGCCCTGTCTATTCGCCAGGTCACGGGAAAGCCGGTGGTGTTCCTGGGAATGGGGGAGGGGCTGGACAAACTGGAGGGCTTCCGCCCGGAAGGGCTGGCCTCGCGAATCCTGGGCATGGGGGACGTGGTCGGCTTGGTGCAGGATCTGGAGGAGCATGTCGACGCAGAGTCCGCCGAGCGGGACGCGAAGAAGATGCTCAAGGGGCAGTTCAACTTCGAGGATTTCCTCTCCCAGATGGAGATGATCCAGAAGATGGGATCCCTCGTGGATCTCATGGACAAGATGCCCGGCTTTTCGGATCTCAAGTCGCAGATCCCGCCCGAAGCCCTGGACGAGCGAGAGCTTGACCGGGTGAAGGCGATCATCTTCTCCATGACAACCCAGGAGCGGCGCAATCCAGATGTTGTCAACGAGTCAAGAATGCGGCGGATTGCAAGGGGTTGCGGTCGTACCGTTGAGGATGTGCGCGAGCTGTACAAGCGCTTCAACGGGGCCCGGCAGATGATGGGCCAGATGGGGGCCATGAGCGGCCTGGTGGGATCCGCCAAGAAGATGCGAAAGATGCAGAAGAAGATGAAGGCCGCCGGCATGGGGAACATGTTCGGTGACATGGGCGGCGCCAACCCCCTCGGTGGAATGCCCGTCGAGGACAAGCCCCAGATCTCCGCCGACGAGCGCATCGAAGCCCGCAAGAAGGCCGCGGAAAAGCGACGGGCCCGCAAGCGCCGGCGCTGAGCCGCCCGGGCCGAATCCGACCTGAACGCCGAGGGATAGCGCATCCCTCCCCGTTCGGGTCGGATCTGCCTCCGAATTCCGACCTGAACGTCGAGGGATAGCGCATCCCTCCCGGTTCGGGTCGGATCTGGGGGGCGAATCCGACCTGAACGCCGAGGGATAGCGCATCCCTCCCCGTTCGGGTCGGATCTGGGGGCGACGGGGACCTTTCGAGGGTAACGGAGCCCGACGAGGCGCCGTTGGTGCCGAGGAAGCAGCTGTTTCCTTCTTCCAGATCCATCCGGATCTCGTTTGTCAGGACCTGCCCAGAAAAGGAGAGCGCAAAAGGAATCCCGTCGCTGTAGCCGGTGCTGTTGCTTGCATTGCATGTCGAGAACGACGTTGACTCCACTGTGCCTTCAAAGTGGGTCCCATCCACCACCCCATAGAAGTGGCCCGCCACCTGGACCTCGGCTGAGGAGAAGTAGTGAGGTTCGAGGGTGCAGCCAAAGGTGCCGTACAGAAGACCCTGTCCATTCGTGACATACACCGTTGCGGTTGCGTCGCGGGGACACGCGGCCTCTCGCGCCGACATGTAAAAGTAGCTCAACGCGAGGTCGACCGGTCCCGCATATATCCCCTCCATCGCGTCCGTCTCATCCACCTGCCCATCGCAGTCATTGTCCAGCCAATCCCCCCAGAACTCCAGGGCACTGGGATTGACCTCTGCGTCACTGTCATCGCAATCGTCTGGGTTTGCGACGTAGCCGTCGAGTGCCTTCGCCCCCTCCTACGACAACAACGGCTCTCCATACCCATCGCCGTCCGCATCCGCGTCGCTGTCCGCATTCGCGTCGCCGTCCACATCCGCATCCCCCTCCACCGCGGTATCCGCCAGCAGGTAGCACTCACCATCCTGCGCCCGGCCCAGTCCCGCTCCACAGTTCGATTCGCCCCCGGGAAACACTGGCAGGTAGCCACCGATCGCACCAATCAACAGGGTCCCGCCAAGCATGCGCCCGAGACTACCGCATCCCGTCCGTCTCCAACAACTCCGCCGGGAACAACATCTCCACCTCCCCAATCGTCCCGATCTGCCCCGGCGACACACCCACCAACACCCCCCCCCACCTGGGCCCCCCAAACGCGATCTCCGCCTCGCCATCGGCACCGCTCAACACGATGCGTCCCGCCGCTGGAGCCAGCCCAGCCTCCTCCGCGCCGAGGTCATCCTGAAAGCTCTCCAGCCGCGTGGCCTCCAAGGCCGCCAGGATTCCCTCCACCTCACCGGTCTGCGGCGACGACCCATCGGATCTTGTCCACGGGCCCTCCGCCTCGCGCACCACCGCCACCTGCCGCCCCCCGAACATCCAGTCGATGCGGCGGATCTCCTCGAGGGCCATCCGGAACAGCCGCCGGTTCCGGTACACGATCAGGGGCCGGGACAGATCGGGGGTGATGTCGCCCTCAATCACCAGCACAGGCCCCTCCGAAAACCGTGCATAGGTATGCCCGCCCCCAGGCGCAACGGCCCCTACCTCCAGGAAGGGCGCCGCCCCATCCAGCAGCGCCAGGCTCACGGAGAACGCTGGTGGCTCCAGTCCGTGATCCGAGGGGTTTGCGTCCACCAGGGTGTCGCTCTTTCGCCACAATCCCAACGTCGCCACCAACCCGTCCAGCGCCTCCGCATCGCCACCCCCCGTCTGCGGCTTGGTGAGAATCCAGCCGCTCCCGCGTCGGTGGGCCTCCAGCACCCCTTCCGCCCCGGTCAATGTCAACCGATCCAGCCCATCGAGCGCCAGCGCCCCAAACACCAAGCCCTCGCCCCGGTCGTCCGCCTCGTCCGCCGCCGGAATCACCAGCACCCCCAGCAGCACCAGCAGCACCGCCACAAGCACCAGAACCAGTCGTGATTGCCGCGGTTCCAATGGGCCTCCAGGGTTGACGATGCGCGTGGGGGGATTAGCAAAGGGGCGGCGCGGAGACCACTTCGCAGCGCAGGAACGCATGCCCCATGGCCAAGAAGAAGGACAACGACGTGGATACCCCCCCCGCAAGTGAAGCAAGCGAGACCCCCACCCTCGAGCTGGTCGAGGAATTGGACGTACACGACGATCCTGCTGCCAAGGAAGCGGCCACGGCCGTGCCTCCCCAGCCGGTTCTCAACACTGAAGCACGCCTCAAGACCGTCAGCGCTGCCTACAAGAATCTCCAAGAGGAGATGGCGGCCTTCCAGGCACGGGCGGAGCGACAGCGACTCTTTCAGCGGGACATGATGAAGGGGGAGGTCGTGCGCTCCTTGTTCGAACCCCTGCAAAACCTGAAGCGGTCCGTGGAAGCTCTCGGAAAGGCTGCGGTGGAACCCGATCTGGTTGACGGCCTGCTCATGGTCGTGCGCGACTTCCAGGACTCCTTCGCTGCCCTCGGACTGGAGGAGGTCCAAGCGGAGGGAGCCACCTTCAACCCGGACTTCCACGAGGCCCTCTCCATCCTCCCGGTCACGGACCCGGAACAGGACGGAAGGGTGCTGGAGGTGTTCCGCGCCGGCTACCGCATCGGCACGAGTCTCTTGGCTCCGGCCCAGGTGATCATTGGCAAGTACGAGGAGCCGGTGGGCGACGCGTGAGCGGGAAACCCCACCTTCACATTGCGCTCTTGTGCCCGGAAATACCGGGCAACACGGGAAACATCGGTCGGTTGGCCCTGGGGCTGGGGGCTCGCCTGCACCTGGTCCGTCCCCTGGGCTTTGAGACCGGGGAAAAGGCCGCGCGCCGCGCGGGAATCGATCACTGGGCCCACGTGGACCTCCAGGAGCACGCCGACGAGGCCGCCTTCTTCTCCTGGGCCGCCGGCCGCAAGGTGCACCTCTTCAGCTCCCACGGCGCTGGTTGTTTTACCCAGGTCGACTTCCAGACCGGGGATGTGCTCCTGTTTGGCTGTGAATCCGTGGGTCTGCCAAGTAGGCTGGTCAAGGAACATGGTGCCTGGCGCATTCCCCTGGAAGGCCCCGTGCGATCCTTGAACCTCTCCAACGCGGTGGCTGTCGTGTCCTACCAAGCTCTTCAGCAGATTCAGCCAGCACTGTTTTCGGGTCGCCCATGATGGTGCCGGAACTTCATGCGCTGATCATGGCGGGAGGGCGGGGCGTCCGCTTCTGGCCGCGATCCCGGCGGGACGCTCCCAAGCAATGTCTCGATCCAGGCACCGGCCGCACGCTGCTCCAAGCCACCGTCGATCGCCTCTCCCCACTGATCCCCGAAGAGCGGATCGTCGTGGTCACCTCCAAGGAAGTGGAGGCCGCTGTGCGGGCAGATCTCGGGGACTGGGGGGGTACCCTTCTCGTGGAGCCCATGGGCCGCAACACCTCCGCCTGTGTCGGCTGGGGCTCCATGGAGATCGCCAGAAGGTCCGGGCAGGACCCCTGCGCCATCGCGGTCCTGCCCGCGGATCACTTGATTTCAGATGCCGACCTGTTTCGCCAGACCCTGGCTGACTGTGCGGCTGCAGCCTTGGCCACGAACGCGCTTGTGACCGTGGGCATCGAGCCGACCCGGCCGGAGACGGGCTTTGGCTACCTGGGCCTGGCCGGGCAGATGGGGACTTGGGGGGAGAGTGTGTTTTTTCGGGTAGACCGCTTCATTGAGAAGCCCGGCGCAGGGGCCGCCGAGGCGCTGCTGGAGGGTGGTCATCTCTGGAATGCCGGAATGTTTGTCTTCACCCCCGACGCGATCCGCGACGCCTTTCGCGACCACTTGCCCGACTCCTGGGCGCTCCTGGAGCGAATTCGCCACAACGGGGACCTGCTGGACTCCCTCTACCCGCAGCTGGAGGCCATCTCTCTGGACCACGGAATCATGGAGAGGGCCACCCACGTGATGACCACCGTGGGCGGCTTTGGGTGGTCGGACCTCGGGAGCTGGGGGGCCTTGGGAGAGGTGCTCCCTGACTGTGAGGGGGGAAAGGGGCGGGCCCGCCGCGTGGTGGCGGTGGACTCCAGCGGCTGCGTCGTGGATGCCCCGGGCAAGGTGGTGGCGCTTGTGGGGGTACAGGACCTCGTCGTGGTGGTGACCGAGGATGCGATCCTCGTGGGCCGCGCCGACCAGCCGGAGCCCATTCGCCAGGTGGTGGATCGCCTGGAGGGGGCGAAAGAAGACGACGTGTTGTAGGGCCAATCTGACCTCGACCGGTGCGGCTGATGCCAATACACTTCCCCGCGGAGCCCGCGTTCTTGTCTCTCGGAGGTACGTCGTGCTTGTTGCTTTCACGCTGACTCTTGGCTGTACACAAGACATGGAGATCACCTTCTACGCGGATGCGTGTGAGGACTGGGACTTTGAGGCGGAAGAGTCCACAAAGGTGCTGGCCGAGAAGAGCGAAGAGGGCATTTTGTTTGTCAGACAGGGCGTCACCCAGATCTGCGATGCCAGCTTTCAACCGGAGATCGATGCCCAGAGACGCTTGATCCAGGTGTTCGAGGCCTGGGACCTGCCCCAAGAAGACGACGGCTGCGAGACCTGCTTTTTCCCCACCGTGGTGCTCCATGACCCTCGAGGAGGGGACTACGAGCTGCAGTGGTTCGAGGGCCGCGAGTCCCTGACCCCTGTGGGCTTTGTGTCCTTGACGGTGGACTAGGAGGCTGTAGTGCATTGCTCTCGTCGACTGGCTTGCCCACGCAATTCCAGACACTTCCGCTCGTCGGTCACATGTCCAGACATGTTCCCTCCTCCCGTAAGCACCTGTAATCACATGTGCGGCGCCATTCTCGGTCCGCAATGCGCTACAGCCTCCTAATGCCCACCGCCCTGATCACGGGAATCACCGGCCAGGACGGGTCCTGGCTGGCGGAACAACTCCTCGCGGACGGCTGGAAGGTGGTTGGGGTTCACCGCCGCCTCTCCGCCGACAACCACTGGCGCATTCGCCACTTGGATAAGCTCGTTCTGCGCAGCGTGGACCTGCTGGATTTCCCCTCCCTGCTGGATGTCTTCGCAGAAGTCCAACCCGACCACCTCTACAACCTCGCGGCCCAGTCGTTTGTGCCTACGTCCTGGGAGCAGCCGCTGCTCACCGGAGAGGTCACAGGGCTGGGGGCGGTTCGGGTCCTGGAAGCCGCTCGCCGTGTCTGTCCCGACGCGCGGATCTACCAGGCCTCCAGCTCCGAGATGTTTGGGGGCACGTCCTGCCACCCCCAGACCGAGGACACCCCTTTTTCGCCCCGTTCTCCGTACGCAGTGGCCAAGGTCTATGCCCACCAGATGGCGGGCAACTACCGCCTCGCCCACGGAATGCACGTGGTCTGCGGAGTCTTGTTCAACCACGAGTCCGAGCGACGGGGTCTCGAGTTCGTGACCCGAAAAATCAGCGACGGCGTGGCCCGAATCCACCTGGGGCGTGCCGACGAGCTGGTGCTGGGAGACCTGTCCGTCAAGAGGGACTGGGGCTACGCTCCGGACTACACCCGCGCCATGACGGCGATGCTTCAACGGGACATCCCCCGGGACTATCTGGTGGCCTCCGGACACGATCACTCCGTGGAGGAGTTTGTCGCCCGGGCTTTCGCCGTGGTGGATCGGGACTGGCGAGACCATGTTCGAGCTGACCCCGCTCTCCTTCGCAAGAATGAGATTCCCAGCTTGCGCGGCGATGCCCGAAGGATCCGGGACGAGCTGGGCTGGGAGCCGCAGGTGGACTTTGAAACCCTTGTAGAGCGCATGGTGCGCACGGACCTTGAGCGGGTGGGATGCGAGCGCTGGTAACAGGGGGTGCCGGGTTTGTGGGCACCTGGCTGCAAGCCGCGCTGCGGGAGAAGGGCCACGACGTGGTCGCGCCGTCTTCGATGGACTTGGATGTCCGGAATGCAGCGGCCTGTCTCGACCAGGTCAGTCGGGCCGCCCCGGAGTGGGTGTTTCACCTGGCGTCTCTCACCCGGTTCTCCCAGGTAGAAGCTTCCCCCCAGATGGCTTGGGAGGTGCAGGTCACCGGGACACGGAATCTCCTGGCCGCCGTGGAGGGCCATGCTCCGCAGGCCCGGGTGGTCCTGGTGTCGAGTTGCCATGTCTATGGTTCGCCCCGGTCCACGCCGGTGGGGGAGGATCATCCCCTTGGCGCAAGTCAACCCTACGGAGAGAGCAAGATCGCCCAAGAGGCCGTGCTGCGCATGTCTTCTTCCAGTGTGGACTGGGTCATTGCCAGGCCCTTTCACCTCACCGGGCCCGGGCAACCCAGAGAGTTCGCGCCGGCAGATTGGGCTTCCCAGGCCGCTGCGGGGTTGGACCCCATTTCTGTGGGCAACCTGCGCCTGACAAGAGACTACCTGGACGTGCGGGACTGCGTGCAGGGGTTGATACTCCTGGCACGTGTGGGGGTCGCCGGGCAGGTCTACAACCTGTGCAGGGGGGTAGGAATCCCCCTGGTCGACGTGTTTCGGGCGGTGGCTCCAGGCCGCACCCCTAAGGAGAGGGAGGAACGCTTGCGCACCGAGGATCCCCCGTCGCTCATCGGAGATCCACGTCGTATGCAGGACCTGGGGTGGTCCCCCGAAATCTCCCTGGCCCAGTCCTTTTCCGACCTAATCCAGGCCGCTCGTCCCGGCTGAATCAGTCCCGGGTGTCCATGACGCCGTCGCCGGTGGTGTCCCGGCCGGTCTTCACAACGCGGCCCTGCTCGTCAAAGAGCTCCCAGAAATCCACCTGGCCATTGCCGTTGGTGTCTCTCTCCTTTCGGGCGAGGACGCCGTTCTCAAAGTACTTGAACATGTCCATCTGGCCGTCGTAGTTGGTGTCGACCTCGGACATTGCACGCTTGGCGGTCTGGTAGTGATCGACCCAGTCCACCTTGCCGTCGAAGTCGCCGTCCATGTCCTCTCGAATCAGCTCGCCGGTCTCATCGAAGAAGGACCACACATCGATGCGGGCATCGTGGTTGAGATCGATCTCCTTGCGCACCAGCAGGCGCGCCGCCTTGGCCCGCTCCCGGTAGTAGTTGTACACATCGATGACACCGTCATCGTTCAGGTCGACCTCCACCAGCACCAGGCCATCTTCCGCTGGCCGCTCCCGGTAGACCGGGTTGGTCGGTTCGGACGCTGCGGCCTCGGGCGCAGCCTGTTGGGCCTTGCTACCGCCACATGCGACAAAGAGCAGAAAGGGAATCAGTTGGAATGTACGCATGGCGGAACGGCCTCGCCGGGTTGTGAGGGTCCAGTGTAGTCGTGCAGGCACACCTGTCAACCGGCTAAGGTGCCATTTCGTGCCTTGACCGGGGGACTCCTTTGTCCGACTCCACATGTCGTTACCGCCTGCTCCAAGCCCGCAACACCGGGGATCCTGTGCGATGGGAGGAACACCAGGCCTTTGCGGACCGACTCCAGGTTCCACCTGAGTGCGTTCTGCCGGTGGATGTGCTGACCGAGCCCCTTCATGCCGGGCTCTTGGAGGGTGTCGATGCCCTCGTGCTCGGGGGCGCCGGAGAGTATTCGGTCGTGGACCCCGAGCCGCCGATACGGGCCCTGATCGACTTTGTCGGGGAAACGGGCGATGCGGGTTTTCCCATGTTTGCCTCTTGTTTTGGGTTCCAGTGCCTCGTGGTGGGCCTCGGGGGAGAGGTAATCCACGATCGACAAGGCGCCGAGGTGGGTTCCACCTGGGTCGATCTCTCCGAGGCTGGGCAGGAGGACGAGATTTTTGGCAGCCTGCCAAATCGTTTCGTCGCCCAGCAGGGTCACAAGGATCGCGCCTCCCGGCTGCCCTCCCAGGCCATTTGCATGGCCCACAATTCTGCGGTTCCCTACCAGGCCATTCGCCTGGCGGATCGGCCGGTTTTTGCCACCCAATTCCACCCGGAGCTCACCGGCGCCACCAACCGGCAGCGTTTTGAGCGCTACATCGCCCAGTACGGGGAGGTGTTCGGCGAGCAGCGGGCCAACCAGATGTTGGAGGAGTTCCTTCCGAGCCCCGAGGCCTCGGATCTCTTGCGTCGATTTGGTGACTATCTTCGCCGGACGCGAGGGGAAGGACGGGCCACTCCCCAGGGGGCGTCTTAGAGGATTGAGCGCACCTGGATTGACCCATGAATGGATCGGTTGGAATGGAAAGGGACCGCCTGCGAAAGCTGGTGATCGTCGATGACGAGCCGGTCATCCTCCAGATTCTTGGGGTGGTCTTTGAGGAGGGCCCCTGGCAAGTCACCACCTGCGCCAACGGAACCGAGGCCTTGGAGGTCATGCGCAAGCAGGGGGTGGACATCCTGCTTACGGACAAAAACCTCCCGGACGTGAACGGCTTGGAGCTCCTGCGTGCCGCCAAGGAGATCAACGACCTGGCCGAGGTGATTGTCATCACCGCCTACGCCAACCTGGAGACCGCCCTGACGGCCCTGGAGCTCGATGCGTTTGACTACGTCCTCAAGCCTTTGAACAACGTGTTCGAGATTCGGAAGAAGGTTGAGCGGGCGGCGGACAAGCAAGTGATCGCCGAGGAAAACCGGCAGCTCCTGGCGGATCTCGCGGAGAAGAACGCTGCCCTGGAGGTCGCTCTGGAAGAGACCCGGGCGCTCCAGGACGAGCTGATCCAGTCCGAAAAGCTGGCGGGCATCGGCACGCTGGCTTCCGGGATCGCCCACGAGGTGTCCTCTCCGCTGTTTGGCATCATGGGCCTTGCAGAGGCCATTGCGGAGGAAGAGAGCCTCGAGGACGCCCAGAAGTACGGCGGGGAAATTGTTGAATACTCCAAAGCCATTCGCGAGATTGTGGTCGACCTGTCCAGCTACTCCCGGGCGTCTACTTCCGAGTACCTGACGACTGTGTCCCTGGGGCAGGTGGTGGAGGATGCCGTTCGCCTGGTGCAGCGCTCCTCCGACTGTGATGGCGTGGACTGTGTGGTGGAGGTGGAGCCCAACCTCACGGTCAACGCGCGCACCACCGAGATGCAGCAGGTGTTTGTGAACCTGGTGAAGAATGCGGTGGAGGCCGCGAGAGAGAGGCACGCGCAAGGCGGAGGCCGGGTGACCGTGGAGATGGGGGGGGATGCAGCTGGGGTCTTTGCCCGGGTCGCCGACAACGGAAACGGAATCCCGGAGGATTCCCGTAGGTTGGTCTTTGACCCGTTTTTCACCACCAAGGCACCCGGTGAGGGGACTGGGCTGGGGTTGAACATTGTCTACCGCATTGTGACCAAGTACCGCGGTTCTATTGTCGTGGAACAAAGCAGCCAGGAGGGCACCGCCTTTCTGCTCCGCTTTCCCAAGGAGGGCTGACCGTCCATGCGCCTCCGGGTTCGCCTGACAGCGCTGATCGCCATTGCATCGGTGGTGCCCCTGGTGTTTACGGGGGTGGCCGCCACCCGCATCGCGGATCGATACCACGTGGCGCAGACCCAGGTCCTCTACGGAAAACAGGCCCAGGGGCTGGCGCGCCTGACCGTGGCCTGGCTCGAGGAGCGCCTGCGCGGTCTCCAGGTCGCAGTGGAGGTCTTTGAAGTGGACACCCTGGGCGACGCGGAGCGCGAGGGACTGCTTCGGTTTGTGTACCGGCAGTTCGATGCGGTGAACGTGGCGGTGTTGCGGGATGCCGGGGGGATCACCGTGGCTGGGCCCCAGCGGGCCATGAACAGATCCCAACTCCTGGGCACGGCCCACCAGGTTGTGGGGCCCGAGAGACTGGACCAGTTCCAGGACCAGCTGCCCCAGAAAGAGGCCATGGTGGCCGGCCTGGCCCGGGGAAAGGCCTACCTGCCCCCGGACGGTTCAGAACCCGTGGTGCCCATTGCCATTCGCACCGCCGGAGACAAACCCCACGTGCTGGGGGTGGAGTTGTCGCTTGTGGATCTGGTGAACCACTTTCTCACCCAGGGGACGGAAGGGGCTGCGGTGGTGCTGGTGGGGCAGGATGGAGTGGTCCTCGCCGGAGAGCCGGGGCAGCTGATCCGCACGGACATCGTACAGGGGTTTGGGGCGGGTCTTGAAGGGGACCTGTCCTATGCATTGGAGGATGGGACCCGGGTGTTGGCGGCCTTTGCATCGGTGGGAGGGACGCCCTGGAATGTGGTGGTGGCCACGCCCGAGGCGATCGCCACCCAAGCGGGCCGGGAGATCGGTGCCCGCACCTGGTTCATGGTGGGGCTCGCCATCTTGACCGCCTTCGCCATGGGGCTTCTTGGGGCCCGGCAAGTCGCCCTGCCCGTGGTGTCCTTGAAGGATGCGGCGTTGAAGGTGGCTGAGGGCGACCTGGGACGCCGGGTGAAGGCGGTGGGCAGCCGAGAGCTTGTGGAGCTGACCCGGGCGTTCAACTTCATGTCGTCGCGCCTGGCCCGGGATCAGGAGGAGATCGCGGGAAAGAACGCCGAGATTCAGGCCTTCAACGAGGAGCTTCAACAGCGAGTGGAGGAGCGCACCCGGGAGCTGGAGGAGGCCCAGGTGCGCCTTGTGGAGTCCTCCCGCATGGCTGCGGTGGCCCAAATGGGTGCCGGACTGGCCCATGAGCTGAACAACCCGGTGGCTGGAATCCTCGGCCTGGCCCAGGTCGGCCAGGCTCGCTCGCCGAAAGGTCCGGAAATGAAGACCCTCTCTCGCATTGAGGAGCTGGGGCAGAGGTGCCGGGAAATCCTCACAGCCCTGGGCCGGTTCACCGGGTCCGGCCGTCCGGTGGAGCGCAAGACCGTGTCGCTTCACGCTCTGGCAGAGGATGTGGAAAGACTGGTGCGGGATGCCTTTCTGGACGCGCGGGTTCGCCTGGAGATCCTCCAGGGAGACGATGTACGGGTCTCTGCGGATGAAGCCCTCCTGGCGGAGGCTTTGGCCCAGCTCTTGCGCTCCGTTCGGGCCGAGGTGGCGGCGGAAGGCGTGGTGGAGGCAGAGGTGGGCTGCTTTGAAGACTGGGCGACCTTGTCTTTGACCATTCGCGGGGAGCGCTTGGAGCGGGGAGACGACTGGCTCGCCTCTGGAATGGGGTACTGGGTGGCCAGGCGGGTGCTCGGAGAACACGGTGGCCTGTTGGAGGAACTGCAAGAACCAGGCGCTCCGGCCTACCGTGTCCTGTTGCCCCTGGTGTAGAGTTCCGGCGTGAAAGAGTTGATCCAACCGCTGCTTCTGGCCGTGGCCATCCTGCTGGTCGGGGTTGGCGTGTACCGTGTGGTTTTCGGCCTTGAAGAAGAGCCGGCGGTGCGGGTGGAGTCCGTGCGTGGGACCGTGGAGCGGCAAGGACGGGAGGGCGTCGAGGTGGTGAAATCCGGGATGCGTGTGGGCTTGGAGGAGAGGATTGTCGTGGGGGCGGGCTCTCAGGCGGCGTTGACTTTTGGGGAGAACATGCGCCTCACCCTGCAGAGCGAAAGCTCTCTTCGTGTGCTCGGGTCCAGCGGAAACGGACTTCGGGTGGAGCTGGAGGATGGCCGCGTGCAGGCCACCGTGCGTCCCGGGGGTGCGGAGCTGGGTGTGGTGGCGGCAGGGCGCGAGGTCACAGCCGACAGCGCTCGGTTCACCATGGGTGTGGGTGCGGCCGATTCCATGGGGGTGGAGGTGCGTGAAGGCCGGGTTTCGGTGGCGGGTGTGGAGGGCGTGGAAGCAGTGGGGCAGGGGGAGCGCCTGGTGGCCACCGCTGAGGGCCCCCTGGTGCAGGGTGCAATCCCTACGCGTCTCCTGTTGGAGGTGCAGTGGCCAGGTGCCGAGGCGACCCGGAGCGAGAAGGCCTTGATTCGGGGCTCCACCGAGCCGGGCGCCGAGGTGCTGGCAGGGGGAGAGGCCGGCGCGGTCCGAACGGTGGCGGACCCGGAGGGGCGGTTCGCCCTGGAGGTGGCCCTGGAGGAAGGGGAAAACTCCTTGAAGCTCCAGGCACGGGGCGTGACCGGGCAGGAGCAGACGGCGGAGTCCACCTTGACCCGGGACAGCGAGGCCCCCACCGGACGCTTCGAAGTCAATTACTGACAGGCAGATGTTCGGGCTTCTCCTCCTGCTCACCACGGTCTCGCCGTCCCAGGCGAGCGAGATACTGCTCGTAGCTCCCACGGGTCCCCCTCTCCCTGGCCGGACGGCAGAGTTGGAGATGGCGATTTGGGACGAAAGCGGGGCCCATGAGGGCCACCTGGAGGCGGTGACTGCCACGGGGGGGCGGGTGCTGGAGGTGAAGTCTACCCGGCGGCCGGGCTTGTACCGGGTTCGGTACCGTGCGCCGTTGGAAGGGGCCGTGGAGGACTCACTGGAAGTGGTGATGCAGGGTGGAGAGACCGTCAGCGCACCCCTGTCAATTGCTGGCCTCCCTGGAGAGGCCCTCAAGGGGCCGGGCCAGGTGGAAGGGGTGGCCGGTGCTGGAGAGCCCTTCCAGTTTCGCCTGACCGGCCCTTCTCTTCCCCCGGCGGAAGACCTGGCGGTGGCCTCTTCCGAGGGAAGTGTGGCGGGAATTCGCCGGGAGGACGATGCCCTGGTGGTGGAGTGGAAGCCGGGAGCGGGTCGACAACCCCGCGTGGCCTTGGTGGGAATTCGCGAGTCTCGGATCGGGGGCGTTCCCCCCACATGGGTGCGGGTGCGGCTGCGGGCCAGGGCGCCGGTGAGCGTGGCCACGGAGCCGGGGACCCGGCTGACTGTGGGGATTGGAGGGCGCAGTTACGGTCCTGTGGAGGCGGATGAAGGCGGCGCTGCCACGGCCATCGTGGATGTCTATCCAGGAGAGACCACCGCCCACGCGGAGCTGGTGGATGCCCTGGGAAACAGCCAGAAGACGACCATCAGCCTGGGGGCCTTGCCCGCGCCTTCCTTGGGAGCGGTTGTGGAGGGGGCGCTGGGCAATCCAGGGGCTCCGCCGGTGATCCACCTCTATGCTGTCCGGCCGGATGGGCGGACCTGGCGAGGGGCGCTCCCGGTCTGTCGTCCCACGGGCGGAGGTCTTCTGCAGGTGGTGCCAGGAGAGCCTGGGCACTGGCAGGCCGAGGTGGTGGCCCCGTTGGATGCAGGGTTCGACCTTCGGGTGGACTGCCTGTTGTTGGGAAAGACTCTCCCCGTTCGGGTGCCCATCTCCCGCGGCGTGCCCGCCCAGGTGCGGCTGCGGGTCTACCCCACGGACCTTTCGGCAGACTTTCCCATCGCCCAGGTGCAGGCAAGCCTGGAAGATCACGCTGGAGAGCGCCTGTCGGCGGAGGGGCTCGTGCTTGAGGCCGAGCATGGGACGGTGACGGTGCAGCCGGGGGGGGGCACCCAGCTGCGCGCGGACTACGAGGGGGACTCCAGCCACCCGGAGGACACTCTACGGGCGTTGTGGGTGCCGCCGGCGGGAGTGGGAGGGGTGGCCCGGCTGGTCCTCTCGGCCAATCGTACGGAGTCCCGCCTGGAGGTCGGGGTCTTTGCAACGGATGGTCGAGGGCGGCCTCTGGGAGGGGTGCCTGTTTCTTTGGTGGCAGGAAAGGAAGAGGTGCGAGGGGACACGGAGCCCGGAGGTTGGTTTCGGGTGGACCTTTCGGCCCGGGACCATCCGGTGGCACTCCAGGCCGCTGCCATGGGCGTGCAGGCGGCCATGCTCCACCTGCCCTGGGACGAAGAGCCCGCAGCGGGAGGGCCTATGCTGCAGGCGGCCGCTGAAGTTCGCATTCAGGCGGGGCGCGTGCGCAACGTGTTCATCTCTGCTGAACCCAGCGTGCTCTTCACCGGCCAGGGAAAGACCGCGACCCTTCAGGTGCGGCTCCTGGATCGTGGCGGGGCCGCAGTGGTGGACGAGCCGGTCAGCTTGACCGCCGATGCGGGGGTCATTGGGCCTGTCTCTCGGCAGACCGACGGTACCCTGACGGCGGAGTACATTCCGCCCCCTGACCTGGTGGCAGGCGCGGTGGTGATCACAGCCCAGGGTGGCGATGGCGGGTTCTCTGCGTCCACGAACCTGGTGCTTCAACCGCGGCCGGCCGAGCGGACTATCGCTGCGAGCGTGGGGGTTCTCGCCGGATCCAGGGGGGTGATGGGGCCCCTGGTCATCGTGGATCTGGAGCGGCGTCTTCCTTTCCTGGAGGAGCGCTTTCTGGTGCGCGGCTCCGCGGTGAGCTGGTCTGAGCAGGCCACCGTGGTGGATGCTGCCCGGGAGAGCGAGGTGGTGCTGGACATGGGGATCTTGAGCCTGGGGCTGTCTGGGGTGGCCCGGCGGGAGGCTGGCCCGGTGGCCACGTGGATGGGCATGGGCACCACCCTGACCCCATACTTTCTGGAGACCCGGTTTGGAGACCTGGAACCCGCCACCGGCTGGGGGGTCTTCACCCCGGGGGTGTCGGCATTTGCCGGCGGTGCACGGCGAACCGCCACGGGAGAAATCACCGTGGAGGCGCGGTTTGTGGGGGCCATTGGCTCTGGAGAAATCCTGGGCTTCGGCGGCCAGGTGGGGGGCATGGCGCTGGTGCTTGGGTACAGGGCTATTCTATGAGACGGCAGATGGAGGCATTTGTGCGCGGGATCCAGGCGAGGCACAGCTGGGCTGCGAGGGTTGCCGCCGGGGCAGCGCTCTGCGCAGGGGTGTTTGCTGGATGTGCGCCGGCCTTGCCCGAGGCGCAGCTGGAGCGCGTGGATCCCACCTGGGGCTACAACGGCGAGGAAACCGCCATCGAGATCGTGGGGACGCAGCTCCTCCCAGCGGTGGTGGTCCATGCAGGGGAGGAAGGGGGCGGTCGGGTGGATGCACAGTTTCAGGTCTGGTTGGAGAACGACAATGGGCGGTTCTCCGTGAGCGGGGTCGAGCTCTTGGACTACCGGCGGCTCGCGGGGGTGGTGCCGGCGGGGCACACCACCGGTCGGTACGACGTGGAGCTGCTCACCCCTGGAGGGCAGCGGGTGGTGCTCGAGGACGCGTTCACCCTGCAGGACACCCGGGCAGACCACATGGTGGCCGAGGTCGACAGCGTGGTACAGACCGTGAACGACATGTCTGTGGTGCGCTTGTCCCTGGCGGATCCGGATGGGGAGACCGTGCCCGATGACATTCGGGTTTCGGTGCGGGTGGAGTCCGACCTGGAAGCGCAGGGGGTGATCTTCCAGCAAGGGGGGCTGACGGAGCAGGTGGAACTGGAGGATGGCGTGGGGGTTCAGGGGCGCCTGTTCTCCGACGGCACCGGGTACGTGGTGCTCTCCAGTGCGGTGCCGGATGATCTGGAGGTGGTCGTGGAGAGCCTGGAGACCGACCAGGTCATTCGGGAGGACTCCGTGCGCATCCTGTACACCACCGGGGATGCCCGAGACGTCACGGTTCTCCTGCCAGGGGCGGGGTTTGTGGCCACAGCGGGGGAGGAATTCGTGGTCATGCTGGGGTTGCAGGATGCCTTTGGCAACCCGGTGGAGGATGAGCCCGGGACGATCTGGCTCTTCGAGGAGTGCGGTGACTATCGGGAGCAGGTCACCTTTGGCGGCACCTTTCCCCATGCGCTCGTGCTGGAGCAGGCCAGCAGCGCCGACTGCCCCGTCAATCGCCTTGTAGCGGCGGGGGAGGCGAGCGGCACGTCGGTTGCATTTTCCGTGGCGCCCGGCGCCGTGGAGAGCCTGACGGTTTTTGCGCTGCAATCCAGCGTGGTGGCTGGCGAGGTGTTGGGTGTCTTGGTGGGTGCGCAGGATGCCTATGGCAATGCGGTGGGCCTGACCGACACCAACCTCTCGTTCCAGGACACGGTGGGGGGCGTGGGGTCCAGCACCTGCACGCCAGCCAGCGGGGAAGGGCTCCTCTACTGTGAGATCGTCCTGGAGATCGCCAGCGAGGCGGTGCTCGTGATGGCCGAGGATTCGGAGGGACACCTGGGCTTGAGTGGGGCGGTGGAGATTCTCCCGGCGGGGCCCGCGGCGCTGGAGGTGGTCTCAATCTGGTCTCCGGTGGTGGCGGGATCCTCTTTCGGGATGGAGGTCCGGGTGGTGGATTTTTTTGGAAATGCGGTGCCGTTTCAGCCGGAGGGGGCCGATCCCATCGCTGTGGATGATGGCACGGGGAATGCGCCCTGCGCGTATGTGGGGGAGACCTCGGCGGGGGTGTACGGGCTGGAGTGTGTGCTGGAGATTGCTGCCCAGGCCCAGGTGCTCTCCGTCTCGGTGCCCAGCTTGGGGGTGGCTGCAGCCACGGCGCCGTTCACCGTGGACAATGGGGTGCTGGCGGTGGTGGACATGGTTCTGTCCCGGGCATCGCTTGTGGCCGGCGAGCTGGTGGACGCGACCCTGGTGGGCTTTGATGCCTACGGCAACGCCTACATTGTGCAGAGCGACCCGGTGGTGCTCCTGTCCGACAGCGGGGGGGGGATCACAGAGACGCCGGTGACGTTGGCTGCCGATGGGACGGGGGAGGCTCTCGGATTGCAGCCGGTCGGTGCGGGTGATCCGGTGGTGGTTCGGGTGAGCCAGGGAGGGGTGGTCTTGGGAGAGGCCTCGTTGGTGGTGGAGGCGGGACCCTTGGACTCCTTGGAGGTGGAGGCTGCGCAGACCTGGACGTGGTTGGGGGATTCACTTGGGTTGGAGGTGCGGGGGGTGGATGCTTATGGCAATCCCGTGCCGGATTTTGTGGGGCCCGTGACCTTGTCGTCGGAGCAGGGGGCTGCGCTGGTGGTGAGCGTCGCGGACTTTGTGGGGGGCGTTGGGGAGGGGAGCATGACGTGGGACACGGCCCAGATCGGAGACCGGGTTCAGGGCCAGGACGCCCTGGGAACGTCTGGGACCTCTGGCTTGCTGGACGCTTTGGACCCATCCTGCCCGGATGCACCGACCGCGTCCCTTCTTGTGGAAGGCCAGGCGGAGCACGTGGACTGCCTGGTAGGGGGGAGCGTGACCCTGGGGCTGGACTTCTCAGGCAGCACCATTCCCGCGGGCCGGACCCTGGCGGCGTACCACCTGTCTGGGGACGGCGTCTCACAGCGAACGATGTCGGATAGCTTCAACCTGAAGAAGACCCGGGAAGGGGCTTTTTTGATGGGGCTGGTGGTGGCGGATGATGCGGGCTGCGGGTCCCAGGCCGAGGCGACCCTCTGGCTGGCGAACCAGGATGACTCCGTGGCGGGTCCGGTGTCGGTGACCGCGGCGGCGTCCCAGGTCACGGCGGGTTCTGCCACCAATGGGACCACCGGGATTGATGTGTCGGCCCAGGACTGCGAGGGGGATGTGGCAGCGGGGCAGACTCTGTATGTGCGCACGAACCTCGGGGATCTCGTTGCTGGACCGAGCGCCACCGGGGTCGGGTTGGCCCTGGTGCTGGATGCGTCCGGCCAGGGAACGTTTGATCTGGATCTCTCTTCTTCTCTCCATGGGGGCACGAGCAGCGTGGAGACCGGCACCTTGAACGGCGCGTCCTGGGGAGGGGTGGATGTGGAGGTGTTGGGGGACAACGCCCTGCCGTGGGTGGTTGCGGTGGACCCCATGGGGCAGACAGCGGAGATCTTTTCCCAGGTCGTGGTGGGCTTCTCCGAGGGCATGCGGGGGTCGAGCATCCAGGATGCCACCGTGGTCTTGAGCGGGCCGTCGGGGGTGGTGGCTTGGGACAGCCTGGCCCTGGATGCAGATGGCTCGGTGCTCACCGGAACGCTCCTCTCGGCCCAGGACGCAGCCGCCGGCACCTACACCCTCTCGGTGCTCTCGAGCGTGTCGGATGCCGGGGGAAACAACCCGCTCTCCGGGGACTATTCTGGAGGGGGTGCGGACTACGTGGGGCGGTTTGGTGCGGTGGCAGACGAGGGAATCTCGGTCCTAAGCTGCCTGGCCAGTACCGTGGAGATCGTGCCGGATGGGGATGATGGGGGCCTCTTGGGTTTGGCGGAGGAGGCGGACCGGGTGGAGGTCACGGTGGAGGCGTCCAACCTTCCCACCGAGTGGTGGCTTGAGGTGACCTCCTTGGGAGAGCGGGTCTATTCCTTCCGGCAGGTGGCGACGGCCGCGACGGAGGTGTTGGCGTGGGAGGGGCGCGGTCTCGACGGTGCGATCGCCGCGCCGGGGGCCTACACCGTGGGGATCGCCACGGTGGACGCCCATGACAACGTGTCGGCGCCATGCGAAATTGTCTTGGAGTTGAAGCAGCACTACCAGCAGCCGGAGGTCCCGTGAGCGATTCGCCCAACAACCGGGACAGGATCCGGCTCGCTCGCCTGGCCGAGCTGGGGCTCATGACCGCGACCTTGACCCATGAGCTTCGCCAGCCGCTTTTTGCCATTCGATCCCTGGCTCAACTGGGGCAGGTCAAGGCCGATGGGGACATGGCCCGGTACCTGGCCGAGCTGGTGCGGCAGACGGAGCTGATGGAGGGGATCGTGGGTACCGTGGGCGCATTTGCCCGGGATGACACGGGGATCCTGGTACCGATGGATCTGGAGGCGGAGGTCAGCGCCGCCATGGGGTTGTTGGAGCACCTCTCCCGTGCCCGAGGCATTCGGGTTGTGGCGGAGCTCCACGGAGAGCTTCCGGCGGTGGCCGGGGAGGGGACGGCGCTTCTGCAGGTGCTTGTGAACCTGGTGCAGAACGCCTTTGATGCGAGCCCCCGGGAGTCCCAGGTGAGGGTTCGCACGGATCTCGTGGATGGCCTGGTCACGCTGGAGGTGCAGGACGAGGGCACGGGCATTCCGCAGGACCTGGCCGAGCAGGTCTTCGAGCCGTTCTTCACCACCAAGCCGCCGGACGCAGGAACGGGGCTGGGGCTGTACCTGGCCCGGAGGTTGGTGGAGCAGTGCCGGGGGGAGATCAGCCTGGTGCCAGTGGAGGTGGGGACTTGCGTGCGGGTGGAGCTGGTTCCCTGGAAGGGGGCGGGGGCCACGTAGCCGGGCGCTTCGGGTTATCTGGCGGCCGATGACTGACGCAACCTCCGTGGATCCCTCTGAAGACGTGTTGGGGGCCCTGGGTCCCCGCTTTCTGGCGGCCCTGGAGCTGCGCGTGGCCGGAGACGTGGAAGGGGCCACCAAGGCCCTGGAGGATCTGCTCAAGGTGGAACCGCGCCTTCCGGAGCCCCGCCTGGAGTTGGCCCACATCCACCTGGAGGCCGGGCGACTTCCCGAGGCCGAATCCGAGGCGCGAGAGGCGCTGAAGTGGCTGCTGCAGGGGGGGCAGTGGGTGGAGGACCTGACGGAAGAGCAGGCCCTGTCCATGGCCCACGGGATTTTGGGGGAGATCCTGCGGGAGAAGGCGTCGCTGGACGAGGTGGTGTTCGGGGATGAGGCGGTGTTTCGGGAGATCGTGGCCGAGTCCCAGGAACACTTCGCCAAGGCGGCCGAGCTGGACCCACAGAACGAGCACGCGAGCCACCACGCGTTCTATTTGGGGTTGGACAAGGGCAGGTAGTCGGACCGTGCGCCGAGGAAAGGGGATTTGGAGCCAGAGTTAAATACACTGTCCCCGGAACTCTCAATACTTAACTTCATGAGCGGGGCGCGGGGGCTCGTCAAGTCACACGGGCTGGGCGTTCTGGGCTCCAGCGATAGTGCACCGCTGGCTGTCCCGGCAGGGTGAGGATGGAATCCCGGCCCACGAGTTCCCGCAGCCGACAGATGTGGACCTTCAGGCGCCGGTAGGTCTTGGCCGAGTAGCCTTCCGAACGCCAGAGTCGGCGGCAGATTCGCCGGGCGTCGATTCCGTCCTCCCCCGCCGAGATCAGGACGATGGCCAGCCGCAAGAGGATGGAGCGACGGCCAAGCTGCCATCGGGCCTCTCCGATCTGCAGCAGGCCGAGCTTGCGGTCTACGTGGACGGCACCCGTGCCTGTTGTCGGGAGGGGGATTCCCTGGCCTTCTGCGTAACGTCGGGCCGCGGGCTGCCCTCTTTGGGCGGCGGCGCGGAGGCATGCCTGGAGGGTGGCCTCTGCGGGGAGGGCAAAGCCGGCACGCAGTGCGGCGGCGGCGGCGCGGCCCGCCATCGCGTCGGCGCTGAGGGGGTGTCCCAATTCTGCGTCAAGGGCGGCGAGGCGCAGGGTGACGCGGGCAAGGTGGAAGGTGGCGCCGATGGCATCGAAATCCTCCAGGGCCCGAAGGAAATGGGAGCGGGCGGCCTCCAGGTCTTGGGAGGCGAGGGCAAGCCTGCCTCGAAGCTCCTCGGCGAGGGCGGCTGGGGTGGGTTCCCGGCGCTTTACGCGGCTGGCGAGGAGGGCGCCCCTTGCTGTCCGCTCTTTTGCAAGACCCAGTCGGCCGACCTCCAGGTCTCTTGCCGCGGCGTGCAGGAGCACCTCCCCCAAGAGCGTCGGGTCGCCGGCCTGTTCGGCCAGGGAGATGGCCTCCATAAAGGTCTCCTCCCCGCTCACGATTCCATAGAGCGCCAGGGTGTTCGCCCGGGGAGCGGGAGGCGAACCCTCGCGCATGGCGAGGGCTGTGGAGGCGCGGTCGATGGCCTCCTCCCGGTCGCCGCGCATCCAGGCGACCATGGCCAGGTTTGCCTGGAGGGAGGCGGCGAGACCGGTGTCGGATCCAGAGGCGCACTGGTCGAGGGCCATGCGCAGATGGTGGGCTGCAGAGGCCGTGCTGCCGCGCCGCGCAGCCAGGCCGCCAAGAGTGCGGTGGAAGCGCCGGGAGATGCCAGCCTCCTCGGCCAGTGGGAGACCTCCGGCAAGTAGGCGCTCCGCGGCCAGGGTTGCCCCTCTTTCTGCCGCCACCACGGCCCGGTGGTGGGCCAGGCGAGCGGGAAGCACCGGGTCGTGGGCGCGGATGCAGGGGGGGGCCGCCAGGTCCAGGTAGGCGGAGGCGTCGAGAAGGGCGCCCCGACGCCGCGCCAACTCGGCACAGAGAAGAAAGAGTCGGGCGAAAAGGGCCGCCTCTTGTTGTGGGCTGCTGGTTCCCTTGGAGGAGGGTCGCGCGGCGGCGCGAATCTGGGCCAGGCGCTCCCTTGCCGTCTCGAGTGCGCCCGCCTCCATCTCGATCCGTGCCAGGGCAAGGCCCGCGAGGTTGGCCCGTTGCCCGTTGCCCGCTGCCTCGTGCCTCAGGTCCTCCTCTCGAGGGGAGGTGCCCCCTCCTGGGAGGTTGTCCAGCCAGGCCAGGAGGCCAGGATCGAATTGATTTTCATTTAATCGCGACATGGCATTTATCAGTCGAAATAGCGCAGTAAAGTGGCATGACCAAGATCGCAAGAATTGCGAGGAATAGTGCCCCGCATCGATTCCCTTCCAGGCGGAAACCACTACAGGCACTCCGCCCGCAGTTCCGGGCGAGATGAACCCTGGAGATCTCATGACTCTCTTCTTGCTGCTCGGAGTCGGGTGCATGGAGTATGACCTGGGCCGCATGGACGTGGCCGATGTCTTCTACCAGAGCCCGCCAACGGAGGTGGATCTGCTTCTGCTGGTCGACAACTCCTTCTCAATGGCGCCGTTTCAGACATCCCTCGCCCAGCACTTTTCCGGGTTCGTCTACGCCTTTGACGAGGCCCAGACCGATTACCAGATCGGGGTGGTCACCACCACAGTAGCGAACCCGGTACAGAGCGCTGGGTCGTCCTGCACCGCGGCGGACATCGCCCGAATCCCGTCGCCGGGGGTGTTGGCCGGGGGGAGCATCATCACGCCGGACACGGAGGGGGCGGCGGAGGTCTTCTCCCGCCTGGTCAACGTGGGGGTCTGTGGCAGCGGTATGGAGATGGGCCTTGAGGCCGCCCGGCTCGCCCTGGTGGACCGCCTCCAGGACGGAACCAACGCGGGTTTCCTGCGAGACGAGGCCAGCCTCTCCCTGGTCTTTGTGTCCGATGAGGAGGACAGCTCCCCGATGCCGGTGGAGGACTATCTCTCGGACTTTCGGGCGCTCAAGGGGCAGGTCACCCGGGAGGCCTTCAACGCCTCGGCCCTGGTGGTCACCTCTCAGGCGAGCTGCACGGCGGCCCAGTCCGAGCACGCGGCGGTGGGGGATCGCTACCTGGACCTCGCTCGCCAGACCCAGGGCGCCACCGGCGATATCTGCCAGGACGACTTTGAACAGCTTGTCCGCGACTTGTCCCTGCGGGCCTCTCGCCTGGTGGACACCTTCTACCTCTCCACCGAGCCGGCGGCGGACTCGCTGGAGGTCACCGTCGATGGCGCGGTGCTCCCCTGCGAGGAAGGCGCCTGGAGCTACAGCCGGGTGACGAGGCAGGGGGTCGACACCCCCGCCGTGGTTTTTCACGATCCCCCCCCACCCGGTGCCCAGGTGGCGGTGCGCTTTCTGCTGGGCACCGGTGAACCAGCCAGCTTCTGCCAAGGAGGCACCCCATGATTATCCTCTTGTTGCTCACCGGCCTTGCGTGCCAGGTGGGAGGCGGTGCCCCCGGCGAGACCGAGCTGGGCGAGGGCCAGTGCATTGACAACGGCGACTGCTTTGAGGGGGAGGGATGCGTGGACGGGAGCTGTGCCGCGGCGGACTGCATTGAGTCCAGCGCCTGCGCCCTGGACAGCTACTGCGACGCCGAGGCCAAGACTTGCCTGGCCGGATGCCAGGAGGATGCCGACTGCGGCGCCGGCACTCGCTGCGAGGCCGGGACCTGTGTGGAGCGCGGGTGTCGCAGCTCGGAGTTGGACTGCCAGGTGGGGGAGGTGTGCAACCTCTCCAACGGGAGCTGCTGGACGCCGCGGGCTTCCTGCCGCTCCTGCGCGTTGGATCCACTCAGCTGCGGCGGGGGCTCCCACTGTCTCCTCTTTGAGGGGCAGGAGGAGAGCGAGGCCAGCTGCTACGACGAGTGCAGCACCCAGTCGGACTGCCCCGCGGGCTTCTCCTGCTCGGCCATCAACTTTGGGGCCTTCGAGGTGAAGTTGTGCTACGCGGACTGCTCCTGGCTGCGCGGGGAGGGGTGGTTGTAGGGGGGCGCGGAGATGGGGAGGGGAGTTGGGACCCAGTGACGGGAACCCGGGCGAGAGTCAGAGAATCAAGGCTTGACCCGTTTGCTCGTCCGCTTACCAACCTAGACAACTCTTGGGAGAGATATCGCATCTCCTCCCGTTTCTGGCGAACCCGGCCCTGAACGCGGCCCGACGTCCACCATCGCAAGTTGCGATCACCCGGGAACTCGGTGAGTTAAGTATGGCGTCCCCGGAACTCCCCGTACTTCTGCGGTGAGTTAAGTATGGCGTCCCCGGAACTCGCTCCGGAACTCGCTGCCCCGTCCCCGGAACTCGCTGCCCGGAACTCCCGCGGAACTCGCGGGACTCGCGGTCGGAACTCGCCGGAACTCGCGGTGTGCCGCGGAACTCGGTGTGCCGGAACTCGCGGAACTCAGGGCCAGGGTCGGTCGGGCGCCCTCATAGGACACAGGGTCTCGGATGGGGGGCCAGGGGAAATGAGTCTGCTCACCTCAAGGTCCGGTCGGACCAGAAAGAGAGGTCCTTGGGTGTAGTGGTCCTTGGGCCAGGGGAGCTCGTCTGGATGGTGAAACTGAAGGCAGACCTCGTCCGCGAAAAAGCGGCCAAGCGCGGTCAGTTGTATCTTTTCGTCGGTCTCCAAGAGGAGCCCATGGGAAGACAGCGCATCGAGCTCCGGGCGAAAGACACTGGCTGCATCGTGGCCAGTGCGTGATTGAAAGGCGGCCTTGGACACGGAGCTGTTCTTCAACGGTAGCAGGAGATTCCAGCGCAGGGCCTCGTCGAGGTTTCTCACCAAACCGCGGGTGAGAGGAAGTCGGCCGGATTGAACCCTCTCAAACCAGGTTTCCAAGTGGGGCGAGTTGATGGAGAACCGGTCATGAAGACTTGAAAACGCGCTTTGGCCAATCCCAATGCAATCAAGGAGCTGGCAGCACTGGTCCGTGGCGTAATGAGAGATGTGCGCGGGTTTCTTGGTAAAAACACGGGTGAGATTTTCGAAATACCCGTGGGATTCCAGCAACTCAGATGCGGCTTGTTTTTGTTGGATGGATTCCCCGGCCGTTGGAAACCGCTCGGGGTGTCGTCGGAGAAGGCGCTCAATCGGACCTGGGGAGTCCCCGTAGGCCTCGATCTTCAGCCTGTAGAGTTGAATCTCCGCCACTTCGGTGGCGGTGGCGGCCCGAAGGGTGTCCATCCACTGAGAAAAAGACACATCCGGATAGCCGAAAATGAACTCAATGCACACATCATCGATGCCGCCGGCGTGCAAGGCATCAATGGCCTGGGTTGCCTCCGAAGCGGAATGGCCACGGTTCATGGCTTTCAGGGTTTGGTCGTCTAGGGATTGAAGCCCCATCGTGACCCGACGGGAGCCAAACTCGAACATCATCTCAATGCGCTGCCGGCCGCTCTCCCCGAGGAGGTCCTGCGGGTGGACATCGTAGGTCACCTGGGTGCAGGTGCTCATGTCCACATGTTGGTTCAGCACCTCGTGAAACCGGCGAAACGTGTTGGGTTGTAGAAAGGAGGGGGTGCCGCCCGCGATCAAGACGCTCCTCGCGTTGAGTTTGGAAAGTCCCAGGCGTTCCTTCCAGAGGGTGAGCTCCGTCCCCAACGCCTCCACATAGGCTTCCATTTCGCCTTGGTTGTGTCCGGTCACAACGGGGTAGTGGCAGAAGACGCATCGCCGGGCACAATAGGGAATATGGACGTACAGCACAAAATCCCCACTTGGGGGGGGCTGGTACGAGGCGAGAAACGCCTCCCCATTCGCGGGCGTACACCAACCCAAAATCCAGAGAACATTCTTGGGTGCAACCGTGTTCTCTGGATGTATGTCGTTGATGTACCTACGCTTTTTCGGCACCTCCCGACACGTCGGCGATAATAGGGGTCCCATTCCGAAATGGGACATGGTTTGGCCTCGGGCGGTTCTCTGATCGGGCGTTAAACGGGCCGAGAATCGGGGGGATAGCTGGGCTGGGACGTGAGTGCTCTCTGGGTGGCCG